>CAVPCG010000034.1:0-60696 GCA_963702325.1 uncultured Acidobacteriaceae bacterium | reverse complement strand
GTTTTGCTGATCGAGCAATTCACCCACATTGCGCTTAGAATTTCCCACCACGCCTATGTCATGAACGCGGACGAATTCGGTTTTCCGGAGAGCCGGATGCGCTGCGGCAAAATCCTGACATCCTGCACAGCGCCTACCTTGCGGCTTGAACACGGAGTCGATGGATGTCCGGGCGTTTTATTGATCGCAGCGTATTGGTGACCGGCGCCGGTTCGGGAATTGGCAGGGCGACATCGCAGCTCTTTGCCGCCGAGGGTGCGCGGGTAACGGCGGTGGATCAGAACGAGGCGGATGCTGAGAAGACCGTAGCGCTCATCAAAGAGTTGGGCGGTCAGGCGATTGCCATCGCCGCCGATGTGAGCCTGGAAGCCGATTGCCGCGGCATGGTGGAGCGCGCCGTTGCGGCGCACGGCAAACTCAATATCGCGTTCAATAACGCCGGCGTCGGCGCCAGCGGTTTTGCCGTTGCCGATGAGGAGGAAATCGCCTTCAGCCGCCTGATCGATGTGAATTTGAAGGGCGTCTTCCTGTCGATGAAAAATCAATCCCGGCGATGCTGGCGGCCGGGTGCGGCGCCATCGTCAACACGGCCTCTGTGGCGGGTCTGGTCGGCGAGCGCGGCATTGGCGCATACGCGGCGAGCAAACACGGCGTCGTCGGCCTAACCCGCACAGCGGCGCTCGATTACATCGGCCGCGGTATTCGCATCAACGCCGTTTGCCCGGGCGCCACCCGCACCCGGATTTTGGCCGACTGGTTTCAGGATCCCAAGGTCGAGCAGTTCATCCTCTCCCGGCATCCGATCGGGCGCATTGCCGAGCCGGAGGAGATCGGCCGCGCGGTACTGTTCCTTGCTTCCGACGACGCCTCATTTTTTCGTTGTCGGCCAGGCGCTCGCCGTGGACGGCGGTTTGACGGCGCAATAGACCGCGCGGCTTAAACGAGACGCGGCAGCGCTGCGTCCAGAACGAGGCCGGCAAATAAGATCAGCCCGGCGTCGCCATCGGATTTGTACAAAGCAAGGCAACAATCAGGGTCTGAAATGTCGAGCCGCGCAATCTGCCACACCAGGCGCGCGGCAAAAACGAGCAGGCCGACCGTGAAGACCGGTCCGGCGCCGGCGGTAACGCCAACCGCGCCGATGAGAATGAGAGCCAAACCGTAAAACAGGCCGAGCATGGCTGGTGCGCTCGACAAAAAACAGCGCGGTCGATCCGATACCGATCAGCGCATCGTCCTCGCGATCCTGGCGCGCGTAAATGGTGTCGTAATCGATGACCCAGGCGATCGAGCCGGCGTAGAGCAAGAGCGCCGCGCGTCGAGCCGCGCGAATATCGCCGCCCAACCCATGAGCGCCCCGACAGAGAACGCGAGGTCAAGCACGATCCGCGACCAGTAGCGCGATGCGCTTCATGAACGGATACACCGCGACAATGACAAGCGAGGGAATGCCCAAACCGATGGCGAAGACATTGAACGAGAGGAGCATGGAAAGGCCGATCAGGGCCGCGCGACCAGACAAACGCCGGGGAAAATATGCTGATCTGCCCTGAGGGAATTGGACGCGAGCGGGTGCGCTCGACGCTGGCATCGAGATCGCGATCGACATGTCGTTGTACGTGCAGCCGGCGCCACGGATGGCGAAGGCGCCGACGAAAAACAGCGCAATCTGCGCGACGCTCGGCGTGTTATGCGCGGCGATGGCCGCGAGTGCACATGATCATCAGCACGGCAGCAGCAACAGCCAGGAGCCCATCGGCCGGTCAAGACGGGCAGCGGCAGGTAAGGACGCGACCAGGGCGGGGCCTGTTTTGTCCACCGATTTCCCGTCGCGTCGGCGACCGAGCCGGCCGACTGGTTCATTTCGCCAGCGGATCGCTGGAAAGTTAGTCGAGTGTGCCGCGGCCGGACTGGAGTGTTCTCGCTGGTGTCTATCGACGGCGTGCCGATGGCGCCGCTGAGCGAGGGCGGTCGCGGTCTAGCTGAGGCGCTTCGGTGCAGGCCGCGGTGCGGAGTTCAAGGGTGCGCTCGCGATTCCGCTTGGCCGCCGTGATCGCCTGGTCGGGAATGTTCACGAGCTTTTATTGTCCTCGAGGAATTCCACAACCGTCCCCTCGGCGGCATAGAAGCGCTGCACCAGCGTGCAAATTTCCCCGCGGTCGACTTTTTCGTCGATCGTGGTCCGGACCGCCGTGGCCTTTTCCTGCGCCTCGGTGCGGATCGATCTACGCGGCGCACTGCGGCGGCGCTGCTTGTGCCAAGGCCGTGCCGGATGGGGCAGCGGCGAGGCAGCGATAAACACTGTCCCGACGCACATCGTCATGGCGCGCGCATCTTCGTTCCACTCGCTCACGGTCGTGCTCACGGTGTTCCGTCGCCAGGGTTGGCGACGAAAATCGGGGCACAAAGGCCCGCTGATTTCGGCGACAAGCGGCAGGCCCTACCGCGAAGTTGCCCACCCCAGGCCAGCAATCTCGCGCCAATCGCTTATACTTCTCCGACGCCCCGATACGACTTTCGTGCTCCGCGACTTTCCGTCAGGGCGCCGCTGCGGTCGGCGCCCGCAGTTCCGCTCGATCGCTCGCATGCCGATCATCTCGGCACCGTGCTGCGGCTGAGGCCTGGCAAGCGCGTCCTCGTGTTCAACGGCCACGATGGGGAATGGAGCGCCACGCTCCAGGCGCTAAGCGCGCGCCGCCTTCCTGGTTGAAGAAAATACCCGCCCTCAGCCCGTGCCGGCCGATCCGCATCATCGTTTCGCCGCTGTCGGCGGCATGCTCGATTATTGGTTCAAAAAGCCGTTGAATTAGGGGTATCGCTGCTGAACCGGTACTCACCGAGCATGGACAGATCGCGCGGGTCAGCCCCGAACGCATGCTCGCCAACGCCGTCGAAGCGGCGGAGCAATGCGGTTTGCTTTCGCTCCCGAAATAAAGCCACTCGTTCCGTTGGCCGACATCTCCGAGGGTTGGAATTCGGAGTGGCGGCTGATTTTTTGCGACGAGGACGCTGGGGTCCAAATCCTTGTCGCGGCGTTGGCTGAGGACTCCTCCGCTTCGCTCGCCTTGCTGATGGTCCCGAAGGCGCCGTTAGCACGAGGAACGCGCGACGTTGCTCAAGCGCCCGAACGTCGTGCGGACTCGCTCGGACCGCGAATCCTGCGCGCTGACACCGCTGCGGTCGCGGCGTCGCCGTCATTCAAGCTGACACGGTCATGCAAGGGACGGAACTTCATTCGGATCGCTCCTTGAGTGATCGCCAATGGGATGAACGGATGCGCCAACATTGCCCTCGCGGCCCTGCAATAGGCGCCGCGTTGGTGGTTGTTAAGCACTCCCCCCAGGGGAGTGCCAGCGATCTAGTCGCCTCCGCGCGGCGAAGTCAAGCGCCCGGCAGCAGTTTCATGCGATGAGTGCTGGGACCCATTGAATTCACTGCGATTCATGCTTGCATAAGCAACGCGTGGTCATGTCATCTGTTGTCAAGGGACGCTCGGGGGCACGACATACTGGAGACCACAATGAGCCTCGCATTGCAACTCAAGGACTACCGGCTGACGACGGCGAGAATTGACCACCACATGCCCGACTTTCCAGGGGTGCTGCAGACATACGTTTGGCAAGAACTCGATCTTGCCCCGGAAAGGTCCCCGAGCTCAGGAAGTTTCTGCGCTTCTGGCAGAAAGTCGCTGGACGATCGTCTATTTGCCCCAGGCCGTAGTCGGAAGCAATTTTCCGCAGCACCTCATCTTTAATCTCCCTAAAGGCCACGTGATATTTGCGGGCTTCTTTCTCGATCACCTTTCGGCCGATTTCTATGGAGCGCTCACGCTGGTGAACGTTGAGCCAGTGCTTGATTTTGTTGCGCGAGCGGGAGGACTTCACGATCGCAAGCCAGTCGCGGCTGGGCATGTGTCCCGGCTGAGTCATGTATCTCGATGATGTCGCCGCAGTGCATCTTGTGACGCAACGGAACCATGCGGCCATTCACTTTCGCACCTACGCAAGCGTGCCCGACTTCAGTGTGAACTGATTAGGCGAAAGTCTATTGGCGTGGCATCTCTGCGGCAGCACGACGACTTTGCCCTTGGGGGTGAAGGTGTAGACTTCTTCCGGATATAAGATCGATCTTTAGCGTGGAAAGAAATTCGTTCGGATCAGCTAACATCTCTTTGCCATTCGACGACCTGCCGCAACCATGCCAGGCGTTGCTCGTCTTTCGCGGAAACCGCGCCGTCCTTATATTTCCAATGCGCCGCGATTCCTTCCTCGGCGATGCGATGCATCTCTTCGGTGCGAATCTGGACTCGAAAGGCGTGCCATCTTCGGTAATCACCGAGGTGTGCAGCGACTGGTAAAAATTCGGTCGGGGCATGGCAATGAAATCCTTAATTCGTCCCGGCACGGCCGCCAAACGTTGTGCACGATCCCTAGCACGCCGCTAGCAATCCTGCAATGACTGCCGTGATTACGCGCATAGCGTAGAGGCTCGTAGACCTGCTCGACGGCGATGTGCTCGCCGCTGAAGTTTTTTGTGGATGCTGTAAACGCGCTTGATGCGGCTTTCGACGCGCGCAGTAATTCCGGCTTCTTTCAGTTTGTCCTGAAGAAACTGTTGCACTCGCCCGAGAAACTTTTCGCCCTCTTTTCGCTTCGCCTCCACCGATTCCGACACCTGCTGGTAAGAAATCGGATCGAGGTAACGGAATCCGAGATCTTCGAGTTCGCCGCGGATTTTCCCCATGCCCAGCCGGTGTGCGATAGGGGCATAGATGTCGAGTGTTTCTTTCGAAATTTTTGTTTGGCGGTCTGGCGGCAAGTGTTCCAAAGTGCGCATGTTGTGGAGGCGATCGGCGAGCTTGATCAACACCACGCGAATATCATCCACCATCGCCAGCATCATCTTGCGCAGGTTTTCGGTCTGCTGCTCTTCATGCGTGGCGAAATCAATTTTGCTGATCTTGGTCACGCCTTCGACGATGTGGGCAACCTGTTCTCCGAATTCTTTGCGGATATCAACAATCGTGACCGAAGTATCTTCAACCGAATCGTGCAGCAGGCCCGCCGCAATGGCGACCGGATCCATCTTCATATCCGCCAAAACCAGCGCCACTTCTAGAGGATGTATCAGATAAGGCTTCCCCGATGCGCGCGTTTGACCAGCATGATGAGTCTGCGAAAATTCGTATGCCCGGCGAACCAACTCCAGATCGTCGCCGGGACGGTTCTCGCGCATAGTTCGTAGCAGATCACGAAACTTAGTGACGGTGAGGACGTTGGTCGCGAACTGTTGGCGGAAGCGTTCCCATTTGTTGTGAGCCGCGAGAAATGGGAGGGAGACGAAAGCCTTATCCCGCAGCTTGTTTGTTGATTTGATTATAGCGAAAGCACGTTTGGTGAGGCTTTCGCGGCCACATTTCTGCGTAATTAGTTGGGCTTCGCTGAACTGGACCGGCCGGGGCGGTTGCCCCTGCGTGATTCTGCTAGATTGAGCTAGATGCGCGTTCTTATTAGTGGAGGGTCTGGGCTCATTGGATCTGCGCTGATTCCTACGCTGGAATCGCGCGGATCTAAAATCATCAGGCTGGTGCGTGCGACCGAATCCCGCAGCGGCGAGCTTGCGTGGAATCCCGCGCAATCGCTACGCCCGGAATTAGTCTCCGGATTTCACGCCGTCATTCATCTTGCGGGCGAGCCAGTAGCGGCGCGTTGGACGGAAGCGAAAAAGCAACGCATCCGCGATTCCCGGGTTCTTGGCACGGCGCATTTGTGCGAGGCGCTCGCCCGCACGGCGCAGCCTCCCCGTGTGTTGATCTCGGCTTCGGCAATTGGGTTTTACGGCGACAGGGGCGATGAAGTCTTACGCGAAGAAAGCCCTTCAGGCACGGGATTTCTTCCGGAAGTGTGCCGCGAATGGGAAGCTGCCACGAAAGCGGCTGCGGATGCCGGAATCCGCACAGTCCAAATTCGGATAGGCGTCGTGTTGGCAGCGGAGGGCGGGGCGTTGAAGGAAATGTTGCCGCCGTTCCGACTGGGACTCGGAGCGCAGATCGGCAAGGGGCGCCAGTGGATGAGCTGGATCCATGTGCAGGACCTTGTAGGCGCGGTTCTTCATGTTCTCGATAACGATGGGCTACAGGGTCCCGTCAACTTGGTTGCGCCGGAGCCAGTGAGGAATTCAGAGTTTACGCGGACACTTGAGAAGGTATTGTCGCGTCCCGCGATGTTGCGAATACCTGATTTTGCCGTGCGATTGATATTTGGCGAGATGGCGGACGGTGTGTTGCTTGCCAGCCAGCGCGTGGAGCCAGCGAGGCTGATGGCGAGCGGGTATCAGTTCAGGTATCGAGATTTGAAGAGTGCGCTGGAGAATGTTTTAGCTGAGATGTCGGTCAATCCCGGCGCCTGAAGCCGCCTTTGTGGAATCCTTCCTCAGCATGCTGACAGAAGTTTTTGCCGCGATAGGGGTGCTTCGACTGTGTGCTTCCGCGAGCGGAAGCACAACTTCGCTCAGCATGACAATTTCAATGCGAGTCCAAGCCCTGGAGATTTAGCCGCTTCGCGCTTTGCCGAATGCTTCGGCGCGTTCTCTTACGCTCAGGACGTGCTTCGGCAATGGAAGGCGGCTGCCTTCTTCGAGAATCGGAATCAGTTTGTCGAATTCCGGGCCGGAGTGTGAGCCGGTGATCACGATTCTTATCGGATGAAATAATTCCTTGCCTTTCGCTCCCGTCTCCGCTTTTATTTCATTGACGATTTTCTTGAATTGCTCGGCAGTAAGTTTATGCTCGGCTGCGGATTCATCTTCGAGAATCTTGGACAAGAATCTCGCCAGCACGGCATCGGTATTCGGCCATTCGAGGGTTTCAGCATTGTCAGGTGCCGCGAGTGCGGCTTTGGCATCGTAGTTGAAAATCGCGGAAGCCCGTTCCGGAAGCTGATCCAGGCGGTCAACCGAAGGCGCCAGCAACTGGGTGATTCTCGAAAACCAGATCACGGCATCGGGAGGCCACTGGTAATCGGTCGTAGTTCCTCCGTCAAACTTCTGGGCAAGCTCACCGGAAAGCATCCGGGTGTAATAAGGAAGGGCGAGTTTTTCAATCCTCTCCGGCGAAGTGTATTTAACGTAATGCCGGTTGAGCCAGTACAGTTTTTCCATATCAAACACAGCGGGAGAAGGCGTCACACGTTTCAAAGAAAATTCTTTGACTAGCTCTGTGATATTGAAAAGCTCTCTGGTGCCGCCGCTGGGCGCCCATCCGAGCAGCGCCAGATAATTAACCACAGCTTCGGGAAGAACTCCCATGTCACGAAAATTCGCGATTGAAGTCGCGCCGTGGCGCTTGGAAAGGCGCTCGCGGTCGGCGCCCAGAATCGTTGAAAGATGGGCGAATTCTGGCACGGGCCAGCCCAAGGCCTCATAAAGTGCGACTTGCTTCGGTGTATTCGAAAGATGATCGTCGCCACGAATGACATGGGTAATCTTCATGAGCGCGTCATCAATTACAACTACGTAGTTGTAAACCGGCATTCCATTGGAACGCAGAATGATGGGGTCGCTTACTACTTCGCTCGAGAATTCCACATCGCCATGAACGATGTCATGAAAGCGAATCGGGTGCTCCGGAATTTGCAGGCGAATCGCACATGGCTCGCCATTCTTCCGCCGGCGTTTCGGCCTCTGCTGGATCAAGGGCCCGGCATTTTCCTGAATAGATTGGCTGGCGATGTTCGGCCTGGGCTTTCTCGCGTTCGTTCTGGAGGTCACCCTCCGTGCAAAAACATAAATATGCTTTGCGCGCTTCCAGCAGGCGCTCCGCGTGTTCGCGATAAAGTTCAACGCGGTCGGATTGGCGATAAGGGCCAAAGGGCCCGCCGAGATCGGGGCCTTCGTCCCAATCGAGTCCGAGCCATTTCAGATCGGCGATCAGTTGGTCTTCAAAGCGAGCCTCGCTGCGTTCGACATCGGTGTCTTCTATGCGAAGGACCATGGTCCCTTCGTGATGACGGGCGAAAAGCCAGTTAAACAGCGCCGTGCGGGCGTTACCGACATGAAGGTGTCCGGTGGGAGACGGGGCGAAGCGTACGCGAACTTGAGAAGTGGGAGTCACGAATTGATGGTAACAGGGAGCGGGCGCTTGCTCAGACCGTCCGGCCGCAGTCCTACTTGGACGGCTCGACGAAGACGGCGGTTCCATAAGCGAGCACTTCGGTGACGCCTTGCATAATTTCTGTGGCGTCGTAACGAGCGCCCACGACCGCATTCCCGCCGAGGTCGGCGGCGTGCTGCAACATCAGATCAAAAGCTTCGGCGCGAGTCTTCTCGCATAGATTTGTCAGTAGCGTGATATTTCCGCCGACAATGGTTTGCAGCGTCGCGCCAATCGTGCCCACAATCGAACGCGAACGCACCACGATGCCGCGCACAACGCCGAGAGTGCGGACTACTTTGAAGCCATCCAGTTCAAATTGCGTGGTGACCATGGTGTGCGTGACCATTCGGCCCGGCGATGTGTTGGTCATGGACATTGGATTTATTCCTTTCCAATCATTCTAGCTGAGATGCGATTTCGAAGGTCTCTGCTTCTGGATCATAGGAAATCTTAAGCACGTTCGGCTTGCAGCATACCTGGCAATCTTCGATATAGCTTTGATTGTTACCAGCGGAAGCGTCCGGCACGATTTCGTTCCATTCGCCGCAGCCCGCGCATTGGAATCCCGAAGTCAAAGTTCTTCTCTGTTACAGATTTTTAACACAGCATTCACTTCTGTTTAACCATCGCTGCGTTGCGCACCGCTAATCTTGCCGCACCCTTTAAAGGAGGCCAAGTATGTTTCTTCGCCGTTCTCTTCCTATGATTCTGACGGTGCTCGCGCTTGCAAGTGTATTACCTGGAAGCGCCGCCGCAGAGTCCAACAACAAAATTAAACGCGTTCTACTGATCAGTATTGACGGCATGCACGCTCTCGACTTCGCAAACTGCCGGGCCGGCGTTGATGGCGGCTCTCCATATTGTCCGAACCTCGCCAAGCTTGCCAGGAACGGAGTCAATTATCTTCAGACGTTAACCCCGCGACCTTCCGACTCATTTCCAGGACTAACCGCGTTAGTGACCGGCGGACTGCCGCGAACTACCGGCGCGTTCTACGACGTCAGCTACAACCGCGCATTGTCGCCGCCAGCTAAGACCACGCCGTATGGCCTTGTCGGCGGAAAAAATCTGTGTCCGAGCGTGATCGGAACTCAAGTTGGATACGACGAAGAGATTGACAAAAATTTGAACCTGCTTAGTGCGGGAGGAGGAATCAATCCTGATTACCTACCGCGTGATCCGAACAATGGTTGTGCACCGCTTTATCCGCACAGCTACCTTCGCGTGAACACTATCTTCGAAGTGATCAAAGCCGGCGGTGGATACACGGCATGGTCAGACAAGCATCAGTCGTATGAACTGACGAAAGGGCCGAGCGGGATGGGAGTGGATGACTTCTTTGCTCCGGAAATCAACTCGCCCGCGGTTCCAATTCCGTCGGTCCCGGGTTGCGATCCTTTACCGGATACGACTTCGCTCGCCGATTGGACTTCAAGTTTTCAGAACATCAAGTGCTACGACACGTACAAGGTTCAAGCTATCCTGAACGAAATTGATGGCAAGACGCATGATGGAAAATCGGCGGCGCCGGTGCCAAACATATTTGGAATGAATTTTCAGGCAGTCAGCATCGGGCAGAAACTGAATGAAACAAGTATTGGCGTGACTGGCGGATATAAAGACGCGCTGGGAACTCCGACGGATGCGCTGCTGGGCGAGATTTCATACGTGGACGCCTCGATTGGAGAGATGGTGGAAGAGTTGCAAGATCAGGGGTTGTACGATTCCACTCTGATCATTATTACGGCGAAGCATGGGCAGTCTCCAATTGATCCAAATCGCGTGTTGCGCATTCCAGCTGACAATTCGGCTCTGGAACCGCCATCCCAAATCCTTTCTCCTGGCGGAATCGGACCGGGTTTCCCGGTGGGTCAAGCTCTGGAGGATGACGTCTCTTTAATCTGGCTCACCGATCAAAGTCAAACTACGACCGATGCAGCCTTGTTGAGCGCGAATTTGGGACTCACCGGAGGAGGCGAAGTTCTTGCGGGAAAGAACCTCAATTTGATCTTTAATAGCCCTCTCACCGATCCAGCCACCCCGGATATTATCGTTACTCCGAACATTGGAGTGGTGTACACCAGCGGGAAGAAGAAAGTAGCCGAACATGGAGGTTTCGCCGAGAACGATAGAAATGTGATGCTGCTGGTGTCGAATCCGAGCTTCAAGGCCTCGACCTTCACCGATCAGGTGGAGACGCGACAGGTGGCTCCGACGATTCTGAAGGCCTTGGGATTGGATCCAAATCAGCTTCAGGCAGTGCAGATCGAACATACGGGAACACTGCCTGGATTGCCTTTCACCCGGAAGTAGGCTGCATTCATTCAGTGCGGGGAGCGAAAGCCTCCCGCATTTTTTATTGTTCGGAAATCAGGCTTCGGGAACGGGGGGGCATCCGGGAAATTCCGCCAGATATGTGTTGCCGATGTAGTCGAGATATTTTATTCCGATGGCGCTGGTGAAGAATGCGTCCACGGTCAGGTCGCGTAGAAGGGCGAAGAACTCTATCCCCGGGGTTAGCGAAGGATCGGCCAAAGCGTTCTTGCAGTATGCGATTGAGTCTAGGACTTGCTTCTGCTGTTCCGCCGCGCACTGCAAGTAGGGCTGGCCGTAGCGGTCAGTGCAAGCTGCGTCGAGCCACATGAGTCCGCCGCCGAAGGTCAACTGATACTCGGGACTTTCGCTGGTAACGAGATCTATGAACTCGGGAGAGCCGCCCTCAATTGCTCCGCCTGAATCGGCGTCCGCGGGAATGATGGTTTGGCAGAGAGCGAGCAGCATCTTGTATTGCGGTGGCGGGAAAAATTTTGGAGTGTAGACTCCGGCTGGCGACGCCGCCTTTTCCGAGGCCACCATTTTGTGAACGTATTCCGCGGCCTCGAGGGGAATCACGCGCAGGACGGATCCGGCAATGACTCCCTTACCCAGGGACCTCAAAACATCGCGGCGAGAGATGTGGTTTGACATACTTTTCGTTGTCTTGAAGGGGCGCGGCTTCAGCCGCGCCGTAAATCCTTGGGTGACGGGCACGGCACGCCTGAAGGCGGCCCCTTCAAAGCTGAAATTGAATATCACCCTTCCACAAATTTCCTTTACTTGATTCCTCCAGCAAATATTCCGACGCCCGCCACGATAAAGCCATGATGGTTAGCGTGGGATTCTTATCTGCGTTGCTCACAAAGCAGGCGCCATCCGTCACGAATAAATTCTTTACGTCATGCGCCTGACAAAATTTGTTTAGAGCGGAAGTCTTGGGAGTGCTCCCCATGCGAGCTGTGCCCAATTCGTGAATAATGACGCCGCCATCGGCGATGCCGTAAGGGTTCAGGCCGTCCGATTTAGCTCGTGAGTAATACGTTCCTCCGCCTGCTTCAACGATAGCGCGAAAAGTTTCCTGCATATCCTTCGCCATCTTGATCTCGTTGTCGCTCCACTCCCAATGAAAGCGCAGCACCGGAATGCCCCATTCATCCACTGTAACGGGATCAATGTCGCAATAGCTGTTTGCGTTGGGAATCATTTCGCCGCGGCCTGCGAATCCGATATAGGTGCCGTAACGGCTTCGACATTTTTGCTTCAGTGGAGCGCCGTATCCTTCAAACTCTTCGCACACGCCCTCAAATTCTGATATGCCCGGCATGTTTCTGCCGCCACCGACCTCGATGTGGTATCCGCGCAAAAATTCGTTCTTGCGATCGAACTTCCACCACGGCACGTACATGTGCATTCCGCCAACGCCATCGTGATTGTGCGGAGGCATCTTTTCAAGTTGCGGGAAATATCCTCCGCCAGAACTGCCCACCGAATCGGTTAAATAGCGGCCAACTACGCCGGAAGAATTCGCCAGGCCATCGGGAAATAAAGTTGATTTTGAATTGAGAAGCAGGCGTGAAGATTCGCATGCGCTGGCAGCGAGCATAAGGCTTTCGCATTCACTCGTTTTTCAGAACGAGTCGCTTTCTCGACATAACTGACGGCTTCGCATCTCCCGTCTTTGCCGACAATGATTTCCCGGGCCATGGCTCCGGTAATGAGAGTGAATCGCCCGGTCTTTTCAGCCGGAGGAATCATTACCTGGCTGGAACTGAAGTTGGATGCGCTGATGCAACCGCGTCCGCATTGCGCGCAATAATGGCATGCGGGCCGTCCGTTAAGCGGTCTGGTAAGAATCGCCATCCGCGACGGAATGAAAAGAATGTTGAGCTTGTCGCACGACTTCTTGAGAATGGTTTCGGTGCAGCGCATCGGCGGAGGCGGTAAAAATATTCCGTCCGGCGCACTGGGAATATTTTCCTTCGTGCCGAATACGCCGATGTAAGACTCGACCTTGTCGTAATAAGGAGAAAGCTCTTCGTAAGTCAGTGGCCAGTCATCGCCCATGCCATCTGTGGAACGCGCTTTGAAGTCCACAGGAGCAAAGCGCAGAGCAATCCTGCCCCAATGATTTGTGCGCCCGCCGACGATGCGAGAACGGAACCAGCTAAAGCGCGACCCCGGCGCGACGGTGCCAGCGCCACCCTCAATTTCCCAGAAGCCGTTAGGGGCAAGGAATTCGCCAAACCCCCATCTTTCTTTTGCGCCTACGCCCGCGCCGCGATGTGGAAGCTGGTAAGGCCAAACGTGTTCTTTGAAGTCTTTCTCAGGATGAAGCGGGGGGCCGGCTTCGAGCATAACGACGCTCAGTCCGCCTTCGGTGAGGACCTTGGCCGCAGTGCCCCCGGCGGCGCCGGAGCCGATGATGCAAACGTCGTAAGTTTTCGGAGAACGAATTACTTGCGGCATTGTATAGTGGCTTCCCGCCCGATAGCTCGCGAAAAGCAGTCCATTGCGCCGACCGAACCTGTTATCCGGGAAGGGCCTGACTTTTCAGTGGGCCGATTATTAATGTCCCGAGTTCGACGGCACGACTGGAAGTCGTGCCCTTCCCAATCCCGTCAATTTTCTATTTATCGCACATGCAAAAGCGGCACGCGATCTAAAAACGCAAAGCTTTCATGTACTGATAACTGGTCTTTATGGAATCAAAGGGCATCTTCGGCTTGTCGTGCTCGACGATGTAATACTTGATCCCCGCTTTGTCCGCGTGCGCGAAAATTCGCTTCCAATCAATCACGCCACTGCCAACTTCTGTCATATCGCCGAGTGAATCGCCGAAATCCTGATTTCCAGAACCGTTAACTTTCGGAAGCTTCTTCATATCTTTCACATGGACCAGCGGGAAACGTCCCGGATAGCGATCGAAATATTTCACCGGATCCTGTCCGGCGATTGTGATCCAGCAAAGATCCATTTCCATTTTCACCAGATTTGGATCCGTTTCTTTGAGAAGGATGTCATAAGGAAGCTGGCCGTTCACCGCGAACCATTCGAACCAGTGGTTGTGATACGCGAACTGAATTCCAGACTTCTTGCTCATCTCGCCAGCGTGATTGAAAGTCGCGGCGGCTTGCTTCCATCCGTCCGGCTGTTTACGAATATCATCGTCAATCCAAGGATTCACGATGTAGCGATGCCCGAGCATTTTGCTGACTTCGATTACTTTTGGAAAATTTTCCGGGCTGAGGCTTGCGAAGTTGACGTGGGTAGAAATTGCGGTCAAGCCATGATGATCGAGAGAAGCCTTCAAATCCTCGGGCGAGTGAGTGAAATACAAAATCTTGCCGCCGTCCATCGTGAATCCGGCGAGTTCCACTTCTTTGTAGCCAATGGCGGCAACCTTCGCCAGCGTCCCGTCCATGTCCGCTTGCATGGCGTCGCGGACGGTGTACAGCTGCACCCCGATGTGTTCTGCCCGGTGCTGCGTTGCGCCGAAAGAAAACCGGCTGCCCAATACGCTTGCCGCGGTGATTGTCGTTAAAGTTGTGCTTAAAAATTCTCTGCGATTGATTGCCATTATTCCCTCGCTCCCTAATTCCGCGCTTTCTTAAGCTTTTTCCAGCAACTCATTTCTCACATTTTTCAAGACATACAGCGCACGCTCCACGCCTACTTCGCCCGTCAGAATCGGGTCTTCGTTCTCGATACTCAGAATCCCCGCGTATCCAACTTCCATGTAAGCGCGAACAATGTCTTTCCATGTGTTCGCACCGTGTCCATATCCGACAGCGCGGAATGTTTCCGAGGCCTCCGGAAGGTCTTTCACATCGGAAGCGAAATTGAGAACGCCATATTTCGCCACGTTGTCATGGAACATGACAGTATCTTTCATGTGGGCGTGGTAGATTGCGCCCTGCTTGCCGAGAAAATGTATCACTTCTACCGGATCGCAACCCTGCCAGAAAAGATGACTGAGATCGTTGTTAGCGCCAATCTCTTCGCCAACTGCTTCGCGCAATCGCATCAGGGTTCGCGGGTTATATACGACTTGATTGGGATGCATTTCCAGCGCAAGCTGGTGAACGCCGTGCTCGCGCGCGAATTTCGCAGCTTGCTTCCAGTACGGAATAACCTTTTCTTTCCATTGCCAGTCTTCAATCTGGGCGAAGTCAGGAGGCCAGCGATAAGTCACCCAGTTCGGCATGGTGTCGGTCGGGTTGCCCCCGGGACATCCCGAGAAGCCGACGATGACCTTTACTCCCAACCGTTCTGCTAATAGCACGGTGTTGCGGAACGCTTCCGCGTCACGCGCGGCATATTTTGGATCGGGATGCACAGGGTTCCCATGGCAACTCAGAGCTCCGACAAAAATATTGCGATCCTCGAACTTCTTTTTCCATGCGCGCAATTTTGCAGGATCAGCCAGCAACTCCTGCACCGGGCAATGACTCGACCCGGGGAACCCCCCGGTTCCGATCTCGACGGCTTCAATGCCCATCCCAGAAATCTTTTCGACCATGGCGTCAAGACTGAGATCTCCAAACACTGGATCGAAAACGCCGATGGGAATTTTGCGGCGAGATTTTTCCGACGGCGTCTTGACGCCGGAGTCGCCTACAGCGGCGGCCGTCAATGCGGATCCAGCCTTGGGAGCAGTCATCGCGGCTGCTAACAATCCACCGCTGGTGGCAAGGAAATTTCTACGGCTGGGAAAATTGGGCGAGTTGTGGTCCATTCAAATGCCTCGACGGATTGATTTGTCGGAGAAAGAATCGCCGGGTGACGATTATACGCACTGCTGACGGATTCAGCGGGAGAATTTGTGGATGCTGTCAGATTTTGCGTTGGCTCTACATGGAATTCAAGCGCGGTCGCTGCTTCGGCCCACCTGGTCTCTACTAACCGGGAAAGGCTCGACTCTCACAGGCTGCGGAAACTATCTTTTGCTGCTTTGAAAGGGCGTGGCTTTTAGCCACGCCGAAAGTGCATTGAATTGATCAAGGGCGCGGCTGGAAGCCGCGCCCTTTCAACAATATTTCGTACACCTCTCCCGGTCCGTGCGCGATGGAGTTTCTTCCGAGAGGCCAATCGTTCCAAACAAGGGAACCAAGGCTAGAACCCAGACTGGGGCGCTATCCCCTTGGACTCCATACACCGATAGCTGCGCCCTGCTGCCAAATCCTTAAATTCTTCGGTTCGGCCGCTTGGCCATTCGATTACAACACGGTCTATTTTGTCCCGCTTGCCGAGACCGAAAGTGACGGGCAACTCTGACTGCGAGAGGTAACTCGATCCTCCCTTCACCATTCGCATCTGCATCGAGCCGCCATGAAATACCCGGACGATCGCGCCAATCGCGTTCCGGTTGGACTTCATCCCCACCAAATCAAATCGAATACTCCGATTCCCGGATGTATTGTCGTTGCGGAAGAGATAAGCAGGACCGTTATTTGTGGTCATCAGAATATCGGAATCGCCATCGCGGTCGAAGTCACCGTATGCGAGTCCGCGTCCGACTTTGGGCTGATTGAATCCGCCTCCTGCTTGGCTCCCAACTTCGGTGAAGTTGCCCTTGCCGTTGTTCAGAAATAATTGCGGAGGTTGCGCATAGCCAACATTCCGGACGTTCCGCACCGTGTCATCAATATGTCCGTTTACAGCGATCAAATCTAAGGAGCCGTCCAAATCAACATCTACAAATGCGCAGCCGAATCCCAGCGTGGTCTTTGAAGCCAAACCTACGCCGCTTTGCATGGCGACATCCTGATAATTGCCATTGCCCGACGCGCGATAGAGCCCAATCATTTCATTGTCGAAATTTGTGATTGCCACGCCGGGGGTACCGGAGTTTTCAAAGTCTCCGACATCCACGCCCATCCCGGCGCGAGCTTTGCCGTCGGCGCTGAATGCGATTCCGGCTTCTACCGCAACGTCCTTAAACGTTCCATTGCGCTGATTTTGATAAAGCTTGTTGGGCTGCGTGTCATTCGCCACCAGCAGATCGGGCCAGCCATCGTGATCGTAATCAAGCATGGCGACGCCCAGCGATTTAGAACTGGCGTCGAAAATTCCGCTGGGAGCGGTTACCTCTTCGAAGGTTCCGTTTCCACGATTGTGAAAAAGCCAGCAGGTTTCTCCATGATAAGCCTCGGGAGTGCAATAGGATTTGTGTTTTCCGTCCCAACTGCAAAAGACATCGTGGTCGGCAGACCACTTCACATAATTGCAAACGAACAAATCCAACAATCCGTCTCTGTCGAAATCGAACCAAATCGCGGAGGTGCTGAAAGCCTGGCGGCCGCCAAGCCCGCTTGTGCGGGTCGCGTCCACGAAAGTCCCCTTGCCGGTATTGCGAAATAGCCGGTTCTGTCCGACGCACGTCACAAGGATGTCCGGGAATCCATCGTTGTTGTAATCGCCAACGGCAACGCCCATTCCATACATTTCGATCTCGAGGCCAGCCTGGCGCGTAACGTCTGAAAAAGTGCCGTTGCGATTGTTACGATAAAGTTTGAGCGTGCTGGTCTGGCGCTTATGACCAGGCCAGTCCATGCTGTTGATCAGAAGAATGTCCTGCCAACCATCGCTGTCGTAGTCGAGGAAGGCGCAGCCGGAGCCGAGTGTTTCCGGAAGCAACTTGCCCCCATAGGCGCCGCTATTGTGGCGGAATTGAATTCCGGCGGCATTGGTCACGTCGGCAAACTGAAATCCTAACGGGGAAGAAGAAACCGGAGGTTTGCTGAAAGCATCGCCGGCGCAGAAAACAGTAGCAACAGCCATGCCTTTCAGAAAATTGCGGCGGTTCAAGGCAGGTTCACCAAACCGCTGCGGATTGCATAGACAACTAATTCGGCGGTCTTGTGGATTCCAAGCGCATCCATAATGTTGGCGCGGTGCACCGAAACAGTGTTGGCGCTGAGGCCTAGTTCCGAAGCAATTTCTTTGTTCGATTTGCCATCGCAGATCAACCGCAGAACTTCTAACTCGCGCGCGGTAAGCGCGCCGCTGCCTTCGCCCTTCAGAGTTGATGGGAACTGAAGTCGAGCATCGAGGACAACTTCTCCCGCGGCGACTCGCCGTATTGCCGCCCCCAGGTCCAAATCCATCGCGTTTTTTAGAATGTAACCTTTCGCACCGGCATCGAGCGCCTGCTGAACCCATGTTTCTTCGCTGTGCATGCTCAACATCAGAACTTTCGCTTGCGGATTGTTTCGGAGAATATCCCGCGTCGCGTTCAGACCATTGCTGCCGGCTAGGGCGCAATCCATTACAGTAACATCGGGTTGAAGCGTGGATGCCAATTCGACTGCTTGCGCACCATCGCTCGCCTCGCCCGCCACGACAATATCGGATTCATCTTCGAGAAGGCGGCGGAAGCCACGACGCACCAGGCTATGATCGTCCACGAGCAGCACTGAAATTTGTTTAGACATGAGAATCCGTTTCCAAGCGAGAGCGTTCTGGCGATTTATCTTTCGAAGATGCGTCCGCCGGTGAAATCAACCGAACCAGCGTTCCCCCTTCTTTTGGCTGGAGGAACTCGATAGTTCCCCGCAGAAGTTCCGCGCGTTCACGCATGGCGACCAATCCAATCCCACGACGTTGAGTCGTTGCGAAGCCTGAGCCGTGGTCTTCAATGTCCACTTCCAGTGTATCTGCCTGAAAAATCAAACGAACCCAGACCGTGTCGCCGCCCGAATGTCTGATCGCGTTATTTAAGGCTTCCTGCACGATTCGATAAATGTGAATGGCAGAGTTGCCATCTATGGCGAAGGGAATTCCAGACTTTTCGTAGTGTATTTTAATTCCGGATTGTTTTTCTATAACCGGGAGATACCAATCGAGCGTGCGCTCCAGGCCGGACTCCTCCAGCATAACGGGATGCAAGGCTTGCGAAAGGCTACGGACCTTTTCCAGCGTCCCCTGGGCGATTTCCCTGATTTCGAGAAGCTCGGGACGCAACGGTGATTCCGCGGGGAGATGATTTCCAGCCCGCCCTAACATCGAGCCCATCGCGGTAAGAATCTGCCCGAATTCATCATGCAACTCTCGCGAAATATAGCGCAGGGTCGCTTCCTGTGTGGAAATTAGTTTTTGCGCGAGATCGCTACGCTGCTCGGATAACGCCGCAACCTGCGCGAACAACCGGCGATTCGAGCGGATTACATAAAGGCTCGTGAGAAGAATTGCCGCGACGATCGCGGTAAGAAATAAATAAACCTGGCGCTGAACGCGATCATATATTTCCCTGATTCGCTCTCCGGCCTGCTCTTCGCTTTCGTTATTTTGCACCAGGAGCCTGGATACGGCGGTGCTGAGCGCCTCCTGCCGCGCTAGCAACGAGAAGCGAATCTGCGTTCGCGCTTCGGCCTCTTTGCCCTCGCGCGCCAGGGCGAATGTCCGGTCTGCCGCATCCCAGAATTGCGACAAGAAGCTCTGAAGATATTGCCGCTGCTCCGGAGTGCGGTCGGCAAGAGCGAGCCGCTGCTCCTGGCGCAGGGCGTCATCCAAATCAGTTCTCATTCGCTGAAATTGCGCGGACCACGCCGTCAGAGGATATGGTTCGTCATTGTCCAGCATGTCGCGCATGGCCAGCGCCAATGAGTTCAACTCATTTTGGATTCGCAACAACTGGAGAGAATCTTTTCGATTGCGGTCGGCAAGATCGTTCTGAAGTTGCCGAAGCCGTGAAATCTGCAACGTTATATAGAAGGAGTAGGCTACGACCGCGACAATGGTGATGACGAGACCGATAAACAGTCCTGGGGTCGGTGAGCGTACGGCTGTTCGTTGCACGCCGCAAGGATATAACGGCATGTTGAGAAGTAACAATGCGGGCGGCCGAAAGGCCTAAATCCCGGCCAGATTCAGAGCGAACCATTTCTTATCGTCGAACCACGTTTGGTCGAGTGAAAAGCCCGCGGCCCTGAGCATGCCTTTGACCATGGGAATTGTGTACTTGTAACTATTTTCGGTGTGAATCCGTTCGCCCGGCGCAAAAGCAACTTTTGATCCTAAGATTCCCAGAGAAACAGTCTGGCGGCACTGGCTTTGCAGGTGCATTTCCATTCGCGAACAAGCCGCGTTCCAGCAAGCAACATGGCGAAAAGCATTCACATAAAAGTCTGATCCAAGTTCCCGGTTCAATCGCCGGAGGATGTTCTTGTTGAATTGGGCAGTAATTCCTCGGGCATCATCGTAAGCGGGAATCAATACAGTAGAGGGTTTCACCAGATCGGTTCCCAACAGTAACGAATCGCCCGGGCGCAGTTCTCTGCGAACCTCGACTAACATCGAAACCGCCGCTTCGGGATCAAAGTTGCCGATGCTGGAGCCAAGGTAGAGAACCAGTTTGCGTCCTGGAATGTCTCGTAAGAAAGCGAAGCCTTCGCCAAAGTCAGCGACTATGGGATGCACACGAGCGTTGGGGACTTGTGCATTCACCTGCATTTTGGCTTCGGCCAGCGCAGAGGGAGAAATATCAACGGGAAAATACGAGGTTCGAATCTGCTTGCCGGCCAGAGCGCGTAGCAGAGTGCCGGTTTTAGTTGCGGTGCCAGCCCCTAATTCAACGACAGTAACATTGGAGCCAACCGCTTTCGCGATTTCAGTAGCTCGCGTTTGTAAGATTTCAAGTTCGGTGCGCGTGAGGTAATACTCAGGCAGATGGGTGATTTCCTCAAAAAGCACGGACCCAGGTCCGTCGTAAAAAAGCTTCGAAGGGAGTGACTTCGGCGTTCTGGACAGGCCTTCCTCAACCTCTCGAGCGAATGAGGGGATGACTACAAGCTCGCGAGCTATCATTTGGCGAGCCTTATGCCCGAGAATTGCCAGCGCGCATGCGCCGGAAAGAAATTGCGATAGGAAGCGCGAATGTGGCTCGCAGGGGTCGCACAGGAACCGCCGCGTAGCACAAGTTGGTTGCACATGAACTTGCCGTTGTATTCTCCGAGCAATCCCTCGGCGGGAGTAAACCCCGGATACGCGACGTAGGGGCTTGCAGTCCATTCCCAAACATCGCCAAATGCCTGCTGGAATCCATCGCCTACCGCGGCACGCGGATGGAACACTTCATCCTCCAGCAAAGTCCCTTGCGATGGATATCGGGAAGCGGTCACTTCCCACTCCTCTTCAGTTGGAAGTCGTGCGCCTGACCACCGTGCATACGCGTCAGCTTCGTAATAACTCACATGGCAGACCGGGGCGGCAGATTCAACGCGCGTGGTGCCGGCGCCGTCGAAATACATCCACGAACCATCCTCGCGACGGTCCCAGTAAAGAGGAGAATCCCAACCCTTCGCACAAACCGCGTCCCAGCCGTCGGAAAGCCATAGCGCGGGACGACGATAACCACCGTCACCCATGAACTCCATATACTCGGCATTGGTTACGGCGCGGCACGCGATTTGAAACGGGCGAAGCAGTACATCATGGCGCGGACGTTCGTTATCGAAAGCGAAACTGTTCCCCTCGTGACCGATTGAATGAATTCCGCCTTCGATTGCGATCCACGTCAACTGCCCGGCCTCGCTCGAGAAATTCGTATCCTGCGCCGGTTGCGGGGGCAGCGGACTACTCCACAGCGCGTGCTTGATGTCTGCGAGAATCAGTTCCTGGTGCTGTTGCTCGTGGTTTAATCCAAGTTCAACTAATTCCAATACCTTTGCTTTGCAATCCTTCTGGTTCAAGAGTGCGGATATCGCATCATCAACGTATGCCCGGTACGCATGCACTTCCTCCAGCGACGGACGAGACATCAACCCGCGAGAACCCCGATTCGGATGAGCGCCGAGTTGCTTGTAATAAGAATTAAAAAGAATTTTGTACCTGGGATCAAAAGGGGTGTAACCAGGAACATTGGGTTCAAGAATAAATGTCTCGAAGAACCAGGTCGTATGCGCCAGGTGCCACTTGATTGGGCTCGCGTCGGGCATGGATTGAAGCATTTGGTCTTCCGCCGAAAGCGGCCGCGTGATCTTAAAGCTCATCTTGCGGACATCAAGGAAACTCTGGTGCAGGCCTTTGGCGCGGGCTTGGATCGAGTCGTCCTGAACGCTCGTGATCATGCTTATTCTTCCTCGCAATGTTCCTGGCGCTCGAACCGATTGACCATTCCAGAATTGAGCACGCTTTTGTATCTATATCCGATGCGGGGTGTGGCACTTCCGTTGTTAAAAATGCGACATGCCCTACCCCGAACACTGAAACATTTCTTTCATCCTTTTGCATGTTCCCTTAATCATAGGTATGCAAGAGGTCAGCTTTCGGTTTGCCGAATCTGCGGTACCCAGCCTTGCGCGCGTAAGTTTACCCTAATTCTTCATACGAGGAGCGATTTGGCTTTGGACCTATCCATTTTTCAGGTAGATGCGTTCGCGGCGGGCGTTTTCTCAGGCAATCCAGCAGCCATATGTCCGCTCCAGAAATGGCTTTCGGATGACGTTATGCAGGCCATCGCGGCTGAGAACAATTTGTCTGAAACCGCATTTTTTGTGCGCGAAGGCGATCATTATGGGCTACGTTGGTTCACCCCCCAGTGCGAGGTTGACCTGTGCGGCCACGCGACGCTGGCCTCGGGCTTTGTGTTCCTCAATATCCTCGAACCAAAAAGTGCTTCAGTTCGCTTTAAAACCCGCAGCGGAATTCTGACGGTCAATCGTGACGGGGATTTGATCTCAATGGATTTTCCGTCGCTCCCGCCCTGGAAGTGTGAAAATCCGCCGGCAGATCTCTCGCAGGGGCTTCCCCTCGCGAATGAATCCGCTGGCCCTAGCGCCGTTTTTCAAACCAGCGGCAAGTACCTGGTGGTCTACGACAAGGAAGAACAGATTCGGAGTGCGGCTCCGAATTTCGAAGTTCTAAAGAAGCTTCATCCGCTCGGTGTTTGCATCACCGCTCCCGGTGAGCGCTCAGATTTCGTGTCGAGGTATTTCGTGCCCAGCTACGGAATCCCGGAAGATCCGGTCACCGGTTCCACTCACAGTTCGCTCGTTCCTTACTGGGCAGCGAGGCTCAATAAATTGAAATTCCATGCGCGTCAACTTTCGCAGCGCCAGGGCGACCTGTGGTGCGAGCTTATGGGAGAGCGTGTAATACTAAAAGGGAAGGCCGTACTTTATCTGACCGGGACAATTTCAATTTAATCTCCGATTCTCTGAGCGTCGTAAAAGTTTCCGATGAGCGCGACCAGACAAATAGCTTCCCGCGTGCCGGAGTCCACAAAAGAACTCACCGATCTTATCCGCCAAGCTTGTTTGGTGGCCAAGGACTCCGCGTCCAACACCAGTGAATTCGTAGAGGATTCTTCCAAGATGGCTTTTCTTGCGGTGAAGGACTGCGAGAAAGAATTGGATCGCATTGAACGCCAGGTAGACGAGAAAATTACCAGTGCAATTACGGATGTCACGGAATCTGAGGCGCGGGAACTCCTAGGATGCCTGAAATTCATTACCGATCTGGAGCGCATCGGCGATTTGACGTGGTCGGCAGTAAAACGTCTGCAACTCGTAACTGCGCGGTTCCTGCCATTCGATAAGCGGGATCTGCTGTCCATGTCCACTACCCTGCAAGCCATGCTGGAACGCATTCACGAAGGTTTCGTGAAGCGTGAGACCGAGCCTGCAAATTGGGTATTACAAAATGATTCGCGGATTGACCAAGCCTGCCATGCAATGTTTCGAAGGCATCTGGAAAGTACGGATCGCCGTCCGCGCGAATACAGTACGAATCTGCTGCTGGTAGCCCAGGCCTTCGAGCGAGCAGGAGATCACGCCAAAAACCTTGCCGAAGAACTGCTTCACCTCGTCGAAGGTCGCAGCGTCCGCCACGAATCGAAACGCCACAGGCCGGAAGGATAGACTTGGATCGTCCACGGTCTTTCTCCACGCTGAAACGACATGTCGGCCTTCTCCTCCTTTCTGGGGGAGCTTTTTTAATCCATGGCTATCATCCCGGCGTTGAAGATGCGGAAATATATCTTCCGGGCGTCGAGAAGATGCTGCATCCTGAGCTGTTTCCTTTCAACTCCGAGTTTTTTGCATCGCACGCGCACTTGACGCTCTTCCCAAATTTAGTTGCCGCGTGTGTGCGAGTAACGCATCTGCCTTTGGATGTAATCCTGTTGGCATTTGAGTTCGGATCTATTTTCCTGCTGCTTCTGGCGTGCTGGGAATTGAGTGGAGAATGCTTCACCACTTTGAGTGCACGCTGGTGTGGCGTGAGTCTTATTGCCGCGCTGCTCACACTGCCTGTGGCCGGAACGGCGCTTTACATTTTGGATCAGTACACCAATCCCCGAAATCTGGCGGCATTTGCGGCTGTTTTTGCGGTAACTGCCACTCTTCAACGCAAATGGCTTGTGATGGGTTTATGGATAATCTTTGCGGCGTCGGTGCATCCGCTGATGGCAGTATTTGCTTTGTCTTTCTGCGTGCTGCTTATATGGATGAAAAATGAGAGTCGTTCTCTGGCGATTGCAGGGTTATTTTTGCCGATTGAGTTTTCATTTCAAAAACCCTCAATGGCCTACCATCAGGCAACTCTGTACCATACCTTTCACTACATTTTGAATTGGCAGTGGTACGAATGGCTCGGCATTCTAGCTCCAGTTGCATTGTTTTGGTGGTTTGCCAGGATTGCGCGCTCTAAAAATCAGCGAAATGTTGAACTTCTTTGCCGGGCACTGATTGTTTACGATTTGATCTATTTCGCCGGAGCGTTGGTGGTCTCGATTCCCGCCCGCTTCGAGAGCCTTGCGCGGTTGCAACCCTTGCGCAGCCTTCATCTGCTTTACATTCTCCTGATTGTGATTGGGGGCGGTTTTCTTGGCGAGTACGTCTTGCGAAATCGGGCCTGGCGGTGGGCGGCGTTATTTATTCCTCTGTGCGTCGGAATGTTTACAGCGCAGAGAGAGCTTTTTCCTGCCAGTCCACACATCGAGTGGTCGCTCGAATCTGAAGGAAATAACTGGGCGCAGGCATTTGTGTGGATAAAGGAAAACACGCCGACGAATGCGATGTTCGCGCTCGATCCCGACCACATGCGGATTGCGGGAGAAGACTCGCATGGATTTCGCGCGATTGCCCAAAGAAGCATGCTTGCCGATGCCGTCAAAGACAGCGGTGCCGTCACGATGTTTCCTCCTCTTGCTGAGGAATGGTGGACTCAGGTTCAGGCTCAGCGTGGGTGGGCGCACTTTCAGCAGCATGACTTTCAGAGGCTGCATGAACAGTACGGAGTGAACTGGATCGTAACGCAGTATCCAGTTCCAGGAGGCATGGTTTGTCCCTACCAGAAGCTGGCTCTAAATGTTTGCCGGGTAGATTGAGTATCGGCTGCAAGACCCTGCCCGCGCCCTGTATATTTAAGGGTTCTGAAGAATCAGCGTTTGAAGAATCGCGACGAGAACAATGAAGGGGATTGATGGCTCAAGCACAATTGGCTGAAAAACCAGAAATATCTTATTGGAAGTGGAGTTCCGATTTAGCTCCGCTGGCAAAGACCTACCGCGAGAACGCGCCGGGGCCGCACATTTTTTTGCAGGATTTTCTTGATCCTCAGGTCGCACGCTCGATGTCGCTCGAATTCCCTAACCCCAACACCGATGCGTGGATTCAGTACAAGCACCAGAATGAGAACAAGCTTGGGCTCAACAAGCGTCTGCTTTTTCCGCCTACTCTGGGTAAGGTCACTGACGAATTGAATTCTCCGGAGTTCGTGGAATGGTTATCCGAACTTACTGGTATTCCGAACCTGGTCCCCGATCCGTCGCTCGAGGGCGGAGGCTTGCATCAATCGAGCAAGGGCGGATTTCTGAACGTGCACACCGACTTCAGCATGCACCACTACCACAAGAACTGGCGCCGGCGGGTGAACCTGATTGTTTACCTCAACGAAGGCTGGGACGCGCGATGGGGAGGTTCGATTGAGTTGTGGGACCGGCAGATGAAACATTGTGGCGCGAAATATCCGCCGCTATTAAACACAGCCCTGATTTTCAATACTGACGAAAATTCTTTTCATGGTTTTCCCGAACCATTGACATGCCCCGAAAATGAGTCGCGGAAGAGTCTTGCACTCTACTATTACACGGTCAGTGGGAATGAGAAAATTTCGGTGCGTTCTACGAATTACAGGGCTCGTCCGGGAGATGGTTTGAGTAAATCCGCGCTGATCTGGCTGGATAAGAAGGCTGTAGATTTATACTCGAGAGCCAAGGCCCGGTTCGGATTTTCGGACGACTTCGCCAGCAAGTTGCTGGGACGAATTTCCAGAAAAAGATAAGCAGTGGATCGCGCTGCCGGGCTGGACAGCCGAGGGACCTGTCCCTACGTGAGTTCGGAAATTTACTGCGCCTTGCCGACGATGCCTCTTGCGTAATAGGTCGTGAACCCCGGTTCCAGCTTGCGGCCCTTCGAATTAAAAATCCTGAAATGCGCAACGCCGATCCTCTGCAATGCAAACTGCAATGTCGTGGCCAACACTCCCAAACCATATTTCACGCTGCGGCTGAAGTTGATGGACGAAGCTTCCTCAAAATACTTCGTGGGGCATGAAACTTCGCCGATGCGGAATTTAAAATGGACGCATTGCGCGAGCACCTCATTGTCGAAGATGAAATCGTCAGAATTTTCGAGGAGAGGCAGGGTCATAAGCACACCGCGGCTGAAAGCTCGATACCCGGTGTGATATTCGGACAGTTTGATACCCAGGAACAAATTCTCAAACGCAGTCAGGAATCGGTTTGCGACATACTTGTAGAAAGGCATGCCCCCGCGCAAAGCTTGCCCCCCGATGATTCGCGATCCCAGAACAACATCGTAAACTCCATACGCGACCATGCTCGCCATTGCGGTAACCAGCAGCGGGGTGTACTGATA
Source organism: uncultured Acidobacteriaceae bacterium (assembly GCA_963702325.1). Taxonomy (GTDB): domain Bacteria; phylum Acidobacteriota; class Terriglobia; order Terriglobales; family Acidobacteriaceae; genus PALSA-188. Next base: position 34,350 of record CAVPCG010000034.1, on the reverse strand, counting down.
ATCGGGGTGAAGCATGATGACCACATCCGCGCCTTCGGACAGTGCTTCGCGATAGCAGGTCTGCTGATTGCGTCCATAGCCGTAGTTGCGATCGTGGACGAAGCACTTCAGGCCCAATTTTTCGGCGAGCTCGACAGTTTTGTCGGAACTGTGGTCGTCAACGAGAATGCGAATATCCACGGTCTCGGGCAATTCACGCACGGTAGCCTGCAAAGTTTTTTCTGCGTTATAGGCAGGCAGCACGACGGCAATGCGTTTGTCGTTAATCATGCATTATCTAGCAAAAATTATTAGGATGTCTGGGCTTACGTGATCCAATCGGGTCTGGCGCTTCTATTGATTATCAATGTTCGCTCGACGATGATATCAATTACTAAACCCCGCTCGATCCATGTCTAGCCTATGCCAGCCGGAATAACCGAATCCTCCCAGAAACAACCCATTAGCGGCGTCGGGTTGCTTTATTTGGACTTCGTAATCACGGGCGTCGTGATGACGCTCTTAGGCCCGCTGCTTCCCATATTATCAGCGCGATGGTCGCTGAATGACGCGCAAGCCGGATATTTATTCACCGCGCAATTTGCGGCATCCATTGGCGGAATGCTGCTATCGAGCGTGCTGGTCGGACGGTTCGGGTATCGAATCACCATACTGTTGAGCCTGCTCGTAATGGCGGTTGGCGTCGCGATTCTTCCGCGTGCCGACTGGATGTTCGGAATCATTTCAGTCTGTGTTTTCGGACTCGGTTTTGGAATTAACACGCCCGCGGTAAATCTACGGATCGCACGAACCAATCCGCACAGGGCCGCTTCGGCGCTGAACTTGCTCAATTCATGTTGGGGCGTGGGAGCAATGGCGTGTCCGCTGCTGGTTGCGTCGGTACAGCGCTCGCACCATATTCCCCAATTTTTGTGTGGGACGGCTATCGGCCTGGTTGCGCTGGCAGCTTACATCTCGTCGGTTCGTTTCATCGCGGACGGCAGTGCAGCGGTCGAGACCAGCGCGAAAGCGCCGAGGTCGAGCATTCATAACAAAATTTGGAGTAACCCGTTGCTGCCGACCGTGGCCGGATTGTTCTTTATATACGTAGGCACCGAAAACTCCGTCGGGGGATGGGTGGCTTCTTACGCGCGCCGCATTGATGCTCATGCTTTGTGGGCGATTACGCCGTCGTTCTTTTGGGGGGCGTTGCTCCTGGGGCGCTTCTCTGCACCGCTGGCACTGCGACACATCCGTGAAACCAGACTAGCAACCGCCGGGGTCGCACTGGCCGCTGTGGGTGTATTGACGCTAATCGCAGCGAAAGCCATGCCGGTGGTCATGATTGGGGCGGCAATAGCAGGGCTGGGATTGTCGTCTGTGTTTCCAATCAGCGTTTCCCTTTTGACGAATTGGTTCGGAGAAACCGCCCCGCGAATAAGCGGTTTGATTTTTTCCTGCGGGAATTTAGGAGGGGCAGTATTGCCCTGGGCAGTTGGCGCGCTCTCAACTCATTTTGGAAGTTTGAGGGCAGGGTTTATGGTGCCGTTGGTCGGAGCATTATCCATGCTGGTTTTCTATATTGCGCATGGAACGCCGACGGTAGTGACAGAACAATGGTCTCCAACCTCGCATCCGTCCTAACGCCGAGGCGGCACCCTCGACACTTAAGATGAGAGCCTAAGCTTAGGGAGTGGCCTCGCAATACGAACGGATGTATTCGAGCTTGGCTTCTGCTAGGCCCGATAGCTCTTCCTCGCCGACGCGACCTTTCCTGATCAGATCAGCGAATACAAACAGAAGCATCGAATACCTGTAATCGTACTGACGATCAATCTCTTGGCGACGCTTGCCCAAATAACGTTCTAACTCCCACAGTTCGGATGGGTCCTTGATCTTCACGGCCATGTTCTTCGTCTCCCGGATGACCGTATCCAATTCGAGGTGAAGCGCCCGGTCGAAGACTTGCCGGGCGATAGTTTTTTCAGCGGGCGACCACTTCAGACTGCGAATTTTTGTATAGGAATCTTGGAATTCATAACGGGGTAAGCTGGCCATCTCCATGCCTCCTGCGCAGCATTCTACCTGTTAAAATAATAGCTCAGCATACTAAGAATCATTGTTCGAGACCTGCGCGACAGGGCCGCTATCGTGGAAAAGCGAAATTTATTCGAGAAAATCTGGGATGAGCATCTTGTCTGTCATCCAGACGAGCGGCTGCCGCTGCTTTATATTGACCTGCATTTAGTCCACGAAGTTACTTCTCCACAAGCGTTCGAAGGGTTGCGGGTCGCGGGAAGGCGTGTGCGCCAGCCTCATCGCACGGTTGCGACCGTTGATCACAATATTCCCACTGAGCCACGTGGCACGCCGATTTTTGATCCGATTGCAAAAAAGCAAATTGAGGCGTTGCAGAAAAATTGCAAAGATTTCGGCGTCCCGTTGTTTGATATGGATTCCGCCGAGCAGGGTATCGTGCACGTGATTGGTCCCGAGCTTGGATTGACACAGCCGGGAATGACCATTGTCTGCGGCGATAGCCACACCAGCACGCATGGAGCATTTGGCGCGCTGGCGTTTGGCATCGGAACATCTGAAGTTGAGCACGTTCTCGCCACGCAGTGCCTCCCGCAACGCAAGCCAAAAACGATGTTGATCCACGTCAGCGGCAAGCTCGCGGAAGGCGTCACTTCAAAGGACCTCGCGCTGGGCGTGATCGGACAGATTAAAACCGATGGTGCGACCGGTCACGTGATTGAATATTCCGGCGATGCCGTGCGCGCGCTATCCATGGAAGGCCGGATGACCCTATGCAACATGAGCATCGAAGCTGGCGCTCGCGCCGCCATGGTTGCGCCGGATGAAACTACTTTCGCATATATAAAAGGGCGCCGATTCGCGCCCACCGGCGCGGATTGGGATAGCGCAGTAGCGAAGTGGCGCGCGTTGGCTTCCGATGAAGGCGCGCAATACAACACGGTGATCGAGATAGATGCATCGAAGCTCGAGCCATTCGTGACTTGGGGAACGAATCCTGGAATGGTAGTTTCTGTCGGCGGCCGCGTACCGGAGTTGAGCGAGCTGAAGAATGGCGACCGCGAGTCCGTGGGCCGCATGCTCGAATACATGGGCCTTGAGCCGGGAACCCGCATGGAAGACATCTCGGTGGATCGCGTATTTATCGGGTCATGCACGAACTCACGGTTGGAAGATTTGCGGGCTGCGGCTCGCGTGGCGAAAGGGCATCATGTGAATCCGAAAGTTCGTGCCATGGTCGTGCCCGGGTCGCAGACAGTGAAACGCGAAGCTGAAAGCGAAGGTCTGGATCGAATTTTTCGGGATGCAGGTTTCGAGTGGCGTGAATCGGGATGCTCGATGTGCCTGGGAATGAATCCAGACATTTTGCAGCCGGGCGAACGCTGCGCTTCGACCAGCAACCGCAATTTCGAAGGCCGCCAGGGGCGCGGAGGCCGCACCCATCTGGTGAGTCCGATGATGGCCGCCGCCGCTGCCATAGCGGGTCATTTTACCGACATCCGTAACTGGCGTTTTCAGTAAGTTTGTTTCTTCGAGAATAATCATGCAGCCGTTTCGCATTCACAAAGGCCGGGTCGCTCCTCTTAATCGGGCGAACGTTGACACGGATCAAATCATCCCCAAACAATTCTTGAAGCGGATTGAGCGAACCGGCTTCGGCGAGTTCCTTTTCTTCGACTGGCGACGCGGAAAAGATGGCAATCCCGATCCGTCATTTGTACTGAACCAACGTCGCTATGCCGGCGCAAGCATTCTGGTGGCCGAGAAAAACTTCGGCTGCGGGTCGTCCCGCGAACATGCGGTTTGGGCACTCGAAGATTTCGGATTCCGCGCTGTCTTAGCCCCATCATTTGCAGACATTTTTGCCAACAATTGCGTGCAGAACGGCGTGTTGACGGTCGTTCTTCCCGAAGATCAAGTGGCGGTCATAATGAAACGTGCCCGCGAAATCCCAGATTATCAACTCGTTCTAGATCTCGAGAAGTTGACAGTAACTGACGACCATGGCTTTTCGGCCCATTTCAAGATTGAAGAATCAACACGGCACCGTTTGCTCAATGGCCTGGACGACATCGGTTTGACCTTACAACAGGAATCAGAAATTTCGGCGTATGAAGCCGACCACCCCGTTCCCTTTCTCATTTAATTTCAATGGAGCGTCGGGCCTCCTCGCCCGACCTGACGGGCGGGGATGCCCGTCTCTCCCTCTCCACAAATCCAAAAAAAGTGGCCCTATTTCTAGGGCCATCATTTTAAAGAGGCTGGAAGGAAGGAATCAGGAGGCACGGTGCGGGCGCCGCTCCATAACCATGGAACGACTCAATGTGAAATGTTCAAAACTTGGAGTCATCAAGCTGTTACGACCTCTTTGTTGCAATGTGGAGAAGCATGCCGACGGCCAAATGGCGTTCCATTGGTTGTCGGGGAATTCGACGGGCAAGAGATTGTCAAATATAGGCTTAATTCGTCGCACGCAATGCCACGCGGGCGTTGACAGGAATCAGTAGCGCACAAACCTGCACATTCGATGCAAGTGCGGCGTAGTGCAAGTGTTCCCAGTTTGCTCTTGAATCCACAGCCGATGAGCTATTCTCTCAGTCCCTCAGACAGGAATATCCAAGCCTATGGGAGTGCAAGACTCAGGTTTGCGGGTCTTACGCCGACGCGCGGCTCGCCCTCGACGGCTGCTCCATAAAATCCAGCGCGCGCGCGATATAGGCCTTCATCTGTTTGCGATGAACCACCGCATCCAGCATTCCATGTTCCAGGAGAAACTCACTCCGCTGAAATCCCTGAGGAAGTTTCTGCCGAATGGTTTGCTCGATCACGCGAGGGCCGGCGAATCCGATTAGCGCGCCGGGTTCCGCAATATTCAAATCGCCGAGCATCGCAAACGATGCTGTCACGCCGCCGGTAGTGGGATCGGTGAGAACCGAAATATAAGGCACTTTGGCTTCATCCAGCCGGGCCAGAGCCGCCGATATTTTTGCCAGCTGCATGAGGCTGATGAGGCCCTCCATCATGCGGGCGCCCCCGGACGCCGAAACAATAATGATGGGAGTGCGCGTTTCAGTAGCTTTCTCAATCGCTCTGGTAATTGCCTCGCCTACAACCGCCCCCATGCTGCCGCCAATGAAGGAATATTCCATCGCACTGACAATGACCGGGCGTCCATTCAGCTTTCCATGGGCATTGATCACCGCGTCATTCAGGCCAGTCGTGGCTTGTGCCTGCTTCAAACGGGATGCATAGGTTTTCAAATCTACAAACTTCAGCGGGTCCGTCGAAGTCAATCCGCCATCGGATACTTCGTATTGATTGTTATCCAACAGCTGCGCGAGCCGCTCCTGAGCGGTAATCCGGAAATGCTTTTCGCATTTCGGACAAACATTCAGATTGTCCTCAAGGTCCTTCTTCCAGATGATCTGGCGGCAACTCTCACACTTCACCCACAGCCCTTCAGTGCGGACTTTTTTCTCGCCCGAATTTTCCAGATCGCCGGCTTGCCGTTTAAACCAAGTCATAGGATTGAGTAATTGGGTAATTGAGTAATTTTGTAATTGAAAGTCATAGCATTGGTAATTGTGTAAGTTAGTAATTTAGTAATTGAAGGTCAAAATCAATTGAAATGTCAAAATCGTGCATTTGGGTTTCACTTTCAATTACCAAATTACTAAATTGCGCAATCACTCAATGTCAGTACTCGATTCCTCTCTGTGCCATGACGCCTTTTTCATAGGCATGTTTCACCTGGCGCATTTCAGTAACGGTGTCGGCGAGTTCGACAATTGTCGGATGAGCGTTCCTGCCCGTCAAGATTATATGCACCATTTCCGGCTTTTTCTTTAGCGCGTCAACCACCCTCGCCGGATCTAACATGCCATAACTGATCGCGTAATTGATTTCATCCAGGATGATCAGGTCCCACTCGCCGGATTGAATGGCTCTTTCGCTTTCAGCCCACGCTTCTTCCACCATCTTTACATCTTCAGGATCGGGCTTTTCGGCGCCCACTTTCACAAAGCCTCGTCCCATTTGTTTCATCACGAATTTGTTACCGAACGCCTCTACGGCATCGAGTTCCCCATAATGCCACGATCCCTTCAAGAATTGGAGCATCAGCACGCGCATACCCTGCCCCACAGCCCGCAGCGCAGTGCCCATGGCGGCGGTAGTTTTCCCTTTGCCGGGCCCGGTATTCACCATGATCAGACCACGACGAATGTCTTCCATGAGAGCGGATGATTGATTGTACCTCGCAGGATGAATGGAGAGGACGAGCGTCGCCGCCCATTCCGGCGGGCGGGAGGCCCGGCCCTCCATTGAAAACGCGGATTTTTAATGCACTTCGAGGGATTTGCGCAGATCGGGCGATTGGGCTTTTACCGGATGGCCCTCATCTCCCATCAATTGCGCGGCGATTCGGAGGGCGTCAATTTCCTTCTTCACGCGATTAATTTCCTGTTCCTTGGTGCGAATCACATCAATTGGATTTTTCATTGGGATCCTCGGATATTTCGTCTAATGAATGTAGTCGTGCGCGCCGCCGGACGAAACATATCGAAGGTACAGAACTAATTCCTGCCGTTGCAGGTCTGGGGTAATCAATTTCAGGGAGCCTCACTCAATGGCCGGTATGATAAGGATGTCCCTTTAGGATAGTGAATGCACGGTAAAGCTGTTCCAGCAGCACGACCCGCGCCAGTTCATGCGACAAAGTCATTTTCCCCAAAGAAAGTGTGAAAGAAGTCTTCTCTAAGACCTGTTCGCCGAAGCCGTCCGCCGGGCCCACAGCGAACAGCAGGGAAGCCGAACCGCTCTCCTGATGTTTGCGCAGAAATTGGGCTAAATCCTCGGATGAGAGCTGTTTTCCTTTGCTGTCTAATGCGATTAAGAAAGGGCTGTCAGTATTGCCACGAGCGGATGATGTCAGCAGGGCGGTTTCGTCTTTAAAAGCTTTCCCCTCAACGCTGGTGTAGTAGGCGAGCCGCTTGAGGTATTTATCCGTCAGCTCTTGAACGGCGGGGTCTTTAGTTTTTCCGATCCATGCGATCTTCAACTTCACGAGACAGATTTAAGCACGAAAACACAGATTAGGCGCGTTTCTTTCGCTTCACGCTTGTTGTCGGGCTCTTGCCGCGCGTCCGAGCCGGAGCCACGAGTTCAGCGGGACGCAGCTTCTTCGCCGATTTCCACAAGCGCTCCAAATCGTAATATTGGCGCGCCTTCTCGGTGAAAATGTGCACGACGAAGTCCACGTAGTCAATCAGGACCCATTCCGCCTGCTTGTAACCTTCGACATGCGCTGGCCGATGGCCGGCTTTCTTGAGCCGATCCTCAACCTCGTCGGAAATTGCCTGAATTTGCCGCGGATTGGTCCCGCTGCAAACTACGAAGTAGTCGGTGAAAGCTCCAGAACCTTTTTCAAGCTCAAGAATTGAGATGTCTTCCGCTTTTTTTTCCTGGCAAGCGGCAATGGCGGCGGATACTTGCTGCTTCAAATCATTTTTCTTCATGCGGTAGAGGCGTCGTTGGTCGGTAGTCCTTGGTCGTCGGCTCTTGGCTGATGAACCGATTGACTGGGTCTCACCATTCTATCTGACAAAGTGCGAGGAGTTCTTGAACCATTCGTGAATTTACGCTGCCCTGTGAACCACCTGTCCGCCAACGATTGTCGCAACCACCTTCCCGGTGAGCTGCCATCCGTTAAATGGGGAGTTATGCGATTTTGAACGCGACTTAGTCACGTCGAATGTCCATCGTTTTTTTGGATCGAAGATGGTAACGTCGGCATAATTCCCCCGCGCCAGAGTGCCCCGGCCTTTCAGGTTGACCACGCGAGCGGGACCCGAAGTAAAAAGTTCGACGATCCGGGTGAGCGGAATTTTCTGTTCGCGATGCAGTCTGGTAACTGCGAGCGCAAGCGACGTTTCCAATCCTGTGATTCCAAACATCGCACGCTCAAACTCAACCACCTTTTCGTGCAGAGCATGCGGGGCATGATCTGTGGCAATGGCATCAATGGTTCCGTCAGCCAAAGCCACAAGGATTGCTTCGCGATCCGCGCTGGAGCGCAATGGTGGATTCATCTTGAAGTTCGTATCGTAATCGCCGACGTTCTCATCCAGTAGCGTGAAGTGATGCGGGGTAACCTCGCACGTGACGCGGATATTGCTGCGTTTCGCACGCCGTACGATCTTTAAGGCGTCAGCGGTAGAGATATGCGCGACGTGAAGACGCGATCCGGTGAACTGCTGGGCGAGTTGCACGTCCCGCTCGACGATGGAAGCTTCCGCAGATACTGGCATGCCACGCAAGCCAAGCCGGAATGAGGTGGGACTCTCATTCATCGAGCAATGCTCAGTAGCCCGCGTATCTTCCGCATGCTGAATGACGGGTATTCCGATCTCGGCCGCAAGTCGCAGTGTTTCCCGCATGGTGGCGTCGCTGAGAATGGGCCTTCCATCATCGCTGATTGCGACGGCTCCCGCGCGCTGTAGCGCACGAAAATCGGTTAGCACTGCGCCTTTGCTGGCTTGAGTAGCAGCGGCGATGGGGAAAACATTCACCACGGCGCGACGGTCGGGAAGCTGAAGCCATGTGACCCAATCGGGAGAATCAACGATTGGTAAAGTGTTCGGCATGCAACAAATGGAAGTAAATCCGCCGGCCGCCGCCGCCGCAGTACCCGAAGCAATCGTCTCCTTGTAGCTTTGACCAGGCTCGCGCAAGTGGACATGCAAATCAATAAACCCCGGCGCAACGATCAGTCCACGCGCGTCGAAAGTTTCGCTGGTGGCATCCCGCAATTTGTTGGGAGGAGCAATATCCGCGACATGCCCGTCGCGCAGAAGAATATCCATCGGCGCGTTGAGCTTCGCGCCGGGGTCAATCACATGGCCGCCTCGAATCAGCAGACTGCCTGTTCTGTTTTGCTTCACCGGCCGCCTTTGCCTTTTCCCAAGGCCCGAACCATGATGGCCATTCTGACCGGAACTCCATTCTGTACTTCTTCGACAATCGCTGATTGCGGAGAGTCCGCAACTTCAGACGTCAGCTCAAGACCTCGCACAATTGGACCCGGATGCATCAGCAACGCATCCTTCTTGGCCAACTTAAGCCGTTCTGGGGTGATTTGATATTTCAGAATATATTCCTGGAGACTGATCTTCTTGCCGGCGAGCCGCTCCTTTTGAACTCGCAGCACCATCACGGCATCCGCGCCTCTCACTGCGTCTTCGACGGTACGGCTGAGATGCAGGCCAGACGCCAGACTAGCCGCCAGCTCGGGCAAAAAATCGGCTGGTCCGCAAAGAGTGATCTTCGCTCCGAATTTGCTGTAAAGGTGAATCGCTGACCGGGCCACGCGGCTGTGATAGATGTCGCCCACAATGGTGATATGCAACCCATTCAAAGACTTTTTGTGACGCAGGATGGTGTAAGCATCCAGCAGCGCCTGCGAGGGATGTTCGTGCATTCCGTCGCCGGCGTTGATAACGGGAATGTCCAAATGCCGCGCCGCCAGCAAAGGAGCGCCAGCATTGGGATGGCGTATTACAAGAATATCGGCGCCGACCGCGCGCAAAGTATAAACGGTATCAAGCAAAGATTCGCCCTTCTCAATGCTTGATCCGCTGGATTGAACGAGGGTGGTGATTGCCCCCAGCGATTTGGCGGCAATTTCGAAGGAACTTCGAGTGCGAGTGGACGGCTCGTAAAATAAAAGCAGCACTCGTTTGCCACGCAATACAGGACGGCTTCTGCGCGGATTCATTCGCGACGCCGCTTTTAGCAGAGACATAATCTCAGCCGCGGACATGTGTTCGATTCCGAGCAGCGAACCGGACGCAATTCCCGAAGCGTTTGGCGATTGATTTTTCCCGATGGCGATCATGTAGCCTGCGAGATGCCGCTTTGCAAAGGTAATTCCGTTGCGTAGAGACCCGGCTTGCTAGCTCTTCCTGCGCCCGTAACCGTTACTCGTTCGAATCCGAGTCTGCAAGCATGGTTCTATTCTGGCTTTTCCACCAACAGAACTTTTTCTGCGTTGTCCAGTTCTTTTAACTGAACCTCGATAATCTCCCGTTGGGAGGTTTGAACCCTGCGTCCGACAAAAGTGGCTTCGACCGGCAGCTCTCTGTGTCCCCGGTCAATCAGGACGCAGAGCTGCACTCGTTTGGGACGGCCGTGACGAAATAACGCATCGAGAGCAGCTCGCGTGGTGCGTCCGGTGTAAAGGACATCGTCAACCAGAACGATAGTTTTCCCAGTGATTGAAAACTCCATCTCAGTTTTCTGTACCACCGGCTTATGACCCAACGTGGATAAATCATCCCGGTAAAGAGTGATGTCGAGCGTTCCCACGGGGATTGGCGTCTTTTCGATTCGCTGAATCATCTGACCCAACCGCTGCGCGAGGAACACCCCGCGCCTGCGAATTCCCACCAGGCCCAGTTCGACTGCACCGTCGTTTTTTTCAATAATTTCGTGCACCAGACGCACCAGCGTGCGTTCAATTTCAGACGCAGACATCAGCTGCGCCTTATGCCGCAGGTTTGATTGTGAATGCACTCCGGGAGTCATGAACGCTGCATCATACGCGGGAGGTACGGTGTGGAGCAAGGCGCTCCATCAATTCCCTAAATTGAGTCTTTCTTTCGCAACACTGCCGCTCCGATCATGCCGCCCATGCTTGATAAAGCCATGAACAATAACAGCATCATAATAGAACCGATAACCAGCATCAGGATAAAGCCCTGGGGGCTTGCATAGAAGTCAAGCACCTGCTGCATCTGGGGATCAGTGCTCCGCGAGACATACTGCTCAGCTGCTTTCAGCATGAGGGCATGGATCTGGCCTCCTGAATGCAATACAGCCACGGCCGTGGCGGATGCAATGGCTGTAATTCCAAACCCCAGACTCCACTTAAGGCGCCCAACCTGGCTCCAAGTTTTATGGTGAGATGTGCGAAGGGATTGCGCGGCGATAGAAATAGACCCGAAAGAAATCCTGTTGCGAGAAGGCCGAGCCCTAGTGCCCCAGGAACAACGGTGGCGAGAACCGTGGCGATCAGCATCCCGACGAACGCCGCCGGCAGCGCCTGCGCCCATTGCCCTTTGGAACGCATCGGCAATTGGGAATAGGAAGTCGTTCCGCAACAATTTCGGGAACGGTCTCGCTTAGCGGCATGCTGTCGGCCGTTACTACTACTCTGATTTGAGGAGCGCTGCAATGCCGGCAAAAAGCAACGCCATCTTCGACGGCCGCGCCACACTGGTAGCACGATGTTCCACCGTTTTCAAGTTACAGTACTGGCGTTGCAGGAGGCAAGCGCAGTAGGGCGGCCGTTCATGCGCACCGCAGCCCGCTCGTATCGCGCAATGAATCTTCTAAATCGAGGTATCTTTCCCGTGTGTGCGGACGTACACCAGCGTAAAACTTGCCCCGCTGCCGTCAGGCTGAACGGCGACGATGTGTTGATTATCCTCGGTGCCGACTTTTAGTTCCACGTTCTTCCCGGTATTATCGCCATCACACTTGAGCTTGGAATCGTTTTGATCGCCGGATCGAGTATAGTTCACGTGCCCATCGCTGCGGCATTGCAGCACGTTTCCATATTTCTTCAGCTGGTTCTGATAATAAGCGACTAATTTGGCTGGAGGATCGTCCGATGCGTACTCGACGGCTACTACCTTCACGCCAAATCCAAAGCCCGAAATATCAACGTTCGCGTTCTTCGATCTCCGTCGTTGTCTTTAAGCTTGAGCCTCGCCCCGGGATACACGGGCAATCCGGTATCGCGCACGTCAGGGCCGTTGCTAACGTGAATTCCGCCCACCGGCGTGTTGATATCCACATTCTTGTCTTCGCCATTGTCGTTTTTCTTAACATTCACGCTACAGGCAGAGAGCAGCATCACTAACACGAATGACAGTGCCACTGCTGACGCCGATTTATTTGGAATGCTCATTCTGATCTCCTCAATTCGAACTTCGTGGACGATGAATCCCGGCTCCGCGGGCGGCAATGTTTGGAATGCTGACCGGTAAATGCCCACGAATTTCAATCTCTCCAAACAGCGCTTTCACCGCGCCAATCTCAGAAACTGTCTCGTCTGAAAAAGTACAAAGATAATTTTGCACTTCCGGGAAGTCTTGCGCCAGATAGGGATTTCCCGCGGCGATGACCATCGTTTTCTGCGCGGCCTGGTCCAAAATATTTTGTAATAATTCTCCGCTGGAACTTTCCATCGCAACCGAATTTGCAATATTCCCATTGCTCGTCTTCCTCATTTTTCCCGCCGTCGGAACCATGTACACGGCCGCAACCATCGATTGCGCTCCGTTGACAGCTTTCAGAACAATGTCAGACATTGCGTTGGCTATACGTGGATCAACATAAAACACCGTAACATCAGGGACACGCCGGCGCATTTCTCTTTCCAGTGCGCGGCCAGACGTGGTCCGGACATCAGCGGAAAAAATAATCACAACGACCCGATTGCTCGCTTCCTCTATTTTTTGATACGGAAGACTCGACTGCACAGTTCCTGTTTTTTTCAAGGGAAGCACCATGTTGTTGTCGCGAACCAGCGTGATGCCGTTATCGGCAATTTCCTGGCCCAGAGCGAGGTTCTCAGGCTTCCCAACCACGCTCGATATTTTGTCCAGGTTCACCAGTCTGGCTTTTTGCAAGTTCAGCGATGCTTTGAGTTGCAGAATTTTCAGTACGGATTCGTTCAGGCGGCTCTCCGGAATTTCACCGCTCCGGACCGCCCTGATCATTGCCGTCACGGAGGCATCGAGATCGGCTGGAATCAGCAGGACGTCATTTCCCGCCTTGAAAGCATCTACCGCCGCGCGCCCGATATCGTTTCGATAAAGACTAGTGAGCCCGGCCATATCCAGCGCGTCGGTGATTACGATTCCCTTAAAGCCAAGCTGCCGCTTCAGGAGTCCAGTGACAATTCCGGGAGAAGTGGTAGCGACATGATTGGGGTCCGGATCGAGTGCCGGGACCGTCACGTGAGCGACCATGACGGAATCCACGCCTGCGCCAATCGCTCTCCGAAAGGGTGCGAGTTCCGTCGCTTGCAGTCTTTGCATGTCGCCGGTGACTTGCGCGACGCCCAAATGCGAATCGGTCGCCGTGTCACCGTGTCCCGGGAAGTGCTTGGCAGTTGTCAACATTCCGGCGTCATGCGCGCCCTTAATATAAGAGGCGACCATATCCGCAACTTGTTGCGGATCTTCCCCGAATGAGCGCGTGTTGATGATGGGATTCGCAGGATTCGAATTGACGTCCGCCACCGGGAAAAAATTCCAATCCACTCCGACCGCGCGAGACTCCTGAGCGGTGATCCGGCCAAAGGCTTCGGCATAATCCAGTCTTCCTGCCGCACCGAATGCCATGGCATGAGGAAAAACCGTTCCCCCCTCGATGCGCATTGTGATTCCGCGTTCGAAATCCGCGGCAATCAGAAGCGGGAGCTTCGAATCTTGCTGCAATCGGTTTAAAAGCTCAGCCGTTTCGTAAGGCTCGCTCTTGTAGAGAAACGGCGGCTCATAGGGCACGCTCATGGCAAACGAGCCGATGTGATATTTCAGCATGGCGTCGCGCAATTGCAGATATTCCGGGCTGTTTGCATTCAGAAACTCCGCCCGCACCCAAATCATGAAAAGTTGTCCGACTTTTTCTTCCAGTGAAAGTCTAGCCAGAGTTTTGTCCGCCCACTTTTGACCCGCGTGGTCAAGATGGATGGGCCCAGCCTTTTGATATTTTTGTCGAGCGAATAAAGAGGGGACGCGCGCGAGAACGAGCATGAGAACGAGCACGATAAGAAGAAGAGCTCGGACAACAATTCTCTTGGACATCAGGCAGAAGATACCACGAGAATGCCAGCACAGTGCGGCCGCCAGTTGCGATTATCGCCTCTGGATTCCATTTGCGATGATCGCAATCGCTTCTTGCTGAATTGATATGTCGTCGCCGAACCCTTTGAGCCACACCACATCCGGCTCACGGCGAAACCATGTCATCTGCCGCTTCGCATAGTTGCGATGCGCTTGCTGTGTCGCCTTCACCGCGGTCGAATCATCAATCTCGTCGCGAAGAAGCTGCATGACTTGCCTATAGCCAAGTGCAGTCAACGGAGTGGCTTTCTCCCCGTACTTATCACGTAGCCGCCGCGTTTCTTCCACCAGCCCTGCGTCGAACATTTGTGCGGCACGCCGGTTGATGCGTTCATACAGCTCCTGACGGGGCGGATCCAACCCCAGCCGCAGCACTCGAAATCCTATTAGTGGCTCGCGGCCTGTCTGCCACAACTCGCTCATTTTTTTGCGCGAGGTAAGGCATACTTCAATCGCCCGAATCAGTTTCGGAGTATCGTTCGCATGAATTTTTCCCGCGGTCGTCCGGTCGAGTCGTGCCAAGACTCGATGCAGGTAATCGCCTCCTCGGGATTCCGCGCGCTCGCGTAGTTTGTCGCGCAAATATTCCGACCGCCGCGGGCCTGAGAACAGGCCCTCCAGGAGCGCCCTGAGATAAAGACCAGTTCCTCCGACTACAATGGGCAAAGCGCCCCTCAACTTAATTTCGCCGAGAATCCGGCGCGCCCCGGCCGAATATTCGCCCGCCGTGACGTAACTATCAGGCTCTACAAAATCGAACAAATGATGAGGAGCGCGCGACCGTTGTGCCTGCGTAGGCTTGGCCGTGCCGATTTCAAATTCGCGGTACATTGCGACCGAATCGCAATTTACGATCTCTCCGCGAAAGCGTTCCGCAACCGCTATGGACAGCGAGGTTTTCGCACTCGATGTCGGTCCCAGCAACACGACCAGCACAGGCTCGTCCAGCACGTCCAGCTGGAGTCTCCAGGAAATGCCGTGCCAGTAGCGGGCGAGGGTGATCGCGAGAATCAACAAGGCAATCACGATAATGCCGGTGGCTTCCATTTTGTATTGCTGCAAGGTCGAGCGTCGCAGCTTTGCCGTTTGATCTGCCGTTTGATCCGTCGCTCGATTTGTTGTTCGATCGGAAGCCCGCTTTGCAGAAGAATTCGACACCGTTACATTGTAGCTTCGTTCAGCCCGGCGGAGGCTCTTGAGCTGGAGGAAATGACAATCGTGCGGAGTTACAATTTGTAGGTAATGGTGAACTCGAATCAGCCGGTCTTTCGCAAGCCTACCCCGGTAGAACGCATATTCAATCGTGCCTTGGGATTTTTGATAGGCCTCGGCATAGTCTTCCGAGACAAGTATCTATTGGAGGTGCGAGGCCGCACCAGCGGACGAACTTTCTCAACTCCCGTGAATTTGCTTCAACTGGGCGGAAAACGGTATTTGGTCGCGCCGCGGGGACGCACGCAATGGGTTCGGAACGCCGAAGTTGCGGGGGAAGTCACTCTCAAAAAAGGACGCAATCGCTCAAAGTTCCGTTTGCAGGCCATTCCAGACCGTGACAAGCCAGAAATTCTCAAAGCCTACTTGGATCAATTCAAGAATGAAGTGCAAACATTTTTTGCTGTCCCGGCGGGTTCGCCAGCCGGGACATTCTCTGAAATCGCTGAGAACTACCCCGCGTTTGAGCTAATAGCTGTTGACGATTGAAACGTCTCGTTCCCGGCCACAATGACGAATACATCCGAACATAATCACGCAAACCGCGCGGCCTATAATGCCTGAAGAATGCGAATTCCGACATTTCAATGGCGGGTTATATTTTTCCGTCCTCTCTCTACTGGCGTTGTTTTCCGTCTCTTCCTTCGCCCAACAAGGGGCTGCTACCGGACCGCCTGTAACTGTAAAAACTAGAAGTCTTCCCAAGGGCTACTTGCAGCGCCTCTACCACTTTGCGATGCACGCAGACGGTGGGATCACTCCGCTAAAGTGGACTCTCACAAGCGGCGCGTTGCCATCGGGAATTCGACTTGACCCGGATGGTGTCCTTAACGGCGTCCCAACTCAAACGGGCGAGTTCTCGTTTTCATTGACTATCACGGATAGCGGAATTCCAAAGCAGCAGATTACGCAAGAATTCAATGTTGTAGTCGTCACTCCACTGGTCGTGCGATGGAGTCGCCCGCCAAAGGTCAACGGCACTCGAGTTGACGGGGCGATCAAAGTCTCAAATCAGACTGGCGAAGATTTTGACTTAACCATGATCGTGCTGGCGGTGAACGAAAATGGACGCGCGACTGCAATTGGCTATCAGCATTTTCCTCTAAAACCGAATATCCTCGATTTTGAGATTCCCTTCGGGGAAAACTTGCCCAATGGCGCCTACAACGTGAACGTGGACGTAATCGCCGAAGTTGCCTCGATCAACAGCATTTTTCGCGGGCGGCTGGTAACGAATGTGAAGGTGCTGCAAGCCCCGTGAGGGATTGCTAGATCCTCTTCAACGGCGTTCTTATTGTCATGCTGAGCCTGAGCTTCCGCTCGCGGAAGCTCAGATAGTCGAAGCACCCCTACCCCGCCGGCCGCCATCCACGGATACCACTCCTCGTTCAAATCCAGCCACTGGATCGTCGGGGGTAACTATGATGTCGGTCACCCCAGAGTGTTGGGTATAAGGGTCCTTCGACTTGGTTCTTCTTCGCAAGCGAAGAAGAACAGGCGCTCAGGAAGACAAATTTGCTTTGATCAGGATTGCTTACTATTTCATTTCATTGTCATGCTGAGCCTGAGCTTCCGCTTGAAGATCGAAGCACCCCTACCCCCGCCAGACTGCAATCAACGCTAGATCTACCGTGAAATCGCAGCCGTGAACGCTATCCAAACAAAAGGGCAGGTGCGGACACCTGCCCTTCGAGTTAATTGCCGGAAGTAATCCTCATTTGGGGGGAGGGCCACGTTCGCAACTCTATCTACGGCAATCAACAAGTCAAAAAATAAGAATCCCGAGGTGGTGTTGGGATCATTCGTCTCGGCCAGTAGCTCGCTTTAGACCCTCGCCGACCTGCCATCGTTGCTTCCTTGCGGATGCTACGCGCGATCTGTTGCTCGGGCTCCGGGCTTACCGCCAACCGGATAAACCAACCCAACGCCTCGGGATTCTATCTTGCCTTTGACGGGTCTTCCTGTTCGTCTCAACCAGCGCTTTGCTATAGACCCTTGCTAACCCTCCCTCATTCATTTCGCAATGTAGAAGGTGACTTCGCTTGAGCCCCGGACGCCGCACCAACTGGATAAACATCAGAAGGTGTCAAAGAACGATTATGTTTCTACTCTTCTTTTTTTTAGAGTCAATAAAAATCGAAATCTTTTATCCGCTTATTTTTCAATCATGTGCGCGCAGTTCACAGGCCTATGCAGCGTCCATTGTGCAACTTGGAGAGCCAGCCAGCCTTTAACAATCGCCACTGTGATCTTTCACGGGAAATTCATATTTTTCGACAGCTCAAATGACGTGCCGATCCCCGCGCGCACTGTGGATATCGAGCTGGAAACGTTGACTGGTAAGGCTTTCGGCCAGCGAAGTATTTTCCAAATATCGCGGACCCCTCCCCTAATGCCCTCCAGGCGTATCGCAAGAATGCCCGGCCTCCACATGTCTCACCGCGCCTTTTCTGATATTCTCATCAGTTTTACTCGAGGTGAATGGTGGAGAGCCGGGGAGCAAAATACCATCGCGGACGTTTGGGAGAGGCGCTTCGCGAGGAGATACTCGCCATTCTCGAAGGCGAGCTCGGCGATCCTCGAATCGGTTTGGCGACCGTTAGCAGCGTGGCGTTGGCTGATGATTCCCGTTCCGCGCGAGTTTTCGTCACCGTGGAAGGCGACGACGCCGAAGCGGAGCGCACCTTGCAGGGCTTAACCGCGGCAGTTGGCTACATCCGCCGCGAGGTTGCTGAGCGCCTTCACCTTCGCCGGGCTCCTGAACTATATTTTCAGGTAGACCGTTCAGGGCAGCACGTCGCTAGAATTGACCAGCTTCTCAAACGGGCTGGCAGGAAGAAATCGGGGTAAAGCAGCTTGTCAAGCGGAGTTCCGCAGGATGTTGAAAGAGGTGCTGAATCAGATTGAGCAGCGCAGCCGGTTTGTGCTGACCTCTCATGCAAGGCCCGACGGCGACGCCATTGGCTCGGCGCTCGCTTGCTGCCAAATTTTGCGCGCCATGGGGAAAGAAGCCGATGTGGTTTTGAGCAATGGCATTCCACGCATTTACCAATCGCTCCCATTTGCCGACAAGGCAATCCAGGCGGAAAGCATCAACGGAGATTATGACGCGGCGATTATTCTGGAATGTGACAGCATTCAGCGAACCCGCCTCGAAGGCTTCGAAAACCAATTTCTCATTAACATTGATCATCACCTGAGCGGACGCCCTTTCGCCAACGTGAACTGGATTGATCCCAATGCCGTGGCCACGGCGGAAATGGTCTATCGCATCGCGCGGGAAGCCCGCATCCCGATATCTCCCGAAATTGCGACATGTCTTTACACTGGAGTTCTCACCGACACGGGATCGTTCGTCTTTGACGGAACGAATGAACGCACATTTGCGCTCGCCCGCGAACTCGTGCTGGCGGGGGCCGATCCAGTGCAGTGCGCTCGCAATGTCTATTTCGGACACTCCACCGCCAAGATGCGGTTGCTCGGCGCGGCCCTTTCGCATCTTGAACGCGAAGGTTCGCTGGCCTGGTTTTGGATCACTCAGGAAGAGATGCAACGATTTAACGCGAAAGAAGAAGATTGCGAAGGGTTGGTGAACTACGCACTCTCCATCTACGACGTGCAGGTGGCAATTTTATTGCGTGAGCTCCCCGATGGACGGATTCGGGTGAGCCTCAGAAGCAAGTGTGAAATAAACGTGGCGCTGGCAGCCGAGCGGTTCGGCGGCGGCGGCCATGAATGCGCGAGCGGATGTTCTCTCGACGGTCCGTTGCCGGACGCGCTATCGCGAATTTTGGCGCTCTTCCGCCCCTCCCCATCCATACAATAGGCCGCATGCATATTTCCTTCGCCCGGCAAGCCACATCCTTTATCGGCGCTCTTCTCGTGCTAGTCGGATACATCGGCCATCAATTGAAATGGATGGACTCGCGGAAGTTTTCCTATAACGCAGTGAACGCCGTGGGGTCGGGAATTCTTGCTTACATAGCGTTTAGTCCGTTTCAAGTCGGTTTCGTAGTGATGGAAGTCACCTGGGTCGCTGTCAGCCTTTATGCCCTGGGTCTAACCTGGAAGTCGAGAAGTTGGAAGCCTCGAAGTTGGACGCCGGAATGAGCAACCCCGCCCCGAAGCTGGAATCACCATCGCGCTTCGGTACCGATATTCTCCTGCTCGCCGGATTTTGCGGTTTCTTCTTTTTCTTCGGACTCGCCTACTTCGGATTGCTCGGCGCCGACGAGCCCCGCTACGCTCAGGTTGCCCGCGAAATGCTGGCCCATCGCGATTGGATTACACCTACTCTCGGCGGTAAACCCTGGCTCGAAAAACCAGTTTTGTATTACTGGCAAGCCATCATCGCCTATCGTATTTTCGGAGTCTGCGACTTGGCTGCCCGGATTCCATCGGCAATGGACGCCACGCTAATGATCGTTGCGGTTTACCTGTTCCTGCGGCGCTTCCGTCCGGGCTTTCATCTCGATGGAGCGCTGATCACGGCGTCGTGCGCTGGCGTAATTGGCTTTGCCCGCGCTGCCTCGACCGATATGCCTCTCGCCGCTACGTTCACAATCGCGATGCTGGCTTGGTGCGCATGGTACGAAAGTCGAAGCAGAATTTACCTGGCGTTGTCGTACTTATTTCTAGGATTGGGAGTGCTCGCTAAGGGACCAATCGCGTTGATATTAGCGGTATTGGTTGTGGCGCTGTTTGCAACTCTGAGGCACGAATTTCGACTGTTGCGGCAAACTGCTTGGATTCCCGGGATCGTAGTCTTCCTTGTCATTGTTCTGCCGTGGTACGTCGCCGTGCAGACTAAAAATCCTGAGTTTTTCAGGGTATTCATTCTGCAACATAACCTTGCGCGCTTCGGAACCAACCTCTATCACCATGCAGAGCCTTTCTGGTATTTCCTTCCGGTCGCACTACTCGCGTTGCTTCCCTGGACAGCATTTGCAATCGTGGCGACTTCCCAGGCGGTTGGTAAGTGGCGGAAGAGGCGCGATGCTGAGGCCGGAGGCAGTTTTAGTCTTTTTCTTCTCATTTGGTTGCTCGTTCCGGTTGCATTCTTTTCGATTTCCCAATCAAAGCTTCCCGGATACATACTTCCGTCCATTCCCGCAGGAGCGTTGCTGGTTGTCGAATACATCCGGACACATTGCGCGAAAGAAAAATCGCCACATCCCTGGCAGATTGCTGTCCATGCGATTCTCGCGAGCGGCCTCTTGGTTCCCGCGCTGATGATCCAATACATTTTGTTGCAACACAGGATGCCCTTGGGGAAGGCCGTTGTCCCTGTGGTATTCGCAACTGTCTGCGCTATATCAATCGTAGCGATGGTAAGAATTTCCGGATGGCGCATGTTGCGCTTCGCAACTTTAATCCCCGCGGTTCTGGTTGTTGGCATCGTTCTTCGGTTCGGCTCGCCTTTGCTCGATGCATCCCTTTCCGCAAGGCCATTGGCGAAGGATATCGCCAGCCTTCAACCCAAACGTGCAAGCCCGGGCGACACAATGCAAGTCACTGTCTTTGAAGCGCCGCGCGAAACCGAATTCGGTCTGGCCTTTTACCTCGATCGCCCGATCTCGCGTTATGAGCGGCATGAGATTCCGGTAGGTGAACACCTGGTCGTCGCGCCTGAAGGATCACAGACCGCAGTAGCGAGCGCCGTCCCCGGCCGCCGAGTTTCTTATCTCGGAACCATCGCGGCCCAAAGGCTGGATTTTTTCTGGGTCGAGGCACAGAAATAGCTGCTCTCGAACGTATCGCCCTGCAAATCGGCATCCAGCAAGCCAGTAGCTAGAAGCCATCAGCCTCCGCTACACTCGCTTCTGGCGACAAAACATTATTCGCACTGCCCCTAGGAGTTCGTTGGAGATTCTCGATCTCAGGCATTTTTCTTCTGGCGACCTGCGTCCCCTGCTGGACGAGGAAATCGAAGTCTGGGCGAAATTGCTTTCCTGGGATTACAGCGGTTCGGCCGAGATGATTCTTCGCTACGTGGACGCCAGGATTCTTCCCGGCTACGCCGCCATCGAGCGCGGGCGCATCTGTGGATACGCCTTTTTTGTGTATGAGGGCAGCAAAGGCGTGATTGGTGATCTTTTCGTCGGCAATCATGGCCGCACGCCTGACGCAAGCGAAGTCGAATCGAGATTGTTGTTGCACGTGATTGAAACCCTGCAACAGTCGCCGGGAATCCATCGAGTCGAAGCGCAACTGCTCGTGTATGAGAGCGGAGCCGTTGTCCCCGCATTTACCGAGCAAGGCTTTAGCCGCCACGCGCGGATTTTCATGCTCCTCCGGCTAAGCGACCCTCCAAGGCAGGTTGCTCCGCTGGATAAGGAAATAGAAATCCGCCGCTGGTCGGAGCAGGACTACCAATCCGCCGCCGCCGTCATCACGGCGGCTTACCGCGACCACGTAGACGCCGACATCAACGACCAGTACCGCTCCCTGAGCGGATCGCTAAGGTTTCTGAATAACATCGTCCGCTTCCCGGGCTGCGGAACTTTTGACCCCGAATCCTCGTTCATTGCCTTCCATCGCCGGGCAAAATCGGTGATTGGGCTAATTCTTTGCTCGCGAGTTCGCCATGACGTTGGCCACGTCACCCAAATCTGCGTGCTGCCGGAATTCCGTTCTCACGGCATCGGCGAAGCACTCCTTGCCGCGGCAGCCGCGAATCTTCGGCAACGTGCCTTCTCGCTCCTCTCGCTCACCGTCACTCAAGCCAATACTCGCGCCGTGGAGCTTTACCGGCACCTTGGCTTCGACACGAAAAGAATATTCGATGCATTTGTATGGCAGGAGTAGATGGATCCCGTAGGCAATCTCATTTAATGGCCGGAGAATTTTCAGTCGCGGCTTTTTCTTCGTCCGCATGGATGACTCCGTCATCCTCGGCGTAAAACGAACGGTGTTGGGCGTCGAGCTGTTTCGGAGTGAGCGTCACCTCATATCCATCTTTATGCGGCCGGAAGCCGACGGTGTAGTCACCTCGATCCGTCTGCGCCATGCGCCGGGTGAACGTTCCGGTATGAACAAGCTGGCTCAAAGTCGTGGCATATTTACCATTCTTCTTTTGATATTGATGTTCGGCGCGAATCAACGTTCGCATGTACCCCAAAGCGACCGCCTCTGAATCCGAGCGCGCCGGGTCACCCTTAAATTTTGGCTGGTATGAGGTTTGCGCCGCTGCAACGAGGCTTGCGAATAGTAATGCTAGCGTAATTCTCCCGCAAAACGATGTTTTCATCCATTTCTCCTAGTTTCAATTAGATGCATATCATGTTACCCCCGTAATTCTCCGCTGCTTACTTAGCTTTGCATATTGATGGAATGCAGCTAACCTAACCTCATTCGACCTCCAATAGGACGGCTATGAAAGCTGCGACTGCTGTAAAAACCGCGCTGGCAAAAAGGCCCCTCATACGGCTGGCGGTAGTTGAGAGCGATCCTCTGCGCTTTGTAGGATTCCGGGCGCTGTTTGATTCTGAACCCGACTTCGAGCTCATTTCGGCGTCTATTTCCGAGATTAGCGGATTGCAGGGAATTGACCTCATTCTGCTGGGAAACCGCAATGGCCAGAATCTTTTTGACTTGATGGCAGGTCTCAAAGCAGCGCGTCCTGATTTGCGCATCATCGTAACCGGCTCTGGAATTGATGAAGAAACCATTCTAAAAGCTATCGCTGCGGGCGCGAAGGGATACGTAGATGAGGCCGCCTCGCCCACGGAATTCGTGCAGGCAATCAGGATTGTGAATCAAGGCTCGGTCTGGGCCCCTCGCCGCGTGCTTTCAATGTTCATTGAGCGCGTCAGCACCTCGCCGGGACGCATTTTCCCCGCAGGCCGCGTCACCTTTACCGACCGCGAAAAAGAAGTCCTGGAAATGCTGGTGGCGGGCCGTTCCAACAAAGAAATTGGCTCCGCTCTCGGCATCGAAGAGCGGACTGTAAAGGCCCATGTAGCAAAACTGATGCGCAAAGTGGGAGTACAAAACCGTATTGCATTGTCCGTCCACGCAATTACGCACTCATTAGTCACCGCAAAATAAGCCACAACAAGTCAAATTCAGTGTAGAGACGTAGCTTGCTACGCCTTTTTTTCGCCCAAACCGCCTTGGATCCCCCATGCGGCGGCGGTTACTTTAGGCCACTGCCCCCGGTAATCTTGTCCGTGTTTTCCGCGTCCCACATACTCCACTTACCTACCACAGAACCTGGGAGACGGGGTTGGAAATGGAGATTTAGGGTCGCCATTTCTGGCCCCGATTTTTTTGCGGTGCCTAACTAAACAACAGGTATTCACCTTCCGCAGCAACTCTCCGGTTTTCCACGGGTTATTCCTTTAGAATCAGGGCACCCAATTTATCAGTTAAACTGTGCGTTCGATTGGATTGGACCGAGGACGATTGACCCAGGAAAAGAGGAGCAATGAAACGAGTTTTGATTCTATGTATTGCGTTCTGTCTTACTGCCGCGGCCTTTGCCGCTGATGATGACGACCAAAATAAAGCTCAGGACCGCATCAAGGCTGCTGCCTCCGTGCTGGATGAAATCGAGGGAACTCCGGACAGTGGCATCCCTGAAGAAGTGTTGGGTAATGCCGAATGTGTAGCGGTTGTGCCTTCCATGCTCAAAGCGGGCTTTGTGGTCGGGGCGCGCTATGGCAAGGGCGTGGCCAGCTGCCGCACTCACACGGGGTGGAGTGAACCGGCATTCTTCAGCATCCAGGGCGGAAGCTTCGGGCTGCAAATCGGAGGCCAGGCCGTGGACTTGGTGATGCTGATTATGAATCAACAGGGCATGAACAATCTGCTTGCCAGCAAGTTCAAGCTGGGAGCCGATGCCAGCGTCGCCGCCGGACCTGTGGGACGTCACGCCGCAGCGGACACAGATTGGAAGATGCGAGCTCAGGTACTCAGTTACTCGCGTGCGCGGGGCGTATTCGCCGGCTTGGAATTGAATGGCGCAGTCATCAAACAGGATCGTGACAGCACCCGCGAATTCTATGGACGGGTGATCCCGTTCCGAACCTCTCTCGAAACTTCGGAAGCACCCGCAGGTGCATATCCATTTTTGCAAACTCTAGCCAAGTGGGCGAAGCGTGCGAGCAGGTAAGACGAGGTTCTTTCGGATAGCCTGAGATTACAATAAGCACCCAGGTTCAAGAATCATTCAATTCTGGCGAGGGATCGTTCCGATTCCTTCGCCATTCCCCGGGAAATGCGTCCGCGACTCGAGTACGCGCTGGTCTGGTTGATCGTCAAGACCATCGGAGTGCTCCCTCGTCCGCTGGCGCGTGCCGCCGGGATTTCCCTAGCGTGGATGGTTTATCTGCTGCATCCGCGTCTTCGCTGGGTGGGAATGTGGAACCTTGAACTGGCTTTTCCCGAAAAAAGCCGCCGTCAGCGCCGCGCCATCCTGCGAGGCACATTCACATCACTTGGACGCCAGCTGGCCGAGCTCTGCCTTTTTCCGAAATACACTACCGAGAATGTAAACAAAGTGGTGACCTATGACGGTTTCGAGAACTTTGAACGCGCGCTGGCTCGCGGCAAAGGCGTGCTCTTTCTAACCGCGCACCTCGGCGCGTGGGAGCTTTCCGCATTCGCTCATTCGCTGTATGGCCATCCTCTTCATATCGTGATGCGGCCTCTGGATAACGTCTACATTGATCGCCTCGCGCGCCGCTATCGCACTATGCACGGAAACACTACCGTTGACAAAGACGACTTCATCCGAGGCCTGCTTTCCGCGATGAAGGCAGGAGAGACAGTCGGAATCCTTATGGATACCAATATGACTCCGCCGCAGGGAGTCTTCGTGGATTTTTTCGGAATTCCCGCATGTACGGCAAGCGGTTTGGCGCGCATTGCCTTGCGAACGGATGCGGCTGTCATCCCAGGATTCACAATTTGGGACCCAGCGTTGCGAAAATATCGTCTCCGTTTCGATCCCGCCGCGAAGCTGATTCGCACCGGAGACGATGACGCAGACATTGTTGCGAATACCGAGATGTTCACGAAGATTATCGAAGACTACGTCCGGCGATATCCCGATCAGTGGCTATGGGTACATCGCCGCTGGAAGACCAGGCCGGAAGGAAAGCCGCCGCTGTATTGAGTGGGCGACAAGAACTCAATAATTTTGTCATCCCGAGCGAGGAAGATCGTTCGCTCGCGAACGATCTCCGCAGTCGAGGGACCTGCTGCCGCAGACTTATCTACTTCCCGTCAAGAAGTTCGTAAATCTCTTTCAAAACCAATCGCTCTTATACGCCACCCACCAGCTGACATATAAAATCGGAATCGTTGATCCCAAGGCCCACCAGATCGGCAGCATGAAATCAGCCAGCAATCCTAAGAGCGTAAATACGATCCAGAATATTTTCTTTTCCATGTCGGCAGGGCGTGGATACCTCTCAACATTCGCTGGCAACTCAATTTGAAAAAATTCCTACTTCGACGTCATCCTGAGGGACTTCAGTCCCGAAGGATCTCGCGTAGGGCGAAATTTCAAACTGGGCCGTTACCCACATTCTAGTCCCTTGCTTTTCTTTCCCCGCACAAACGTATAAAAAGGTGCAATGAAGGTAAAAGCGATTGCCGATTCGGTCGGAGCGAAGCTCATCGGGGACCCGACGGTTGAGGTGAATAATATTGCGAGCATCCAATCGGCGTCGGCGGGCGACCTTGTTTTTGTCGAAGACGAAAAAAATCTCCGGCTCGCCCTAGCCTCAAGCGCTTCCGCCGTGATTGCAGGGAGCTTCGCCGGAACAGAATCGTATTTGAAGCCGCTTCTGATTACAAAACAACCTCGTCTCGCATTCGCGCAGGCTGCCAAATTGCTGCGGGACAAGACGAGCCGACAATCCGGAATTCATCCCACCGCTGTTCTTCACTCATCTGCCAAGTTGGCTCAAAGCGTGACCGTCGGACCTCGCGCCGTCATCGAAGAGAACGTTGCAATCGGCAAGGAGACTTTTGTCGGCGCAGGTTGTGTCATTGGCGGAAACGCAAAGATCGGCCGGGAATGTACGCTTTATCCAAATGTAACCATTTATCCCGGTGTTCATATCAACGACCGTGTAATCATTCATTCCGGTGCGGTTTTAGGCAGCGATGGTTTCGGATACGCTCGCGATGAATCCACCGGACACTACGAAAAATTCCCTCAAGTGGGCCGCCTGGAAATTGACGATGACGTCGAGATCGGCGCCAACTCCACCATTGATCGCGGCGCGCTCGATACAACTCGCATCGGGCGCGGTACGAAAATAGACAACCTCGTCCACATCGGCCACAACTGCCAGATTGGCGAGGACGTAATCATCGCCGCGCAGACCGGCCTGTCCGGCAGCATCACAATCGAAAATAATGTAGTACTCGGAGGCCAGGTGGGTATCGGCGAGCACGCCCGCATCGAAGAGGGAGTCATGCTTGGCGGACAAGGCGGCGTTCTGCCCAACAAAATACTTCGGGGGGAGGGAATTGCGTTTTGGGGAACTCCCGCGCGCCCGGTCCGCGAGTATCTGAAACAGTTGGCTGTGCTTGAGCGCCTCGCAAAGAAAAAATAATGGCAATCGTTGTTATCGGAGGTCACTCGCGCAACGTAGGCAAGACCAGCGTGGTTGCTGGCCTAATCGCCGCCCTGCCAGAATTTTACTGGACCGCAATGAAGATTACGCAATATGGCCACGGAGTCTGCTCAAAAGATGGCAAAGCCTGCCATTGCGCGACGGACGATCACACATGGGCGATATCGGAAGAAAAAGATCGCGCGGGTAAATCTGACACATCACGCTTCCTGCTCGCCGGGGCCGCACGAGTTTGGTGGGTGCGCACCGAACAGGGACGACTGGCTGAAGCCATGCCCACGATCCGCCGCAGGCTCGCCGAATCTCAAAACGTAATTCTGGAATCGAACAGCATTCTAAAGTTTATTCGTCCGGATGTTTACATTACGGTGCTCGATCCCGCAACTGAAGATTTCAAACGGTCCGCACAAGAATTTCTGGACCGGGCTGACGCGGTCATCCTCCACCAGCATCCCGACGAAACAAAGTTTGCGTGGGATGGCATTTCCCTGAAGCCAGTAAAAGATTGTCCAATTTTCCGGATCAAGCCCCCAACCTACGTCACGCCCGAAATCATAGAATTCGTAAAAACCAAAATCACGTCAACGACAGCAGTGGCTGAACCCAGGTAGACCCAGGCAGCCTCTTCGAGTTCGCTCACCGCAGACTCGGAGCCGGGGATGCGTAGATTTGAAAGGGCGCGGCTTCACAGGCTGCGGAAAAATGAAGAGAATGCGGGGAAAAGGGAAGGGCCCGACTAGAATGGGTTTTTCCGCAGCCTGTGAAGGCGCGCCTTTTCAAACTTTCGACAAACAGAACTCCTGGACGAAGACGGTTTGTTATCCTCCCTATGTGTTCCGCATCCACAAAAGTTCATGGCTTCTGGTTCTGCTCTCCGCGGTCCTGCAAATCATCATTTTCCCGCTAGCGAATCTATACACGATTTGTTGGATAGCCGTCGCGCCTTTGTTAATTGCGCTTTCCGGCGCGCGGCAACCCGATACATTGCAGCTCACAGAAGGCATCAAGCTGCTCCCCGCCACGCCCATGCAAGGCTTTGTTATGGGATACGTCTGCGGCATCTTGTGGTATGCGGGAAGTTGCTATTGGATTTACAGCACCATGCGCCAATACGGAGGCGTGAACACGCCTGCGGCCCTGGGGATTCTGTTTCTGTTTTGCCTCTACCTCGGCCTCTATCACGGCTTGTTTGGATTATTAATGAGCCTGCTCGCCGCCAGGGGATCGTTTACTCCCCGCGCATTGTTGCTGTCGCCGATCGTATGGGTCGGAGTTGAACTTGCGCGGACCCGTATCACCGGATTTCCGTGGGACCTCCTTGGCATCGCGCAGGTAGACAATATCCCGCTTGCCCGCTTTGCCACGGTAACTGGCGTTTACGGCCTCTCACTGGAAATCATGATCGTGAACGCCGCATTCGCCGCCAGCTTTCTTGTGCGCCGCGAAAAGCGCAAGACGCTTCTGCTGGCTGCGGTCTGTGCCGCCATCGTTCTGCAAGCGGGACGCCTTATCCCCGCGCCTATGTTTCCGGCAGACCGCACTGCAACGCTCGTGCAGCCGAATATCCCCGTCTTGGAAGGCGCGGACTGGACCAAAGAATATTTCGATACCACTCTTCATGATCTGTCAGCCCTAAGCAAGAATTCGACTGCCGCCTCGAACGGCATCGCTTCAAATCTAATCGTATGGCCCGAAAATCCCGCGCCCTTCTACACCACGGACCCGGCTTTTCGCGATGCACTGGCTCAACTCGCGCGCGAAACTCACGCGTGGATGCTGGCGGGCGGCATTGGAGTAAAGAATGCGAACCCCCTCACCTCTATCCCGACCCAGGTGTACAACTCAGCGGCACTCGTAGATCCCAATGGCGATCTTCTTCGCCGTTACGACAAGATTCATCTCGTCCCCTTCGGCGAATACGTTCCCTTCAAGAACATTTTTTCTTTTGCCGGAGGCCTCACCAAAGAAGTCGGTGATTTCACGTCAGGCAAATCCCGCGAGCCGCTCGACGCTGGCGGCCAGAAGCTTGGCGTATTCATCTGCTACGAATCCATTTTCCCGGATGAAATCCGGCAACTCGCCAACAACGGTGCGCAAGTGTTCGTAAACATTTCGAACGACGGATGGTATGGAGACAGCGGTGCCTACGCCCAGCACCTGAAGCAAGCGCGAATGCGCGCCATCGAAAACCAGCGCTGGCTTCTGCGCGATACCAATACTGGAGTCACCGCTTCCATTGATCCTAATGGGAAAGTCGTCGCCACCGTGCCACGGAAGATTCGAACCGCTCTCCAGGCGCCCTATGCTTTGTCGAATGCGACTACTTTCTATACCCGCCATGGCGACTGGTTCGCATACTTGTGTGCGATAATTTCTTTAGTGGCGCTGTTCATGCGCCTCCCATCCCTCAAAAGGCAGATCACGAATGAGCGTTGAGTTAGAGCACGAATATTCGGCCTTAAAAACCAAAGTAAACGAACTCCGGGAGTATCTTTGACGCGGGCAATCTGCGTCCCGCGGTTAGCTGAAATCGAAAAGCAGGCCGCCGAGCCGAACCTCTGGTCGAACCCGCAAAAATCCCAGCAGGTGATGCGCGAAAAAAAGCGTCTCGAAGACATGCTCGCGACCGAGGCCGAACTCATCCGTCGCGACGGGGATATTTCCGCATACTTCGATTTGTCGCGCGAGGGCGAAAATGTTGAGGCCGACCTGCGCCGCGAAATTGACACCCTCCGCCAACTCGTAGATCGCCTCGAGACCGAAACGTTGCTCTCCGGACCAACCGATGCGCTGAATGCCATCGTGACCATCCATCCCGGTGCAGGCGGAACCGAGTCGCAAGATTGGGCAGACATGCTTCTTCGCCTGTATTTGCGATGGGCCGAGCGGCAGGGATTCGAGACCGTGCTCTATGACTACCAGCCCGGCGAAGAAGCAGGATTGAAGTCGGCGACGTTCGCGGTAAACGGAGAATACGCCTTTGGCCTTCTCACCAGCGAAATAGGAGTGCATCGCTTGGTTCGCATTTCGCCATTCGATCAGGCCAAGCGCAGGCATACATCTTTCGCCAGCGTGTTCGTGTCTCCCGAGATTGACGACAGCATTGAAGTAATCATCAAGCCAGAGGATCTGCGAATTGATACATATCGGTCGAGCGGGAAGGGAGGCCAGCATGTGAACACGACGGACTCGGCCGTCCGCATAACTCATCTTCCGACCGGTATCGTCGCGGGATGCCAAAACGAGCGCTCGCAGCACAAAAATAAAGAGCGTGCTATGAGCATGTTGCGCTCAAAAATCTATGAGTACGAACTGGAAAAGAAACGCGAAGTGACCCGTAAAATCGAAGATTCCAAGCTTGACATTGATTTCGGCTCGCAAATTCGGTCGTACGTGCTGCAACCGTATCGCCTGATAAAAGATCATCGAACCAAGCTCGAAATCGGCGATGTGGATCGCGTGATTGATGGCGACTTGCAACCGTTTATCCGGGCTTACCTGCAAATGCGGCGCGGAGAAAAGTCGGCCGCCAGGTAAAGCCCTCCAAAGCCGGATTTCTTGGTCTCTTCAGTAACCTTAAACCGCTCAAAACACTGGCAAAATAGGCCGCAATTGCGTCATCCTGTAAGTTCGAGAACTACGCATGGAGATCGCAAACTAATGCCGCGGATGATTGACCTCATTCGCGCGTCAGCCGTCCCCGCCAACCTGGTGCAATCTGCCGCACGAGGGGCGCTTGCCATCCCCCCGCAGGAGATGCTCGAAATTCTGGTTTATCTCGCGACTGAAAACAAAATCTTCGGCGATCAGGCGCGATTGACGCTGGCGGGATGGGACGAGAATATTTGCCGCATCGCCGCCGCAAACTCAGGTACAGCCAAAGCTGTACTTTCCTACCTTTCGGCCCCGGAAAATTTCCGGCCGACACTTTTCGACTCTTTGCTCGCGAATCCTTCCGTTCCGGAAGAGTGTTTCGCCGCTCTGGTTGCGTCGCTAACTCGCGAGGTCGCGGATGTAGCGCTGAATCATGATCGCGTGAACCACTCCGAAGCGATTTTATCCGGGCTGGCAGGTAATCCAAACCTGAATGGAATCCAATCCGCAACCATTGACGAACGGCTTACTTTGCTCAGACGTTCGCATGCGCCAACGGAAGCCGTGCAGGACAGTCCGCTAACATCAAGCCAAATTGCGCCAGTCGAGCCGGCGCCCGAACTCTCAGAAGACGAAAAGGAAGCTGACGAGGAAGTGGCAAAATATATTTCCACTCATGCAGCAGAAATTGCCAGCGACGCCGAGAAGCCATTCCAGCCGGTGGGCGGAATCGAAGGCCTTCCTGCAAGCGACGTAGCCCATCACGCCGAACCCATGACTGCGACATCGGAGACGGCACCGCCAGTCGCGGCAATCGCGGAAGATGGGACGCAAGCGGTCGGCGGTGGTTCGGCTGCGGCGGCAAAGACCGCGCCAGCGGCGGCCAATCCGGCAGTTCCCGCTGCGCAAGCACGTGGCAGCGCCTTGCAGCGAATTTCCAAGCTCGATGTCAAGGGACGAATTCAACTCGCCATGAAAGGCAGCAAAGAAGAACGCGCTTTGCTCGTTCGGGACGGCACAAAAATTGTCGCGCTTGCCGTCCTCGATTCGCCAAAAATCAGCGACAGCGAAGTAGAGAAATTTGCCACGCAGAAAAATGTATTAGAAGCCGTGCTTCGCGCCATCCCTCTGAAGCGGCGTTACATGAAGCAGTACAACGTCGTACGGAATCTGGTGTTTAATCCTCGTACTCCCATTGACGTTTCTCTCGGCCTCATGAAGAACATTCAGGTCGCGGATCTGAAGAATCTATCCGGCAACAAGGAAGTTTCAGACACCGTACGCAAGCTCGCGTTGAGGATGTTTAAGCAGAAGTTGAGTGCTGACAAGTAAAGAGAGACGCCTTTTTTTATTTGCATTCCAATCCCAGGTATCGGTAGGCGGTTGCGCATCGTGGCGCGAGGAATCTGCTTTTCCTGACATCTTCTCGGTGTCGCCGAAACCCGCTACAATACCCAATTCATGGCGTCTTTGCCCCTTTCCGATCCAATCACTGAGCTCCTGAGAAGATCAAAGACCATCGCCGTCGTGGGCCTCTCCGACAGTCCGCTCCGCTCCAGCCACGGCGTTTCTGCATACATGCAGACGCATGGCTACCGAATCATTCCCGTGAATCCACATATCAGCGAAGCTTTAGGCGAGAAGTCTTACGCATCCATTCTGGAAGTTCCAGTGAAGATTGATATCGTGAACATTTTTCGTCGCCCCGAATATGTGGCAGAAGTGGTTGATCAGGCGATTCAATTGAAAGTCCCCGCGATTTGGATGCAAGAGCAGGTTGTTCACGAGAGAGCCGCGCAAAAAGCGCGGAAGGCGGGAATTTTTGTTGTGATGGACCTGTGCATTCTCAAGGAGCACAGAGCGCGATTTCGATGAATTTCATAGAAATTGCGCACCTACTTTGACTTGCCTTTGGCAACTGAGCCCCGCTTGCTCTTAATGTCCTCCAACCGTTCGCGAATGCGTTTTTCAATCCCCTCGTTCGTCGGATGGTAATAAACCCGGTCGCGCAAATTATCTGGCAGGCACTGCATGTCAGCGACTTTGGCGTCCAGATCGTGCGCGTATTGATAGCCCTCCCCATATCCCAATCCCTTCATCAATCCAGTGGGCGCATTTCTCAGATGCAGTGGAACCGATTCGGCGGACGTGCGTTCAACGTCTCCCTGCACTGCGGAATAAGCCGTATACAGGGCATTCGACTTCGGAGCGACGGCGAGATACACAACAGCTTGCGCCAGTGCCAGATTGCCTTCCGGCATGCCAATAAAATCCACCGCATCGCGGGCTGCCATGCAGAGCGCCAGCGCATTGGGATCAGCCAATCCAATGTCTTCCACGGACATTCGCACCACCCGCCGCGCGATGTAGAGCGGATCTTCGCCAGCCTCCAACATTCGGCCGAGCCAATAAAGAGCCGCATCCGGATCGCTATTGCGAACCGATTTATGCAGCGCCGAAATCAGGTTGTAGTGTTCTTCTCCGCCTTTGTCGTAAAGCAAAACCCGCTTTTGCACCGCGTCCTGAACAATGTCGCTGGTGATTTCCGCGCCAACTTCTTTGTGGTCGTGTTCGCGGGCCAGTTGCGGCGACTTCCAGTACGTTGTACGCGCTGCGTGCGTCCCCGTTTGAATAAGACGCAATCCGGGTCAGGACTTCATCCGAAGCCTGCAACTTCAGTGCGCCCAGGCCTCGGGGTTCGTCCTCAATCGCACGTTTTAGTAACAGGACAATCTGTCCTTCCGCCAGCGGCTTCAGGACATAGACGCGGCTGCGCGACAACAGCGCGGAAATAATTTCAAACGATGGATTCTCCGTCGTCGCGCCAATCAGCCGAATGTTGCCCTTTTCCACGTGGGGCAGAAACGCATCCTGCTGCGCTTTATTGAAGCGATGAATCTCGTCAATAAAAACGATCGTGCGTGTGCCATATTGCCGCGCTCGCTCGGCGTCCGCCATCACCTGCTTAATTTCCTTGATCCCCGTAAGCACCGCCGAGAACTCAATGAACGTGGCCTTGGTCATGTGCGCGATGATTTGCGCCAGCGTCGTCTTCCCAGTTCCGGAGGCCCCCAAAAAATCAGCGAGCCAGTATCGTCGCGTTCAATCTGCGTTCGCAGCGGCTTGCCGGGCGCAATCAGATGCTCCTGCCCCACAAATTCATCAAGCGTGCGCGGGCGCATGCGGTCAGCAAGCGGACGAGTCCTGTCAGCGGAGCCGCGGTCAGGAACGGTTTCGAATAAGTCCATACGCTTTTAGATGTCGAAGACAGAGCTTCCGCGAGCGGAAGCTCAGGCTCAGCATGACAATAAAATGAAATAGTAAGCAATCCTGCTCAAAAGCAAATTTGTCTTCCTGAGCGCCTGTTCTTCTTCGCTGGCGAAGAAACAAGTCGAAGGACCCCTATACGCAACACGCCCTGGGATCACCGCCATCATAGTTACTCCCGACGATCCACGGGCTGGATTTGAACGAGGACTCTCGTCCGTGGATTGCAGACTGGCGGGGTAGGGTTGCTTCGACCATCTGAGCTTCCGCGAGCGGAAGCTCAGGCTCAGCATGACAATAAGAATATGTCGCTTGACAATAAAAATAAACGTCAAGCAACTCCACAGAACGCACTGGGAGACTGTCTTTAGCCGCTGAGGATCTGACCTGATGAGATAATCGTATCGGCTCCTG
This sequence comes from uncultured Acidobacteriaceae bacterium, assembly GCA_963702325.1. Taxonomy (GTDB): domain Bacteria; phylum Acidobacteriota; class Terriglobia; order Terriglobales; family Acidobacteriaceae; genus PALSA-188. The sequence goes on along the minus strand of CAVPCG010000034.1, from coordinate 341 downwards.
ACGAGCGAGTAGACTTGGAAGCGCTTAAGCGGCCATGGCTCGGAGGAAAAGGGCCGACACGGTTATCTCATCAGGCCGTCTCATCTTCGCACTCTTAAAACGTGGGGATAAGGCCGAGGCAGATCGCATCGAAATTCTTGCTTAGAACAATGTCGTGCCCAGGGTGGCGATGCATAGCAAGTATTCATTCGACATCGAATTCCGGATTTAAAATGAGACAAGATATTTAAATGAGCATCCTATCGAAATTGGGCCGCCGAGATTGGAGCCGCCCAAATTGGAGTCGTCCAGCTTGGAGTTTTCAATGAGCAGCGTACAAATCGAACAGAAGAGCTATGAGA
>CAVPCG010000033.1:0-176609 GCA_963702325.1 uncultured Acidobacteriaceae bacterium | reverse complement strand
CTCTCTCTCTTGACCCGTCACATGCCTACAATACACAGCATAAATACGGTTCGTGTCTCTTGCGGAAGTCAAAGAGCATCGTTCTCCTCTGCGATATTCCCAATTCGCGAAGTTCAATTCATCAGCAACAGAACTCCAACATGATCGGCACCGTCGGAAAGACAGATTGCCAACAATGAGCCTACCGATAAAACTGCGAGGTTTTGGCGGACCGAGGTCAATTGCGAAGCGGCAATTGTATTGGCGACCATCAAGGTCCCGCGCCGGGTCCCGCCACAATCTGAGCCGCCGCTACTACCTCTTCCAATGAATGGATGTTGCCAGCCTCCAAGGCCTCGCCGCAACGCTCTTTGAGCAGGGTTACGCCAAGGCCGGGTTTTCGCATCGCCGCCACGCAACGATCCACATTCCACTGCGCTCCGATTTCATTTACCGCAGTCGAAAGCACGGTGTCGGCGTTAGTCTGGCGATACAGCAAGCGAGTGATCTCCGATATTCGCGTGAAATTGCTCATTTCCGCGAAATCATTTGAAGTAGGGGATGGCGAAACAACAGTGGATTGAACAAGCGGAACGGGGCGTTGGTCACCGGCGTGCGTTCAGACGAAGGAACGGAAGCGGCCACTGGAGCTGCGGGAGCGGACGAGCCGCAGAATTATTATAGGATTGCGTGAGGCCAGCTGCCAGGTAGAGTTGCTGCAAATCCAGATTGCGCTCTTCTTCGCGGGGAAAAAGCTCCTGTATGCGTTGTAAACGCTCCATCGCTCTTGGGCGCATTCGGTACTGAATAGACAAGAATTTCCGCCTGCATCATTAGATCTTGCAGAGTGGAAGCGCCCAAGCACTTTATCTTCACTCCGAGCCTGCGTTATAGACGTATCCAAACTGGTGATCCTGAAGGCGATCACTTTGTAAGCGATTTCGTCAATCTTGCCATGTACCATTTCCAGGCCGCTTCTGTTGATCCGGCTCGAAGGCGTAGATCTCCGTGGAACGGTCGAACAGCCTCGGCGGCCTTGTCATATTCCGTTCAAGCTGATATGCAGATCGAAAAGGCCGGATCCAAGATTTCGGAAGTAATCATCTTCCGAACGATTTGAAGCATTGAAGAGCTCACTCATGTATTCCAGAACCTCCGCGGAAGCTCGGTGCGATGCAACCACCTCTTGCATCACTGTGAGGTAAAGTTTGCGATCACCCTTTAGCCGCTGTTGGTCCCCAGTTTACGAGCCAACTCGACAGCTTCCGTGTCTTGCGCGGCGTCGATCAGCGAGCCGATCAGGTTCACGACATTCTTCATGGTGGCGGGATCGAGTTCGAAAGTTGCCAGATAATGGTGAGCGGCTTCAGTGAGGCGATTTGCGCCGAGAAGCGCTTTTGCGTAGCTTCGCAGAATTCCGGACGGCGGAATGCTGCGCGGTGGCGAGGGGCGAGAACGAAGATCGCAGCTCCAATCTGATCTTGCTCGAGTAAATTCCTGCCATAAGCTAACGCGATTTGCGGATCTGTTGCGTCTTCGGCGAAAGCACGTTCGACCCATTGAATTGCTTTGGCCCCGGCATTTTCCGCGAGTCCCGCGACTTTCATGTACGCCTGCGCGGCCTGTTTGTGATTTTCGAGGTCCGACGAGAGTTGAGCCACTCGCAACAAATTCTTTTGGTTCGGTTCAAGGGATGCAGCGCGCTCAAGCACAGTCATGGCGTCTTGTTTGCGTTCCAGCTTGATCAATTCCTGGAATGCATCTTCGTGAGTCTCAAGAGCCAGCTTTGGGTTGGAACCTTCAAGTAATTGGCCAAAGCGAATCCGCTGCTCGCAGGTCGGCTTGGCAAAACGGGCAAGTTTCTTATAGGTGAGGCTGGCACGAGTGGCGTCGCCTGCCTCGGTCTGGCGCTGGAATAACTCGCTTAGCAGATTGACCGCATCCGGAATACGTTGCAGTGAAAGGCATATGTCGGCTGCCATTTGACGGACGGTGTCGTTAGAAGTATCAGCGGCCAGCACTTGCAGGTACTCTTCGAGGGCTTCGCTGGGCTTTCCCTTTTGCAGGAGTTTTTCGGCCCGCTCCACATGCTTGGGAATCTCGCTACGTTCGAGTCGTCTGGTGGTGTCTGACATTGAAAAAGTGGCGCGGAGTGGGCCTCTAAAATTCTAGGAGCAGGTTATCGCAGCATCAATCAGTTACGGCGGCCTCCGATTACCAAGGTCACCGCGAATTAAGCTTTCGGTGAAATCTTACGAATCTGTTACTGAAGTAAGTAAGAAAATGCTCTTTCGGCTGCGGCAGTCCGGTTTCTTGGGTACGCTCGGAAGCGGCGCCAGTGTGGTGAAGGCTGGCATCCCAGAGAGCCATCTTGAATTTTTGCTTGGCGTACCTAACAGGTCATGGAGCCGATGGCAGGCTTCTGGCTGCCGCGATGCTCGGAGTCTGTGGCGGTGTGTACCTGTTCTATCGCGGATTCCAAGTCTTGCAGCGAAAGCGGCTCATCGAAAATACACCAACGTCTCAAGATTCGCGGCGCTGCATTGGGACTGGTCGAGGTGAATGGTCTTGCTACCGGGCCACATACGATCACGGCTCCGGTTACTGGAATCCCCTGTTACTACTACCGGTCGGTCGCATGGCAAATGAAGCGGACGGGCAAGAATGAACATTGGGAGAAGGTTGCCGACGAAAGTCTGCACGTCCCATTTTACGTAAACGACAATACCGGGACTTTGTTAGTAGATCCGCAGGGCGCGGAGATGGATATCCATCGCGACTTTTGCGAACTCTACAGTAATTCAATATTTTCCGGGAGCCTTGGTCTTCCGTCCGGCGTTGCCGGATTTCTGGGGCGGAATGGCATTGACTGCGACAAGAAAACTAAAGTTGAAGAATTTTGCATCAAGCCAAAAAATTGCCTTTTTATTCTGGGAACACTCAGCCAAAACCATGGAGTTGCAGTAAGCAGCACGCCAGTAAGAAGCCTGGTAACGGATCTGCCGAAGTTTTCTCCTTTGAGTCCCCGGCTTTCATTCCAACCGACGCTTTCTCACAACGAAGAAACCAGTAATCGGACTTTGGAAAATACCGGCGCAGCGGAAGTGGTCCGGTTACAAGGGAGTCATCAGTTCGGCGAGTCTTCCGGCATGACCCAGCAGGGCAAAGTTGCGTCCGCGCTGTTAAGGGCGGGGATCACCAATCCGACAGCATGGGCCGCGGCAGGCGTGATGGATGTGAGCAATCCCAGATCAAGCGTGTCTTCGCGGCTGAGTAGTTTCGCGACGGGTGGTGCCGCTGCCGTTCGCACCGCACCCGAACCATTCGACCTTCATCCTGCGACTGTGCTGATGAAGGGGGCGCGCAATGCGGCATTTTACATTTCGTGGAGGAGCCAGCGAGACGTAGTGAAATCCCTGGGATGGAAATCGGCATTCATGATCTGGGGAGGACCGGCGATCACGGTGTTCTCCGCTTATTTACTTTCGGAATGCTTTGGCTGGTTCTGATTGGACTCTGGGCTTTTGCAGAAGAAAGGCAGAATTCTATGACCTTACCGCTCATCGTGGTTTTGTTCGCTGCGGCTGGAATTGTTTGGTATGTGGTGATGATCTTCAACGGCCTGATCGCGATTCGCAGTGACGTTGATAAAGCCTGGTCGAACATTGATGTCTCATTGAAACAGCGGCACGACGAACTGCCGAAGCTGCTGGATGTCTGCAAAGGCTACATGGAGTTCGAGCGCGACACTTTGCAGAAAGTCACGCAGGCCCGCAATATGTATCAGCAGGCGGTTTCTATTGATCAAAAAGCCCAGGCCGATCAGGGCTTGACCTCGGCGTTGCGCGGATTTTTCGCGGTCGCGGAGAATTATCCCGATCTGAAGGCAAATAGCAATTTTATGCAGCTCGAGAAAAGAATTACCGACATCGAGAGCGAAATTGCCGACCGGCGCGAATTCTATAACGATGCGGTGAATACGCTAAACATTCGCATCCAGCAGATGCCGGATACTCTCATTGCGAGCTTTATGAACCTGACTCCTCGTTCCATGTATAAGGTGGAGGAGGCTGATAAGGCCGATGTTCCGATGACGTTCGCCGCGGCGCGGTAAATGATGAGTTTCGGTCGCGACGCTCTTTCGCCCCTTCGGGGCTACCTCAGTTTCGATTCTTTACCCATGGCTTGCGCCATGGGCTGTATTCTTGCGCCGCTTCGCGGCTAAGATTTCGTGGTGATGTCGTTGCGACACGACTCAGATGTCGCGATCTCCCCGCAACAAGCCGAGCCCAAGTCCTTAATGTTGTTGACTTATTCTCCCAATTAGCTCGGTGCCCGAGTCGTCCTGCAAGACGTAACCGTCGGTGTTTGAGATCATGTAAAAGACCAGATCATTAGGATTGACGGAAAGATTGGTGATGGATCCGGCTACCCTTCCATTCGTGCCGACCGAGTACGTGCCAGTGAGAACACCCGGAGTGCTCGTAACTCCGCTGTCATTCACCAATTCATTTAGTTTCAGGTTGCCGGCACCATCCCATTGCAAAGTGCCGACCCGGTCAACGAGAGCCGCGGGGTTAAAGCCGTCCATCATGAACGCAAACTGTCCGTTGATGGAACTGGTCGAGAACGCCGTGGTCTGTTGCAAGTTGGCGGTTCCGTCTTCAACTAAAGAGCTATCGGTCGGATTGCTGGCGGTGACAAAGAAAGCCTGCGATGGGCTGACCAGCCAAAATACTTTATTCACGGTGCCTGATGACGATGTGAAGCTTGCAGTCACGCGGCCGTTCGAGGCCACTTGATATGTCCCGGCCGTGATTGGGACATTGCTGAGAGGCGTGCCATCCTCAACGGAATCGAAGGTGCCCGAGGTGATCGTGCCTGCGGAAGCTGTGAACTGGCCTACGGTGTTAACCGAATCCGTTCCAGAGTTATCGTCACCCTTGGCAGCGAAAGCGTAGCTTCCGGAGAAAGAGGACGCCGAAAAAGGGCCGCCAGTTTGCATTTCGGCGCGACCGTGGCCTCCGATATTTGCGGTCGAATCAGTCGCCAGCAGCCGGATGTTGTTGCTATCCACGATGTAATAGTTGAAAGCGGATGTGACGCCTGCACTGTCGCTGAAACTCCCTGTGCCGCGGCCGTTGGCGATGGGGGCATTGAAAGTGAAGTTGGTTAATGTTGGCGAGCTCGCGGTTCCGGACTGATTCACATCCACGCTGCCACTCTGGAAGATCCCGGCAGAAACAGTAAATTGGCCTACTGTGCCGACCGAGCCTTGTGCCGACGTAGTGTGCATCCGAAACGCGAAGGTGCCAGTCGGGGCCGCGGAAGCTGCGCTGGAATTTTGAAGTTCGGCAGTGCCTGACGCATTCAATGCGTCAGCCTCGACCAAATAAACGGTGGAGGAGCTAGCCACGGTTACTTCAAGGTTGGAGCTTTGAAACGCGCTGCCATTCAGGGTAAGTGTTCCGGTGCCATTGCTCGAAATTGAGTAGGTTCCGGAAATGCTATTCCCAAGCGAAGTCCCAACGCCCTGCTCAGTGGCGTCGTCAACACCGCCGGTAATGTTTCCCTTTCCATCGGCGACAAATACACCCGATTCCTCGTACGACGCACCGGAGTTGTCATCAATTCCGGAGAGGTGGTACACGTAAGAGCCGGTCAGGCTGGCATTGGAGTTGCTACCGCTGCCGAGGGGAATGCCATTGATGCCAGGGCCTGCTCCGCAACCCAAAGCCGAAGCAAGTCCCACCAGTATTGCCGCGAGAAATGATTTCTTCATAAAAGAAAAGCGCAGCTCCAGCTGCGTAGCTCCTTATAAGGCTTAGCGTCTAGCGCCAGTATAGATTCGGGCGAGGGAAAAAAGACCCCTGCGTCCCACTTGCGTTAACACAGATGGATGCGAAAAGTTCCTCGAAAGTGGCTTGCAAGCAGGGCACCCGGCGATCACGGGGAAGACGACAGCCCCGAAGCGGCGGAAGAATACAACATTTGGGAATGGTGTCTTTCGCCCCTTCGGGGCTTTGCGAATGGTTTCATCGCTACCCACGGCTTCGCCGTGGGCTGCAATCTTGCGCCGGTTCGCGGCTCGACCTCGCACACTTCCAATGTTGGGTGGCTGGCCCACCGTCTCGCTGGCGCGTGGCCCCACTGTTTTGTGTTCGTGCGAAAACTGGAGATTTCGGCAATGGTGGAGAATGGGAACTAATGTTTGCTTGGGTGCAGGGATCCTTCGTTGGGAATCATTCGCTCGCGAATGATTCCGCTGCCTCAGGATGACAATGGGTGGGGTGGGCGGGGAATTGGTTCTGCGTGGGCCCGGTGGGTTACTGCTGGGTCTGTTCCGCGGGGATCAGAGCTTTCTGCCCGAACTTTGCGCTTAGCCAGATGGCGATCCTGTATCCGAGCAAGACAAAGAGGATGAAGCCATACTCCAGAGGCTTGGTCATGTCGGCCTTGACTAGCCAGAGGTAATGGATTACTCCGGCGATCGCGCTGATGTAAATCAGGCGGTGCAAGGCTTGCCAGCGCTTGCCTCCGAGGCGGCGTATCCAGCCGGTCGTGGAAGTGATTGCCAGGGGAATGAGCAGGACGAATCCTGCAAAGCCGACCGTAATGAATTTGCGTTTGACCACGTCCGCGAGCATGTCGTGCACGTTGAAAAACTTGTCCAGCCATATGTAAGTCAGAAAATGGAGCGAAACGTAAAAAAATGCGAACAGTCCAAACATGCGGCGAAAACGGATGAGCCAGGGCTGTTTCAGGAGCTTGCGAAGCGGAGTAATGGACAGTGTGATTAGGAGGAAACGCATCGTCCAATCACCGGTGGCGTGGGTGATGACCTCGATCGGGTTGGCTCCCAAGTCTTGCTGATAGGCCTTCCAGCCGAGTCTCATCAAAGGCACGAGGCAAAGGATGAAGACAAGCACCTTCAGCCAGCGGATTTTGGCGGGGGCGCTCAGAAGTTTTTCTTCAGGTCCATTCCGTTGTAGAGACTGGCGACCTGGTCGTAGCCGTTGAACATTAATGTGGGACGCTTGAAGAATTCTCCCAGTCGGCGTTCCTTAGCCTGGCTCCAGCGCGGGTGATCTACGTGAGGGTTTACATTGGAGTAAAAACCATATTCATTGGGAGCGGAGCGGTTCCATGTGTTCTCGGGCTGCCTGTCAACGAACCGGATGCGAACGATGGCCTTGGCGCTTTTGAAACCATACTTCCAGGGAACAACCATGCGCAGTGGCGCTCCGTCCTGGTTCGGCAGGGCGGCTCCATACATTCCGAAGCAAAGCAGCGCGAGAGGGTGCATGGCTTCGTCCATGCGCAAGCCTTCGACGTAAGGCCAATCGAGGACGTTGGTACGCTGGCCGGGCATCTGCCGCATGTCCAATATGGTGGTGAACTCGACGAATTTCGCTTTGTCGAGCGGTTCGGCACCTTGATCAGTTCGCTCAGCGAGAAACCAATCCAGGGCACGACGATGGACCATCCTTCGACACAGCGATGGCGGTATATGCGCTCCTCGGGAGGAGCCATCTTGATGATTTCATCCACGTCGAGGACTTGCTTCTTCTTGACGTGGCCATCAATGGTTACCTTCCAGGGGCTTGTTTTGAAATTCTTGGCGAGGCCGGCGGGCTCGTACTTATCGGTCGAAAATTCGTAGTAATTGTTGTAGTTGGAGACATCTTTAAATGGGGTAATTTTCTCGGTGGTGGAGAATGGACTTTTTTGGAGTCCTGGTATGGGGGCCAATCCCGAGCCGCCGTCAGCCCGCACTATAGAGGGCGATATCAAGTTGCGGACGCCAAGGCCGGCGACGGCCGTCGTACCGGCAACTGCTATGCCTGCGAGGAATTTTCGGCGGTCCAGATAGATTCGCTGGGGCGTGACTTCGGACCATTTGATGTCGGGAGCTTTTTTTATAAGCATAAAACTACTCTCTTCAAAGTACGGTTATGATCGCTTGCTGGATTGCTGAGTCTATTCTCTTCTAGATATGACGCTTATAGTAGCGAAAAGTTGCCACCAGATGGACGGGGGATTCGGTGCAGTAATAACATGGGTGATTGCGATGGGCAGCACTTCTCGGGAGCAGCGAGCATTTTGTGAGCACCGTATTCAATGCCGGAATTTTTATTTCCGCCGCGGAATCTCCTCTTGAGATTGCTCAAATTCGCGAGCTTTTCACGGAGTATGCGGAATCCCTTGGATTCAGCCTATGTTTCCAAAATTTTGATCGCGAGCTCGCCGGATTGCCAGGGGATTATGCGCCGCCGCGCGGGAGATTATTGTTAGCGAGGCGTGACGGGGAGTCGGCGGGTTGCATTGCTCTTCATTCCTTTGAACAGGCCTTTGAACAGGCCGGACTGGAACCGATCTGCGAGATGAAACGATTGTATGTGCGCCCGCAATTTCGTGGAAGTGGTTTAGGGCGTTTGCTGGCAGAGAGGGTGATTGCCGAAGCGCAAATTATGGGGTACCGAAAGATGCGGCTCGATACTGTAGAGCCCAAAATGAAGAAAGCAGTGGCGCTTTACCGCGCTTTGGGATTCCGGGAGATCGGTGCTTATCGGCCCAATCCGATTGAAGGGGCAATGTATATGGAATTGGAATTGTGATTTGCCGATTGTGACTCCTTCCGAAAACTTGTCGAGTAACAAAACCGTTCGCTGTAGGTATATCTATCGCGGCTGATGCGAATCTTGCTGTGCAGCTTTTTTGATGCAACTAATTTTCTCTTGCCAGAAGGTACTCTTCTGGTTACTATGCAGACCATCCGCATCACCTGTCGGCTGTTTCCTTTATGAACATCGGCGAGACTATTAGAAACTATCGGTTGCAAAAGGGAATGTCGCAGGGCGACATCGAAAAGCGTACCGGGTTATTGCGTTGCTATCTTTCGCGTGTGGAAAATGGCCACACGATCCCGTCGCTGGATACGCTTTCGAAGATCGCGGGGGCGATGGCCTTGCCGCTGTGGCAGTTCTTCTCGGAAGAGGGGCACACCAATGGATCGAAGGGCTTGCCTCAACTTTCTGATGATGAAGTACGTTTCCTGAGCCAGGTCCGCAGATATGCGGTCAGCTTGAACGACAGCGACCGCAAGTTAGTGCTGGCCATGGTCAAGAAGATGGCGGCGAAATAGGCTGTCGGTTCTCAGATATCAGTTCCCGGTTCTCAGTTCTCAGTCTTTTTGTCGCTTTACAGTAACTTTTGTTCCATCCCTCTCGTGCTCCCGCGGTATCTCGCTTCGTTCCACCGAACCTCCTAAACTGTATATGGAGAATGTCCCGTGGTCATTGACGAAGAGCTCACACTACTCGAATCGCACCTGCGACGGCTAAAGATCGAGTACGAGGTATTCTTCAATAATCCGACCAAGAAACCACCCACCGATATCGAATGGAAAGTGCTGAGCCTATTGCGGAAATTCAGCGATGGGGGCGGCCGAATCAGTTTTTCGCAGCGATATCGCTACAACGCAATCGCGCAGCGATATGCGATTTACAGCGACTTGTGGCGCAAGAAGGCTCGCATAAGAGAAGAAGGCTACAGGCGACCTCAGGACGCTTTGCTTTCGGTGCAGGGAGTACGCCCTGAGGAACATGTGCCTGAACACAAAGTGTACGGTGTTTCACAGGCTGCGTTGGCGGTCGTGGCGGCGGCGGCTCCCGCAAAAGAGGAGCAGGCCTTCTCAGTACAGTGCTCGGACGCACGCGCCGAAGTGGATAAAGTAGCAAAGTTATACAAGGCGCTCACTGAAGCAAAACAGAAAGCCGGGGAAGATGTCGCCGGAAACATGGACAATTTTGCATCCTTCGTTCAGAAGAAGACCGACCAGATCCGCAAACAATATGGCTGTCACAGCGTGGAATATACGGTCGAAGTGCAGGACGGCAAGGTACGGTTGAAGGCAAAGGCAAAGATATAGTTTCACCTCGTTTTGATCGCCCGCCTCTCGATCAAATAGTCCAGATTCACCTCCGATCAAAACCGAATCTTCCGCAAGCTGATAGAATTTTCTTCTGCTGTCATTTCGTATTCGAGATCATCCCCTATGCCCATTAATCGTGCCCTTCTCAGCGTTACCGACAAGACGGGACTTGTAGAATTTGCAAAAAAACTTTCTAAAATGAGCGTCGAGCTTGTCTCCACAGGAGGCACAGCAAAACTTTTACGCGACGCGGGAATCGCGGTGAAGGATATTTCAGAGCTGACGGGATTTCCCGAGATGCTGGATGGCCGGGTAAAGACGCTTCATCCCAAGGTTCACGGAGGGATACTGCACCGCCGCGAGAATCCCGCCCACCGCAGCGCGGTTGCGGAGCATGACATTCAGCCGATTGACATGGTAGTGGTGAATCTTTATGCGTTTGAAAAAACCGCATCAAGGCTGGGCGCGCCGTTTGAAGAGATTGTCGAGAATATAGATATTGGGGGGCCTTCGATGATCCGGTCGGCGGCGAAAAATTTTCAAGATGTCGCGGTGGTCACGTCCCCCGCTGATTACGATGCGATCGCAAACGAGATGGCCGATAGCAACGGAGCATTGTCTCAAGAAACCAAATGGCGCCTCGCGCAAAAAGCTTTTGCAGTGACGGCCGCTTACGATTCGGCGATTGCTTCGACGCTGGAGCGCGTTAGTTCGAACGGCCATTTTCAGCTTGAGCCCGACGGCGGTTTTCCGCAAACGCTTCGCCTATCGTTCAGCAAGGTGATGGACCTGCGATACGGTGAAAACCCGCACCAGAAAGCTGCCATGTACTCCGACGGGTCACCGGGCGGGGCCGCTAATGGTCGGCAGATTCAAGGCAAGGAACTTTCCTATAACAACATCGTGGATATGCAGGCGGCGTGGGACCTGGCGCAGGAATTTGAGGAGCCGGTCTGCGCCATCATCAAGCACACGAATCCAAGCGGCGTTGGCACCGGCAAGTCTCTGGTGGAAGCCTACGAGCGAGCTCTCGAATGCGATCCAGTTTCGGCATTCGGGGGGGTAATTGGAGTCAATCGTACGGTGGACGGAGACGCCGCAGAGGAGATGGCGAAACTCTTTCTGGAGGTCATAGCCGCGCCTTCTTTCGATGATGGGGCGAAGGCCAAATTTGCCGCAAAGAAGAATCTGCGGCTGGTCGAAATCGCTCCAGTCCCTCAGAAATGGGTGCTGAAGAATATTTCTGGAGGCATGCTGGTGCAAGATGCAGACGCGCATTTGCTGGAAGAAAAAGATCTGAAAGTGGTGTCGAAACGGCAGCCGACGGCGGAAGAAAAACGGGCCTTGCTTTTCGCGTGGAAGGTTTGTAAACACGTGAAATCGAATGCCATTGTGTACGCCCGGGACGGGCAGACGGTGGGCGTTGGGGCGGGCCAGATGAGCCGCGTGGATTCGTGCAAAATCGGCGCTTCAAGGGCGGTTTTGCCGCTAAAGGGCGCGGTCGCAGCATCAGACGCTTTTTTCCCATTTCCCGACGGTGTGCAGCAGATCGCCAAGGCTGGCGCGACTGCCATAATCCAGCCTGGAGGCTCGGTGCGAGATCAGGAAGTGATTGATGCTGCGGATGCCCTGGGATTGGCGATGATTTTTACTGGGATCCGGCATTTTCGGCATTAGAAGGGATTGGAAGGGAACTAGAAGAAACGCAACATCCCCACTCTAAATTTCGCAGGGGACGCGAAATTTAGAATGGGCCACCCGATTTCGCAAAGAAGGCGAAATTCTCATTGGTCTCTTATTCTCAGCGTTCGTATATAATTTTGGCTGGTTTGTGGGGATTCTCTGCATCGGAAAGGCCCCGGATTGGTTGACGAAGTTGAGAATTCAGAAGAGTGGATGCATTACTACCACTCCGCTTTGCTGGAATTGGATTCCGATAAGTTGCGGGACCGAATTCAGAAGGCGGAAGGGGCAATTCGAAAGAGGCTTCAGTCTCCGACCGGTGGGGAAGAGTCCCGGGCAATCAGAGACGCGCTCCAGAACCTGCACGTACTGAAACAGGAACTGCCGTCTTCCGGCGCAGCGAGCCGTGCTGCCCGCCACGATCATCCTGAATTCAGCGGTGAATATGTTGTCTTCGTGGACGCAAATCGGCGTTACGTAGATGTAACGGACGGCGTTTGTTCGTTGCTCGGATATAGCCGCGCGGAGTTACTGGGCAAGACGATTGATGAAGTTGCAGCGCCCGAGATCAGGAGTACTGTTTCCGAGACTTTCCAACAATTCGTTGATGCCGGCGGCTTGTCGGGACAGTTTCTGTTATTGGCTCGGGACGGGCGGAGAGTCCCTATCCGGTACGACTCTAAGGTGTTTCCCGACGGGTGCCTTGTAGCCAAGTGGGAGCCTCTTCCGTCCGCAGCCTGACTTGTGGTTTGTCTCGGGAAACCAAGAGTCGTGTACCTACGGTTACGACATTCTTCTTCACGATTCGCCTTTGATCGCTTCCGGGCAGTTTGTGGGTTTACAATATCTAAGCACCTGCTTGCATTAGTTCAGCATCCAATTCGTGTGGGTTCGCCCATCTAAAGGTCCCGATGAAGATTATTTACCGGCTTTATTTCTTGTTTTTTGTGGCAGCGGCAGGTCTAGCTCAACAGGCAGGAAATGCACCCAAACCCGCCGCCGTCGAGCCGCCCCACAAGGTGGATCGGGCGGCCGCATATTACCACTATGCGATGGCCCACATGTACGAAGATCAGTGGTCCGTCTACGCGCGGAGCGATCTCGCCAGCAAGGCCATTGACGAATATCGCCTTGCGATAGAAGCAGATCCTTCTTCCGAATATCTCAACGCCGGACTGGCGGAGCTTTATGCCAAGACTGGCCGCATCCGGGATGCGGTGCAGGAAGCGCAGGACATCCTTAAGCGGGACCCGAATAATCTTGAGGCGCATAAGTTACTGGGACGAATCTATCTTCGTTCGCTCGGCGACATGCAAAGCGGGACAGGTTCGGATAACGTGCTGAAAGCAGCCATAGACCAGTACGAACAGATCCTGAAAATTGAGCCGGACAATGCCGACGACCATCTGTTGCTGGGCCGGCTCTATCAACTGAATAAGAATTTGCGGAAGGCGGAGACGGAATTTAAAACCGCGATAAAGCTGCAACCGGATTCAGAAGAAGCTATCACCACTCTGGCTCTGCTTTATAACGACGAAGGCGATACGGCACGTGCGGCGCAAACGCTGAGTTCGGTGCCTGACTCCGCCCGCTCGGGCAAGCTTTATTCCGCTTTGGGCTATACCTACGAGCAGCAGAAAAATTATAAGAGCGCCATTGACGCTTACCGTCACGCCATAGAACTCGATCGCGACAACCTCGACTCGATTCGGGGACTTGCCGACAGCCTGCTTAATGATAACCAAACGGATGCCGCACTCGATCAATACAAGATTGTTGCCGAAGCGAATCCTGAAGATGCAAAAACCTACATTCAGATCGCGGAGATTTATCGCAGGAAAGGCAAGTTCGATCTTGCATTGGAGAATTTGAAGAAGGCCGGATCCATGGTGCAAGATTCCGCTGAAGTTTCTTACAACATCGCGGCGGTCTACCAGGCCGAGGGACATTACGACGAAGCGGCGCAAGTCTTGCAGGATTTATTGAAGAAATCCGAGAAGCCGGACAACTCCTACTCTCAGGAAGAAAAAGATCGGCGATCCGTTTTCCTGGAGCGGTTGGGAGCTGTCGAACGGGACAATAACAATGATCCCGCTGCGCTGGAATCGTTCCGTGCCATGTTGACGTTGGGCGACGAAAATGCCGCGCGTGGTTATCAAGAGATCATTGATACCTATCGCGAGGAAAAGCAGTGGCAACAAGCGACGGATGTCTCCAAAGAAGCGGTCGCCAAGCTTCCGAAAGACAACGATTTGAGAATGGTGTATGCCTTGCAGCTGGCTGATATGGGCCAGGCGGACGAGGGCATTCAGCAAGTGAAGTCGTTGCTGAAGGGAACTCCCGCGGACCGCGAGATTTACATCACCCTCATACAAATGTATACGCGGCTGAAGCGCTGGCAGGATGCGGAAGACGCGTTGGGCAAACTCGATCAGGTTTCCACCAAGCCGGAAGAAAAACAATACGCGATTTTTTTGCGCGGGTCGGTTTTGGAGCGGCAAAAGGAATATGGCCCTGCGGAAGACAGTTTTCGAAAGGTGCTAGCTGAGAATCCTCAAGATGCGGCGACTCTTAATTATCTTGGATATATGCTAGCCGATCGCGGCGTGAAACTGGATGAGGCTCTCACGCTGGTGAAGAAGGCTGTAGACCTGGATCCGACGAACGGCGCCTATCTCGACTCGCTGGGCTGGGCATATTTCAAGCTGGGCAAATACGATCAGGCCGAAGATAGCCTGAATAAGGCGTCGCATTTGCAGCGGATGGGATCCGACCCGACGGTTCAGGAACATCTGGGCGACCTGTATCAGAAGACGGGCCGGTTAAAACTTGCTGCGGCGCACTGGCAGCGTGCCATCGAGGAATGGAACAAGACTGTGGCCGCGGAAATTGATCAGGACGACGTCGCAAAAGTACAGAAGAAGCTCGACTCCGCCAGAGTAAAATTAGCCAAAGAAGATTCGGCACAGAAATAGCCAGCGTTTGTAGATTTTTCTCCAGGAATCGTGTGCGCGGCTTTCGATTCGGATTCCGCAAATCGCGACCGTCCCTCTGCTAGACTTTTCTCATGCTCGCCGAATACGCGGTGCGGGAATCGCGCGGACGACGTCATCCGGAGACGCAGCATGCGTACCGCAACGATTTTCAGCGAGACCGCGATCGAATAATCCATTCGCGTGCCTTCCGGCGCCTGGAAGCGAAGACACAAGTATTTACCCGGCGCTATTCGGATCACTTCCGCAACCGGCTGACGCATACCATTGAAGTTGCACAGATTGCCCGCACGATTGCCACACAACTCAACTTGAATGTGGATCTGGTGGAAGCGCTGGCGCTTGTCCATGATGTAGGGCATCCTCCATTCGGCCATGCCGGGGAACAGGCGCTGGATCGTGCGATGCGCGAGCACGGTTCTTTCTTCGGCGGCACAGAAAGCGGCTTCGATCACAATCTGCATGCGCTGCGCATCGTCGAGGATTTCGAGATGCGGTACCCGTCGTTTCGAGGATTGAATTTAACTTTCGAAATCCGCGAAGGAATCATCAAACATTCCCGCGACTACGATCCGGCGGAATACCCCGAGCTTTCGGAATATTTGTTGGAATTGCGTCCCCCACTGGAAGCGCAGTTGATTGATCTGGCCGACGAAATCGCATACAACACCGCTGACCTTGATGATGGGTATGAAGCTCATTTACTGGGCCTCGAACAAATACTTGAAGGCGTACCACTATTTGCGGAGTATTACCGGCAAGGTGATGAACAATATCCGAACGCGATTGAGAAGCTGAAGTTCAATGAAGCACTGAGGCATGTGCTCGATCGGCTTGTCACAGATTTGATTGAGCAGACGAAAAGGGAAATCTCAGATGCTGGCATTAGGAGCCTCGATGAAGTGCGTTCCTGGCCCAAGCGGTTCGTCACGCTAAGTCCGGGGGTAGAAGCAGAAAGGCGGGGGATAAAAGAATTCCTGCATACTAATCTGTATTTCAGTGAGACGCTCGATCCGGACAAAGTTGACGCGGAGCGGGTGATCAGCGACCTGTTCGGATTCTGGATGGCGCATCCTGAAAGTCTGCCGAAGGCATATCAGGAAAAGGCTCGCGAGGAACCGCTTCCGCGCGTAGTCTGCGATTACATCGCTGGAATGACCGACAACTACATCCATCAGCAGCATGGGAAGCATTGTGGGAAGAAGGGCGCGCAGAGCTTACGGAAGACGTAGCAAAGCTAGGCCTCTACGATGTATTTTTCGGATGACTGCGGGTTTTAATGCGCGTCTTCGACGGGAGGCGCGGTATCGGGAGTATCCACTTTTTGCGCCAACGGATTTGGCGGCAGCTCCGGCGGAGGTGCGAAGGTTTCAGAGTCTTTTCCGGCCATTGCCACTTTCATAAAATCCATCCAGATGGGAAGAGCGGCACGTGCTCCCGTCTCGCCTGTGCCCAGCGATTTCTTTTCGTCGTATCCGACCCAAACTCCCGTCGTAATCGAAGGAGAAAAACCGACGAACCAGGCGTCGGTGAAATTGTTCGTCGTGCCAGTCTTTCCAGCCAGCGAACATTTCATGGTGGAGGCAGAAATCGCAGTTCCATGCAGCACTACGTCCCGCAGCATGGAGGTCATCAGCCGCGCGGTTCTCGCGCTCACGACATCTTTGACATCGGGAAAGTCTTCTTCCAAGACGCGCCCATCGTAATCCGTCACCTTGGTTATAAAGCGGGGCACGATGCGCACGCCATCATCGGGAAAGACGCTGTATGCGGATGTTTGCTCGAGAACGGTAACCTCCGCGGCACCCAAGGCTACTGGCAAATATTCGGGCAGGTTGGAAGTAATCCCAAAGCGGTGGGCATAATCAATTACGGTTTTGATACCGAGCTTGTCGGCAAGTTTCAGAGCCGGGATATTCAGAGATTGAGATAGAGCCCGTTTGAGAGTAATCGTGCCCTGAAAATTTTCCTCGTAATTGTGGGGAGCGTAGATGCCCGATGCGGTTTGAAAAATGGTGGGGGCGTCAAGGATTGTATCGTCGGGTCTCGCACCCTGATCAATTGCGGTGGTATAGACATAAGGCTTGAACGAGGAACCGACCTGCCGCAGAGCTTGAGTCGCGCGATTGAACTTGGAAAGATTGAAGTCGCGGCCGCCCACCATGGCCTTAATGCTTCCGTTCGCATTATCAATGGCGATGAGTGCGCCCTGCACGCCGGAATCCTCTTCGAGGCTTACTGCAAGTTTTCCCGAGGGACTTAAGGAGACGATTTTCACGTAAATGACGTCTCCCGGCTTGAATATCTGCTTGATGGTTTGGTGTGTCCAGGCGATTGCGGGTTGAGTCAGAAGGGAACCGTAGCGCCCAATCCTGATCTGGGCCGTAGACGGAGACGTGGACACCACCAGAGCGTGCATGTAGTCGCCGGGTTGGGGATCGTCCTGCCAATCAGGATGCGAATAATTCGCGATAGAAGCGCCATCGGCGAGCACATTATCCAGAGTGGCCCCGCCAGCCATGGCGGCGTTCGTAAGCTGCGAGTCCATCGAAGACAGCGCGATTGGCGGCTTTTTGCAGATCCATATCCAGCGCTGTATAGACTCGTAATCCCCCTTCGTGAACCTGATCGCTGCCATACTTGCTTTCCAGATACCGGCGTAGTTCTTCCACAAAATAAGGAGCGAGAAAGTTCGGGTCGTGCGCGACATTCAACAGCAGCGGTTGGTCGCGGGCTTCAGTCGCCTGTTTTTCGGTAATCTTGCCATCCTCCAACATAGAGTTGATAACCAGATTCCGCCGCCGCAGCGCACGGTCGGGGTGATTGATTGGAGAATAATAAACCGGCCCCTTTGGCAATCCCGCGAGGAGTGCGGCTTCATCCAGGGTGAGTTGCTTTGCCGGTTTGCTGAAGTAATACTCCGAGGCAGCTTCAAAACCATAGGTTCCGTGGCCAAGAGCAATTTGATTTGCATAGAGCGTGAAGATTTGCGGTTTGGTGAAGCGACGCTCGATCTGAATGGCCAATAAAGCTTCCTGAACTTTGCGGCGGAAGCGCTTATCTGGAGAAAGAAAAAGATTGCGGGCCAACTGCATGGTGAGGGTCGAAGCGCCCTGAGCCGTCCCTCCCGACTTGATATCGCGATAAGCCGCGCCCGCGATGCGCCAAAAGTTGATGCCGGAGTGCCGGTAAAAGTCCTTGTCCTCGACAGAAACAAGAGCCTCGCGCAACACTGGCGGATAATCTTCGTAGGACGCCACTACCCGCCGCTGCAACGCGAATGAGCCGATGGTTCTTCCCTGATCGTCGTATAGTTCGGTGATTGAGTTTGGGCGGTAGTGTTCCAGCTCTTCGATTTCGGGCAGGTCAGTGGAATAAACGAGGATCAATCCAGCGGCGGCTCCGGCCGCAGCCGAGATCAAGACCAATAGAGTGAAGAATAAATGGTTGAACAGCTTATGGCTGGGCTTAGTCTCAGGAACCGGCTCGGATAACAGGGGGCTCATCGAGAAGGGGACACTCTGATCAAGTGTTAGACAAAAGCTTTAACCACAGAGAACACAGAGGTCACGTTGGACTGAAGGGCCCTTGTTGATCAGGATATCCCTCAGGGGCGACCAGACCTCTACTCCGTCACCGCAGACGACAAATAGATCGGCTAGGTGGTCCGCTTCTTTAGCACTTCGATAGCCTTTTCCAGTTGCAGATCCGACTGGGCTGACGGTTTCGTATCTTCGGCGGAAGGCGTGGTGTTTTCGTCGTCATCGGGAAGTCCGGCATTGTCGTCGGTGTCGGCTACCAGCACGTTCGGCGTTATTGCGGAGTCCTGGATCGCTTTGCCACTCGGGGTATAGTACTTCGCGATGGACAGGATCAATGCGGACCCGTCCTTCATCTCGATGGTCTTCTGAACGGTGCCGTTTCCAAAAGTCTTGTCGCCGACAACATCGCCGCGTGCGTTTTCGAGAATCGCAGCAGCCACAATTTCAGCCGCGCCAGCAGTTCCCTTGTTCACCAGGACAACCAGTGGGAGATCCGAAACGTCCTTGGAGGGGTCGGCATTGAAAGCCTGCCGTGGATATTTTTGTCCCTGGACGTAAGTGATGGTGCCGTGATTGAGAAAGAGATTTGCGGTAGCGATGCCCTCGGATTCGTCGCCCTCAGCGCAGTTTCGCAGGTCAAGAATCAGTTTCTTCGCACCGGTTCTTTTCAATTCCTTTAATTTTCCGGCGATTTCCTCCGCTTTTCCTTTGGTGAATGCGTCCACTTTGATTTCTGCGATTCCGGGCTCGACGGTTTTTTCGATAACCGGGGGAACCTCAACCATGGCGCGCGTGACCACCGTCTTTTGAGGTTCGGCACGACTTGCCCTTACCACCGAAAGAGTCACGGTGGAACCCGGCTCCCCGGAAAGCAGGTTGTGAATTTCGCCCAGCGACATCTCTCTCGTGCTCTTGCCCTCGATGGCTTCGAGAATATCTGTGTCCTGAAGGCCGGCCTTATCCGCGGGACTGCCGGGAATCACGGAAATTACGGAAGCATAACCAAAGCGTTTGGATACGGCGGCGCCGATGTCTCCCTTCGCCTCGGTCTTGTGCGCTTTGTAGTCCTTGTATTCTGCGGGGCTCAAATAGCTGGAATTCGAATCCAGAGACTCCAGCAACCCGTGCAAAGCCCCATTGGTGACGTCAGGAATGTTTGGCTCCTCCACGTATTCGCTGTGTACCCGCGACAAAACTTCGCTGTAGACCTGAAGCTGGCGATACGCGCCATCATTGTTGTTGCTGGATGCGCGAACACCGGTCATTCCACCAACAAGAGTAAAAAGCAATACAGCAGCGGAAGAGAGAAGAATTGCAGACTTAATTTTCATGGACATTTAGATCAATTATCCCCAACTGTTTGACACTTCCGGCAGAAGCCGTCTCTATTATAGCTTTTGATGCGGCCATTCGTTGATTTGGTGCCGGGAATTCCGTTCGATGGTAACCGGGCCGTTCTGAGGTTCCAAAGTGACGCTCAGACGGTCTTCAGATTGAATGGGCTACCGGGCAATGAACTTAGGAGCTTAGCGCTGGTTTGGTGTAATCGAGGACGGGTCAGGCAGAGTTGACTTATCTCCCTCGCGAGGAGCGCCGTTGGGGCCGGGCCCCGTGACGTGGTAATCCGTATAGTCAATGGTCAGCACTGCGGTTCCTCCAAGGCGGACTTGCGTAATGGACTGGTTGTGCGCGGGGAGCCAGAACTCCCCAACTTTGGTCCAGGTATATTCAATCTTGGTTCGGCTTATCCAAAATGACGGATTCTTAGCCGGTTCGCCTTCCATTCTGGTAACCGCGAAATCAGCCGGATCCACCCAAATCTTGCCCACATACAGAAACTTGCTCTTTTCGTGCGGCTCAACACTCAAAATGTAAGAGTTGCCCTGCGGGCCAGGTTCGGTGCCAACGAATGTGAACTTGTAATTCTGGGGATTGAGATCTATCCGCTGCCGATTTTGCTGCTGGAATGCCTCTTTTTCGCTATCCAGCAACCTCAACAACACGCGATTGATTAAAACCTTAGCTCCACTCTGCGAGATCACCTTGAAATCTTTTTTGTCGGGAGCTGTGTAGGTGAATTCGACTTCCAATTGCGCGCTATGGGTTCCTAAGAAGCCGTGGTAATCGAGGTGGTAGAGTCGCTTGCCACGATAACCGCGGAGATCCTGAGCCCGCTGGCGATTTGCGGCGACGAGCTTCGAGACTATGGTCTCGACAGATGGAGTTTGGGGTGGATGTTCCCCGGCAAAAGCTATAGGGGCGTGCACCATGAGGAAGCATAAGAGCGAGACCAATCCCGCCAACTTCGTTTGGACCGCGAGGGGCATTGGTGTTTTCATGACGGTAGTCAATTTCTGAGTCTTTGGTCCGCGTATCGCCATGAGATTATAGGTGCGAAAGCTCATCCTGCTCTTCTTTCTTATCGTCGTCGTAAAGGAATCTTCTTTCCAGATAACGTCTCGCGAGTTCCCGGCCCCCCAAACCAAACGCGATTGCAAGGCCCAGCATCAGTGCGCCAAAAACCAGGGTAAACGCGACAATCACGGTGCGTTCGGCCACTCCTATTTCCTCAAAGCACATGGAAAGGGTGAACACCACGATTAATACCCGGACCGTGGAACTAATCAGCCGCGGCGACGGCAGATTGGCGTTCACCGCCGCCAACAGTGCAGCGCGTGAAAAGAAACTGGCGCCCAGAAGTCCCACGAAGAGCAGAAATACGCCTGCAAACAGACGGGGCAGAAAACTGAAGAAATCATAAATATGCTCCTGCATGCCTACGATATCCAGGACGCCGATACCGATCAGGATGAACCCCAGCCAGGCCAGCCAAAAAACGAGCCGGCTCAGAAGCTCGGAGGGCACCGGGAGGGCCGCTTTATTAAGAAGCTGTGCTGCGCCGGCATGTTCCGATATCTTGTCGAACCGGATCAGCCGAAGAACGCTGCGCAAGATGTATCTCAACAGGTACGCAATAATCCAGCCGACGACCACAATGATCAGCATCTCGAGCAAACGCGGCAAGAACCGCGCGATACTCGCGACAATTTCTCGCGTGGCGCGGGTTAACTCGGCAACGATCAGGTCCCACATTTCGCCCTCACTTCCTTCCATTCCATATTTCGAGGAGATACGGTTTCAGCCGTTCAAAAGTCAGGCACAGATTCTCCACGTTTCCTCAACATCGCTGGCGGAGGAGTCTCGATTCTCGACCAGGAACGTGTAGGCCTTTCCGCGATAAAGAGGCGCCATTGCCTGGATCATGTGATCCGGGCTAATGACTTCTTTGTGGTAGGCAGCGGCAAACTCATAGACGGTACGTACCCACAAGTCATCGGAGTAGTGAAAACGATCCTCGCCAGTGGCCGCGGCCTGCTTGAGTTCCGCTAAAGTAGAGGCCGAAAGGATGGAACTCAGAACAGGTTCGAGTTCAGCCAAGCCGTGCACGAACATTTCTAAAAGCGTTTTCGGTTTACCCGAACTGGCTCAATACTCGTCACGGCTTTGGCGTCAAGATTGGCAGACGCTCTGCTTCCTCCCCTGCGCTGTACAGACAGGAAAATTCCTTCTAAAGCCCAGAACAAAACACCCGACCGTTTGCCGCATTCCCAAAACGAGATCTGCGGACCGACTATCAACACGAGGCTTGGGACCAAGGAAGGACTGCGTCAATCGGAAGCCGCCCGAGATCGCCGCGATGATAAGGTAGGTCTCGGCGCCGTTTTCAGTCGCTGGTTGCGACCAAATGTCCTGTTCCAAAAAATAGCTGGCGAGGCGTCCTGAAAAGGCGAATTCCCCGGGTGAGGTTCCCGCACCCGTTTGCAATAAAGCGCCCGAGTCATCGGGTAAACAAGATTGCGGACTAAAAGCCGTCGAACTTGTGCCTTTGATAGATCGGGGTGACAAGGTCGAAATTGTCATGGATCACCGGCCTGAGCAACCGGTCTATCCACTCGGGTTCGATGCTGCTCGAATCCGGAGATATTACGCCACAGGTCGTTGCCCGCAACAGTTCCGCGGCGGCAACTATCGTATGTAAACCAGCTCCGTTTTCAGTCACTTCCTTCATAAGTCGTGCTTATGGAATGCAGGGTACGCAATGCGTTTGGATTCGACGCCCGCCCCAAATCGCTGATTGCCGTTGCCCGGACGAGGTCTTGAGTCGAATCTCTGGATCCTCCGTCGACATTGATGATCACGGCGCGCTGCCGAGGGAAATATTTCAGCAGTCCTGCAGCGCATAGATTGCACTACCGGACCCACAGTCGCGGCAGCATTGAGGGTCGGGACGCCGATGAGAATGTCCACTTCGCCGACATTCATCAGTTCGCGAAGAAAATCATCCGTGAGAATGCTTTCTTCGGCCAATTAATTTCCTCCGATATCATAGTATAGCGTTGCGATGTCGCAGAATTTGTTCGATCTTTTCGGCGAAATGCAGTGCTCTTAAATCTTTCGCATACGGAACCAAAAGAACTGGTAAGGGCCCAGGGTCAACAGGTACGGCAGGTCTCCCACTCGGGGAAAGATATTCTTTCCGAACATCTCGATCAAAATATCCCCCTTGTAGCGCTTCAAATCCAACTCTACCACCTGCGCTGAGTTGGAAAGATTGTTCACCGCCAGAATGCGTTCTTTCCCCAACTCGCGAACGTATGCCAGTACTCGATGGTTTGCCGGATAAAGAAACTCCATGGAACCGCGGCCGAAAACCAGGCATCGATTTCCGCACTCTTATGATGCGTTTCATCCAGGAAAGGAGGGAATGGTCGAAACGCTTCTGCGCATGGACATTGACGGCCTGATATCCATATACGGGATTCAGCATGATCGGCGAGTAGAGGGCTTCCAGGGTCGGCTGACGGAAAAGCCGCCATTCCATCCCCCGTCCCATTGCATCGGAGTGCGAACGCCATTGCGATCCCCGAGGTTAACGTTGTCCCCCATGCCAATCTCGTCTCCGTAGTAGATGATTGGCGTCCCTGGCAATGACAGCAGCAAGCCATTCATAAGCTCGATACGCCGGCGGTCGTTATCCAGAGCGGAGCGAGCCGTCGCCGGATTCCCACATTCAGGCGCATGCCCTTGTCCTTGGCATACTCGTCATACATGTAATCCCGTTCCATGTCGGTCACCATTTCAAGAGTGAGTTCGTCATGATTGCGGAGAAACAGGCACCACTGGCAGACATCAGGGATGGAAGGCGTTTGCTGCAAGATTTCAGTGATTGGTTTGCGGTCTTCGAGCTTTAGGCCCATAAACATCCGGGGCATCAGCGGAAAATGAAATGCCATATGGAATTCGTCGCCGTCTCCAAAATAAGGACGCAGATCCGCGGGCCATTGATTGGCCTCCGCCGAGAAGCATTCTGCCCGGAAACTCCCGATCTAGTTTGCGCCCGCAGGTCTTTGAGGACCACATGAGTCTCGGGAAGATTTTCACACGACGTTCCTTCTCGCTCCACGAGATAGGGCACGGCGTCCAGCCGGAAACCGTCCACTCCCATATTCAGCCAGAACTTCATCACATCCCACATCTCTTCGCGGACGGCGGGATTGTCATAGTTGAGATCGGGCTGATGGCTGAAAAAACGATGCCAGTAATATTCCTTCGAGACTGGATCCCATGCCCAATTGGAGAGTTCGGTATCGGTGAAAATTATGCGGACGCCGCGATATCGCGTGTCAGTCTCGCTCCAGACATACCAATCGCGGCGGGGATTATCGCGGGAGCCGCGGGACTCCTGAAACCAGGGATGCTGATCGGAAGTGTGGTTCAGCACCATTTCGATAATCACGCGAATGCCGCGCTGGTGCGCCGCGTCCAGAAACAACTTGAAGTCATCGAGAGTGCCATAACTGGAATGAACCGAGCGATAGTCGGCGATATCGTAGCCGTCATCGCGCAGAGGCGACGGGAAAAATGGCATCAGCCAAATGGCGGTGATGCCAAGCTCTTGCAGGTAGTCCAGCTTCTGGGCAAGACCGCGAAACTCTCCGATGCCGTCCCCATTACTATCGTAGAAGGTCCGGACGTGGACCTGATAGATGATCGCGTCCTTGTACCAGAGCGGGTCTTGCGGTAGCGCCAAGAATGTTCTCCTTCAACACGGCAGTGAGTATTATAGAGGCTCCGTGACTCCAAGCTCGCAGCCAGTAGTTTCCCCCGAATCACGTCCGCGAAAACAGGGCTCAAGCCTCTATGAGTTCTTCGGTCCGGGTGGATTGCTCTCGCGCACTCATCCGGCGTATGAATTCCGGCGCGGCCAACTTCAAATGGCGCAGGCCGTGGAGCAGGCGCTCGATGAGAAACGACACTTGATCGTGGAAGCAGGAACAGGGACAGGGAAGACGCTCGCCTATCTTTTGCCGGTGATCCGGTCGGGGAAGCGAGTCATTATTTCCACCGGCACGAAGAATCTTCAGGAACAACTCTTTCACAAAGATATTCCGTTTCTTGAACAAGCCCTTTTTCCTGACGGCGGGGGCAAGCTGAGCGTCTGTTACATGAAGGGACGCAATAATTATCTGTGCCGGAAAAAGCTTTACGACCTAACGTCGCATCCCGTATTGAGCGGTCTTGAAGAGATCAGTCATTTCGGAAGCATATCGGCCTGGGAGAAAACTACTGAAGCGGGCGACCGGGCGGAGCTTTCCGCGGTTTCAGAAACCAGTGCCGTGTGGCACAAGCTGGACGCGCGCGCAGAGGCATGCGCGGGACAGAAGTGCAGCGAGTGGGACCGCTGCTTCATCACAGAAATGCGCAGGCGCGCAATGGAGAGCGACATCGTCATCGTCAATCATCACTTGTTCTTTGCCGATCTAATGATCAAGCAGGCTGCGGAAAATGCCCCCGACGCCGGCATTCTGCCTGACGTGGGAGCGGTGATCTTCGACGAGGCGCACGAATTGGAAGATGTTGCGGGCGCCTATTTCGGAGTGAGTGTCAGCAATGCGCGAATGGACGAATTAGCTCACGATGTGGAGCAGTCGCTCCAGCGCAATCGCATATTGTCCGCGGCGCTGTCGGGTGCAATCGGGAGTCTGCGCGATTCGTCGGGATTATTTTTTTCTTTACTACCCGTGGGGAAGGGGCGCTTTGCTTTCGAGAACCGCCGGGATTTTCTCGAAGAGAATGGAGAAGAGTATCTTGCCTTGCGGAACTCGCTGCGATGGCTGGATTCAGAACTACAGGGGCTACCGGAAAAGCCCGAAGAAATATTTGCTTTTTCGCGCCGCGCCGCGGAACTCGATCATTCGCTGAATTTCGTGATGGAGGAACAGAACCTCAACACCGTTTTCTGGATTGAACGCCGGGCGACACGTGGCGCGGGCGGCCGCGAACGTAACAATGTCTTTCTGCAAGCGACTCCCATTGACGTTGCACCCATTCTGAAGATGACGCTGTTCGACAAATTAGAATGCGCCGTTTTGACATCGGCGACTTTAGCAGTGGGAGGCGGCTTCGACTACATGCGGCAGCGGTTGGGCCTTGAACATCCGCGGGAACTGCTGCTGGCTTCTCATTTCGATTACGAGAATCAGGCGATCCTCTATGTCCCACCGGACTTGCCCGATCCTCGCACTGCTGAATTTGTGGCACAGGCGGCGGAGCGAATTCGTGAACTGCTGGAGATCACTCGAGGCCGCGCCTTCGTGCTGTTCACCAGCTATGCGCAGATGAAAGAGATTTACGCACGACTATTGGGGCAGATGGACTTCACAATGCTGCTTCAGGGAGATGCCCCCAGAAACGCGCTGCTCGAGGAGTTTCGCCTGACTCCACACGCGGTGTTATTTGCAACCTCCTCGTTCTGGCAGGGTGTGGATGTGCAAGGAGAGCAGCTGAGTTGTGTGATTATTGACCGGCTTCCATTTGCGGTGCCCACGGATCCGATTGTCGCTGCGCGCGTGAAGGCGATTGATGCGGATGGAGGAAACGCATTCTTTCAATATCAGGTACCGGCGGCTGTAATCAGTCTGAAGCAAGGATTTGGAAGGTTGATCCGTTCGCTTCATGATCGAGGGTTGTTGGCGTTGCTGGATAACCGCATTTTAAAGAAGTCCTACGGGAGAATGTTCCTCGAGAGCCTGCCGAATTATCGCAAAACGACCGCCCTCGCGGACGTGGAGGAGTTTTTTGGAGTTCATTAGCGTCCGGCGATAATCGGTTCTCCGCGATACAATAGTCGCCAGGGATTTTCTGGAAATCTCGAATCACTTAAGAGGATTATGTACGAAGTAACGGTCGAAGACTCGTTTGCGGCGGGGCATTACCTTCGCAACTATAAAGGTAAGTGCGAGAATCCGCATGGGCACAACTACAAGCTTCGCGTTACTCTTGCCGGGAATGAATTGGATAAGGCTGGATTGCTTCTGGATTTCAAAGACTTGCGCGAGGTGATGAAGCACGTAACCGATCGTCTCGATCATCGCATGATCAACGACCTGGAGCCGTTCACAGCCCTGAATCCATCGGCTGAAAATCTTTCGAAATATTTTTTTGATCAGACAAATGCAAAGCTCAACGCGGTGACCAGCGGCCGGGTTTGGGTGAAGAACGTTACCGTATTCGAGACTGAGACAACGACCGCCACATATTCGGAATAGACGCATTTGTTGGGTGTTCCTTCGACTGATTCGAGGAGCCCACTGCCATGTACATCACAGAAATCTACAAATCAATCCAGGGCGAATCCACGTACGCGGGTTTGCCGTGCGTTTTCGTCCGCCTGACGGGCTGCAACCTCAGGTGTGACTGGTGTGACAGTGAGTACACATTTGCGGGTGGTCACCGTTTGTCCTTGCAGGAAGTGACCCATCGAGTTGAACAATTGAGTCCCTCGGGAGGTCTGGTTGAAGTGACGGGGGGTGAGCCGATGCTACAGGAGCGCGAAGTCGTTCCATTGATGGAGAGCTTGTTAAACAGCGGCTACACAGTGCTGCTTGAAACCAGCGGCGAGCGGCCTCTTGAGACGGTGCCGAAAGCAGTGGTAAAGATTGTGGACGTGAAGTGTCCGGATTCAGGGGCTGCGGATAGCTTCCGTCTTCAAAATTTGGATACCCTCGATTCCAAGGATGAGGTCAAATTTGTTCTTAACAGCCGGGCAGATTACGAATTTGCGCGGGCGTTTGTCACGCAGCACGTTTTGGACCGGCGCGTGAATGCGGTGCTCTTTTCCCCGGCCTTCGCAAAGAACGCGTCAAACTCCCGGGACACTTCCCATTGCTGCGTAGATCCCGCGCGAATTGGCGGAATGGATGCTGGCGGACAACGTTCCCGCGCGACTGGGATTGCAACTGCACAAATTCATCTGGGATCCAGCACTCAAGGGAGTTTGAATCAGGGAGTGTTGCGACTGTCCAGTTCGTATACACCCTTTTCTACAATGAAGCGCTATGACACCTGACCTACAAAAGAAATTGCGCGCTGTAGTGCTCCTCAGTGGTGGAATGGATTCCGCAGTGTGCGCCACGCTGGCTGCCCGGGATCACGAGGCAGCGGCGGTGCACGTCAGCTATGGCCAGCGTACTGAACAGCGCGAACGGCGGGCGTTCGAGGGGATTTGCGACCGTTTGAAAATTCGCGATCGTCTCGTGGTGCGGAATGAGGCTTTGCGGGCGATCGGCGGCTCGGCTCTAACCGACATTAACATCGAAGTTCCAACCGCAGCCTCGCACGTATCTTCTTTAGGCTCGCACGTATCTTCTTTTGCTTCGTCTGATATTCCGGTGACCTATGTACCGTTCAGAAACGCGCACTTCCTTGCTGTCGCGGTAAGCTGGGCGGAAGTGCTGGGGGCTCAAAAGGTTTATATTGGGGCGGTGGAACAGGACAGTTCGGGTTATCCGGATTGCAGGCCCGCCTATTACGATGCTTTCAACGAGGTCGTAAAGACTGGAACCAAAGACGGAAAAATTGAAATCGTGACCCCGTTAATAAAATTGCGCAAGGCCGAGATTGTCAGGCTTGGGGTTGAACTGTCTGCGCCCTTCGATTTAACGTGGTCTTGCTACACTCGCGAAGATGAAGCCTGTGGGGAATGCGACAGTTGCATTTTAAGGATGCGGGCTTTTCGTGAAGCGCGGGCGCTGGACCCAGTTCCTTATCACATCAATGTTGTGGAACGTGCGGCTTCACAGAGAAATTTGGAATCTTAACAGCGCGGAATAACGAAGCGGTATCGAAGTCTGACTCGGGAGGACAAGATGAAACGATCTTTGATGGTCCTGTTGTTGGCGGTGGTAGGCGCGTGCGTTATGCAACTTCCGGCGTTCGCGCAGGATTTCGCTCAAGTGAAGGGTGTTTGCAAAGACCGGGACGGAAAACCTCTTGCTGGCGCGGTAGTCCAATGGCTGAACCTGGAAAACGGCCGGAAATACGACGTCAAAACTAACAAGGACGGAAAGTATTTTTCCCTAGGTCTCGATCCAGGCAATTACAAGGTAACGTTACTCAAAGATGGCAAAGAACTTTTCCATGAGGATAAGCACAACCTCACGCGCGACGAATCCACCGGCAACGTGGATTTCAATTTGCAACAGGAGCAACAGAATGCCGACAAGGGCATCGGACTTACTCCAGAGCAGGAGAAACAGCGCGAGGATGCGTTGGCGCAACAACAAAAGGAAGTCACGACGGTGAAGTCGCTGAACGAAAAACTTACGGCAGCGAACCAGTCCATGAAAGCCGGGGACTACGATACGGCCGTTACTACTTTGACCGAAGCTACTCAAATGGACGGGACCAAGGACGTGTTATGGGCATCTCTTGGCGATGCCTATGCAGGTTCAGGTTTGAAGCAAACCGATCCGGCCGAGAAATCGAAGAGGCTCGAACAGGGAATTCAGGATTATTCCAAGGCCATAGAGCTTAAGAAAAAGGCAATGGAAGCTAGCGCGAAGCCTGCCGACAGCGTACAACTCGCGGGCATTTATAACAACATGGCCCGCGCCGAGGCAAATGACGGCAAGGTGGACCAGGCCATCGCGGATTACAACCAGGCATCTCAATTGAATCCTACCAACGCCGGCCAGTATTACTTCAACCTGGGCGCGACTCTTACCAACGCCAATCACACCAACGATGCGAAGATGCGGCAGGCCGCGATTGAGGCTTTCGATAAATCTATCGCCGCGGATCCTACTCGTGCGGATGCTTATTACTACAAAGGGACCAATTTGGTCGGAGGCGCGACCCTTCAAGGAGACAAAATGGTCGCTCCCGAAGGAACCGCGGAAGCGTTTAATAAGTATTTAGAGCTACAGCCCACGGGACCGCATGCTGAGGATGCGAAGGCCATGCTGGCGAGCGTGGGAGCCACGGTGGAGACAACTTTTGGAAAGAAGAAGAGTACTGGCAAAAAGTAGATTCTCTGCGGTTTAACCAAGAAGGACGGCTTTTTGGCCGTCCTTTTTTGTTTTGGGCAGAAACCCTTACATCGTCTATTGTTTCCGCCTCAATTACCAAAGTCTGTGAGCCTCGGTTCGTAGAAGCATCTGTGTTGCTTCGCTACAGTAAAGACTGGTGCGTCTGCTCGTATTCCCCACTCTACGACGCAATCAACTTCGGTTTCCACTATGCCAGCACCCGGTAAAGCCGTTATCCCGGACAGAGCGACGGCGCAAGAATTCAGCGCAACGCCTACTCCCGAAATCATGGAACTGATGTTACGGGCGCAGGACCACGTCAGCGACTTGATATTCTCGCCGGGACGCATGCCGCAGGTAGAAACCCACGGCAGGCTGGCGGCTGTGCCATCTCTGAGCTTTCGCCCGCTCACCGCCGACGATACCCGCCGCATCGCTTCCGATCTGATTGGCAGCAACAAACCTGCCATTACGATGCTGCGAGAACAGGGATCGTGCGATATTTCATATGGACTACCCGGCGTAGCCCGATTCCGCGTAAATATTTTTATTCAGCGAGGTAGTTGCGCCGTGATCATGCGCGTAATTCCGGGATCAATTCCAAGCCTCGTCTCGCTGGGATTGCCGAAGCAATTGGGAAAGATCGCAAATCTTCGAGATGGAATTGTGCTGGTTACGGGCCCTCGGGGATCTGGGAAGTCTTCGACCCTGGCCGCAATATTGGATCACATTAATCAGGAGCAGAACTGCCACATCATCACAATCGAAGATCCGATTGAGTTTCTGCACAACCATAAACGCGCGACAGTTCACCAGCGAGAGTTGCACAGCGATACGCCCAGTCTCGCTTTGGGTATGCGGGCGGCACTTCGGCAATCGCCGAGTGTGATCATGGTTGGTGAGATGCACGATCGGGAAACCATTGAAATGGTTCTTCAGGCCGCTGAGACCGGCCACCTGGTGCTGACAAGCATGAACACCCTGGACGCAGCCACCACCGTGGACCGCATCGCGAGTTGC
This sequence comes from uncultured Acidobacteriaceae bacterium, assembly GCA_963702325.1. Lineage (GTDB taxonomy): Bacteria > Acidobacteriota > Terriglobia > Terriglobales > Acidobacteriaceae > PALSA-188. The sequence continues at coordinate 146,089 of CAVPCG010000033.1, read as the reverse complement.
TTCCCAACCGGCGACCAGACGCCGGTTCGAGAGCGCTTTGCGAAAACATTCCGCTACATCATTTCGCAACGGCTTATGCCGAGTGCAAACTTGATTCGCCGGATTGCGGCGGTGGAAATTGTTACTTCTTCCGCGGAGACCCGCGCCTGCATCTCGTCCGGGGAGAACCTCAGAGATAATCTTTTGCCAGCCATCAAGGCCGGAGCACGCGAGGGGATGCAGCATTTCGATGGTGAGATTGAGAAACTCGTCCGGGCGGAAGTCGTGGAACTTGAATCAGCCTTGGCGAATGCAACGGATCCGCACGGACTGCGGAAGCAATTTCCGGGACTGGCAGTTTTGAATTCGGATTCCAACCTATAGCTCCCAAGAGTCGGAATGTGGAGCCTTATTGCTATCGAAGCTGGAGGGTGTCTTCCTTTTCTTTTTCGGAAGGCAAGTAGCTTACGGCGGCGGTGCGCTCCAGTTTGTCCCAGGCAAAGCGCTGGCCTTGGATGGCGCGCTTTAGCGTTTTGAACAATACGAGCGAGAACAATTGGCGATACGCGAAACGCTGTAGCCATATCTGGCTCAGCAGGGATGTATCTTCACGAGCTTCCGGCTCACGGCGCTCCAATGCGAACGCGATGGCGGAAGTAATGAAATCAATAAGTAGAAAGACGGCAAAGAACATGACCAACCGCTGAAAGCTGGCAGGATCGGTGGATTCCGGGTGAAACCATTTCTGGACGAAATATTTCGCCGTGCCAAACAAGAACATGATGTCAATAAAAGGCGAGACCAGCGGCAGCAGGATTTGAAATACCAGGATGTTGGGTAAAGCGACCCAACCCAGCACGCCCTTTCGCGCAAACACAGCCCGGTGCTTCCAGACAGCTTGAAGAATGCCAAAGGACCAGCGAAATCGCTGCCGCATTAACCCATTAGCGCTGATAGGCGCTTCCGTATACGCCAGCGCCAAATCCTCATACTCGACGCGGTATCCACGCCGCAGCAATGCCATGGTCAAGTCGGCATCTTCGGCGACGGTGTCGGTGTGATAGCCGCCAGCCTCACGTACGGCCGACGTTCGCCATGCGCCGATTGCTCCGGGCACGACGCTAACGGCGCCGAGAGTGTTCAGCGCGCGACGCTCGAAATTTTGGCTGGTGATGTACTCGAGCGCTTGCCAGCGAGTCCAGAGATTTATCCGGTTGCCGACTTTTGCGTTTCCGGCGACCGCGCCCACTTTTGAATTCAGGAAATGCGGAATCACCCTTGAAATAGCATTTGGGGAAATCACCGTGTCCGCGTCAATCCCCATGAATATTTCGTCTTCGACATATTGAAGCCCAAAGTTCAGGGCTTCGGCTTTGCCTGAATTTGGTTTCGTGAGGATGAGCACTTGTCCGGAAGCTTGCTCCGAGACAAACGCCCGGCGAGCAACTTCCAATGTATCGTCAGACGAACCGTCGTCAATAACAATCACCCGAAAATTGGGATAATTCGACGAGAGCACACTGCGAATCGTTCGTTCGATTACCTTCCCTTCGTTGTATGCAGGAATCAGAACCGCGACAGAAGGTTTGTAGGACTCGGCATCGGCTGGTAGTCCATATTGCCGTTTGCGAAAACGATCGAAGATTGCGAATGCGCCGATAAAAAGCAGCCGCCCGGTCATTAGCACATCGCCGAGGAAGAATATCCAGGTGATCGCATGATCCACAAATCCGTAAAGCCAAAACGTGATACGAATTGCCGTGGCCGCCCCACGTTCATTGGGCGAAATGGAGGGCATCACGTCGCCCCGAGTCTTGCCAATCAATTGATAGACCGGCACGATTTCTAGGCCTTTGGCCCGGATTCCATCAATGATCTTTGGCAGGGCAAGGAGCGTTTGCAGGCGGTTGCCGCCGCCATCATGCATCAGGACTATGTTTCCGCAGCGCAGGTCTGTGGGTGCGCAAGGAGGCAGGTGGTCAAGCACGTCGGATGTAATCTGAGCCGCGGACGGCCCCTGCCAATCATTCGTGTCAATTTTGTCGCCGACCGTGATGTATCCCATGTCTTGAGTGAACTCAAGGGGGCGCACTTGATCTTCCGTATCGGGCTCAGCGTCAATGGAATAAGGGGGACGGAACAAAATTGTCCTAATCCCCAGGCGGCTGGCGAAGAGTTGCTCCGTGAGATTGACTTCGAGCCGCATGTATTGGCCCGATAAGTTGCTAATGTCGGGATGAGTGAAAGTGTGGTTCCCGATTCCGTGCCCTTCCCGGAGAATACGGGACGCAATTCCGGAATTGTTTTCAGCCTCTAGTCCGATCAGGAAAAACGTCGCGGTGGCGTTCTTTTTTTTCAGGACGTCAAGGATTTTGGGTGTCCATTGGGGATCAGGTCCGTCGTCGAAAGTGAGCGCAATTTCGCGAGTGCTTGCGCCGTAGCGGGCGACGCGATAAGGCTCAGGCAGGGGATCGAAAGTCTCATCTATGATTTGGCCAGACGAATCTAATTTTATGGTGCGAGTGCCGTCGGTGGGACGAGCCTCAATTTTGAGAATTTCACCGGTGCCTTCCATGTCCACGTCTTGTCCGGGTGGCACATCTTTTAATTTGTCCACGGCAGTCGGATCTTCCGGAGAATCCCATATGCGCCAGAGTGTACGGTCCTCCGATCCCAATCGCCACAGGGCAAAGGTTTCAATTCCGAGGCTTCGTGCCGCCCGCATCTGGTTCAGCGCTGTGGCGGCGTCAAGGAACCAGACATCGTGTTGCAAGTTGCTGTCGTCGAGATAACTGATGTGAGGATTTAAGCTGTCGCCGTCGAAGTCCACATCTTCTTCTGAATCGCGCGCTGTGAGCCATGCATCCTGCACCGATACAACGAAATCCTTCACTCCGGGGGGTAGGGGGCGGCCTTGTTTTGGCTTATGCACCCAGTCGTATCCATAATTTGCGATGGCGCAGATCAGCTTGTTCCGAGGGATTTTTGCCGCCGCAGCCTGAAGGTTTCCGACGAACCAATCCTGGGACGCAACCGGGCCGGCCGTGCCCGGCGATGGATAGTGCTCGTCGTAGTTCATGAGAACCACACCGTCGGCTGCGGCGGCGACTGCGGGATAATTCCACTCGTCATTTTTCGACGGCGCACTGACGTAAAGCTTCATCCCTTTGGAATGCAGGTCGGAAGATAGTTCGTTGAGAAGCGCGAGAAATCCGGGCTGGCCTTTCTTGGGAAAGGTTTCGAAATCCACCATCAGGCCGCGGTATTTGTCGCTTGCAAGGAAAGTATCAATCTGTTGACGGAAGTGGTTACGAGCCTGCGGATCATTCAGGAATCCACTTATATCCACCCAATCAATACCGTCGAAGTTGTTCACGAGGGGATAAACCTCCGTTCCCGTGTCTTCCGACTTCAGGAACGACATGACTTTCGTGTCCACTGGATGGATAGTGGCGCCTTGTATCAGGTCGAAGAAGTTATTGGTTTGCGGATCCACTCCCTGCAAATGACCGTCGGGAGTGAGAACGTGCAGCCATTCGGGATAAAGAATGTCTATTTGACGCGCATACTCGCGCAGGGACGAATAACTCGCAGCATCCCACGAGACATAAAATGCGGCGCGAACGCTCTGGCCAGCATTTAGCTCAAGCTGCGAGGCACGGGTTCCTGATTTCAGATGCCCCCTCTTGAAAGCCAGTTTGCGCCGTTCTTTCGCTTTTTGTTTTTCAGCCTCTTTCAAAGCGTGGTACGGCTTTTTTTCTGTGGGGAGGAAAAGCTGAGGAAGGGGCTGCCCTCGCAACGTGCTGTAAACGAAGAAAATTACCAGCAGGGTGAGAGCCACGCCCAGCACGTCAAAGACAGTTCGCAGGCGCTTCCAGCGCGCTTGCCGGGGATCGTAAAAGACTGATTGGGCCATTTAAACCAATCCCATCCTAAGCTGTGGGACGGGGAGGGTCAAACGATTGATTGCGCTGATTCCAGATGATGGCGCGAACATTCGTGAAAGATAATCCAGCCAAACGTTTATATTCGCATCGTGCTCAAGATTACTCGAGAATCCAAGGCGTTCTTTCTTGGCTCAACGATCTCCGCATTCATTCTGCGGTTGACTTTTATTTTTAAATTTCCCAGCGTAACGACCGATTCGTTCATTTATGGGGATATAGCCAAGAACTGGTTGCAGCATGGGATTTTTGGAATCAGCAATGCTGGCGGGGTGACGCCAACTTGCATTCGTCTGCCGGGCTACCCCGCGTTTCTCGCGACTGTTTTTGCTATTTTTGGGATGGAACACTACCGGGCTGTGCTGGTGGTGCAAATGTTCGTGGATGTGGGCACTTGTTTTCTGGTAGCGGAGATAGCCCGTCGAGTGTTTGGCCCGGGAGCGGCAAGAGCCGCATTCTTGCTGGCCGCCATTTGTCCGTTCACGGCCAATTATGTTGCAACCGCGCTGACGGAAACGCTGGAGATTTTCTTTACCGCGGTTTCGTTGAATTTTGCACTGGCTGGGCTTGAATGTGACGGTGTGCGAAAAACCGGAGCTTGGATAGGGTGCGGCCTCGCAACGGCTGCCACGATTTTGTTGCGGCCGGATGGAGGTATCCTTCTTGCCGCGATCGAATTTTTCCTCGTGGGGACAGTCGCCTGGAGGCTGCGCTACAAGCTTCGAGTTGTGGGCTTTGTGGGAGCGACCTTCGTGGTTGGATTCGTTTCCGTAGCGCCGCTCATTCCGTGGACCTTTCGCAACTTGCATACTCTGAATCGTTTCCAGCCATTGGCGCCGCGATACGCAAATGACGAAGGCGAATTCGTACCTATGGGATTCAACCGCTGGGTGAAGACATGGATGGTTGATTATGCATCGGTGGAGGAGATTTATTGGCCGGTTCCAGGCGAGCTGGTGGATGCAGCAAAGTTGCCGGATCGTGCTTTTGATTCCATGAAGCAACGGAAGGAAACCCTGCAACTGCTCAACCAATATAATTCCGCACTCTATGTCAGCCCGGACCTGGATGCGAAGTTCGCCGGATTGGCAGCGCAAAGAATAAGTAAATCCCCATGGCGATATTATGTGTGGCTGCCAGCGTTGAGGATTGCTGACATGTGGTTCCGGCCGCGTACGGAAATGCTGCCTTCCGATAGCCGCTGGTGGGAGTTTAACGATGATCCGAAGTGGTCGGCCCTCGCGGTCGGATTAGGCTTGATTGGAATATTCTACGCCGCCTCGGGCCTGGCGGGGTTTTTTGAAAGAGGTGCACTCAGGCATGCCGGCTTGCTGGCGACATTTGTGGTGTTGCGATCTCTTTTTCTGGGCACGCTGGAAAATCCAGAGCCGAGATACACGCTGGAGTGTTTTCCTGTGGTTATAGTTTTTGCAGCGGCGGCGTTTCAGGCAAGGCGAACGGCTAATCAGCCGAGCGAGCTACGCCAACGGGGAATCGGTCATTCTGAACCGGGTTCGAACGTGTTCGGAGAGTAGTTCGACGGCGCTGCGATTGCTGACTGGATCGGACTGGGCCAGATATTTCATGGCCTCAACCAGCAATCGCTGTCCATCCACATAGCGCGGATCGGGATTGCGCTCGCGGCGCTTGCGCCCCATCTTGGGAGGAACCGGGATCGTGAATACTTTGGCCATTCGAGAAAGAACTATCCGGGGTCGTGGTTTTTTGCGGTTCTAAATCTGAGTACGAAGGTCCCGCTTCGCAGTATAACGCGCCATTCTCATATTTTTCAGTCTAAATCTTTGGATTTCTGGGGATCGTCAGTGGGACTCGACTGTGGTTTTGCCGGTTGTCTTTAGTCGGAAAGCGCTATCGGGGATTTTTTCGTTCAAAACAATACCGGAATACTTGTTGAGACGATAATCGCCTTCCGAAGCGGTGAGTTTTTGCTGGATAGATATTCCGCGCGAGTCAATCCAGAGCTCGATGTGAGTAAACATGTTCTTGATCTTCTCCGATTTCGGATCGAGTTCCAGGCGGTCGGTTTCGGTGCCGCTCACATTTTCACGGCCCCCATAGGTTACGCCAAATGACTTGAGCATATCCCGGGAAGAACCGCCGAACCCCAAAACCAGGAAGCTCTCGACAGCCTCATTGCTTTTGCCGGTGCCGTAAATATCGAGATGATCGGTACTGGGCTGGAAGAGTTGAACCTTTCCCCCACTAAACAGCACAAATTTTTCCGCAGCCGAGGGGCCAGCGGATTCGTCCTGGCCAGGAGGGCCTATGACATGAGCGGCCATCTCCACCTTGCTGCCTGACTTGCGGAAATATACTTTTCCCTGCTGTTTGTCGGTTTCGTCCACGGCCTTTGTGTACTGATCCCACTCGAAGCTTGCCTCGGCAGAACGAAATTCGCTCGCTGTTTGATCTATGCGGGCAAAGACTGCCTTCAGGTCACTGGACTGCGAGGCCGCGGGCTGCTGTGCGGCAACAGTCCCGGTCAACCACAACATCGAAATAGTTAGGAGGCAAAGTAGACTTCGAGAGTGCATTCCTTGGCCTCGGTAACTACTTGCAAATCTGCCGCTATGGTTTGCGAACCCAGACTTTATAGCTCCGTGCTTGTCCAGATCGGTCATGATCGGTCTCATATCTTTCAATGCTGACCTTCCCAGAAATTGGTTCAATGATCTGTAACAGTTTTGTTCTCACTTCCTGGTCATCCTTGCCCTGTATTGTTGACGCGTCAATTTGAAAAATCAGCTCGCCCGCTTCGCCTGCTACTACGACGACTTCGGTACGATGCGGGTCGCGCTGTACTGGTTTGTCTTTAAAGTTGATCCAATAAGGAGAAAGAAATATAAAAAGCAAAATCAGAGTCACCATGACGTCATACTGAATCGTGCCACGTTCATAGGACCAAAGGATGTAGTCTCGAAGGGTGCGCCAGATTCCAGTCATAGAGACGTGGGGCTCGGCGGCGCTGGTTGCGCTGGTATTCGTGGCGAGTGCCTCACTGCTGTGCAAGTCTATTTGCTGATCCATGCTCTTGCAATGCGGATTCACTGGGCTGAGAGTGAGTCCCCCTGAATGGATGGTTTAGAAGCGTTTACGGGAAATCAAGTCCGTCCCCATGTGTGCGCGCAGAACTTCCGGAACAGTAACGCTCCCGTCGGCGCGCTGATAATTCTCCAGGATTGCGAGCCAGGTGCGGCCTACGGCAAGCCCACTGCCATTGAGGGTATGAACAAACTCAGTTTTCCCCTTCCCATCGCGACGAAAACGAATATTCGCTCGCCGCGCCTGAAAAGTCTCGAAATTGGAGCATGAAGAAATCTCGCGAAACGTCTTTTGCCCGGGGAGCCATACTTCAATGTCATAGGTCTTGGCCGCGGAAAATCCCATGTCGCCCGTGCAGAGAGAAACCACGCGATAGTGCAGTCCCAGCTTTTGCAAAATGGCTTCCGCATTTTGAGTCAGGGTTTCCAATTGCTGGTAGGAATTATCGGGGCGTGCAAATTTGACCAATTCAACCTTTTGAAACTGATGTTGCCGGATGATGCCGCGCACGTCTTTCCCGTACGAACCGGCTTCGCTCCGGAAGCAAGGAGTATATGCGGTCAGCGAGACCGGCAGCCGGGAAAACTCGAGAACTTCATCGCGGTAAAGGTTGGTGACTGGAACTTCGGCGGTTGGAATCAACCATAGGTCACTGTCGCCATGAGGCACGCGAAATAAATCCGAAGCGAATTTCGGCAGCTGACCCGTTCCATACATAGAATCGGAGTTCACCAGGTACGGCGGAAGGACTTCAGTGTAGCCATGCTCTGTGGTGTGCAGATTGAGCATGAAGTTGGCCAGCACCCGTTCCAGCCGAGCGCCCATATCCCAATAGACAGCAAACCGTGATCCTGTCAGCTTCACTGCGCGTTCCAGATCCAAGACCCCCAGTTCTTCTCCTATTTCCCAGTGAGGTTTAGGCACGAAATCGAACTCGGGTGGCGATCCCCAACGGCGAACTTCGACGTTATCCGCCGCGGAACGACCAACCGGAACGCTCGCATGAGGCAGGTTGGGAATACCGACGAGAACCTTGCTGAGGCGTTGATCGTATTCTTCCGCGGCCTTTTGCAGTTGCTGAATCTCTTCGCGAAAATTCCTGGTTTCTGCTATGAGTTCACTGGCGTCTTGTCCACTTTTCTTCAGTGAGGCGATTTCTTCCGACACGCGATTGCGGTGTGCTTGCAGCGTTTCGGCGGACGAGATCGCCTGCCGCCTTTGGGTATCCACCTGGCCGAAATCCTTAAGCACATGCGAAGGATTCATTCCCCGCTGACGAATCTTTTCTTCTATTAACGGCAGATTGTCACGAACGAAGTTCAAGTCAAGCATAGAGAGTCACTACTCTACAGAAAAAGGGGTGCAGATTGCACGAAGTGGAAAATCCCTGGACTTAACTTTTTGCCCCCGATGTTCCGCGGCTGTAAACTGTCACGCAATGACTGTGTCCAATGGCAGAAGGATTATGACAAGCCCAAGTTGCCTTGGGATTGATTCCTCGAACTCCAGGCCAGTGCTACGGGAGCCCCGATGACGGCTACCAGGCAAACTGGTAATGGCCCTGACCTCGCAGTTAGCGTTGCCGGTATTCCGATTAAAAATCCCATCATTGCAGCCAGCGGAACTTTCGGATACGGAGTTGAATTTGAGGATATATTGCGCCTTGACCGGCTGGGAGGATTCGTAGTCAAAGGGTTATCGCAGGAAGCGATGGCTGGCAATCCCCCGCCGCGGCTTTATGAGACCGCGGCAGGAATGTTGAATGCGATTGGGTTGCAGAACATTGGAGCCCGTGTGTTCATTGAAGAGAAGCTTCCTCGTCTCAGGCAAATAAAGAATATCGTCGTTTTTGCCAATGTGTTCGGCTACACCCGCGCGGATTATGAGAAGACCATTCAGATTCTCAACGAAGCGGAAGGCATTGCGGCCTATGAACTGAATGTTTCGTGCCCCAACACGACTCAGGGTGGAGTGCAATTCGGAGGAGATCCGCGATTGCTGGACGAATTGGTGAGTTCTGCCAAACGAATTTCGCAACGGCCCTTGATTGTGAAGCTTTCTCCTAATGTGACCAGCATTGCGCAAATGGCCATTGTGGCTCAGGACGCCGGAGCCGATGCGATCTCACTAGTGAATACGTTTATTGCCATGGCGATTGACCCGGAGACGCGCACGCCGAGAATCGCCAACGTTACGGCTGGACTTTCTGGTCCGGCAATCAAGCCAATTGCGCTGCGAATGGTTTACGACGCGTATAAGGCGGTAAAGATTCCAATCATTGGGATTGGCGGCATTTCTACTGCCAGCGACATTGTAGAGTTTATGCTCGCGGGCGCGACGGCCGTGCAGATTGGAACCGCGAGTTACTGGGATCCGCGCGCAGCGGAGAAGTTAGTCAATGAACTCACGGCCTGGTGCGCGGAGCATAGAATCGAGCGTTTGTCCGAACTTACCGGCGGGTTACTCACAGAGTAACGGCACGTCAAATTTCCTGGTATTTGCAGTGGAAATGATTATTGTTCACGGCTATACCAGATTGATCCGGGCGATCTAAAATTCTGGCCTTCACCCCAAACCGCCTGGGTTTGACCCTCGCTGTCAATCGCAATTTGAAAGTAATCACCAAATGGAAAGCTGAAGCCATTGGGATGAATGTAGCTGTAGCCTTTCACGTAACTTGAAACCTGTTTTTGGCTGCGCCAGACGCCGCCTCCATTCGAGGAAACACGGGAGAAGACGTTCCAATCAGGATCATTGCGCAAATCCATCCAAGCAATCCGCACGTCGCCTTCACCGCCAGCAACCAAAGCAGGAAAAGCGTGTTCCACTCCTTCAGGCGCGTCGGACACGTCGGTTTTTTCAGCCCAGGCTGATCGCCCGTTTGTCGAGGAAGAAAAGTAAATTCGTTCTGGGCCCTTGTCCACCTTGCTGGAATTCCACAAGGCGTACAAGCGTCCAGCCGCGTCAGACGCGATCGCAATTTGCGCTCCCAAATATCCTGACTCGCAATGAGCGGCGGAACAGTCGGGGGGAGATCCGGAAAGGTCCATGAGCGCTGATGTCCACGTGCTACCCCCGTCTGAGGACTGGCTGACATATAAATTCGCTCGGCCGCCCAGGCCACCGTTTTGGGGATAGCCTGTCCACGAGACAAACACGCTGCCATTCGGCGTTACGGTCGCTCCGCCTGCCAAAGCTTCAGCAAATCGCGAACTCGCGTTAATGTCCGCCAAATTGAAAGTAAGGCCGCCATCGTGCGACGCCGCAACCCAGATTTTCCGCGAGCGGCTAAATCCCACATATATATCTTGTCCGCGAACGGCAAGAACTGGTTTGTCAGACTCCGTGCTGGAATGGTCGGCAATTGCCATGGACCAGCTTTTTCCGAAATCGGACGATTTTGCGATAACCGTCTCTTTTTTGTCGTTCTGCAACCAAGCCGCATACACCGTTCTCTGGTCAACCGGATCAACGACGATCTGCGGATCAAATTCGCCCGATTCGGGCGGGCCTATTTCGCGGGGGGCAGCCAGGAGACGCCATTATCTTTGCTGACTACAAGAATCATGGACGGAATGGGGCAGGAAGCGCATCCGGGAATGCGGCCGTACTGAGGGTAGAGAATATAAACCTGCCCAAAGCCGTCTGCGGCGATCGCGGGTTCCCACTGATCACCTGTGGGGAATCCCACTCGAGCTGGCATAGTGAAGCCTGTGCTCTGAGCGAAAAGGGTTGGAGCAAGGATGGCTAATTGAGACAGAGCTGTGAAGAGGACAAAGACGAACGCGTATCTCCCTCGTAAATGCCTAGGTTTAGAAACCACAGAACCTCTAGGCGGCTGGGGGTACCGCTCTATTTAACTGTAGCTGGGAGGTTGATGGCAGTCAAGCCGAGGAAGTTTACGCGATTGGCATCGAGATCCTGCAAAATTAGCCGAATCTAGCAGATAGGAGGATTCGGGGCACCTGTCCTTTCCGGAAGAGAAAAGAAGCGGTAGAAGTTTCTCGCTGTTTGGCGGCCAATTTCGCCGGTTGAGAGATTATGGAGGCTTCCCAATTGCGTTGCGACTTCCCTAACGAACGCCGGCTCATTTCGTTTGCCGCGATGCGGAATGGGCGCCAGGAACGGCGAGTCGGTCTCAATCAGGATGCGGTCGAGCGGTATTTCTTTAGCTGCATCGCGAATCTGTTGCGCCTTGGGAAAAGTAATGTTTCCGGCAAATGAAATCATAAATCCCATGTCGAGGGCACGCTTCGCATGGATAGCGGTGCCCGTGAAGCAGTGCAGTATCCCGCCCATCCCGCTCGATGACCAATGATTCTGTAGGAGAGTGAGGCAGTCTTGCCAAGCGTTTTCGCTGCCCTCAGAAGGCCTGCAATGAATGATGACCGGTAACTTTGCCGCTCGCGCAAGTTGTAATTGCTTCAGAAATACATCCTTCTGAATGTCGCGCGGCGAGTGGTCATAGTAATAATCAAGTCCGATTTCCCCCCAGGCGACGACCTTGGGGCGTTTAGCCAATTCTTCCAATTCCGCAAAATCAGCATCTTTAGCGAGGCTGGCTTCGTGAGGATGAATGCCGACTGTGGCATAGATGAAGTCGTGCTGTGCTGCCAACTGAATGGCACAGTCCAATGAGCCGGGACCGGTTCCGATGCCAATAGCGAGAATTGTTTCAACGCCATTCTCTTTTGCACGGACGAGCACCTGATCGCGGTCGGCGTCGTATCGTTCTCCTTCGAGATGTGCGTGAGAGTCAACGAACATTTTTATCGTTATGAGGAGATTGAGGACTCCGCATCGGTTAGGCTGAATAAAAGTCGGTTGAATCGTTCACTTTAGTCGCGTTCCAACCGGCACGTCTTCCAGAAATCCCGCCAGCACTGCTTTCCCACCCTCCGGCGACGCGGCCACGATCATTCCATTTGATTCCAGTCCGCGCATCTTGCGGGGCGCAAGATTGGTTACGACTACGACTTTGCGCCCAATCAGCGATTCTGGTGTGTAAGACTCGGCAATTCCCGCCAGGATCTGGCGCGTTTCCGTGCCCAGATCCACCTCAAGACGTAGCAACTTGTCAGCCTTGGGCACCCGCTCCGCAACTTTGACCAGAGCAACCCGCAATTCGACCTTGGCGAAATCGTCAATGCTGATTTTTCCGTCAGGGGCGGCAACGGTTGGTCTCGGGGCAAGAGTCTCGGCCGTTAATTCTGGCGCCTCCGCAACTGTTTCACCTGAAATATCCGAGGCTGAAGGTTTCGCTTCGGTCACGACCACTCCACTTCGTTCCTGCTCTTCCATCTGTTGCATCCTTTCGATTGCGCTTTTGTCGGCGCGCGGAAAAACCGCTTCAATATTTTCCAGCTTAGTTCCCGGTTGAAGCTGTCCCCACTTCAATCCGGACAAATCAAATTTCTGAATGTTGCCCAGCCCGAGTTGCGACCATATCTTCGCCGTGGCGTCAGGAATCACCGGATGCGACAAAGCGGCGACGATTCGCAGAGCTTCCGCAGAAGTGTAGAGAATGGTCGCCAACCGGTCCCGGCTGGCTTCGTCGGTTTTCTCTCCCAGAGACCACGGAGTATTTTCGACGATGTATTTATCCACCGCTGCGACCAATCCCCAGGCCGTTTCCAGGGCTCGGGAAAACTGCTGTTGATCGAAAAAAGCGTTGTAGCCGCCAATTACTTTTGTGGCCAAGTCCGCCACCGCATCGCCACCTGACTCAAGCTTGGGCGATGGACTTGGAATTTCGCCGTCGAAATATCGCTTGATCATGGTTAGCGTGCGGCTGGCGAGATTTCCCAGGCCGTTCGCCAAGTCTGAGTTGTATCGCTGCACCAGCGCATCGAACGAGAACGAACCATCCTGCCCGAAAACGATTTCGCGCAATAGGAAATAACGCAACGCGTCGGCGCCCAGCACATCGAGAATCGTCTCGGTGCGAACGATATTTCCGCGCGACTTGGACATTTTGCTTTCTTCAAAAAGAAGCCACCCATGGGCGGCGATGCTTTTTGGAAGCGGCACCGGCGCCCATCAAAAATGCAGGCCAGTAAACACAATGGAAGCGCACGATTTCTTTGCCGATCATTTGCAGATCGGCAGGCCAATATTTTCGGAATGCCTCTTGCGCGGCGGCGTGCGAGGATCCGAACCCGATCGCGGTTATGTAGTTCGCCAGAGCATCGAGCCATACGTAGATCACGTGTTTGGGGTCGTCCGGTACGGGGATGCCCCATGAAAACGTGCTGCGGCTGATGGACAAGTCGCGTAATCCCGAGCGCACAAACGATGCCACTTCATTCCGCCGAGTCTCTGGCCGGACAAAATTCGGATCGTCGTAAAGCGCAAGCAACTTGTCTTGAAAGGCGGAAAGCTTGAAGAAATAATTCTCTTCGTGCACTGTTTCGGTCGGACGTCCGCACTCCGGACAAGGCTCGCCGGGAGCGACATCCACGTAGAGTTCATCAAACACGCAGTATTGGCCGGTATAGCTGCCTTTGTAGATATAGCCGTTGTCGCGGATCACGCGCCAGAGTTCCTGCACTCGCCGCTTGTGGCGGTCTTCTGTAGTTCGTATGAAGTCATCGTTGCTGATGCCCATGCGCTTCCACAAAGCCCGGAACTTGCTGGAGACTTCATCGGCGAATTCCTGCGGCGTTTTTCCCGCAGCTTGGGCGGCGCGTGAGATCTTCTGTCCGTGCTCGTCAGTACCGGTCAGAAAAAATGTATCGGCACCGAGCATGCGCTGGCGTCTTGCAATTGCGTCGCACGCGATGGTGGTGTACGCATGTCCGATGTGGGGACGGGCATTGACGTAGTAGATCGGAGTCGTAATGTAGAACTTTTTGGGCATTTTCTACAAATCAACCACTGTCATCTCGAGCGAAGTCGAGAGACCTGCTTGCCGACGGTTCCAGAACTGCGCTGTCAACCTGCCGCGCGGGTCCCTCCACGCAAACAGCAGGTCTTTCGACTGCGGGAGAGCACTCGCAAGCGAGCGCTCTCCCTTCGCTCAAGATGACGAATTAAACTAGAAAAATTTTCTTACGATTTCGTCCCCTTCCCATACTCGCTCAGCGCTGCTTGCATTACATCCTTCAGCGGCACGTGATTTTCAGTCGCGATTCTTCGGCAATCTTCATATTCCGGCGCGTAGTTAGTAACGGTGCCATTCAAGTTGGCGACTTTCAGCCGCACGTCGCCCCATGGCGTGGACACATTGATCCACTTTCGCGTGAGAGTCTCCCGCTGTTCATCTCGCCGCCGAATGCCCAATGTGCTGGTCTCGATAAAGATCAAGCGAGAGAGCGCGGCGGCATCTTCCGGTTTGCACAGAACCGTCAGGAGCATTCCCGGGCGATTCTTTTTCATTTGCACCGGAATTCCAAATGCATCCAGCGCGCCATCTTCAGAGACGATCCATCACGTAACCAAATACCTGAGGATTGAGATCGTCCAGGTTCGCCTCAAGGACCGTGATAGTCTCCTGCGAAGTTAAGCCAGCAGTGTCAGGCTGCGACTCGCCTAAGGTCAGCCGCAGTACGTTTGCGTGGCCGGGAAATCGCGCGTGCCCGCACCATATCCCGCTTTGCCAATCTTCATTCGCGGAAACTCGCCAAATCGGGTGACGACGGTCTTTACGATCGCGGCCCCCGTAGGGGTCACCAATTCAGCCTGAATGCCGGATGAATAAACAGGCGCATCCTTTAGAAGTTCGAGAGTAGCGGGCGCTGGTACCGGGAAAAGTCCGTGAGCGCACTCTACCGTGCCCCCGCCGACGTTCAATGGCGAGCAGATGATTTGATCTACGTCGAGAGCCTCGGAGCCAACGGCAGCGCAGACTATATCCACCATCGCGTCCACCGCTCCCACTTCGTGAAAATGCACGTCTTCGATATACGTGTGGTGAATCTTCGCTTCGGCGGCGCCAAGAGCCTCGAATATCTTCACTGCGGTGCGTTTTGCGCCGTCACTGATGGACGACGCCTTCAAAATGATTTCGCGAATCTCGTTAAGCCCGCGGCTCGGTCCATGAGAATGAGCGGGCCCGTGCGAATCATGATCTTTGTAATCAAGCTCGTGTTCATGGTGCAGATGTGGATGTTCGTGGGAATGCTCATGATTCCTTGGGGGCGGTTTCTCCGAATACGATTCGCGCGGCCGATCTTTTCCCTGTGGTGTGTAAACATCTATTTTGGTGGCGCTGATGCCGCTGCGATTCACCCGGGAAATTTCTAATCGCGCTCCGATATTCAGGCCCGCAATTGCATCGTCGAACAGCTTCACAGGAATGCCGGCGGCGACGAGCGCGCCGAGAAACATGTCGCCGCTGATTCCAGAAAAGCAATCGAGGTAAGCAATTCGCATGGAGGAATTCCGTCGTTGGTCGTTGGTCCTTGGTCGTTGGGAAAAACCTCGAACACACGTCAATAGAGAATAGTTGGCCGACGACTAACGACGGACGACCAACGACTGATTTTCATCATAGGGAACGCTGCCGATGCCGTCAAACCTGCCCGATTCTCGCTCTCTGCTACAATCACTATCTTCTTCAGTCACTTAGAGGGGCTCTTGTACCGCCATTTCCAGCACAAGCTTAGCGATCACATTCGCGAGTTTCTCCGCCGATTTTTCGACCTCGATTTGCCGAACATTGTGATTGAACAGCCACCCCGAGTGGATCTCGGTGAGTATGCGTTACCTCTCGCGTTCGAGCTTGCCAAAAAACTTCGCAAAGCTCCGCGAAAAATTGCGGAAGAAATTGTCGGCGGCATCGGTGAGATGGATGGCTTGGAAAAGTTCTCGGTCGCGGGCGCCGGATACATCAATGCCTATCTAAAGCGTGGGCCAATGGCGGCGTCTCTGGCGAAAAATGCAACACCGCGGTCCGAAATTACTGGTGACAAAGTTCTAGTCGAGCATTCGAGCATTAATCCGAATAAAGCTGCTCACATTGGTCATCTTCGAAACGCGATCCTCGGCGATACGTTTGTCCGTCTGCTGCGTTTTTCGCGCAGAATGGTGGACGTCCAGAACTACATTGACAACACTGGAGTGCAGGTCGCGGACGTGGTGGTTGGTTTTCTGCACATACATAAAAAGTCACTCGCGGAAATCGAGCAGCTCGCCCGCGAACCGCGATTCGATTATTACTGCTGGGACCTCTACGCTCGGGTTTTGGCCTGGTATCAGGAGGACAAACAGAACCTGCAAGTTCGTTCGCAAACACTTCACGACATTGAACAGGGGAACAATGAAAGCGCGGCGGTGGCTGAGTTGATTTCCGTGGCTGTTCTCGATCGGCACCTTGAAACCATGGACCGCCTCGATATTGAATACGATTTCCTGCCGCGCGAGAGCGAAATTTTAAAGCTGCACTTCTGGGATGCGGCTTTTGAGAAATTGAAAGCTGGCGGCGTGTTGTTCTTCGAGAATGAGGGCAAGAATAAAGGCTGCTGGGTAATGCGGCGAGGCGGAACAGCTCAGTCCAGTGAATCCTCGAAGGCGAACTCGGATGATGAGGGCGCTGACGCAATTTCCGAGGAAGACCAGAAGGTGATCGTTCGTTCGAATGGGACCGTCGGCTACGTCGGCAAAGATATTGCCTATCACATGTGGAAGTTTGGATTGCTGGGGCGCGATTTCGAGTATCGGAAGTTCTATCGCTATCCGAATGGCCATGATTGCTGGATATCAAGCACGGAGGGGGTGCCCGACCATCCGCATTTCGGAGGTGTTGCGGAAATTTATAACGTGATTGATGCCCGCCAGTCTGAAGCGCAGAACACCGTCGTGGATGCATTGCGCGGCCTGGGATACGACGATCAAGCCGATCACTACACGCATTTTTCGTATGAGATGGTTGCGTTAACTCCGCGATGTGCGGCGGAATTGGGTTACGAGTTGTCTGAGGAAGACAGCAAGCGCCCGTACATTGAAGTTTCGGGACGAAAAGGGTTCGGAGTGAAAGCCGATGACCTGCTCGATCGTCTGATCGCCTCGGCTAAAGCGGAAGTGGACTCGCGGCATCCTGAATTGAGTGATGACGAGCGATCTGCCATCGCTATCCAGATTGCGGTTGGCGCACTGCGCTACTTCATGCTCAAGTTCACAAAGCAATCGGTGATCGCATTCGACTTCAAAGAGGCGCTCAGTTTTGAAGGCGAGACTGGACCTTACGCGCAATACGCGGTGGTGCGAGCGACGAATATATTTCGCAAAGCAGGACTTGAGCCGGAGAATTTTGAAAGGGACGCAGCAAATTACGTCTCTACGGAGGGGTTTGATAAATATCTCAAGGCTCCGGATGCGAATGACATTTGGGAACTATGGTTGGCGGCTTCAAAAACTTCCTATGTCATTGACCAGGCAATTGTCACCACTGAGCCGGCTTACCTGGCCAAACATGCGTTCCAGTTGGCGCAGCTGTTCAATGTGTTCTATCACCGTTACCCCGTGATCGGGGAAGAGGATGAGGAACGCAAAAAGTTTTTGCTCGCTACCGTGTTTGTCGTTCGACGCGAGTTAACGCGGATTCTGTCGGTGATGGGAATCGCTGTCCCAGCCGTGATGTGAGTGCTAGCTTTTTCCGCGGCCGCCGAGCATTAATCCTGCGCCAACAACTAGTAGCACGATGCTTACGACTGGAGGCACGCGATCTTCATGGTGGGTGGTGACGCCCAGGTGCACATCGCCAGCGCTGACGCCGTGATGTTCAGAGTGCGGCACGGGAACGAAAAACGAAATAATTCCTAGAATCAAGACAATCAGTCCTACCGTGAACAAGGGCTTCATGAAATCTCCTCAGCAGTGGCCTACGACGATTTGAACATTAACCATTTGACGCTAGCCATTTGAACATTGGCCGCCATCAGATGCCTGAGGCCACGAATGGTTGCCTGTCAGCGTTTCTGCCGTAGAGAAACGCCAGCCGAATCTACGAGAATTCTCTGGCAAATTCGATCAAAGACCGTACCGCGATTCCCGAGGGACCCTTCGCGATCCAGGGCTTGTTGTCTTCCATCCAAGCTGTTCCCGCGATGTCCAGATGAAGCCAGGGCGTGTCCTCGGCAAACTCCTTCAGGAACATTGCGGCGCTGATGGCGCCTCCCCAGCGACCGCCAGAGTTTACGATATCAGCGATGTTCGAATTCATGATCTCTCTGTATTCTTCATCGAGCGGCAATCGCCAGAATTTTTCTCCAGCATTATTCACGGCTTTGCTGAATTGCTCATACAGTTTGTCGTCGTTGGCAAAGACGCCAGCATTGACGTGTGCCAGTGCCACGACCACCGC
Organism: uncultured Acidobacteriaceae bacterium; assembly: GCA_963702325.1. Taxonomy (GTDB): domain Bacteria; phylum Acidobacteriota; class Terriglobia; order Terriglobales; family Acidobacteriaceae; genus PALSA-188. The sequence goes on along the minus strand of CAVPCG010000033.1, from coordinate 127,801 downwards.
GCCGGTTAGTGTGGCTGCATCAACCAGGTGCGTGCAGCCGAGCTGGCGGGCATAGGATAGTCCGTCGGCGAGCACCAATCGTCCTTCGGCATCGGTGTTGATGATTTCGATGGATTTTCCCGACATCGAAATCTGGACGTCTCCAGGTTTTTGAGCTTTACCGGAAGGCATGTTTTCGGACGCGCAAATAATGGCGGTTACTTTAATTTTCGGCTTCAGAAGGGCGATGCCGCGCATCACTCCGAGCATGGCTGCGCCACCAGCCATGTCATATTTCATTTTTTCCATTCCGTCGGCGGGTTTGATGGAAATTCCGCCGGAGTCGAACGTGATTGCTTTTCCAACCAGGCCTAATACCGGCTTCTCCGGAGCGCCTGCGGGTTCATAGCGCAAAACGATGAGTGCGGGAGGCTCGTCCGAGCCTTGCGATACTCCCCAGAACGCACCCATCTTCAGACCGCGAATTTTTTCACCATCGAGGACTTCACACTTCAACCCGACTTCAGCAGCCATTCTTTGCGCGCGTTCGGCGAGCATCGTGGGAGTCAAGTGGTTACCGGGTTCGTTCACCAGTTCGCGAGTGAAATTCTGCGATTCGCCGATGATGCGTGCTTGTTCCATCGCCTGAGTTAAAGCCGCTTGATCGCCGCGAGCAATTACGGTGAGGGCGTCAATCTTTTTGTCCTTGCGGTCGCTCTTATATGTGTCGGGATCAAAGTTGCCGACGAATGCGCCCTCGACAATCGCACTCACGGCGTCTTCATTTTTAATACTTTCGGTTGGGGCGAGAAAGGCAAATGTGCGGATGTTTCTCGACTTGAGAAATCGCACCGCAACGCCGGCCAGTTTCCGCAACTCCGAGGCTGAGAAATTCTTCGTCTTTCCTCCGCCAATCAGCAAAAGACGCTTCGCTTTCAATTTCGCGGGATGATGCAGCAAGGTCGTCTCGAGCAGCTTGCCGGAAAGTTCGTCGCTACTAATGAATTCCTGAGCAGCTTCTTTGACTGGGGCGTCACTGGTCTCGACAAATATGTCCGATTTTTCTTTGGTACCCCGATCAAGAACAACGGCGACGAGGCACTCGGTTTCAACTTCAGCAGGATTTGCAACAGAAAGATTTGTTTTCATGGATTGAAACAGTATCGTTGGGAGGAAGGGAAAAGCGCAAGCGTGGGGAGGGAATAGCGGTGAGTTTCTTTCGAGTAAGCGTATTACCCACGGGATCGAATGCCGGAGTGCAGGTTCAAGTCTGATTAACGAAGTCTGGCTATCCAAGTCTGACTAATTGGTCGTAATAACCCAGGTCTCGATAACCCAGGTCTCGATAACCCAGGTCTCGCAAACGCGGCGAGACCTGGGCACCCGCGAGACCTGGGGCACCCGGCATCTTCTCTTTGGTTCTGCTGAGTGGTGTAACTAAGCCCGTATTCTAGTGATTATCGTGGTCACGGTGGCCGTTGTCGTGATCTTCATGGTCCCAGTGGCCTTCGTGCAGTTGCCACCCTTGTTGATAATGGTCATAGTGAGGATGGTTCCAATATGCACCCGCGTAAGGAGGTTGTTGCCAGCGCCCAGCGACCCAGCGGTAATGGTGGCCGTTCGGCACCCAATAGCCCTCGACCCAACTGTAGCCGGGTCCGGGTGCGTCGCCTCTGCGCTCATATCGCAGCGGAGGGGGAGCGCTTCCGATGTAAAGAGAAACCTGGGCAAAAGACGGTATTGAGATCGCCGCCATCAACAACAGGCCGCATAGCCATTTCAATTTCATTATTTTGTTCTCCTGTGAATTTCAAGTCTTGAGGTTAGATTTATGCGATGCTGCAAATCTAGAGCGCCGAATCCTTCTGCCGAGTCGCTTTTACCCCGGTCAAAATTCCGATTCCCAGCAATACAATTCCACACACCACAATCCAATGCGCGGGTACGTGCATCAGGACGGCGCCGTAGATCAGGCCCGACACGACGATCACAAAACCGGTGATGTAGAGTCCAAATGACACTTTAGATAACCATCGGACGAATCGCGATTTCCTTTAGGTGATTTTCAAAAAGTGGCACCTCGAAATTGCTGGCAGAACGGGGAGAAACTGATTTCTCTATATGTCTTAAGCCTATCTCGGTACGAACGAGAAAAACTGTTCCATATTGCACACGTTGGGGGGACCGCTCGACACTTTAGTTTTTGGGCTTGCCGCTCGCGAAAAGATTTGGCCTAAACGAAAAACACTCCGGAACGGTTTCCCGAGTGCTCGCCTTAATTTTTAAAATTCAATCTTGTCTAGTGATGGTCGTCGTGATCGCGCCAGTGGCCGTTACCGTGGTCCTCGCGATCCCAATGGCCTTCGTGTAGTTGCCAGCCTTCCCGATAGTGGTCGTAATGCGGATGGCTCCAGTAGGCGCCTTCATACGGCGGATGCTGCCATCGCCCTGCAACCCAGCGATAGTGATGACCATAGGGAGCCCAGTAGCCTTCAACCCACACAAACCCTGGACCTGGAATGGGTCCGCGGCGCTCATAGCGCAGCGGCGGTGGCGGTGTTCCGATGTAAACAGAAACTTGTCCGAATGCAGGGACCGCTAAAGCTACCGTCAACAATGCGGAACAGATTCGAAGCGATTTCATATTAGCCTCCTAGGGTTGGTTCGTCTCAATTATTAACCCAGACGTCAAGAAAAGTTGTTTGATCCTACGCGAAGGTAACGAGCGCCAGCTACTAAATATTTCACGGAAACAAATCCCATCATCGTGATTTGCGGTTCCTAATCGCCTCTCGCGACTCTTTATCTGCGGTGCGGCGACGCTCGGTCTCACGTTTATCCCAAAGTTGCTTGCCCTTTGCCAGAGCGAGTTCCAATTTCACTCTGCCATTCTTGAAATACATTCTAGTAGGAATCAGCGTGAGTCCGCGCTGCTGTGTCTTGCCGATAAGCTTTCGTAGCTCTTCTTTGTGCACTAATAACTTCCGGGTGCGGAGTGGTGCGTGGTTAAAAATGTTTCCATGCTCATAGGGGCCGATGTGGCAATTCAAGAGCCAAAGCTCGTCGTCTTTGATTAATCCGTAGGCGTCTTTGAGGTTTGTTAGCCCGGCGCGGACGGATTTTACCTCGGTACCGCTCAAAACAACCCCGGTTTCAAATTTTTCCAGCAAGAAGTAGTTGTGAGCAGCGATCCTATTCACAGCGGCATCACGCTTGCCCGCAGCTGTGGGATCGCGTTTCGGTTCCTTTTCAGGGTTAGGCTGAACTTGATAGCTGGATTGTCGCGTCATAAACGGGCATGAATAGGTTACCGCATATCCGAGCAATCCCAGAGAGACCAGTTCTGTACCATCCGGCAAAATATGCTGTGTATGAATGTGGGAGTAGTACCAAAGTGGCTAAAGGTAATCAAAACAGCAGTTTCGGTTGCTTAGAAGGCAATGCTATAATCAGCCATCTCACGTCTTCTACAGCAAAAATCGGGATGCCCCACCTCGAGTCATGCTTGATCCACGAAGAAGACTTGCCTGCGAGGAACCAGTGATCAGAAGCCAGTTTCGACCGGCGGTTATCGCTCTGCTTGTTCTAGCTGTGGCTTTGCCTGTGGCGTCCGAAAGCGCCAAGTCCTTATATAACAAAGGCAAAGACGCCGAAGCCCGCCAGAACTACGAACAAGCTTACGATTTTTATAAGCAGGCCTATAGCCAGAAGCCGCAGGATATGAGTTATCGGTCGGCGTACGAACGGCTGCGATTCCTCGCCGGCGCTTCCCATGTTCACCGCGGGCAGTTAATGCGTGAAGCGGGAAAGTTGGATGATGCGCTACTCGAATTTCAGAAGGCGGTGGAGATTGATCCTTCGAGCGCCATAGCTCGACAGGAAGTGGTTCGCACGAAGCAGATGATTGAAGCGGCCAAGACGGCCGGTCCGAAGGCGTCGGTGGCGCCCTCCGTACTGGACAGAAGGGTGCAGGAGGCCGCTGGCCCCGTGGAGCTGGCGGCAATCCAGAACATACCCCTCACTCTAAAGATGACCCAAGATACAAAGATTGTTTATGAGACCGTGGGCAGAATTGCCGGAATCAACGTGCTTTTCGATCCCGACTATACGTCGCGGCAGATCAAGGTTGACTTGAATTCCGTATCCCTCGAAGAAGCCCTGGAAATTGTCGCAATGGAGTCCAAGACATTTTGGCGGCCGGTAACGCCGAACACTATTTTCATCGCGGCGGACAATCCTGCCAAGCGCAAAGAGATCGAGCAGAGCGTTATCAAGACTTTCTACCTGGCAAACCTTTCGCAGCCGACCGAATTGCAAGATGTAGTGAACGCGCTGCGCCAAATTCTGGAAATTTCGCGGATTCAACCTTTGCAGTCAGAGGGCGCGATTATTGTGCGCGGCACTCCCGATCAGATCGCGCTTGCGGAAAAACTTGTAGACGATCTCGATAAGGCCAAGCCTGAAGTGATTGTTGACGTGGCGATCATGCAGATCAGCCGCGATAAGACGCGCACTCTCGGCATTAACCCGCCGACCAGCGCCAGCGTGCAGTTGCAACCGAACATTAATACCAACGTGAGCACGCCGAACAGTAATGGGACGACTACGCCTTCTTCTTCCACTACTAATGGAATCACGCTGAACGCTCTGGGAAATTTGAATGCCACTGATTTTCAAGTCACGATTTCGCAGGCGACAGCAACGGCCCTCTTCAGCGACAACAACAGCAAGTTGATTCAAAATCCGCAAATTCGTTGCGTGGATGGTCAAAAAGCTTCGCTTAAGATCGGCGAACGCATCCCGATCGCTACCGGTTCTTTTCAGCCCGGCATCGGCGGAGTCGGTATTAACCCGCTGGTAAATACTCAGTTTCAGTACACGGACGTGGGCGTCAACATTGATATCACTCCAAAAGTTCACTCCGATGGAGACGTCACGTTGAAGATCACGATGGACATTTCCGCCGTGGATTCATTCCAGAATATCGGCGGCATCAGCCAGCCTGTTATCGGTCAAAGAAAAATTGATCATGAAGTTCGTTTGAAGGAAGGCGAAGCAAACCTCCTGGGTGGAATGTTGGAAGATTCGCAGACCCGTTCTTTGAGTGGGATTCCTGGATTGGCACAAATCCCGATCTTGAAATATTTATTCGGGCAGACCAATACCGAACGACGACAAACCGAAACCGTTTTTGTTCTCATTCCCCATATTGTGAGAGGGCTGGTTATTTCCGATCTGAATCAGAGAGGTATTGATGTCGGCACGGCGAGCTCTATCGAGTTGCGGCAAGTGAGCCATGCTTCTTCACCGGAGGCCTCCGCCGCAGCGCAGGGCCCTTCAGCGTCTGCCGCGCCTCAAGCTATGGCGCCGGCAATGTCGCAGTCTCCCGCGCAGCCGGCGGCTCCTATCACGACCGGTGCTAGTTTCGCATTTGATCCGCCAACCATCTCGCAACGCTCGGGTTCTACGTTCGCGGTAAACATCATGCTTTCGGGGGTGCAGAACGCGTATTCGGTTCCCGTCGAAGTGAACTATGACCCCAAGCTCTTAGAAGTGGTCAACGTGTCTAATGGACCATTTCTCTCGCAGGATGGGCAAACCGTGGCACTGATGCATCGCGATGATGACACCACGGGCAGTTTGCAGATCAACGCAACTCGTCCACCAGGCGCAAGTGGAGTTTCGGGACAAGGAGCAGTTGCCACGTTGACCTTCAAAGCCAAAGCTCCGGGCACCTCAACATTGGCCATTTCACGAGGGGGTGCGCGTGACCCAGCGATGCAGGCCCTGCCGGTCGCGGGAACCGTAGCTCAAGTTGCGATCCAATAAAAAATGAAGTCTACATATATTTTCGGCGCCAGGAAGAAGTCTCGCGGATTCACTCTGATTGAGTTAATCGTAGCGACTACTATTCTGACGATCTTGACCGGCATGGCCATACCGTTGGTTCGAATAACGATTAAGCGCCAAAAAGAACACGAATTGCGCGAGGACCTCTGGGAGATGCGCGACGCGATTGACCGTTACAAAGACGCGGCGGACCGTGGCGCATTTCAAACCAAAGTGGGATCGGAGAACTATCCTCCCGATCTGGAAACTCTGGTGAATGGCGTGGACGTGCAAGGGAAAAAACTGAGGTTTCTGCGCAGAATTCCGATAGACCCTATGACCAATAAGCCGGAATGGGGACTACGGGCCATGCAGGATGATCCCGATTCCACTTCTTGGAGCGGCGACGACGTTTTCGACGTTTACACCAAGTCACAGGATAGTGGGCTTGACGGCACTCACTACAAGGACTGGTAATGGCAAGCTCTCGCAATAAACACCGCGGCTTCACACTGATTGAGTTGATGATCGTCATCAGCATCATCCTCATTCTGGTGGCGGTGGCTGTGCCAAATTATCGGGCTTCGGTAGTGCATGCGAGAGAGTCCGTTTTACGGCAGAACTTGTTCACGTTGCGGTCCGTTATCTCGCAATACACTTTAGATAAAGAAAAAGCTCCGCAATCGCTGGACGACATTGTGCAAGCCGGCTACATGAAACAAATACCCAATGATCCCATGACATCAAAGCCTGACTGGACCGTTGAGCAGGAAGATTCGACCATCATGTCGGTGGACCAGGAAGACTCAGGGATTGATGACGTGCATAGTTCATCAGAAGCCATCTCGAGCGACGGAACCGCGTACAACACCTGGTAGCAGTCGTCCGCGATTAACCTGCATTACGAAGATCAAGCCGTGGATTACCGCTCAGAGCGGCACTGTGTTCGAGCGAATGCTTCACGAATGCGGCATGAGCGCGGCTGCGAAAGTGCTTTTTGAGTTGCACAATTCCCACTCGCCGAAAAGCATCTTCGTCATCAATCGGTATGAAACGGCAACCTTTTCTTGGTTGAGCCGCCATTGCGGGCACTACGGAAACTCCAGCGCCGGCCGTGACCATGGCCAAAATGGTCGCGAACTGACCGCTCTCAAAGACTACGTTCGGCTCCAACCTCGCGCGGCCGCACGCTGACAGAGTATTTTCCCGAAAGCAATGGCCGTCTTTCAGCAGCAGAAACGGATCTCCCTCGATCTGCTTCAGTTTGGCGGTTGGGTGCGAAACCAGCCGATGATTCCGTGGCACCACCAGATACAGCCTCTCTCGCAGTAATTCCTGACAGATAAATTGACTGCCTGGAACCGGCAGCACAAGGCACGCCAGATCAATGGTTCCATCATGGACGTGGTCAAGAAGTTCAGAGGTCAGTTCTTCGACGACGCTGACCCGAATCTGGGGAAACTTTCGGCCAAATGTCGCCAGGCATTCCGGCAAGAAGTAGGGAGCCACGGTCGGAATGGATCCGACAATGAGTTTGCCCCTTTCCACTCCCGCCATCTCTTCGATTTCCTGCTTGGCATCCGCAACCTGGTGCAGAATCGCCTGCGCACGCGGCAGGAATGCTTCTCCAAACGAGGTCAGGCGTACTGATTTTCCCAGGCGATCAAACAAGCGGGTGCCGAGTTCATCTTCTAATTTGCGAATCTGCTGCGACAACGACGGTTGCGCCAAGTGTTCTTGTCGAGCAGCACGGGTAAACCCACCCGTCTTTGCTACAGCGCAAAAATAACGCAGCTGATGGATTTCCATAGCACATTTCTCGCAAAGGATAAAACTATGAGCCTGATAGAAACTATATCTTAGACCTATAAGCGCCAGAGCGGTAATCTGCGAGGAGACTCATAAAACTTCCAGGAGGTAGCAATGCCAGAAAAAGGCAATCAAGTTGTGCAATATGGCGACGTTACACAGCGAGTGGGGGTTGAAGTAATCAGCGCCCGCGGTGTGGACGTTCCAAAGTTAATCAAGATGCTGGTTGCGAACGCAGCAGCGGAATTTGCCAGCACTTACTATTACTACACCATTCTTCGGATGCATCTCGCCGGACACGAGGACTACAAAGAGATATGCGAGGACGCTCGCCTCGAGGATCGAGCGCATTGGGAACTCATCGTGCCCCGTATTTACGAGCTCGGAGGGGAGCTTCCGAACGATCTGAAGGAATTTCACGATCAGGCGGGATGCGCCGCCGCCAAGCTGCCGAATCCGCCGACGGCCGTCAACATTCTGACTCTGTTGTTGGAGTCGGAACGCTGCGCAATTCGCAGTTGGATCGCCATCTGCGACATTACGTTTGGAAAAGATCCCCGAACTTACGATATGGCCTCGAGGATCCTCAACGAGGAAATCGAACACGAAGCCTGGTTCATCGAACTGCTTGCCCACGAGCGGGATGGAAAATCCATTCCTTCCGGGCATTTCCGGCGCGGCGAACCCGGACACGCTCCATACAGCAAGAATGCTGCGTTTTACAATCCATAGCGTGATATCCCGTCCCTGCGTGGCATCTTGCCAAGCAGGGGCGGGATTGTTTCCAATTTCCTGCGGTCGTGCCGAACTTGCGCTCGATGTTGAGCATAGCGGTGAGCCCTGCTAGTAAGCTCCACTACAGGAGCTACGGTGCTACACGCCAGATCCTTCGGGACTGAAGTCCCTCAGGATGACGTCTAAACAGGATGACGTCTAAAGTATGGGTGACGCGAAGAGCATGGTTGACGTCGGAGGATCAATGACATCGAAGTGTGGATTGTTCAAACTGAGTCTCTGACGCGGATTGCGAGCCAGTGTCTCAAAATTCTTGCCCACGAGCTTTCCATGGTCTAATCGAATAGATGACCGGGCCCTCAAAGACTTTTGACGTGCAACTTTTGTTGCCCGAGGGCGAGCGAACCGTTCATGTTGGGTCCGAAGAACATATTTGGGATGCGGCCTTCGCTCAGGGCGTCGTTTTGCCTGCACTATGCCACCAGGGATGGTGTCTAACTTGCGCTGGGCGAATCGAATCGGGTGAAAACACCGATCAATCGGATTCGGTCAGCTACTATCCCGAAGATCGTGAAGCTGGCTTTGTATTGCTGTGTACGGGGAAACCACGATCATCATTGCGGATTCTCACGCATCAGGCAATCGCGATGCGGAAACATCGCAAGCAAAAGAAGCTGCCGGCGCCCTACTCATAGGCAGCGAGGGCTGCGGTCAGTGCCCAGGATGGATTTTCCTCTTCTTTCCACAAGCAACTTTCATATCGCACAGCTTCTCCACAATCTCTTGCAAGATTGCACTTGCGGATGATTCTGCATTCAAGCACAGTGCCGACAGTGCAGTTTGAGATGTCTTGGGAAAAAGCTGATTGCGATGCGGCCGGCGGATTTGGCGGTTTACTGAGGAAAATCGCCGCAAGTTTCTAAAATACGCTTTTGGCGGATAGAGGAAATTTTGAAAGTTGTGGCCTCCTCAGAGGGTCCTCCTCCACGGTCATAACTACGACGCGGGGCTCGCAGTGAAAAGCACGTCATCGTCCGGAAACGGAATTTGGGAGACGTATTCAGTCGGAACACTGGTCTTAGAGAGCGCGTGTTCTTGATGGGTACGGCGTCGCATGAGTGACGGTTCTTAAGACAACTCAAAAATACGGCTCAGGCGGCTGGCTTGGGCCGTATTTATTTCACTTTGAAGATCGAGGACAAACCCCCGCAAACCTCTAAGGTTTGTGTGTTCGCTTTTTGTTTGCCTTAGGGAAGGCAATGAGCTAATCTGCAATCCAGCCGCCAACAAAATTGCGTTTACACCAAGTTTTCCGAAGAGGCACTTCGAGCACACAGCCAGAGCAAGTTTATGATTCGCACAGCCGACAATTCTTCTTGGCATAAATTTCCAGAACAAACATAAATGGCTATAAGCGAATACAGCCTTGCTCATACTTTACCGGCGAATGTTGAGGCGGAGCGCTCTATTTTAGGGGCGATCCTTCTCGACAACTTTTCCTACAACGAAGCGGCCGAACATCTTCGTCCTGAGGATTTTTCGCTCGACTCTCACCGCCGCATCTATACGCGAATCATGGAATTGATGGAGTCTTCGCGCCCCGCGGACTTCATCACCCTCATCGAGGAACTGAGGCGGAGCAAAGAGCTCGAGAGCATCGGCGATGTGGGTTATATCTCGGGTTTGATGGACGGAGTTCCCGACCGCCCCAGCATTGAGCACTACATCAGAATTGTTCGCGATAAATCTCTATTGCGCGGCCTCATTCACGCCGCGAATGCTGCAATCACCCGGGCCGCCGATCAGAGCGATCCGGCTGAAGAAATCCTCAACGACGCCGAGGCTGCGATTTTTCAGCTTTCTGAAAAGCGCATTGGCCGCGGATTCATGGGCATCCAGGAAATCGTCAAGGAATCGTTCGGTTCGGTGGATGCGTTGCTGCAACGCGGACAGCGTATCACTGGATTGGCAACGCACTACACGGATCTTGACGAGATGACTAGCGGATTTCAGAAGTCAGATCTCATCATTATTGCGGCGCGGCCGTCCATGGGAAAAACGGCATTCGCGATGAACATCGCAGAGAATACCGCCATCGAAGATCAAAAAGTAGTGGGAATGTTTTCGCTGGAAATGTCTCGCGAGGCTTTGTTGCTGCGGTTGTTGTGTTCGAAGGCAAAAGTGGATTCGCACAAAATGCGCACCGGGTCACTTTGGCGCGAGGATATGGCTAAGGTTGTTGAGGCTATGGAGCAACTGGCCCAAGCCCCGATTTTCATTGACGACACGCCGGGAATTTCCCTAAGTGAAATGCGTGCCAAGTCGAGACGGTTGCAGCAATCTCAAGGGAAGCTCGATTTAATCATTGTGGATTATTTGCAGCTTATGTCGGGCGGCGGACGCCGTTATGAAAACCGGACGCAGGAAGTCTCGGCGATTTCGCGTGGCCTGAAAGGATTGGCCAAGGAATTAAAAGTGCCGGTTGTTGCCCTATCGCAATTGAGCCGCGCGCCGGAGAGCCGTGGCGGCGATCACCGTCCGCAACTCGCGGACTTGAGGGAATCGGGATCCATCGAACAGGACGCCGATGTCGTGGCTTTCATTTTCCGCGAAGAAGTTTATAAGCCGGACGAGCCGGAGCTTGAAGGAGTCGCCGAAATTATCATTGCAAAACAGCGAAATGGACCAACTGGAAGAGTCAAAATGGCGTTCCTGAAGAATTCGACCCGGTTTGAGTCCCTGGCGGCCGGAATGGGTTCGGCTGAGTAGTGTTTTCAAGGTGAGGCGGGGGGAAATTTAATCGTCCGCCCTGTGGAAAACACTGTGGAAGCTTAGACGTATTGAATTTCCCATGAACAATTTAGTTACCCTAACGCAGCGTCAGGTTAACAACAATGCAAACAACCATCGCATTTACATGGAGTTAGCATCGTTCGTCTGCGGGAGTCCGCCGCCCCCAAGATTTGCCGAGATTAAAGCAACCTCAGAGATTTGCACATTCCGGAGGGCAGCCGGAGCTGTTTAGTGCCGGACGCCAGGATGCATTTGAGGCACTACGCTCTCTTTCACCAGATCGTACGAACCGCTTTCGATCGTCTAATCTCATGATCCGCTGTGACGAGATGGTCGGCAGCTACCAGTGTTGTGGCACCGATAATGCGGTCCGACGGGTCCTTGGAGTAGCTGTCCGGCAGATCCAGGGCGCGGGCACAAATTTTTCCAGTAATTGGCAGGACTACGAATCTTTGCTCAACTTCCGAGAGAAACGTTTCCAGGTCGGTGTCCAGCTTGACACGACCCTTACTAACAATCATTGCAATTTCGAAAAGGGTTATATCCGATATTGCGAGCCCCTGGGCGGTGTGACGTGCTTCCTCGATGGCTAGTCTGGCCGTCCTTGAAATCTTGTCTGGTTCCAGAGCTAGCCAGAGAACAACGTGAGTGTCCACCACCGTCATCTGGATTTTTTCATTCCGGATTTTCTTATTCGGATTTTTTACCCGATTCTTTATCGAGGATTGCCCCACTCTTTCGAAGAAAGCGCTGGAGAGACTACGTCTCCCGTGATGGAGCCCTTGTCGGCGAAGAATCCGAATATCTCGTCAACATCCGTATTGACCGGCACAAGCTTGGCCACGGGATGCCCGTGCTTCGTGATCATAACGGCCTCTCGCTTCGACTTAACTTCGTCCATGATGGTGAGGCAATTCGTCTTAAATACACCGGCAGCTATAGTTTTCATAGGTATTTACGACTATAGTCAGTATACCATGGTCATAATGGATAGAAAAATTGACAAAAAAGGCGTTCGTTAAGGGAACGAATTTCCAAAACCGCGTCTTTATAGCTCCCATTGCTCAATGAACTTCGATCTTCTGCAAGTTAGCGCTTCCTATTCAGGTTAACGCTGTATAAAATACGGGGCTTTGCGTCCTGTAAATCGTTCCAATCCGCGCGGGGGGACTTGAATGAATTTCCGGCGAACCGGAAAGTGCTGCCTGTTTTTCCTTTTCTTGATTTCGTCATCCTGGTTATTGGCGGGGGACACGATTCCTCATGCCGCCTGGAAACGGCCGATCGGTTTACCGCTCGAAAATGCGGGTGGCCGAAAGCCCGCGCTTGCTGCGACTGGGATGATTGACGACGGCTATTGGCAGGGCGCTCCGGTCGGCGGTTTCGGCGCGGGCACTTTCTCGCGAACATACCGTGGAGATTTCGCTCGCTGGCACATCAAGGGCGGAGTGCACAAATATCAGACAGTTTGGACCAACCAGTTCGCCATGTATCAAAAAGTGGAAGGCGCGACGGATGGAGTTGCGCAGGTTTTGATGGCGGGACATCCAGATAAAGGGGAACTCAGAAGTTGGAAATGGGATTACCCGGTGGACGCCGGTGACTACTATTCTCTTTATCCGAAATCCTGGTATGACTACAGGTGGGATAAATTTCCTGCGCATGTAACCCTTGAACAATTCTCGCCGGTTTTGCCAAACAATTATCGCGAAAGCAGCTATCCAGTTGCTGTATATCGCTGGCACGCTGAAAACCCAACCGACAAGACGGTCACGGTTTCTGTGCTGCTCTCATGGAGCAACATGCTGGGATGGTTTCGTGATTTCTCGCCAAACATGAATGGCGCGCTCGATGCGGGGAATCATAATCGGTTTGTGGCGAAAAGCACGGGGACCGATGGTCAGATGAAGGGAATTGTCTTCGACCGCATTCATCCTAATGGAGTGCGAGACGATTGGGATGGGCAGATGACGATTGCATCCCTTGAATCGCCGGGCGTTGAGATCACCTATCAGACCACATTCGTTCCAGAAACCAGTGACGAGATATGGAAGCCGTTCGCGGCGGATGGACGCCTTTCAAACAGCGATCAATCGTGGGTGAGCAGTGGAGAGCATCTCTCCGGGGCCATTGCGGTTCGATTTACTCTGAAGCCGGGAGAGAAAAAAGTGATCCCGATGGTGATTGCGTGGGATCTGCCGGTTGTGACTTTCGGGTCGGGACGCAAATGGTACCGGCACTATACGAATTTCTACGGCACGTCCGGAACAAATTCCTGGGACATCGCTCGCGATGGACTGATGAATGCCGCCCAATGGAGCGATGAGATTGATGCGTGGCAGGCGCCATACGTCAATGATGAAAGCAAACCGTTGTGGTATCGCGGAATGTTGTTCAATGAAATGTATATTCTGGCGGATGGTGGTTCGTTTTGGGGACATCCGGTCGGCGCGGATCCAAAAACTGCCGACACGTTTTCATTCCTCGAATGTTTTGACTATCCGTACTATGCCACCCTTGATGTCCGGTTTTATGGCTCGATGCCGCTGGTGAAGTTCTGGCCGGATATTGATAAGCAAGTGCTGCGTCAATTTTCTGATACGGTCCCCCAGAATTTAACAGATAAATATGAATGGATATGGAAGTCGCAACAGACGGGAAAGTTGAATTTCAGGGTTCGTAAAGCTAAAGGCGCCGTGCCGCACGATCTTGGAGTCCCGCAAGAGGACCCGTTTTTTCAGGTCAATTCCTTCAGCTGGCAAAATACCAACGACTGGAAAGATCTCAACAGCAAGTTCGTGCTCATGATTTACCGCGATTACGTTTTCAGCGGCAGAAAAGATACAGAATTTCTGCACTACACGTGGCCTTCTGTGAAGGAAGCTCTTCAACATCTTCAGCAGTACGATCGCACCGGCGATGGGCTTCCGCAAAATGACGATTATCCCGACCAGACATACGACGTATGGATCGTGCACGGAGAGAGCGCATATTGCGGAGGATTGTGGCTGGCCGCACTGCGCGCCGCGGAAGAAATTGCGCGTGTCCTAGGTGATATGCCTTCCGCAGCCAGGTATCATGCGATGTTTCTCAAAGGCCAGGATACCTATGTGAAGAAGCTTTGGAATGGAGACTACTTTCGTTATGACACCATGAGCGAGTATCGCGACAACGTGCAGGCCGACCAACTTGCCGGGCAGTGGTACGCGAATATGACAGGGTTGGGCGACCTAGTTCCACGCGAGATGCAGTTGAAGGCGCTGAAGAAAATTTACGACTTCAATGTGATGAAATTCTCCAAAGGCGAGATGGGCGCAGTAAATGGCATGGGCGCGGACGGCAGTATCATCACTACCAATGAGCAGGTGCAGGAAGTTTGGACTGGAACCACTTTCGGGGTGGCCGCGCTGATGTTAAGCGATGGCATGAAGGATGAGGGTTACCGCACTGCATGGGGCGTTTATCACACTACTTACGAAACTGAGGGCTACTGGTTCCGGACGCCTGAGGCTTGGGAGAAGACGGGGTACTATCGGGCTTCGATGTACATGCGTCCAGCGGCGATTTGGGCAATGGAGATGACATCGCCCCCGAAATAGGGATGAGTTTTATGAGCCTTCAAAATAAACAGAGTAGGTACGCAGCTTTCCTAATCACTGCGCTCCTGCTTACAGGCTGCGGACACAGAATAAACACATCTGCGACGCCGCTCCCGCCGCAAACGCACAGCGGATGGACGCTGGTCTGGAGGGACGAATTCAACACATCCGACGGCTCAACTCCCGATTCCAGCAAATGGACGTACGAAACTGGAGGAAAAGGCTTCGGTAACCAGGAGTTGGAGTATTACACCGGCAGGCAGCAAAACGCGGTAATCCGAAATGGCAATCTCGTCATCACCGCGCTGAAAGAAAATTACACCGGCGCAGACGGCGTTTCGCGTAGCTACACCTCGGCACGGATGAACACGTCAAAGAAATTTCAGCAGGCCTATGGACGATTTGAAGCCAGAATAAAAATCCCCTATGGACAGGGCATGTGGCCCGCTTTTTGGATGCTGGGGGGCGACATCTCTACCAACCCGTGGCCCGCTTGCGGAGAAATTGACATTATGGAAAATATTGGCCGCGAACCTTCGATCGTTCATGGCACCATTCATGGCCCTGGATACTCTGGAGGGCATGGGATCGGTTCGCCTTTTTCATTTCCCGACGGCCGCCGATTTGCGGATGACTATCACCTTTACGCGGTTGAGTGGTCCCCGAACCAAATCAAGTTCTATGTGGACAATAACCTTTACGTCACGCGTACTCCGGCTGATCTTCCGCCGGGAAACAAATGGGTTTACGATCACCCATTTTTTATTATTCTGAATCTGGCGGTCGGAGGAGGGTGGCCTGGCTCTCCAGACGCGACGACCGTGTTTCCGCAGCAGATGCTAGTGGATTATGTCCGCGTTTACAAACCTGCGGCTTCGTGAGCGTCCTAACTGGATGCGCGGAGGTCACCCAGCGCGATCAGAATCCAACTGGTAAACATCACTTCCCATATAGGCTTTTCGTATTTCGCGCGCTTCCACTACGTTTTTTCATTCCACTGACGTTGCCTTACTGCAACATTTCAATTTCTTACGTAGATTTTTCTTGACATTGTTTTAGGTTGAACCTAGATTCGCATGAAGTTGGAACTTGATAGGTTTGGTTCCAGGGATAGGCTAGCTCTGGCCCTCCCAGACTCAATGGCTACAAATCTTGCCCCGGTAGATTCCAGGGAAGTTGTTCGTTGCGACCGTTGCCTTCTGGTTCAATTCCGTACAACTAACAGCATTTGCCGCCGATGCCGCGGTTCGCTCGATGAGGACGAGCCGGAAATTATTTCCGCTCCTCCACCGCCGCAAGTCATGCCCCATCATGGTCATGGGCGTGGCCACTTGCACCTCGCGGCGTCAATCCGGTCCATGCGCCTTCGCAATGGATTGAGCCAGCGTCAACTGGCGTTGCGCATGTCAGTGCCGCGGACCTATGTTTCTAAAATCGAAAATGAAAAGGCTACTCCGACGCTGTCTTCTTTAGACCGGTTGGCGCGCGCTTTGGAAGTCACCATACCGGACTTGCTTTGTGGCGGCGAAAACAATCGCCAGGAAGAAATCGGAGAGCTTATGAAAGACCAGTTTGTTGCGGAAATGCTGCCATTCCTCTCGGAACTGAATGGCATGCAGATGTCGAGCGTTTTAACGCAAATGCGGGATTTGACGATACGACCGCGACGCACCGCATAGAGAGTTTTATCCGGGCGACCAGCCAACAACAGCCGGGACCGAAAGGTTCCGGTTTTTTTGATGCGAATGATTACCAGATTTTTCGGCTGGAAAACTCCCGCACGTCTTGAAAGATAAAACCCGCGATGCTTCGACGTCCGACAGCGATCTTGGCATCTCCAGACATCCCCGGCATCATTCTGCCGTCGGCGTTGGAAACCGGAACAGTCGCAACGTAAAAGGCCGGCGGAGCAATCCCTTTGTACTTTTCTTCGTTCACCAGTCCTTGATCAATAAAGGATGACGCGGGCGCGAGGGAGTTCACTTGTCCTCGAATGGGCTGAAAGCGAGATTCCAGCTTCAGGGAGACCTCTGCATTCGGCGACACTTTCGGAACTTGAAATTCCGGAACAAAAATTCGTGCCTGTAGAGTGCTGATGTTGTCCACCTCTGCTAATTCGGTTCCAGATTCCACCATGGACCCAGTCAAATCCTTTAATGACGGAGTGACCACCAGGCCTGCGATTGGACTTCTCACTTCGAGTGCGGCCACTTGTCCGGAAATGTCGCGGTAATGCTCCCGCTGAAATGAGCGTTCATTTCTTGCTCGCCCAATGTCGTGATAGTCCAGCTGCGCCCTGCGGGCTTCCGCTTCTGAGGAGTTCAGCTCCGCGTGGGCATTGTCCGCCTGACTTTCAAGTTTTAAATTCCTTAACGTTAATAACGGTGTGGCCGCAGCTACCTGCATTCCCTCGTCGGTCATGACTGCGATGACTTCCCCCGGCTCAGCGGCGCGAATTACCGCTCGCTGCTGTGGCTCCAGAACGAATCTTCCGCTGACAGTTTCACGCCACACAGGAGCGAATAGAGCAACCAGAACGAGTGCTCCCAGTGCAAAAGACTTTGGTGAATTCAATCGCGCGCGGAAATGTTGACGTTTATCCAAATAAAAGTCTCGCATGAATCTCCCTGACGACCGCATGCGGGCCTTGAAAATTAAAAATGCCAGCGCGGCCGCCGGCAAAAAGGCCCATTGCGGAGTGAAGTGATTGGCAATGTTGTAGGAGAGGCGCACGATAGCAAATAGAACCACGTAGCTGTATGCGCCGGAAATAATTGCATAACTCACAAACAGCCAGCGGCGCTGTCTGCGAAGGTAAAGGACTTCGACGGGAAGGCGAAACAAATTGTGCTTTACCCACGACGAAAGATATTCCGTCGAACTTTCTTTGATCGTGGGAATGCCTATGAGCTCTCCAAAAAGGTAATAGCCATCCAGCTTGATTAGCGGGTTTAGGTTCATCAGCACAACGGCTACGCCAGTAATGAGCATGACCTTATAGGCGAAATCATGAACGGGGCTGCCGGCAGGCGTTCCCCACCAAATGATGCTTGCCACCGAGCAAAACATCAGCTCGGTCCAGATTCCAGCAAAAATAGCGGCAATGCGTTGCCACTTCCCCCCATAGACGTAGACTTCCGTAATATCGGCGAAAAACGCGGGGGAAAGATAGACCAGCAAGAAGCCCGTACGATGAACTTCTCCCCCGAAATGCTTGCAGGTCAAGGCATGTGCGGACTCGTGAAAAAATCCCAATCCGCAAAACAACAGCCAAAACTCCACAAGGTCCATCGCGCTTTTGTCGGTGAAGGTGTAATACTCCAGCGTGTCCCGCCAGATTTCGCTCCACCCGCCGATGAAAATGAATGTCATGAGGGTGAATAAAACGAGCGTCAAAAACAAGAACCAGGGGGTATAAACGAACTTTACGAGTTTATGCAGCCGCGTGATGTGAGCATCGGGGTCCCATGAGGCCACGACTATGGATGACAAGTCCACGGATTTTTTCTTGACTTGCTTTTGCCGAGTTTCGGCAAGCTTCTCGCGCGCGGTTAGGTTCTTCTCAAGCGGGGTCTTGTACCAGAAGTCCAATTCTTCGAGGGAATCTGCAAATTCCCGAACCTGGCTTTCGTCGAAGGCCGTGTTGGATTGCTCTTGATAGGCCTCGGCAACTTGGCGGTACGATCGTTCTCCATTAAATAATTGCACGACCGCCCATTGCTCAGGATTAAACCGGTAAAGATAAGTTCCGCCGGAAATTGCAGCTACCAGCGTTAGAGTCCCGCCCTCTACGTGCTCGCGCATAATCAGCTTGGGATGGATGCGCGGGTAACTTTTAGTTCGCCGCGCAGGCAAATCCGGAAGGGCGACGTTGAGGACTTCAGAAAGGTTCATTGAGGATTGTGGAGACGGATGTTCGCGGTCATTCCAGGACGAAGTCCCGTGGTCCTTCCCAATAGTTCGGCAGTGACGTCAATGGTGTCGCTCGAAGGATCCACCAAGGGGCTAACCATCATGACCCTTGCCGGATGAACCTGGGCCGGAGCGCCTACAGGAGAAACGATCAGCTCAGTGCCTCTCTTCACCCGGCCGACATAAGCCTCAGGAAGAGTGAATTTCAACCGCAGTGGTCCGGTCGCGGATATCCAAAACAAGCGATCGTTTTTTGAAACTTCCTGGCCAGTATGAATGTAGCGGCGGGCAACTATCCCTGCAAAGGGCGCGGTAATATTGGTTTTTTCCAATTCGAGATCCAAAGATTTAGCCGTATTTTGCGCGTATTTAAGATTCTCTCTCACGCTCGACCTCGAATTGCACGGCTTCATGCTGATACCTCGCGTGATCTGCGAGTTCTTTAGAAATAACTTTTGCGTTCCACAGGGCGTCGGAACGCTCGAAATCAGAGCGAGCTACTTTCTCAGCAGCTTCCCAATTTTTTACATCTGCTTCAATGCTGCGCGCTTTAGCGGCGGCGGCGTCACGGTCGGCAGTGAGTTGACGACTGTCGAGTTTGGCGAGGAGTTGTCCTTTGGCAACGCTCGCCCCGGTATCGGTAAGGATTTCTGCCACCACTCCGTCACGCTGTGCTTCTAAATCAATCTGATTTTCAACCACTATTGGCCCCGTGGCGATGAAGTCGGGTTGAACCTGCTGGGACTGAATGGGCAGAGGAGCGGTGTAATTCGCGGGTCGCGGGGTTGCGGCCGCGGCTGGCGCTGGGGATGAACTGCAACCGGAAAGAATGCAAAGGAGAGCGGCGATGACAGTCAACGCAAAACAAGTTATCGTGTTCGGTCTGGTCACTAAGTGTCGTTGTTCATTCATCCGTTTATTCATCTGCTGAGAATCCTCAGTCAATTACCATCCGAACCAGGACCACAATTTAGTCCAAACCCACATACCAATTCCACGGAACAAAACATAGCCGGCAGGATGGAACCCGACAGAAATCTTCCCCAACCCCTGCATGCCCGGGCGAAGAAGCCCGTTGCCGTTGGGAATATCTACGCGAGCCACAAAGACTCGATGATCAGATTCGACTTCTCCGCGCGGGCTGACCACTGTAACCAGGCCATGAAAAGTCTGAACCGGAAAGCTCTCTAATTTGACCGAAGCGCTGTCGCCTACTCGCACGAGGGACACGTCACTCTCTCCGATGCCGACGTCCACCGTCACATGAGCAGTCTCAACCATGTCGGCGAGGGTGTCGCCAGGCGCCAGGTGCCTGCCGACCGAGTCTTCCACATGCGGGGTTGTAACGATTCCATCGAAGGGAGCGCGAATCGTGGTGCGATTCAATAGCTCGCGATTCCGCGTCAACTCGGCGTTCCAATAATCCGCTTTCACCCGTTCTGTTCCTGCCTGGGTTCCATCTCCTATTGAGAGCGAATGATTCATCGCTGCCATCGCTTCTGAGTATCTCGCCTGCGCGGCGGCGAGTTCGGAACGGGGATTCCAATCCTCAAGCGAGGCGAGAACCTGGCCTTGCTTTACCTGTTCACCTTCGCTCACAAACACGGCTTTCACTACGCCATCCAGGTCAGATTGAATATGCGCTGACCGGCCTGACGCAACCGTACTGTCTCCTGAAACCCGCATGGGGAAAGGGCAAAATATCAGAAACAGAAGCAAAGCACCGGCCAACGCGAAGGTAGCGATCCGGCGATGCCTGGCCATCGCCATGAACCTTCGCTTCCTTTGCAGAAGCGGCTCTAGCACGTTGATGAATGGGACTTCGCGGTAGAGAGAAGCGTTCCGCAGGGCGACAGTGGCCTGCGCGGCCAGCACTTTAATAATTTCCAAATGCGCGGGGTTCAGGAAATCGGGATCGCTGCTCTCAAACGAGAGCAGACCCAGCTGCCCCTGATCATCAATCAGCGGCAGGGCATAGAAGGAGCGCATGCCGGTTGCGGAAAAATATTCGGCAAATTTGGCTTGGGTCTCTGGACGAGGATCATCAATCACATCCTCTCGTTGTGTGACATAAATTTCGCTCGAAGAAATCGAGGCCCACTCCAACATATCTTTCAAAGTGCGCACTTGAGGGTCAGCGGAGACGATATGCGGCATCCCTGAGATTGCTTTAAGCTCGAGCACGCCTCGTTGCTCCAACGCAATCGCAGCCCTCTCAAAAGAGATAATGGACTGAGTACGATTCACTATGGCCTGAAGGACACCATCGAGATTCAGGGTCGAAGTGATTTCTTTGCTGATCTCCACCAGTGTTTCGAGAATTTCGACCTTGCGTTCAGCTTGTAGCAGGCTGGCATTATGAAGAGCATTCGCTGCGGTTTCGGCGACCGTTGTGAGAAGGAACAGGTCATCGTCGTCGAATGGCTTTCCGTCGAGTTTGTTGATGGCTTCGACGACCCCGACCTGGTTTTCCTGGGCGACGATGGGAACCGCCAGAGCGGAGAAAATAATCTGTTCGCTCGCATCGGCATTGCGCGCGGTCAGACGTTCATCCTCAGGATTGTCAATGAGAAGTGGTTCTCCAGATTCCGAAACCGCGCCAGCGATTCCGTCACCGCTTTTAATGAGAGTACCCACGGCCGTGCTCGCGTCTTCGCCTTCGCGATTTAGCAATATGAGCTCGTTTTCATCCTTCACCAGCCACAAGTTCACAGCCTGAACGTTCAAAATCTCGCGAAACTTTGAGGCCACGATCGGGAGCAAGCCATCCATTTCCAGCGTGGAGTTGAATACTTTCTCAAGGTCGTAAAGTTGAGCGAGGCGCGAAATAGACTGCAACTGCGAATTCCGTTCGCGCTCCTGCTCCAATGCGCTCGCTATTGCTGGAGCGACGAGATCCACAAATTCAGCCAGTACGCCGAGATCCTCCTCGGTCAGAGGGCTATTGAAACTGAGGATTTCTATGACCCCGATGAGGGCGCTATCCACCAGTAGTGGCACATAGGCCAGGGACTTGAGAGTCCGGCGGGCATGAAAGTGGGCATAGTCTTCCCGCGTAAGGTCCGGACCGGAAAACAAAATGGCTTTCTGCTGTTCCGCCACCACGCCAAGCGTGCCGGAATCCAGAGGCACTGTCTCATTTTCAAGGCGCACCTCGCCAACGATCGCTTTAGCGCTCCATTCCGCTTCTTCGGGGTTTTCGATGACGTAAACCACGACCGACGCGTCGCGGAAAATCTCGGCTACGTATTGCGCGAGCAGCAAGGCGCGAGGACGCACCTCCCGCTCTCGAATCAACGCGATCAGCAACTTTTCAGGAACGACGGTCGAACCTGACTCCTGGGTAGCCATGGCAGGGCCTTTTCGCGACAGACCGCTGGATTGGCTGCCGCGAATAATTCTTGAAAACAGGGGAGGTACTACTTCACCACTGCAACTTAACGCACCCGAATTTGACGCGCTTCACTAAGTTGAGCGCCGCACTGTAACAAACGGGACCGGCGAATGTCAATTGCCACGCCGACTATAACAGGGGCAATGATTTTTCACCAAATTCGCCGGCGGCATCTAGTCCGCTAATATGAAGCCGCGCCAGCCCTGGGAAGAATAGGACGCGACCGCCGAAGCTCCTGCAATTGAAGCACGATGTCGGCGGCAACAACGGAGAAAGCAATGCATCCCCAAACGATGGTCTCGATGGCTGGTGTGCCAAGGTTTTCCCACCGGGTCACGCCAGCAATGACCCTCACCTCAAGAAAGATCAGGGCGACGGCAAAACTTCGAGTCATCCATTGACGGTGCTGCTGGACTCTTCCTTTAAGGATGAGTGCGAGCGCGATGCCGGTCGTGAGCATCCATAAGGTCGCCTGGACCCCGGCGGCGACGCTGAATGAGCGCGGCCCCCCTACGCGCTCGTTGAAGAACTGGATGTAAAGCCCGAGCGGCCCAGCGACGAAGACACCTCCGACATAAATTCGACCCACGATTCGATGAAGCTTCGTGAAACGTTGCCGAAGGCGGTCGGAAAATTGCATCGGACCTAGCAAAAGTGCGCATGCTCCCGCTACTCCATGAGGAAGAAGCCACCATTTAAATGGCTGATAGTGGTGCCATGCCGGGTCATTCGGATGAATCAGGAAACCTTCGTTGTGAAACAAGACGTAGGCCAACATGACACCAGCAAAGGCAAACAGCAGATACTTCGGACGCATCCAGAAGCCACGTTGGAGTGGTGCTACTGTGGTGGCCATAGATTGCCCTCCTCGAAAACCGGTTTCTACTGCAAGGGACTATACACTGAAAACGGCTCGGGGCGGCTGCGTTGAGATTAACCAGCGCGGGCCGTGCGGCTTGCGATCAGAGCAATGGGCAAGCCCACGAAGATTGTGTGTGAGATCACGAGATTGAGAAGCGAGATGACCGAGGCTGGCGGTTGTTTCGGGGCTGCGGAAAGCGGAACAATCAAATAGTGCATGAAACAAAATACTCCGAAGCCAAAAATTGGCCCAAACAATCCCGGTTTCTTCAATAGCGCGGGTAACGTCACGCTTAATAGGTAGAAGGTCGTTGCTACCGTCAGCGCGATCAGAAAATGAATGCCGCAGCCGATAAGCGCCGCGACGGATCCTTCATGGAAGGCTCTTACTCCGAGCAGACCGCTCGCAATGAACTGGAAAACCCGGGTGGCGGACACTCCGCTGATCCGTGTGATAACGAGAGCGGGCGTCCAATCCATCAAGCACTCCGGCGACAAGCCCACCCAGCAGTATCGTCTCAAAGGCTCGATTTCTTCGGAGGAGGCCGATTACTTCGCGGCTGATCATTTAATTCGGAGGATCCAAAACACTTAAGCACAGATGAGTGACCTAGCCACCAGCGATGGCGCCTATGATTAGAAAAGGCTCCGCTCCGGATGCGACCGATTCAGGCAATGGAGTATCCGAAGCCTCGTGGGACAGATCTTCCTCGCAGGCGAAGAAGCGCAAGAAGGGACGGCGCTGTTGCGTGTCATGATCGCGGATCGTCCCACGCAGCATGGGATATCGGGCTTCAAGCGCATCGAGCACCGTGCCCTGCGTGATTGGACCTTCCACTTCTAGCGTCACCTCGCTGCCAACGTGCGCCAGCGTTCGGAGATGCTGCGGAAGTATGACTCGAATCATAATTTGTGCCGAAGCCTGCTGGGTGGTTGCTGATGGCGTAAGGCTCTTGTTAAGGGGCTTGACTGCGTGAACAGGGAAACGACCGGTTTAAGCAAACTCATGCGAATCTCTCTGCGGCGCGTGCCTTCGCTTTGGCCGCCTCTTCTTCCCGGTTTTTTGGCGGCGCGTTAGTTTCGAGCGAACGCAGCAGACGGCCGGAAATCGTAGCAATTTCATCAGCCGCGGCGAGGAACGCGGCTTCATTTGCTTTAGAAGGCTTGTTGAATCCGGTAATCTTTCTCACGAACTGAACCGAAGCGGCTCGAACCTCTTCGTCCGTAACCGGCGGGTCGAAGTTGAAAAGGGTTTTGATGTTTCTGCACATCGCGATGACCTCAGAATTATCGAAGAACTAATGTCGCGACCACTCCATATTCTACGCATCTCAAGAGCGTGAAAGGAACCTCGACCATGCCAAAAGATAAATCGCTGCGTGAGCATCTCGTCGAACTTCTTAAAGGCGGCCACGCCCACGCGGATTTTGAAACTGCCATCAAGGGCTTGCCCACAAATCTTCGAGGGAAGGCGCCAAAAGGAGCCGAGCATTCGCTGTGGCAACTTCTTGAACACATGCGCATCGCACAATGGGACATCCTGGAATTTATTCGCAATTCTGATCACGTCTCGCCTAAATTTCCCGAGGGCTACTGGCCGAAATCGAAAACCCCGCCCAATGAAGGCGCATGGGACAAGTCCGCGAAGGCTTTTCGGGCCGATCACAATGCGCTGCTCAAGGTGGTGGAAAACGATTCGACCGACTTGCTCGCTAAAATTCCACACGGCGACGGCCAAACCGTTCTCCGCGAAGTGTTACTGGCCGCCGATCACACCGCCTATCACCTGGGAGCCTTCGTACTATTGCGACGATTGCTAAGGGCGTGGAAGGAATAATTCCAAGTGGTCAATGAGCATTGACCGGCCGAATGGTCAGCCAGAAGTAAGACGCCCCCGAAAACCCTCGCGAAATATCTTGCTCAGCGATGGTCTTTCCATCCGGAAAGCACGAGTTTATCTTGTGGATACCGGTTCGAATCCAGGCCCCGGCATTGGTTGTGCGGAGAGTGCCCCAGGCGTACGATGTGCGAAACTGAAGGTCCAAATTTCAAAAAACGGACTAGCCAAAATACAGGCTAACAATGATCGCCTTGAGCGAAACAAAGCCGGTCCCATTGTGTTCAATCAGAAGACGACTCAGCATTGCACTAACTGAGTCACACGGAGGCGGTTACCATGCGAAACTTGCGAACGTGTAGAAGATTCCTGCTGTCGCTCTGCTTATGCCTTTCGGCAGTTGCATCCCTGGCGCCGGTTTCTTCGGCGCAAATAGCTATCTCCGTCCGTATTGGGCCGCCAGCCTTGCCGGTATACGCCCAACCTCCATGCATTGGCGAAGGATATCTCTGGACGCCAGGCTACTGGGCTTATGGTCCTGTCGGCTACTACTGGGTTCCGGGCGTATGGGTGCGTCCACCCCGCCTTGGTGTGCTATGGACGCCCGGTTATTGGGGCTTTGCTGGCGGCCTTTATGGGTGGCATGCCGGCTATTGGGGGTCTCACGTGGGATTTTACGGAGGAATTAACTACGGCTTTGGATACGGCGGCGTTGGCTTCGGAGGCGGAATGTGGTCGGGCGGCGTTTTTCGCTACAACACCGCCGTCACAAATGTAAACACGACAATCGTACGCAACGTTTATGTAAATCGTACGGTGATCAACAACACCGCTGTGACTCGAACAAGTTTCAATGGTGCCGGCGGAGTGATGGCGCAGCCGCGTCCTGAAGAACAGGCGGCCATGCACGAGCAGCACTTCGAGGCTACGTCGAATCAAATGTCACACGAGCAGGCGATGAGTCACGATCGCAATCAGCTTGCTTCCTTTAATCACGGAACGCCCGGCACGGCAGCCATGGATTCGGTAAACGGCCGCCGCTACAACCAGCAGGGACGAATCGCCAACGGAATCTCCTCGGGGCAACTCACTGCGGGCGAAACCAAAAATCTTGAAAACCGTGAAGCCCGCCTCAATGGCACTATTCACAACGACCGCGCCGCGAATGGTGGCAGGCTCACGCCGCAGGAGCGGCAGCAGGTGAACAACCGGCAGAATAATTTGAACCGGTCCATCTACGATGACAAGCACAATGCCAACACCGCGAACTACGGCAACAATGAAGTCGGTGCGCGCCGTGACTTGCAACAGCAGCGCATTGCGAATGGCGTTCGCAGCGGTCAGATGTCCCCTTCTGAAGCCGCAAGAGTAGAAAACCACGAGCAGAACATTAACCGTCACGTAGCCGCGGACCGCTCCGCAAACGGCGGCAAACTAACTCCGCAGGAAAAAAGGAACGTCAATCAGCGGCAAAATAACGCGAGCAAACAGATCTACAACAAGAAGCACAACGAAAGGACGGCACCCCGCTAGCCAGAAACGGTGAGCCAGCCGCTCATGTTGGGACGGGCGTCCCCGCCCGTCAGGGCCGGGCGAGTTCGTCCGTGTGTTCACTAAGGCCCGCGTAGCCTTTTTTAATGCTTTCCATTATTAATGCTGAACATTAAACTTCATCAGCGATCAGGACTTTCGCCGACCGAAGCACAAAAGAGTTCTGGGATACCGGCAAAAGTCAAAGGATGCCTCCAGAATCTCCGAAGGGCGGCAAAGAAGAAGCTGGCAATGCTGAACGCCGCTTCGAAATTGGAGGATTTACGAATCCCTCCCGGCAACCGGCTCGAAGAGTTGCGCCACGACAGGAAAGGACAACATAGCATCGCCATCAACGACCTATATCGTGTGTGTTTCGTCTGGCGTGATAGT
Source organism: uncultured Acidobacteriaceae bacterium (assembly GCA_963702325.1). Classification (GTDB taxonomy): domain Bacteria; phylum Acidobacteriota; class Terriglobia; order Terriglobales; family Acidobacteriaceae; genus PALSA-188. The sequence continues at coordinate 101,130 of CAVPCG010000033.1, read as the reverse complement.
GACGCCTACGATGTAGAGGTAACTGACTACCATTAATTATGAGTATGGAGAAAATTATGAGTATCAAGAACGACCGCCAAGCAGGATGGGCCGTGCATCCCGGGGAAATCCTGCGTGAGGAGTTTCTGGAAGCGATGGGTATCTCCGCCTACGGGCTGGCGGTGGATTTGCACGTCTCCCCTCCCACGGTCAACGACATCGTGCGGGAGAAGCGTGGCATAACTCCAGAGATGGCTGCCCGCCTGGCCAAATATTTTGGGACGACCGAACAGTTCTGGCTGAATTTGCAAGACGCCTTCTCGGTTCACCAAGTGAAGGCGAAATATTCCAAAGAGCTTAAGGCAATTAAGCCACTCGCGGCTCTGGCGGCCCGGTAGCCTTTCCGAAACCGTTTGAAGACGCCTCCGGTGGGTGGCCTTGTTCCTAAGCACCGACTTCATGCCAGCGTTTGCACTTCCACCGATAGCACTGCCGGAAGGTCGCGAACGATTGGCGCCCAGTTATCTCCCGCATCGGCAGACGCGTACACCTGACCTCCCGTGGTGCCGAAATAAATTCCGCATTTGTCGAGCGTGTCCACGGCCATCGCGTCGCGAAGTACGTTTACGTAGCAATCTTTTTGTGGAAGGCCTTTGGTGAGCGCCTCCCACTCGTTGCCCCCGGTGCGGCTGCGGAATACGCGCAGTTTGCCCTCGTGCACGTAGTGCTCTGAGTCGCTCTTGATTGGCACCACGTAAATCGTCTCCGGCTCGTGCGCGTGCACGTCAATTACGAAGCCAAAATCGGTCGGCAGATTTCCGCTGACCTCGCGCCATTCGTCGCCGGCATTGTCGCTGCGCATGACGTCCCAATGCTTCTGCATAAACAGAACGCCGGGACGCTTTGGGTGCATGGCAACATGGTGGACGCAATGGCCGACTTCGGCTTTTGGATCGGGAATGTATTGCGAGCGCAATCCTTGATTGATCGGCTTCCAGGTCGCGCCGCCGTCGTCGGTGCGAAACGCGCCCGCCGCCGAAATTGCGATGAACATTCGTTGCGGATCACTGGGATCAAGAATGATCGTGTGCAGGCACATGCCACCCGCACCCGGCTGCCACTTTGGACCAGTGCCATGCCCGCGCAATCCGGAGAGTTCTTTCCAGTTCTGCGCGCCGTCTTTCGATCGGAAAATGGCTGCGTCTTCAATTCCGGCGTAAACAGTTTCTGGATCGGTTAGCGATGGCTCAATGTGCCAGACTCGCTTGAACTCCCAGGGATGTTGCGTCCCGTCGTAAAACTGATGCGTGGTGAGTGGCTTGCCGGTTTCAGCAGAAGTGTCGTAAGCGAATTTATTACTGTCGGTTTTGGGAGGGCCGGGGGCCGCAGGTTCACCGGCAGGCGTGCCGGGCTGGTGCCATGTCTTGCCGCCGTCGTCGGAGCGTTGAATGACTTGCCCAAACCAGCCGCTGGTCTGCGACGCGTAGATCCGGTTCGGATCAACAGGCGATCCCTTCATGTGATAAATCTCCCATCCGGCAAAATGGGGACCGCTGACATCCCATTTTTCGCGCTTGCCGTCCGACGTGAGGACAAATGCGCCCTTTTTTGTTCAACCAGGACTCGCACTTTGGACATGGAATGCTCCTTGTATGAATTTGAATATTAATTCGTTAGCTGGCGAATTTGGAGATTCTTATTAAGTACTCCTGCTTGCCTTTCTACATTCCTGTAATTACAATGTAATTACATCTTTTAAGGTTCTATGAAAACACAGCTGGTCCGTATTGGCAACTCGCGTGGCATTCGCATCCCGAAGCCCCTCATTGAACAATGCCGTTTCGGGAACGAAGTGGAGCTACAGGTGGAAAATGAGCGCCTCATCATTTCTGCTGAGCCACTCCTCCTCGCCAGGGCTGGGAAAGTCTTTTCTACGCCGCGGGCGCTGCATCAGACAATGAACTTCTCTTGGAGTCAGCAGGCGCGAATGAATTCGATCGCAAGGATTGGCGATGGTGAGCCGCGTTCCTCGGCGCGATGAAGTCTGGCTCATATCACTCGATCCTACCCAGGATACGGAAATCCGGAAGACCCGGCCCTGTTTGGTGGTTTCGCCCAACGAAATGAACGGCCATTTGCAGACCGTAATTGTGGCGCCGATGACCACTACCATGCGAGCTTACCCCACGCACGTTCCGCTACGCTTTCAAGGAAAATCCGGACAGGCCGCCCTCGACCAACTGCGAGCTGTGGACAGGCAGCGACTGGTTCGTAAGCTGGGAACGGTTTCGCCCAGCGCCGCGCAGCAGGCTTCAGCCGTTTTACTCGAAATGTTTGCCCGCTAGAGCCCACGGCTGATTTCCACTCTCTCAACTCTTCGGGAAATTTGGGTCTGCCTTTACCTCGTTAATCTGCTTCGTGTGGCGCTCGCTGTGCGCCGCAATGAACAGCAGCCATTCGTAGGCGTCAAGCGGTTGCCCGATCGGACTATCGGCAACGTGTTCGCGCAGATCGGGAGTAGATTTCAGAAACGCAATCGTTCTGGCGCGGCTCTTTAGAAAATGATCGAGCGTTTCGGATGGAGACCAGCGGCCCGTGGGTACGAGTTCAGGAGGCGCTTGCGCCTTATGGCTGCGGTCGGGAATCATGGCGAGAACCATCGCGTCAATCTTTGCGGTGTCGCGATCTGCCGCCCCCGCTGGGGCTTTCATAATTTTCTCGGTGACATTCTGCATGAGAAAGTCTTCGGCCAGCGCGATGTGCTCGAGCGTCTCCGCCACCGACCAACGGTCCGGCGCGGGTTTGAATTTCATCTGCGCGTCGGAGAGCCCCTTTGTGGCTTCAACCACCCCATCGCGAGTCTGCTCGAGATATTGAACACCCTTTTCGCGATCCGCCTGCGTTAGCGCCTGACTGAATGCGACCGCGCCCAAGAGCAGCAGCGCGCAAAAATGCAGCGAAACTTTCTTCATAGTGACTCTCCTGTGATCAGTCATTCCTGATAATCCATCTCATCCGTCGTATGCCTTCCGCAAATCTTTTATGTCAATCTTGATCATCTGCATCATGGCTTTCATAACTCTTTGCGACTTTTTCGGGTCTTTATCGCTCAACATCTGAAGCAAAATTGTGGGGACGATTTGCCGACACAAACCGTATTTGTCTTCTTGAAAATGGAGACATAAAAATTGACCGCCTCCTCGGCCTGATTGTCGAACCACAAAAATGGCGTGATTTTCTGCATGGCTCGCTCCACCCTACATTTCCTTCTCGCAATTGATCATCCACGGGATGCCGAATTGATCGGTGAGCATGCCAAATCGCGCCGCCCAAAATGTTTCCTGGATCGGCATTTGCACGGTGCCTTCTTCCGCCAGAGCATGAAAGATGCGTTCCGATTTTGCAACGTCGTTGAGGCCGATTGCGACCGAAAAACCATTTGGCTTTTGATAGCGCCCGGGAGGCGCGTCGGCGCCCATCAATACTTGATCGCCAATATCGAGGGTTGCGTGCATAAGTTTCTTTTGCCAGTCTGCGGGGACATCTTTCGATATCGGTGTGCCTTCGAACGGGAACGTAGCGGCGATTTTGCCTCCCAGGCACTTTTCGTAAAACTTAAAAGCGGCCTCGCATTGGCCATCGAAATTCAGATAAGAATTTAGTTTCACAACTCCTCCTCGGTTAGACGATTGATCGAGAGCTTCGTTTCGCGTGGGATTATGTAACATATTACTTGTGAATTGCAAGCGATAGTTGCTATTGTGGAAATGTGACAAAGAAAGGAAAAATAAAGCGGCGGTCTGAGTGCCCTCTGAACGCCTCTGTGGAGATGTTGGGAGATCGCTGGTCGCTTCTTATCATCCGCGACATGATGCTACGCGGATTCCGAGCGTACAGCCAATTTCTTGACTGCTACGAGGGAATTGCGACGAATATTCTGGCGGACCGGCTACGGAAAGCTGGCCGCTTCTGGAATCATCACGACGCAACCGGATCCGTCGGATAGACGAAAATCAATTTACCTTCTGACGGCGAAGGGAATTGATCTCGCCCCCGTGCTTACCGAGATGGTCCTGTGGGCAGCGGCGCACGAAAAGACGGGAAACCAACGCCTGGTCCAGCAAATGCGCGACGACAAAGAGAAAGTTATTGCCGGCGCGCGAAAACGCTGGGCAGACCAGCATTCCGCGCACCCCTAACCTCGCCGTCGTTGAAGCAACCCCAGTTTTTTCCGCCCAACTCCATCCACCCAAACTTCGCACTATACTCTTAGCGGGGAAATTCTATCGTCACGCTCAACGACATTCGGGAAGCTCAGGCGCGCCTTCGAGGCGTGGCCGTCCGCACTCGTCTCATTGAATTACATTCCGAAGACTTGAAAAGTAACGACGGGAAAAACAGCGTCCACGACGTCGCTCAGGATGACAGTTTCACGGATACTCGGAAACTTTTTCTGAAGCCCGAAAACCAACAGCCCATTGGCGCGTTCAAACTTCGTGGAGCGTACAACAAAATTGCGTCGCTGACGCAAGCGGAGCGGGACCGTGGAGTGATCACCTATTCCAGCGGAAACCACGGCCAGGGTGTCGCTTATGCGGCTCGCGCCCTCGGCGTCAAGGCTGTCATTGTGATGCCCAGAAATGCCCCGCCCATCAAGCTCGAAGCAACCACGGCCTTGGGTGCGGAAATACTGCTGGTAGGCCCGGGCAGCGCAGAGCGGCAGGCGAGGGCAGAGGAATTGGCTGCGGAGCGAGGTTACGTTATTGTTCCGCCTTACAACGATGAAAAAATAATTGCCGGCCAGGGGACGATCGGGCTCGAGATATTGGAAGATATGCCGGAAGTCGAAACTGTGTTCGTTCCAGTTGGAGGAGGGGGGATGATCAGCGGAGTTTCCGCCGCGATCAAACTGAGTGGATCGAAGACGAGAGTCATTGGCGTGGAACCTGAACTCGCCGCCGATGCGCAGGCCAGCTTCAGATCAGGAAAGATCGTTGAGTTTGCGGCCGAGAAGGCGTCCAGCACCATAGCCGACGGATTACGCACTCAAAGCATCGGCGCCATCAATTTCGAGCACATCCGCAAATACGTGGACGATATTGTGACGGTGAGCGAAAAGGAGATTCGGGAAGCCGTGCAGCGGCTGGCGTCAAATAAAGGTACGCTCGCCGAGCCTAGTGGGGCCGTGGCTTTGGCGGGGTTTCTTTTCCGCACAGATCAGCTTCCTAAAACGAAGCTGAATGTTGCGGTAATCAGCGGCGGAAATATTGATCCGGCAATGCTTCGCGAAATTATGGCATCCAACTCTTCAGGAGTAAGTCAGAAGAGATGATCCGATCTTTAATAAGTCTATTCGCCCTAACGATTCTCTGCTGCGGTCTGGCTTCGGCGGACGTTGTGCGCGGCGCTCCCATTCGGGTGGCGCCAATCTACCTTTCTCCAGACTCCACTTCCACAAAGATGGGAGAGCTTGACCGTGGACGCGAGGTCATCATTCTCGAAACCAGTCGTGACTGGCTGCACGTAGAAGCCAACATGACGGAAGAAAAAACGATTACCGGATGGATTGAAGGAAAATATATTGTCCAATCGTCCACACCGGACGGCGACAAAATATTGTTCGGGGAAGCGGTTGACTCCGAAGATCAGGCGAGTCGAAGCCATGGCCGCAATGGCGCGGCTCAGGACGCCATGCGACTCTATTACGCAGTAGCTGAATACTTTCCGACTTCGCCGCTGGCGGGCGAAGCCATGTACCGCTCCGCAGACATTCGCTGGCAAATTGAGAAAGTGGACGTGATGTCGCGCCCATCCGCCAAAGAGCAGGAAGCGTTTTTACGTGAGGGGATGGAAGAGAAGTACATGAAAGAAGTCATGAAGAAGTTTCCAGGCACGAAGTGGGCGGACATGGCGGCTTTTCATTTGATTGATAACAAGCTGTGCGGCGATTGGCAGGCAATGTCGAAATGTCCCCAAAAAGAAGCGGAGATGTATGAAAAGTATGCGAGCGAACATCCTGAGTCTCCAAATACGGCGGAAGCGATGTATGACGCGGCTTACCGCTACTCAGCTCTGATTGAGATTTACAAAACCGAAGGCGAGGCCAAGAAATCTGAGCAGTCCAGGACCAAGGCCTTGGCGGCAGGGCAAGCGGTCGCAACGAAGTATCCGCAAACCGATTGGGGCGCGCGCGGACAGAGACTCTTGTATTACGTCCAGCAGGCTATTCCGACGTACGGCAATGCGGATTAAAAACAGGCCCGAATCAAATAAGCTAGCAATCTCACTTCTCATTTTCTGCAATACTTCTTTTCAGCAGTCGTTTGCATGATCGTGCAGCCTATGCTGCAATAACGAGTTCTTCATTCCATTTGCAGAGGTGATGGATTGCCAATCTATCAAGCCATCGTGCTGGCCATCATTCAGGGCCTGGCGGAATTTATTCCTGTGTCCAGTTCGGGTCACCTCATCATTGTTCGGCGCCTCTTGGGATGGAATGAGCTTTCACCGGCTCACGAGCTTACCTTCGATGTGGCCCTGCATTTCGGGACGTTGCTATCCGTGTTTCTTTATTTTCGCCGGACATGGTTTCAGATTATTCGAGCGGCGTTTGGAGGAAAAGTAGTTCGCTTCTCGGAAACCAGCAATTCGGACCAGAGTTTGAGCACAGAGGAACAACGACAAGAACGAATGCTGCTTTGGTTTTTGGCTCTAGCCACAATTCCGGGCGGTATTGCCGGAAAGTTGCTTGAGCACTCCGCGGAAGATTATTTCCGCGAACACATTTATCTGATCGCCGGAGCGCTGATTGTAGTGGCGTTCTTCATGTGGTGGGGCGAGAAGGTGGACAAACTCACAAAGCCGCTCACCAAGATAACTTTCTTTGACGCCCTCTTCGTCGGCTGCGCCCAGGCTTTTGCGCTGATACCCGGCGTTTCGCGGTCCGGGTCAACCATCACGGCGGGTCTCTTCCGCAATATGACGCGTGAGGCGGCGGTACGGTTTAGCTTTCTGTTATCCACGCCACTGATTGCAGGTGCGGTAATCCTAAAAGGCTACGAAATGAGGAAGGAAGGTTTGCCCGAGGGAATGCACGCCCCGTTTATCGTGGGGGTGCTGGTTTCGGCGATCGTGGGATATGCGGCGATTGCCTGGCTGATTCGGTATCTTCAAAATAACACGCTGAAAGTCTTTATTATCTATCGCATCCTTCTTGGCATCGTGGTTATGGTGCTGGCGTATTTCTGGCATTTGCAATAGAGACTGCCCGGTTGAGCACGCCCGTCTCTCCATTGCGACATCGCCCCCACGAAGCTGACTTGATACTCTCCGTTTCACTGCGGCATTGTAGGCCGTCCCAGTTCTTGGCATAATTGAAAGGCTCTGGCGTAGGTCAGGCATTGTGGGCTTTTGCCTGCGTGCGCGAAATACGCTGAATGAAAGTTTTTCCCCGGATTTTCGCACCCACCAACAACCGGCGGCTCAATGAGCTGATCGGATTCCTGTTGTGTGTCTCCGCGCTCCTTTTGTTCCTTGCGTTGGCCTCCTATTCACCGCTCGACCCGTCGCTCAACAGCGCCTCGGTTCTTACCGGCTCGCGGGAGGCGCGAAATTGGATCGGCGTGGTCGGTGCGCTGATTTCCGATTTGATTTTGCAAGGCTTTGGAGTTGGAGCATTCCTGCTTCCTCTATTTGCTGCGGTTCTCGGAATGCGGTGGTTTCGCTCCCGGAAAGTTCCGTCTCCGATCGCAAAACTCCTGGGCGGAATCTGGCTGTTGATGTTCGTCCCTGCGCTGCTGGCGTTGTTTCCGGGACATGTTCGATGGGTGGGAGTAATTCCCATAGAAGGTATCTTTGGAAGAATCCTGGGCGACTTCCTGATTCATTACTTCAATGTGGCTGGCGCTTACATTGTGTGCGCGAGTTTCCTGGCGGTAGCGCTCTATCTTTCGACCGCATTTTCATTTTCCGCATTGCAGACTTGGGCGCCTACAAGGTTTGCGTTTCTGGTTGCGTTGTGGAATCGCTGGCAAGACTGGCGTGAGGCACGGGCGAAGAAACGAATGCAGAAGGAGTTGGAGAAGCGCCGCGCAGCACCAAAACCCGTGATCACGGCTCGATTGATTCCCGCGATGGCGGAAACTCCTGCCGCAAGTTATCTGCGGCCGTCGGAGCCGGTCCGAACCGGAATTGACCGCACGTTCGCCGAAGAAGCTCACGGCACCACTGCTCCCGCGAAGTCGGACTTCGCGCCCGAAGTAACCGATCGCGCGGACAGCGGTCTAAAGCCTAAAACCACACTTCCCCGCATTGCTGGTGGATTCAAACTTCCGCCAAGTTCGCTGCTTCATCGTCCGGACGAACAGCAGGCGATTGATTCTGACGAATTGAAGCTGCTCGCGCAAGTTCTCACATCAAAGTATGCCGAGTTCGACGTTCACGGGCAGATCACGCAGATCAATCCGGGGCCGGTGGTAACAACATTCGAATTCAAGCCTGAGGCGGGTATCAAATATAGCCGCATCACGAATCTCACCGACGATCTTTGCCTGGCGTTGAAAGCGGAGAGCATTCTCATCGAACGCATGGCCGGGAAATCAACAGTTGGAATTCAGGTTCCTAACCGCGACCGCGAAATTATCTGGCTGCGCGAAAACATCGAGTCACAGGAATTCATTGGGACGAAATCGAAGCTCACGCTGGCCCTCGGTAAAGACATCAATGGACGCATCGTAACCGCCGATCTCGCCGGCATGCCGCATCTTCTTATCGCAGGCTCGACAGGCGCGGGCAAAAGCGTGGCTATCAACGCCATGATCATGTCCATTTTGTATAAGGCCACGCCGGAGCAGGTGCGGCTGATTTTGGTTGATCCCAAGCGGCTTGAATTGGGAAATTATGAGGGCGTCCCGCATTTATTTACTCCGATTATCACGGAGCCGAAACTGGCGGCAAACGCGCTGCGAAACGCCGTCCGGGAAATGGAACGTCGGCTGAAACTGCTTGCCGAAAAAGGCGTTCGCAATATCGAACAATACAACAAACTATTTGATGAAGATGGAACCCCCAGCCTGTTCGGCGATTCCGATGAAGACCGCCCGCTGCCATTCATCGTAATCATCATTGATGAATTGGCTGACCTCATGATGCTGGATTCGGGCAATGTCGAAGAATCGGTCACCCGGTTGGCGCAAATGGCCCGTGCTGTGGGAATACATTTAGTTCTGGCCACACAGCGGCCTTCGGTTGACGTGATTACGGGATTGATCAAGGCAAATTTCCCGGCACGCATTTCGTTTCGCGTCGCAACCAAAGTTGACTCGCGTACGATTCTCGACGCTAACGGCGCGGAGGCGCTGCTGGGCAAGGGGGACATGCTTTATCTTCCTTCCGGGAGCGCACGGGTTCATCGCCTGCACGCGCCCTTCGTTACCGAAAAGGAAATCGCGGCAGTCGTCGAATTCTGGCGTTCGCAAGGGACGGCTGAGTACGAAGAGAAATTTCTTGAAGCTCCGAAAGAAGATCACGAAGGCGGATCTCTTGGCGCAGGGGATGGCTCCGAAGAGGAACACGACCCTGCCTACGAAGACGCAGTTCGCCTGGTGATCGAGTTTGGCAAAGCCTCGACGTCTCTGCTGCAACGCCGCCTGCGCATCGGTTACGGACGCGCGGCTCATCTCATAGACTTGATGGAGCGGGACGGAATCGTAGGGGCTGCCGATGGGCCGAAACCACGCGAAGTGCTGAAACGTCCCAACTGGATTACGGAAGTGGAAGAATCAATTCCGTAGGAGTGTTCAAGATTTCGGCTCAAGAGCAGTTGTGCGGAAGGCCTGGACTTCCGCGATTCTCAAGCCGAAAATCTCACGGTGTCGCGCAGGGAAAAAAGCCACCGCAAAGCAGTTCTTAGTTCTGAGTTCCCAGTTGTTAGTTGGCATCCGTAGCGGCACTTACCGCAGACACAAAATCAGAATCCCGCCGAGGAAGAGATTCACCACCAGCCAAAGCAGGCCCCAGGCAAACGAACCTGTACGAGTTACCAAATAGCCCATGATGAAGGGTCCGACGAAACCGCCCAAGCCTCCCACACAATTGATTAATCCGATGGACGCCGCCGCTGCGGATTCACCAAGAAATTTAGAGGGAAGGGTCCAGAAAGTCGGCTGGTAGGCATGGATAAATGCGGCAAAGAGAATGAAGAAGCCAAGCTGAATCCAAAGATGGGTACCCGATGCGATAGCCAAAACCAGGCACGCTCCCGCCGCAATTAAGGATATTGAAGTGTGCCATCGCCGTTCGCGGGTGCGGTCTGAATGCCAGCCGTTCAGCATCATCGCAAGCAGCCCGGCAATATACGGTAAAACGACCAGCAAAGTTACTCTTACCGTAGAGAGCCCGGACGCCCGCTTCAAAATTGTTGGAAACCAGATGATAAATCCATAAACTCCCGTGCTCCCCATGAAGTAAATCAAGGTGAGCAAGAGCACGTCTCGCTGACGAAGCGCCTGCCAAATCGTGTAACCGCGCCGGCTTGCTTTTTCCTGTTTCTCGCGTTCGAGTTCGCGTGTGATCCAGTCGCATTCTTCTTTGGGAAGCCACGTCGCTTGCCCGGGCCAATCGGTCAGATAAAAAAACGTAACGAATCCGAAAATCACTGCTGGTACACCTTCGAGAATGAACAGCCAGCGCCAGCCCTGCAATCCAAACCAGTGCAACCGCAGAATCTGACCAGCAATGGGAGAGCCGAAAATATTAGAAAGAGGAATGGCCGTCATAAACGTGGCGACGGCTTTTGCACGATCTTCCTGACGGAACCAATGCGTGAGATACACGATGATGCCGGGAAAGAAACCTGCCTCGGCGGCCCCTAGCAGGAATCGGGCTGCGTAAAATTCCCGTGAAGTGTGCACCAGTCCGACCAATGCAGTCATGATTCCCCAGGAAATCATGATGCGAGCGATCCATCGCCGGGCGCTCCAGCGCTCGACAATGAGAGCTCCTGGAATTTCGAGCAGTACGTAGCCGATGAAAAAAATTCCTGCGCCAAAGCCGAACACGCGATCGCTGAAGGAAAGATCGTGGGACATTTCCAGAGCGGCATAAGCGACATTTACGCGATCAAGAAAAGCAATGACATAGAGCAGCCAGATAAAAGGAAGGATGCGGCGGGCGATCCGGCCTCTGGCACTGCGCTCGACTTCGGTTGGTGAAATCATTGCTCTAGCCGGCAGTGGAGACTTGGCTCGCAATGGCGTCACCGACATCGCGGGTTCGGGCGGTGCCCCCAAGATCGGGAGTGTGCATTTTTCGCTCCGCCAGAACCTTTTCCAACGCGGTTTCTATTGCGGTTGCAGCGGCGGGCTCACCAAGATGCCGGAGCATCATGGCTCCTGACCAGATCTGAGCGACTGGATTGGCAATCCCTTTCCCAGCGATGTCCGGAGCGGAGCCATGAACCGGCTCGAACATTGATGGATACAACCGTTCCGGATTGAGATTTGCGGATGGCGCCAAGCCGATTGATCCTGCGACGGCAGCGCCGAGGTCGGACAAAATGTCGCCGAAAAGATTCGATCCAACGATCACGTCAAACCATTCTGGATGGGAAACGAAGTGAGCGGTCAGGATATCAATGTGATATTGATCGGAACGTACGTCGGGAAATTCATCGGCGATGATCTTGAAACGCTCGTCCCAGAACGGCATAGTATGCACAATGCCATTTGACTTGGTTGCCGAAGTGACATGGCGCTTGCGCTCCCGGGACAATTCGAAAGCGTAACGCATAATGCGGTCACAGCCGCGCCGGGTGAAAACGGCTTCCTGTATTGCGAGCTCAGCATCGGTATGGCGGAAGAGACGGCCGCCTGCTTCGGAATACTCGCCTTCATTGTTTTCGCGGACAATACTGAAATCAATCGCGCCGGCTTCAAGATTTCTTAAAGGCGATTCGACGCCCTTCATAAGGCGTACTGGCCGCAGGTTCACGTACTGCTGGAATCCGCGACGAATTGGGATCAGCAACCCCCACAGTGATATATGGTCGGGCACTCCCGGATAACCCACCGCACCCAAATAAATCGCGTCGAACTCACGCAATTGGTCCAAGCCATCTTCGGGCATCATTCGCCCGGTCTTAAGATAGGTTTCGCAGCTCCAGTCGAAATGCCGCCATGAAAAGGTAATGTCATAGCGGCGGCCCGCAGCCTCCAAAACACGCAGACCTTCGGGAACGACTTCGCGGCCGATGCCGTCCCCTTCGATGACTGCAATTTTGTAGCTCTTCAAGATTAGTGAGCTTGACTCGCTGAATAATGTTTGGTCTGTTGGGTTCGTGAATTGAAAACGTCGAAGCTACCGTTTTTCTGAGCCGTCAGTTTCAAATAGTTCCCGGCATCTGGCGAGTCGGTTGGATTGGCAATGAGGTCTGGTGAAGTGTTATGCGCTTCGCCACCCTCCTCGGAAAAATGCAATTGCCAAAGATCTTCGAGGTGTGGCGATTTCTTAATGACGTCAATCACGGAGGGGGTTCCGCCCTTTTTGGCTCCGTTGTCCATGATCGCCACGCGAGGATCAATTCCGTAAACCAGTGCGGGGCTGCTGCTTTGGGACCAACCGTGGTGAGAGACGATGTAGATATCTATTTTGCCCAATTTATTTATCGGGCACATCAGTTCCATTTCTTTGTCGTGGGTGAGATCGCCCAAGTCCAAAATTCTGAGTTTGCCGAAAGTGATCAGCGTACCCAGCGAACGCAGGTTTTCAGTTTTATCTGCAGGGTACGATTCGGCGCCTTTGCAAGTGGGATTATCCTGTCCTGCACCCGGCAGCGGATTCTGAATCAACGCGCCGTCCGCGCTGATTACGGTCGCGTGAATACCCTTGAGCGGGAGAGAGTCGCCGGGCTTGGGAGTGATGTGCTTGTACTTGCCAGTCGCCAATACTTTTTGGTAGGCCTGCCAGTCGGCTACAGTGGGCGCGTCGGTGGTTTCGCGGTTCTCGCCGTGGTCAATAAAAGTTCCGACTGGTATTCGCTCGACAAGTTGTGGAACACCGCCGACGTGATCTTCATGAAAATGTGTAATCAAGACATAATCAATTTTCTTGACTCCAGCGTTTTTCGCTGCTGCAACAATGCGGTCGGCGTCGCGGCCCTCGTGCCCGGGCCATCCCGTGTCAATCAATAGGGACTGCCCCGCTGGCGTGACGAACAGCGTGGCTTGGCCTCCCTCAACGTCCACGAAATAGATGCGCAGCGTGTTTGCGTCGGCCAAGAGTGGAGTTGAAAATACGGCAGCGGCAACGGTACAAAATATGATTGCCGCGCCCATTGAGAGAACAATTGAGCGGAACATTCTTGGCCGCGAGTCGAGTCTGGCAAAAGCGGGGATCATATTAGAGGCTCCCGGTAATTTTGCTGTCAAATAAACCACAGAGATCATCATGCGGACGCATCTTTTCGTCAAGTTAAAGATTACGTTTACCTGCCCTTTTTCCGATATTATCGGATTGCTCTTACGGTGTGAAACCCAGCGCTGTTTGGAAGCCCATGATGGCAGACATTTCTACAGTGAGGAAAATCAGCCCGATGCTGGCGGTGGCCGACATGGAAGAGAGCCTTGCATTTTACAGGGACATTCTAGGGTTCAAGACAGTCTTGAAATCGCCGGATTACTCAATCATCGAGCGGGATGGCCAAACCATTCACTTCCAGAAGGCCCTATCTGAAGAAGTCATGAATTGTGTTCGCGGGCACACCGAGATTTACATTGAGGTTTCTGGAATCAATTCCCTTTGGGAGCACGTGAAAACATTCAAGAATCGTTTTCGAATAAGGGATCTATTTGCCCGGGAATATGGAATGGTTGAATTCCATATTTCTGATCCCAATGATTGCCTGGTATTTGTCGGGGAGCCGGTTCCGAGTGCGGCTGGCCCGGGCGGCCAGAAATAATTTACTACGCAGGCTAAAGTCTAGAAGGCGATCTCGGTCGAAGATCACCTCGCCAAGTATTGGAGAGTATAGCCAGATGAAAAAACTTCGCAGTCAGGAATGGTATGGGCGACAGGACCGCGACGGTTTTATGCACCGGAGCTGGATGAAAAATCAGGGCTGGCCACACGATCTATTCGATGGCCGGCCGGTGATCGGAATTTGTAATACGTGGTCCGAACTGACACCCTGCAATGCGCATTTCCGCGAGATTGCCGAATTTGTGAAGCGTGGCGTCTGGGAAGCTGGAGGCTTTCCCCTTGAGTTTCCGGTGATGTCTCTGGGCGAAACACAAATGCGGCCGACGGCGATGTTGTTTCGCAATCTCGCCAGCATGGATGTCGAGGAATCCATCCGCGCCAATCCTATAGATGGCGTCGTGCTGCTCATGGGCTGCGATAAGACGACACCGTCGCTTCTCATGGGTGCGGCTTCGTGCGACCTTCCAACCATCGGTGTGTCGGGCGGCCCCATGCTTTCCGGAAAATTCCGCGGCAGAGACATTGGTTCTGGGACAGGTCTCCTGCAAATGTCGGATCAGGTCCGCAAAGGCGAAATGGGTACAGAAGAATTTTTTGCGGCGGAGAGTTGCATGCACCGGTCCAAAGGGCATTGCATGACCATGGGCACGGCCTCGACCATGGCGAGTATGGTCGAGGCGCTGGGAATGAGCTTGCCCGGCAATGCGGCTATTCCTGCGGTGGATGCACGACGCAATACCCTCGCTCAAATGACCGGTCGCCGCATAGTTCAAATGGTCAAAGAAGATGTTTGTATCTCGCGAATCCTGACGCGGCAAGCCTTCGAAAACGCAATTCGCGCCAACGCCGCTATTGGAGGATCTACCAATGCGGTGATTCATTTGATCGCTATTGCAGCGCGGATTGGCGTGCCGCTTTGCCTGGATGATTTTGACAAGCTCGCTAACGGTCTGCCGTGCCTCGTGAATATTCAACCGTCGGGCAAATACCTGATGGAGGACTTTTTCTACGCCGGAGGACTTCCGGCAGTTCTTCGCGAACTCGGCGAAGCGGGCGTGCTTAACCGCGATGCCCTGACGGCGAACGGAAAGCCGATATGGGAGAACGTTCTCGATGCGCCTTGTTGGAATCGGGATGTGATTCACAAGTTTGCCGAGCCCTTTAAGTCCAATGCGGGGATTGCCGTTCTTCGAGGCAATCTCGCGCCCGATGGAGCGGTTATCAAGTTGTCGGCAGCCAGTCCAAGTCTCTTGCAACATCGCGGTCGCGCCGTAGTTTTTGAAAATGTCGAGGATTTTCACTCCCGCGTCAATGACGACAGCCTGGATATTGATGAGAACTGCATTATGGTCTTACAAAATTGCGGGCCACGCGGCTATCCGGGCATGGCAGAAGTTGGCAACATGCCCTTGCCGGGGAAATTGCTGCGAAAGGGCGTCACCGATATGGTTCGCATTTCTGACGCGCGAATGAGCGGAACCGCCTACGGGACGGTCGTCCTGCATGTTTGCCCGGAAGCGGCAGCAGGTGGACCTTTGGCGCTTGTGCGTACCGGCGATGTCATCGCGCTCGATGTCCCCGGAAGATCACTGAAACTGGAGGTTGATGAAGGGATCCTCGCTGCCCGCCGGAAGCAGTGGGTTGCGCCTCCGCTGCCCGATCGTGGCTGGGTAAGGCTCTATACCAAACACGTGCTTCAGGCGGATAAGGGAGCAGATCTGGATTTTCTCGTTGGCGGCAGCGGGGCGAAAGTAGCTCGCGAATCGCATTGAGCTATCCAGCAGCTTACGCACGTAAGGATTCTACGTTGAAACCCCCGAGCACCATGCGCGGCTTTTCTCCTCGAGTGTCGGCGTGATTCAGTTCCGTCTGGACGATTCGTTGCTCTCCCGGCATGAGCGTGAAGTAGTTGTCACTGTAAATAACCGGAAGAATCCGGTCTCCGCTTTTTTCTCGCACTACTTTTAATCTGGTCATGAGCGACGGGGTGGCGGAAAGATTGTGCACTTGAGTCGTCAACTTCCATAGGCCGCCTTGCCGCGTAGTAGTCGTCGTGGTCTTTAGACGAGCCTTGGGCAGTTGGCGAATTGCTCGATAGTTGCCCTCTTGCACCCCACGCAGGTAAAGATTCGTCGAGATCGGATTGCCCGCGCGCGACAGGGTGAGCCGGATGAAGTGTACGGGAGTCAATCCAGTTGGATACTCGAGGTGCACGCAATCGGCGACGCTGTCTTCGGCGCTGTCGAGCGAAGCGGTGTTTTTCCACTTCGGTGATCCGTCAATATTCAGCACCTCGGCCAGGGCGGTCAAACCGCGAGCGCCCCCGGCACTGTAGTTCACCACTTCAACAAAGTCGGTTACGCGATTCCATTGAATATGCAGCGACTCGCAAACGTTCTTGCAAGCGAAGTACGCCGCGGTAGGTTCGAGATAATAATCATAGGTCTGCCACAGCAATGACGGCCAGCACGAGTGACTCATCCATAGCAACAAACCCATGCGGTTTTTGCTTTGCGCTTCAAACTCGGCGCGAAAGCCGTCGTAGTCGAGGAAATGCGCGAGGGAAACAAATTCTTCCAAGTTATTGCTACTGCCGTAGGCATTTTCCAGGGTGTCGAAAAAAGTTGGGCCACGGTGGAAACCACCTTCTGGGAAATCGTGCAATCCCCATTCGAGTCCCGGAGGCCAAAGCGCATTCTTCGGCATCATCGCCCGCACAGTCTCGATGGATGGAATATTCGGCATGCCGATCTCGCTATGCAGTTTGGGATACGCAGCCATCGTGGGGTAGAAAGTGAGCGGCATGGCCATGTACGGACCACCGCCGCCAACGACATCGTCGGCAGAGCTCGGAATGTAGTGGAGGCCGGGATGCAGTTCGGCCAATATGCTGCGTATGCCATCGTCGAGAGGCTTCGGCGGGAAACCTTCGTTGCGGCCGCAATACAGGCCGACTGATGGATAATTGCGAATGCGGAGCACAGTGTCCTTCACATTGCTGAGGAACAAAGCATTGTCGTCGGGATTCGGGCCGTCCCACGGATTCGCGAGCCAGAAATCCTGCCACACGAGGACGCCGTAGCGGTCGCACGCCTCATAGAACTCGTTGTCGCCGATCTGCCCGACCCAGTTGCGGATCATGTTGAAGTTCATCTCACGGTGGTAGCGCAGGGCGGCGTCGTATTCGCGGGCGCGGTAGCGAAGCATGGATTCGCTGAATCCCCAATTGCCTCCGCGAGCTATGAAACGGCGGCCATTGATCCAAATTTTCAGCACTCCGCCATCTTCGCTGTAAGACATCTGGCGGATTCCGGCTTTGAATGTCTTTGAGTCTGAACGCGAACCGTCCTCTAGTTCGAATGTAAGTTCCACGTTGTAGAGGTGCGGATCGCCGTAGCCGACTGGCCACCACAGCTTTGGGTTCTGTAGGCGCAATGCTGGATCTGTCGAGGGATCGAACTTGACGCGATTCCTGGTTGGGGATTCCGATGACCCTTCTAACGTGATGCGCTGCTCGCATTGCATTTCTCCGAAGCGGCCGCGAAGGGTACCTGCAACGGACGACGCCTGATGATTGAGTACGTCAACCTCAATGCTCACGTCGGCGTGCGAAGTATCGGGGAGGGTCAGTGAAGTAGCCACGAAGGGGTTTTCAAGCGTCACTGACCCGCTTGTCGAGAGGTAAACATTTCCCACGATGCCGGTATTTCTGCCCCGGATAGTGGGAATCCAGTCCCACCCCACGGATGCATGATACGTGGGATTATCGGCACCGAGGGCGCCGCCGTTCGGACCGCCGTTTTCATAGGTCTTCTGTTTACAGCTTCCGGGAGTAGCGTTCTTTTCGATTCGTATTGCAAGAACATTCTTGCCGGGAAGCAATTTGCCGGTTACATCGAAGCGGCCTCGCATGAATCCGCCTTCGATGCGGCCAATGTGCTCACCATTTAGGAAGACGGCGGCTTTCCAGTTAATGCCATCGAAGTTCAGCCAAACCATTTTCTCCGGAGAAAGGGCGGGCGCGATAAATTCTGTGCGGTACCAGAAGTCGGAATAGAAGAACGAGTCCGAAACGTACAACTGGTTCCTGCCGTAATTCGGATCAGGGATGGCGCCGACATTGAGGTACGAGGTGAGTACAGTTCCGGGCACCGTCGCGGGCAACCATGCGGCGTCGTGAAAGCCCGGCTTCGAAAGCTCCTTCCCATCGGCTTTGACAAGCGAAAGGCGCTGTAAGCGCCACGCGCCTCCCGCGAGATCGAACCGCCCGTCGAGCTGGGCCGCGGCGAGAATTTGTGAAGTGAGTTTGGGGCGGGCTACTGGGCCGCCGCGGCCATACACTTCAATTTCGCTGAGAATGTATCCGTCGGGCGAGGTTGGCCGTTTCATGAGCACTCGAACGTATCGGCCGTGGGCAGGCCGGGTGAGTTTTACATCGCCAAGGAGTCCAGCTGCTTCAGCGAAGGTATGCAGGTCCCGCCAGCTTTCGGCGTCGTCTGAAACCTGTATGGAACCTTCCGCCGCTCGCGCGATCCAGTACAGCTTGACGCGATCAAACTCGCAGCGAGCGCCGAGGTCAACATAAACCCACTCTTCGCCGAGGCCGGCGCTCATCCACGCGCTCGTGAAACTATAGGGGCCACCAATCTGCACCCGTTGGTCGCGATTATAGAATTCAATCTCGCCGACTCTCCATTGCATGTAGGCGCCTTGAGGCGGGGCGCTGAGAACAGCGCATTCGATTTGATAGAAACGGTTTCGGCACGTCCGGTTGAAAGTGATTGACGGAATGAACAATTGGCCTGGCCGCGCAAAATCCCTCGGATATCCTTCAACGGACACGGGCTCAGGGGCAGACATAGTGCCAACCTTTTCCCACGTGCGACCGTCATCGGAAACCGACACTGTAAAGCTCATGTCCGAAGGAGCCGCAGAGCCTTGCGGAACCACCACCACATCAATGCGATCAACTTCGGGAAGGCTTGTGCCGCCACCAAGCTGAACTTGCAAGGTGGCATGGGGGCCGGATACCTCCACGGAATTCGTGCGGGAATGATCGAGCACGAGTTCGCGCTCGTTCTTGGGCAGCGCTCCCCGAGAACTGGTGGAGGTCGCGACCCAATCGGGTAGCTGTGTGTCTTTGATACCGTCGGTTACTAACTGCGCTGTCAAATTGTAGTCGTAGCTGCTGGAATGGTAAGCGGGTCTCAGTAAAGCCAGGTTCCGGTAGGTCAGCCTGTCAATCACCAGTTCGGGACTGAAGTCTTCGAGAGTGTCGCCGGGATAAATTCCAAGTCCACGAGTAAATTCGCTTTTGATTTTTCGAGCAGATGCGGCGGCTAGCGATTCATCGCCGGCCACAGCCGCGGCGCCGGGAACTTCGAAGCCCTTGATAGGGGCCGCCATCCCTCGAAACTGTTCCAAGGCCATTCCAGCACTTGCAATGGCACTCTTTTTCAGGAAACCACGCCGCGAAGTCGCCAGTTTAATTTCCTCCTTTCAATCTTTCATTCAGGCGCAGAGAATTTGCCGTCGAAGCGAAAGTCTAACCCACGGCTTGCATTTCGGGAAACGAATGAGGTGAATCGGCATTGGAGGGGTCCCGCGGGGATTGCGATAGTCCGAACTTCTGGGCTGTGACATGGCGTAGTCCTATCCGTTCATTTCGTGGTTGCGCCTGCGAAGTGATTGGGTACACTATCCCGGCCTACATTTCGGACGAGAAAATCCTGGGAGGCCACAATGAAGCTCTCTGCCCAGAAAATCATAACTTCGGCGTGTCTTCTGATCGTGGTCTTGAATCCCGGAGTCGCATACGGCCAAGTGCTCAACCTGTCCACGGACCTCGTGGCAAAAGGCATTGCTGCGTCGAACATGACGCCCAATACTCCCGGGCTCGACGCGCGCCCGCTCTTTCAGGCGGGTATAGAGTACGCGTCGTCAAACCACATACCGAAAGTCGTGGCCGACCGCGGCAGTTATTACTTTCTCAGCTTGAACAGCCAATATCAACATGCCTACCTTAACGCCATCGGCAACGTCACCGTAGATCTCAAGTATTCGGACCTCTACTTCGCCCTTGGCAACATTATGGCCATAGACATTAATAACAGCGTGAATCTTACGCTGAAGAACTTTACGGTGGACTATCTGCCATGGCAATCGCCGCTCACTCCACTCCAAGCTGAATTGCCGTTCACGGAAGTCACAGTCACAAGCGTGAATCCTTGCCCACCGCCATGCGGCACTCCACCCTGCACACCGGCATGCGCACCTCCGATCGTGAGTTTCGTCCAGGACGGAACTTATCCGCTGCCTTCGACATTTAATTCTTTAACCGTGCCCTCCAGCTATGTCAACAATGGCTACTTCGCGTATATCTTTCGGAATGGCCAGCAACTCAGCGGCACGGGACGGATGCAGGTTATACCCACAAGTTTGGGCGACAGCACTATTCAGCTTGCCGCTACCGAGCCATGGACGACGGCCACAAAACTGAACACAATTCAGCCGGGAGATACCTTGGTGCTGGAGTGGCGCGCAGGAATCGGAGCCATTTACGCGAGTGGCTCCACAGGCCTCACGGTCCAGAACGTCTCGGTTTACGCATCAGGATTTATCGGAGTTTTCCTCTCAGGATCGGCCATCACAGTTGATCACGTGCAGGTGATTCCACGCCCCGGCACCGACCGTTTAATCAGCTCAAACGCGGACGGTATCCATCTCGCGCGAGCAGGTGCGAACAATGTGGTCACGAACAACACCGTGAAACGAACCTGCGATGATGCTATTGCTATGGACGGCCAATGGGCTGCAATTGTCGCCGCACCCTCGAGTTCCACAAGCGTGCAGGTGACTTTGAATAACACTGGAACGCTGACAGTTGGCGATGCCTACGACTTCATCAATATCACTAATGCAACCATCGCCGGGACCGCAACTCTTCTCGCAGAGAGCGCTCCCGACAAGAATGGCGTAATCACTCTCACGCTTGATCATGCCATCGCAGGATTGCAGCAGAACTTCGGCGTCACGCCTGATGATCCAAATCTGCGCGGTTCGGGCACGGTCATCAGCGGGAATCTGACGCAGGAAATTGTTTTCGGCCGTGGCATCTATCCCGCTGGCGTGTCGAATGTCACCATTCATGACAACGTGACCGAGGCAACGAACCGGAGCGGCATCGTGGTAGAGCAGGACGAGGCGCTAAGCTACAACTACAAGACTGGACCATCGTCCGGCATCACCATCGAAAACAATATTGTGGACAACGCGCTGGGCTACGGAATTCCTAGCGCCAGCCTGCTGACCGACGCCGCCGGAATAAACATAGTTGCCTACGATCAACACTTCGGGTGGGTAACCACACAGTCGTTGAACAATATATCGGTGAACAACAACTTCGTGACCAACGGCATCCGCACAGGTATCCGATCGGAAAACGTGAACGGCGGAACAGTTACGGGCAACACTGTGCTGAACTACGGGACTGCGCCTGATAGCGACTTATGGTTTTTGCCGGTTTGTTCCGCTTGCGAAACCATTTCACAAGTTGAGGCAGATTTCGCGCAACCCGTGCTGGTAGTAAACAGCACTTCGGTGAGCGATACCGACAATATCACGAGCGGACCCTTGGTAAGGAACCAGTCCTTTGCCGATGGCAGCTACCGGTTCTCGCCATCGTCTATTGTGATCGCGACTGGAGAGAACTTCACAAACCGCACCGCGACTGCCAGCGGAACGTCGCTGCCTCGCAGGCTGGCGGGCGTGGAAGTGGCGGTAAAGGACAGCTTAGGAGTCTCGCGGTTGGCTGGCCTATACTCGGCCAGCCCGGCGCAGGTGGTATATGTCGTGCCGCAAGAGACCGCGCCCGGCGTGGCGACCGTTACGGTCGCGACTCAGGCAGGGCGCGTGTTGATCTCTTCCGCAGCCCCCGGACTGTTTTCCGCGGACGCAACCGGCCGCGGGGTCGCACTGGCAACTGCCGTGCGAACCGACGCCAATGGCAACCAGATTTTTGAGCTCGTATATCGCTGTTCGACGACTTGCGTGCCGGTTCCGTTACGTCTCGGGCCACAGTCCGATGTCCTTACCATCACCTTCCAGGGCACCGGCATTCGAGGTAGTTCGCTCGAAAGCATGGTCGTGGAGGTGGGAGGAGTTCCTTTGAAGGTTCAATCGGCGGGGAAATTGGCGAATGCTGGCCCCGGGATGGATTACGTGACCGTGAATCTTCCCCACAAACTGCGTGGTGCAGGAACAGTGCCGGTGGTGTTGACGGTGGATGGTTTCACATCCAACGCCGTGACTATCGAAATCAAGTAATTCTCGGGAGATCAGTGGCGATATATTTGGTCGTTAAGATTATCACCGCGTTTACCACAATTATTTCTTGCCGCCCTTTGGATCACCAGAATTGAACGACGAGTGTTCATACATGCGCATTTTTCTCACGGCCCTATTCGTCGTTTTTCTAGCTGCCCCTTCGGGGTTCGCGAAGGTGGTTGTCTTCTGGCAGGACGGTTTCCCCACAATCGCCAGCGCCACGGTTAGCCGACAGACTCTGGCGAAGTCACTGGAAGGGATAGACACGGTTTTTCTTGACTTGGATGGACTGAAGAATCCGAATGCGCTCGCTTCCGTTGACCTTCTCGTGCTTCCTTACGGATCGGCCCTGCCCACCGACGCATGGCGCAGCATTCATGCTTACCTCGAAGGGGGAGGAAATCTTCTGGTTCTTGGCGGCCAACCGTTGCGAGTACCGGTAAACGCGTCCGGCGGCAAGTTCAGCCAGTCACTCCCGCAAGATACTTACTCGCGAGAGTTGGATTTTCGCCATAGCTACGAAGTACCCGTCCAGAGTGGAGCCGTCTTTGCTTGGCGTTCGGGATATTCGTTCTTGCACGCACCGAAAATTCGAGCACGCCGCTTCTTCGCCGCCGAAGGTCATGTCAATGGCCTTGGCTACATGTTGAACTCCGATGCGTTGGAGGCAGCGGCCCCGGTCATCGTCTCAGACAACGGGGGGCAAGCAGGCAGGTTCTCGGGGTCGCGCATCGTCGCGTTGGATTTTGATCCTGAACCCGGCTACTGGGATTCACCGGATGGAATCTCTTTGATCTCGCAAGCGGCGGAATACGCGCGCCAGGGCGCTACTTCATTTTGGCTGGAGATGCTCTTCTCAACTTTGAAGCCCGGAGAGTATCCGCAAATCGTCGTCCACCTACGCAACACACATCGCGGGAGGTTGGGACAGCCACTCACTGGCGACGTGAAAGTTGAACTGCTGTCGGGCAATACAGTCCTGGACACCGCTCAAGTATCTTGCTCTGGCAACAGAACAGACGCGGAAGTTTATTTGAAGAAATCCCTGCCGGCGGGCTTTTACATCGTGCGAGGGATTTATGAGGATGGTGGGCGCACGCGCGAGTTCTACCAAAACGGCTTTTGGGTCGAAGATGAAACATTGCTGAACTCTGGCCCAGTCCTGGGAGTCAACGGAAACTTCCTTACCCGCGACGGCAAGCCCTTTTTCCCAGTGGGAACCAATTATTTCAGCACCGAAGAAAATGGATGGGATTTTTCAGGGCCACGGAACGCCTGGATTTGGGAAAAGGACTTCGCCGAGATGGCCCAGAACGGCGTCACTTTTGTCCGCACTGGCGTATGGATGCCTTATAAGAGATTCGTAGAGCCCTTGACCGAGCAGGTGAACGAGCGTTTTTTGCGGAACCTCGAAGCCTATCTGCTTTGCGCGCGCCGTCATAACATTATTGTGAACTTCACGTTTTTTGCGTTTGTCCCAAGAGTGTCAATGCGCTTTGGTCCGCCGCCAGGCTCAGGAGTATCACCGCCCGAACCGAACGCGTACATAGATTCCGCAAGCATGGAAACAGAAAAAGATTACATCCTCTCTGTCGTAAATCGTTTCAAGAGCATTCCCTGGCTCTGCTGGGACTTGATCAATGAGCCGAATTTTTCAAATCCCAATCACCTCTGGCATGGGAACGTGCCCAACGGCGATGGAAGCGAACTCGCCGCATGGCATAAATGGCTCAAGCAAAAATACGATTCTCTCGACAACTTGAGCGGCGCGTGGGCGGTCACGCCGGATGAACTGGGCGGTTTCGACAATGTGCCGCTTCCGAGGGAAGCCGATTTAACTTTTGATCGCTATGGCAATTCAAGGCAAGTGCGAGCCGTGGATTATGGTTTATTCGCGCAGGACGCATTTACCGATTGGGTTCGAGGCATGGTAGCCGCAATCCGAAGTGCTGGAAGTAAGCAGCTTGTGAACGTAGGTCAGGACGAAGGTGGTGTTAGAGACCGGGTATTGAATCAGTTCTATGCCTCGGCGGGCGTGTCATTCACGACGAATCACACCTACTGGCAGGACGACGCTCTCTTGTGGGATTCTGTCGCAGCAAAAGTGCCAGGGATTCCCAACATCACCGGCGAAACTGGCTATCAACCCGTCTGGAATCCAGACGGCACCTGGCGTTACGACGAGATTACAGGCTTTCCGTTGCTCGAAAGAAAATGGGCGCTCGGCTTTGCTGCGGGCAGTAGTGGGGCATTGCAATGGGATTGGGACCGCGAGCCAGATTTTGGAATGAAGCGAAGCGATGGCTCGGCAAAAAGCTGGGAGCCCATGATGCGGGACATGGGACACTTCGCCGAGCAGGCATCGCCGTCCGCCACTGGTCTCACCGAGCCGGAGATTGCTATTGTTTTACCGCAATCGCTTCAACTTTCGGTTTGGAACGGGTTTGCGGTTGAGGCGCAGCAGAAATGCATTCGCGCCCTCTATCAGTACGCGCGAGACGAGGCGTATGTTATTGGGGAATACCAGATCGAATCTCTGGGAAATCCCAAGTTGATTATTCTTCCTTCTCCGTTTGAGCTGGCGGATCACGCATGGCAGGTTGTGCTTGATAAGGTGAAGGCAGGCGCCACGTTGCTGATCTCTGGACGTTTCGACGAAGATGCTCATTTCCACACTACTGGACGCCAGAATGAAGTGGGATTGAACTATGAACCGGGACCGCTGACCGCAAGAGAAAACGTTCTAACATGGCCTGAGGGCGAGGCTCGGCTTACTTACTCAGGTGACAAGACAACTTATCTGGATCGCGCGTTTTTCTCTGATGGCAAGACTTTTTCCATGCAAACGCTGGGCAGAGGAAAAATTATCTTCTCAGCGCTTCCCTTGGAATTGAATGACGACTTGCAGGCCGTGGGCGATGTGTATAAATATGCGGCGAAGCAAGCCGGCGTCACATCGGCGTACTCGACCAGCACGCAGGATCCCGCCATATTGATTTGCCCAACCCGCTTTCCGCATGCAACGTTGTATGTGGTCACATCGGAATCGGCGAAAACCGCTGATGTCTCTTTTGAGGATCATCTCAGCGGCAAAAGTTTCTCGACAACAATAGAAGCTGGACGTGCCGCGATGCTCGTGGTTGGAGATGACGGGCACGTACGGGCTTCGTATGGCTGGAAATAATTTGATCACGTCTATTCTCTCAAGGTCTCACGGAGGCTTGATAAAGATGCTTGCTTTCCGATTTCCATCATGGCTTCAAACAGGTGTGGTGTTTTTTGGATTGATTGGAATGGCTATCCTCGGGTATGCCCAAGGTAATTCGCAAACCATCGGTGAACCGGATTCTTATGGTCCATACAATGCCACGTTTCTGGCTGGAGGAGATGGCCTGAGCAAACCCATCGCGAAAGATGACTCCATAGTGCGCGCGGATTCGCCGTGGTCATTGTATGGATGGGCGAAGCCCGCAGAATCTCTGAATGCTCCAACTTTGATTGCAGGTTTCGGCAATCCTGAGGACGAGTTTTCGAGGTACATCGCGCTTGATAGCAAGAACGTAATTTTGTGGACGGGCAAAGGGAGCAGCCTGTCGGGCGCGGCGTTGATTGACCCCGGCAAATGGCATTTTCTGGCAGCAACTTTCGACGGCGAGCAATTCCGTCTTTACAGTGACGGAGTTCAAATAGCCAACGGACAGCTTGATCTTGGAAGTGTGAGTCCAGCTTTGCAGATGGCACCGCCTTTTTTGCCGTCTCCTGATTGGAAACATTTTGGCGGAACGCTGGCTTATATAACCTTGACGCGAACAGCGCTGACCGGCGACCAAATCAAACAGCTCGCTCAGAGGTCGCCAGATTTTTCACTAATCGAATTCGAGGAAGGATCGAAGCCCTGGCCCGTACAGACGCGTGGACAGGCGGGATACCGTGCTCCGCAAGATCCGGCGACGATGCCCCATAGCAACGCGTTATTTCTGCGACCAGTCGCAAAACCTCTCTCTAAAAGCCAAGAAGCTCTTCAACCGAGTGGCGAAGAAGAGTGGGTACTCGCAAACGGCTGGAGAATGACTCCTGCCCCCAAAGTAAATGCAGACGGAACGGCGATCTCGCAGGCAGACTTCAGCGATCGCGATTGGTGGCCGGCAACCGTACCGGGCACCGTCCTCACGACCATGATTGATCGCGGCATTTACCCCGATCCCGACTATGGAATGAATAACCTCGCAATTCCCGAGAGCCTGAATAAGCAGGACTATTGGTATCGCGTGGAATTTCCCGCGCCCAAAACCGCGCTCGATCATCGTCTAACGCTCACTTTTGAAGGCATCAATTATGCTGCCGAGGTTTGGCTGAATGGCAAATCCCTCGGTTCAATCAAGGGCGCATTCATTCGCGGAGTGTTTGATGTGACTGGGGTTATCAAGCCTAAGCAAAACGTCCTGGCCGTGCGGGTTTCACCGCCGCCTCATCCTGGAATACCGCAGGAACAATCCATTAAGGGTGGCCCAGGTGAAAACGGCGGCCTGATGTGTTTGGACGGCCCTACGTTCGTTGCGACCGAAGGATGGGATTGGGTTCCCGCGATTCGCGACCGCGATACTGGGATATGGCAGCAGGTGACCCTCACCTCCACTCGTGCCGTGAAGATCGAAGACCCGCACGTTGTTACAAGCCTTCCGCTGCCGGATACTAGCCGCGCCGATGTTGAAATCACCGTCCCGCTCGAAAATCTTTCGAGCTCCCCAATCGAAGGAAAGATCGAGGCCTCATTCGGGGAAATCTCTGTCGTCAAACAAATCACACTGCCTCCCGGCAAGACTTCCATAAAATTGGCAGCCTCTGAATTCCCGCAGCTGACCGTCCAACATCCTCGTCTGTGGTGGCCGAACGGATATGGCAAGCCTGATCTCTACACGTTGAAGCTGACTTTTTCGGAAGGAAATATTGTTTCCGACCGCAAGACACTACGATTTGGAATTCGCGAGATCACCTATGAATTGGGCTTGCTGGACAGCTCGGGCCAAATGCGGCGTGTGGAATATTCGCCAACCGTTGCCAGCTTGAAGGGTGAGGAAGTAGTGGATGTCCGTCACGAGGGTATCCGGCAGATTCCCTCGGCCGAACCGTACCCTTCGATCTTCCCGCCGGAATGGAAAGAAGGGTGGAAGTCGTGGACGGCATCGTTAACTCCGCGAGGCGAATCGTCGCCTTCAATCCGAATGCTCGACGATAAGAAGATGGCGCATTACCTGGTCATCAAAGTGAATGGTGTGCGCATCGCATGCCGCGGAGGAAGTTGGGGCATGGACGACTCGCGCAAGCGTGTGTCACGCGAAAAGCTTGAACCATATTTCCGCCTGCACCGTGACGCGAATCTGAACATTATTCGCAACTGGGTGGGGCAAAGCACCGAAGAAGTTTTTTACGACCTGGCCGATGAATATGGATTGCTGGTGTGGAATGACTTCTGGGAATCCACTCAGAACTACAACGTCGAAGCTGAGGATCCGGCACTGTTTCTCGATAATGCTCGCGAGACGATTCTGCGATTTCGCAATCATCCTTCGATCGTCTTATGGTGCGGCCGCAACGAAGGCGTGCCGCAACCGATTATCAACGAAGGACTCATCGAACTGATTCAATCTCTCGACGGCACCCGATATTATTCGCCAAGCTCGAACCAGATCAATCTGCAAAACAGCGGGCCGTACAAGTACACCGATCCGGTCCTTTATTACACAGCGCTGAATCGCGGTTTCTCGGTCGAAACCGGAACGCCGTCATTTTCAACACTGGAATCCTTTCGCGCATGGATACCGAAAGAAGATCAATGGCCGATCAGCGATGACTGGGCTTACCACGACTGGCATCAGAGCGGAAACGGAGACATGAATCCGTTCATGGCCCAGATGCAGGCGGAATTCGGCGCTCCGACCAGCCTTGAGGATTTCGAGCGCAAGGCACAGATGCTGGACTACGTGGATCACCGAGCAATTTTTGAGGGCATGAACGCCCATCTATGGTCTCCCAACAGCGGGCGAATGTTATGGATGACGCAGCCTGCGTGGCCAAGCAATACCTGGCAGATCATGAACGCGGATTACGATACGCAGTCTTCCTACTACGCGGTAAAGAAAGCCTGCGAGCCAGTTCATGTGCAACTCGATTTGTCGAACTACAATGTCGCCGTCGTCAACACAACTACTGAGGCGCTTGCTGGATTATCGGTCACGGCCAACGTCTATTCGCTCGATAATAAATTACTTCTGCATAGGGAAGAGAAAACGAACGCAGATGCAGATAGTCTCACCGATGGATTCAAGCTTGAACTCGCCCCGTTGCTCGCATCACAGGGGGTTGTGCTGGTAAAACTCGAATTGCGGAATTCCGCGGGCGAGATTGTGTCCGACAATTTTTATTGGCTGGGGACGACGAGCGAATCCTATCGAAGTTTAACCCGCCTTCCCGCCGCAGCTTTGTCGGTGACAGCCCAATCGAGCCGCGAAGGCGACGGTATTCACATTCAGGTGCAACTGCATAACGCCGGCACCTCCGCTGCACTTTCCACCAAGCTCACACTCTTGAACGCCGCCGATGCGACTCGCATATTACCCGCCTACTATTCCGACAATTACATATCGCTCTTGCCCGGAGAAACCCGTTCGATCGAAATCCGGTACTCGGCGAAATCGGCAAATGGGACGCCGCAATTGGCAGTTCGGGGATGGAATCTGGCCAGCGAATTCGTTCAAGTCGGACAATCGGCTACGACTGTACATTGAGCAGTCAAGTAACCGGATCGAACAGCTCGGGAACGCGACGTAGCCGATCGTTTTCCGGCGACTTCTGAATATTGATTGCCCTATTCTCGTTGCTGTAGCAAACTGTACCCCACGTCGGAGTGACTCTCAGGCCAAGGAATCGCATCGCCACTTGGAATTCACATACAGCATCGTGCTTCCCGCGTATAACGAAGGCGTACGCATTGGCGAGACTTTGCAGAGAATCCTCGCTTTTGTCGGTAAACAAAGCTGGAACGCCGAAGTAATCGTTGTGAACGACGGCTCTACCGATAACACTGCGGAAATTGTAAGGCTGCAAAGCGTTCGTAATCCAATGGTGCGTCTGATAGATAATCCTGGCAATCGCGGCAAAGGCTATAGCGTTCGCAACGGAATGTTGCACGCGCAGGGAGAGATACTGCTCTTCAGCGACGCCGATTTGTCGTCTCCCATCGAAGAGGCACCAAAACTTTTTGCGGCTATTAAACAGGGAGCCGATATTGCAATTGGGTCGCGATGGCTTAGACCGGAACTTCAAACCACAAGACAACCACTGCGTCGTCAAAGTTTTGGAAGAGTTTTCAATTTGGCGCTGCGAATCATTTTGGGCCTGCATTATAGAGATAGTCAGTGTGGATTCAAGGCCTTCAACCGGCGCGCAGTTGATATCGTCTTCCCGATGCAGAAGATCGAGCGTTGGGGATTCGATCCGGAGATTCTTTTTCTCGCTCGAACATTTGATCTGAGGGTAGAAGAGGTACCGGTAAAGTGGGCGCATCGGCAAGGCGGAAGCATTCACCCGATGCGCGATGGCATTCGGATGGTCGGAGAAATGGTTAATATCCGCTGGAATGCACTCACTGGAAAATATAAACCTACGCAAGTTGGGCTGAAGTCTTACTCTTCGAAGCTTTAGGAAGCAATTGCCCCTATCGAGGTCAAAGGCCGGAGCGTAACGCCGTGGCCCTCTTGAAAACTTAAAGTCATCTCCGCCGAACATGTTTGACACAACCAGAAGAATTCGACCCTTCGCGGTGGCTTCTTTGCCTCACCATCTGTAATTGATGTTGATAGAGATTCAGCGGCGTCTATTTTCATGTCAATGCGGAAAAGCTTGCCTTCGTGCAGATAACGAAATGAAGTTGGACAGTCCGGGTTGGCGCACTTCGAGAGCATTCGGCCCTCCCCGAAAAAGATATATAGAAATTGTACTCCCGCGGAAAGGGACGGTATTCAACAATTTAATTCGAAAATCATGTGGAAACCCGAAATGGTCAGCTCGCGATATTTTCGGTGCATTGCGCGGAAACCCGAATGGCTTCGGCAATCTTTGCTCCCATTTCTTCGGTGGAAAGAGACTCGCGACCCGGTTTGGCCACATCGCGCGTGCGATATCCCGCGGCCAGGACGCTGGCCACGCATGATTCTACGCAGGACGCCTCACGCTTCAATTTAAATGAGTGGCGCAGCATCATAGCTGCTGAAAGAATCGCTCCCACGGGGTTGGCAATATTCTGTCCCGCGATGTCCGGCGCAGACCCATGAATGGGCTCATAGAGTCCCACAGGACCACCAACGCTTGCGGAGCCCAGCATTCCAAGCGATCCGACGACCGACGCTGCCTGGTCGGAAAGGATGTCACCGAACATATTCTCGGTCAGTACGACGTCAAAGTCTGCCGGATGGGACACCAGCGCCATCGCGGCTGAGTCTACATACATGTGGGATGTTTTAACATCCGCGTAATCCTGGGCAATGCGAGTGACCACATCTCGCCACAGGCGGGAGCAATCGAGCACGTTAGCTTTATCCACGGAAACCAGAGTCCGCCGTCGAGATCTCGCCAGCTCGAAACCTACCCGGGCCACGCGTTCAATTTCTTTTTCCGTGTAACGCATAGTGTCAGTCGCGCTGCGGTCACCGGTCGGGCCTTGAATCAGACGAGGCTCCCCGTAGTAAATTCCTCCGAGAAGCTCCCGAACGATTAGCAACTCAGTTCCCTTAACGATCTCGGCGCGGAGCGGGGAGCAATCTTCCAGAGATGGATAGCAGGTCGCCGGGCGCAGATTGGCAAAAACTCCCAGCTCGCGGCGCAATCTTAGCAGTCCGCTCTCGGGCCGGAGATGACTGGGGAAGTTATCAAAGGATGGGCCGCCCACCGCGCCCAGCAGCACCGCCCCGGCCGAAAGACAAGCCTGCAAAGTATCGTTTGGTAGTGGGTCTTTGCTGCTTTTTAGCGCCGCCCCGCCAATGTCTTTCCTTGTGCATGCGAATTCATGCCCGAAGGTGGCCGCCAGTTCCTCAAGCACGCGAACTGCCTGGTCAGTCACCTCTGGCCCGATCCCGTCGCCAGGCAGAGCGGTTACTTTAATGAGCATTGGTAAAAATCCATCTCCGACAGATAGACCCTACAGCTCGACTATCACGGCTTCGAAAGGCCGCTGTTGTTGCAGAATTTTACGCTGAGAATTTGCGATTGTATATTCGATTGTTCGACGCCGAATCAGGGAAGGAATATTGCTTTACACCCCCCAAAGGTAGTCTTCTTGCTCCGAGTGGTGTTCCGTAGCGGTGTTGTACGGAAGAGTGGCCGCACTGTAGTCGGAGGGAAGCGGAGGAAAAGGCTTTCTAGAACTACCCGTTGGAGCGGCTGCGGCCACCGAGAGCTGCGAACTTGGGCGAATCCCTCGGGTCTCTCGAATCAAGTCGAGCAAATGATGATCGTGGACGTGCTTGATCTCATCGGCGAGAACCACAAATTGCCGGTAAATCTCGTCCAATTCACGGCGATCGAAGGAGTAACCGAGTTGTTCGCAGCGAAGGCCCAAAGCATGCCGTCCCGAATGCTTACCTAATACTAATGTGGAATCCGGAACGCCAACGGACTGCGGCGTCATAATCTCGTAGGTCAGACGGTTCTTGAGCATGCCGTCCTGATGGATGCCAGCTTCGTGGGCAAATGCGTTGCGCCCTATAATCGCCTTATTCGGCTGCACCGGGACTTCGGTGATTTCACTCAACAATTTGCTCGCAGGAAACAACTGTTCGCTCACGATGCCCGTGTCGTAGGCATACTTGTCAGAACGGACCCGCAAGGCCATCACGAATTCTTCAAGGGAAGCATTGCCGGCGCGCTCGCCGATTCCGTTGATTGCGCACTCCACCTGTCGAGCTCCGGCTGCCACGGCGGCGAGGGAGTTCGCAACCGCCAAACCGAGGTCATTGTGGCAGTGGGCTGAGATGGTGACTTTTTCAATTCCGCGAACATTTTGGCGGATGCCGGCGATCAGTTCGGCGAATTCCGCAGGTATGCTGTAGCCGACGGTGTCCGGAATATTTAATGTGGTGGCGCCAGCCTCAATTACCGCTTCAAGGACGCGGTAGAGGAACTGCGGGGACGTGCGGGTCGCATCTTCAGGAGAAAATTCCACCTCCTGGCAAAAAGATTTGGCCAAACGGACGGAATCACGCGCCTGCTCCAAACATTGCTGCTGGGTGATTCGCAGCTTGTGCTGAAGGTGAATTTCTGAAGTGGCCAGAAACACATGAATCCGGGGACATACGGCTCCTGCCAGGGATTGTGCTGCTCGCTCGATGTCTTTAGCGCACGCCCGGGCCAGGGCGGCAATAATTGGACGGGGAACTGCGGCCGCGATAGCCTGGACTGCTGTGAAGTCGCCCTCTGACGCAATGGGAAATCCAGCCTCAATTACGTCCACACCCATGCGGTCGAGTTGATGCGCCAGACGCAGCTTTTCTTTCACGTTCATGCTGCACCCTGGCGACTGTTCGCCGTCTCGCAACGTGGTGTCGAAAATCGCAATGCGCTGACGTTCCATGTTCAGTGCCCCCTATTTCTCTGATGCTCCATCATCATAGTGTCCTCTCGCGGATGAAGGAAAGCTAATAATATTTAGGTAAATATTATAATATCTTATTATATCAGTAGAACTTATCAATGACCAATGCAGAGCGCGGCTGGCGAAAGAACCCTAAATTCCCCCTTCGCTGCCCCTTCGGCGGGATCCATAAAAAACGGCCCTCCCTCGTAGCCCGGACTGACCGATGGTCAGCACCCTCTGATGGTCAGCGCCCTCTGACGTTTACCGAATTCGATATGCGGTGCGATATGTTGTAAACTAATCGAGATTATAATCAGGGTTTTCGACGAGGATAGTTTCTGAATGTCGTTGTTAGAAGATATTGAGGCGCCTAACCGACAGCGACAACGCTGGAACATAACCTTCATAATTGTGGCGATCTCCCTTCTGACTGTGAGCTTGGGAACGCGCACCAGCACCGCCGTAATTTCTCACGGCGTTACGGCACAATCGCAATTACCAAATGCGATGCGGCAGCATCTCGATACCGATGCAATAGGGTGGGTAGCTCCTGTCGCAGCGATCGTGGCATTCGCGATTGTGTATTTTCGTCCTCCGGTTTGGCGGTCGGGACCTCGGATCCTGAGCGTTTTGCTTGAGCTGAGCCTCTATAATCGGCCTCCTCCTTTCTGCTGAACTCCTAAAATATAAGCCTTTACGCAGTGACCCTGCGTGCACGCAAATTTCGGCCCATTCCTTGTAAGCAAGAAGGGGGCCGCATTTTATCCAATGTTCCGACCGGGGCGGGAAATAGAAACCTTTTCTTGACTTCCTTCGGAACCTGATCCGTGGTAACGAGCGTGAGCGTTGCACATGCGGAAGGACTTTGTGATCAGAAGCAAAAGAGAATTGGGAAAAGGATTAAGCAAATGAAAGAAAAGCGAAAATACGCGTTTTTTGCAGGTGTGGTGACGGTCCTGTTCTTGTTGGGGTTTTTGCTGATTCGCGGGAAAGGCGCACAGGTTGAGGCGGGTGAACAGGCCTCTCTCCGGCCAGTCGCTGTGGCATTGGTCAAGCGCAGCCCGATCGTGAATTCCCTCATACTTTCCGGCGCATTCCAGCCATATCAGGAAGTGGATGTTCACGCCAAAGTAGCAGGCTATATTCGCCAGATTTTTGTGGATGTCGGCGACAAAGTGAAGGAAGGGCAGGTGCTGGCGGTGCTGGAAGTGCCCGAATTGAGAGCGCAGATTCTGGGCGCCGAGGCAACGATTGAGCACAGCCAGAATGCGATTCGACGCGCACAGAGCGAAATCACGCAAGCTGAATCCGCGCACTCCGCCGCGCACTTTGCGTACATACGGTTGAAGCAGGCGTCGGAAGCGCGGCAGGGATTGATCGCAGAGCAGGAACTGGAGGACGCGGAGGATAAAGACAAAGAAGCCGAAGCTCAAGTGGAAAATGCGAATGCGTCGCTGGCCGAGGCCCAAAGCCAACTCTCGGTTTCAAAAGCCAGTAGCAAGCAGCTTGCGGCAATGGAAGCTTACACCCAGATCACGGCGCCGTTTGATGGCGTGATCACGAAGCGTTATGCGGATACCGGTTCGCTGATTCAAGCCGGGACTGCCTCCGACACGCAAGCCATGCCTGTCGTCCAACTTGCAGAATGGTCAAGGCTGCGACTCGTAGTTCCAGTTCCGGAGTCCGACGCTGCCCTGATTCGACTGGGATCAGCGGTTCAAGTGCACGTTGCAGCACTCGGCCGTGATTTTCAAGGCCGGGTGGCGCGGTTTTCCGATGCGCTCGACCAGCAGACCCGGACCATGCACACCGAAATTGACGTCGAGAACCGCGACGGCACGGTAGTGGATGGAATGTATGCGGAGGTTAATCTGACCCTCAGCAAGAAGGACGCGGCGCTTACCATACCCATTCAAGCCGTGCAGCGCGAAACTTCGGGAGCGAGTGTGCTGATGGTGGATAAAGATGGACGGATACGGGAGCGCCAGGTCAAGTTGGGAGAACAAGGAAATAACCGGGTCGAGATACTCGCAGGCTTGGCGGAGAAAGATCAGGTGGTCATCGGGAATCGCAGCGAATTCAAGTTGGGCGAAAAGGTGCAGCCAAGAATCATGGAGGAGCAATCGGGCGAGTCGGAGGGGAATTCCTAAATGTCTCGCTTTGCCATCAAGAATCCGTATTTCATCATTGTCTGTTGTCTTGTCATCGCAATCGTCGGCACTACCGTGTTGGTGCGCATGCCGGTTGATCTTTTCCCGCCCATCAATATTCCAGTAGTAGTCGTTGCGACATTCTATTCCGGAATGCCGCCAGAGCAGATTGAGACGGACATCACGGGCCGCTTCGAGCGATTTTTTACCCTGGGAAGCAATATTGACCACATTGAATCGCGGTCGCTTCCAGGTGTCAGCTTGATCAAGATCTATTTTCAGCCCGGGACGGACCCTGACGCTGACCTTAGCGAGGTCTCCAATCTGGCCATGGCGGATTTGAGAAAGCTTCCACCGGGAACCCTTCCGCCGGTGGTCCTGAAATTCGATGCTTCCAGTTTGCCGGTTTGTCTTATCACCCTAAAGGGGCAAGGATTGAACGAGACTCGACTTCGCGATCTCGGACAGTACGATGTGCGGAATCAGGTTGCGAATGTGCCTGGAGCTTCCGTCCCTCAGCCATTTGGTGGGCGCTATCGCCAGATCATGGTTTATGTGGACCCGCTGAAGTTGGAGGCCCACCAGCTCAGCGTGATGGATGTGGTGCGGACGGTAAATGATAGCAATCTGATCCTGCCGGCCGGCGATGTCAAGATCGGCCCCCTGGACTACAACCTCTACACCAATAGTCAAATCCCAACGACGCGAGAGATTGACAGTCTTCCTTTGAAGACAGTAGGGAACGCATCGGTTCTGGTGGAGGATGTTGGCAAGGCGGTGGACGGGCATGAAATCCAAACCAATATTGTTCGCGTGGATGGGCAGCCTTCCGTTTATCTTCCCATCCTTAAACAGGGTGGAGACACGAACACGATTGCGGTCGTCAACGGTATTAAAAAAGCTGTCAGTGATCTCACGGATGTTCCAAAGCAACTCGTAGCTAAAGTGGTGTTTGATCAGTCTGTTTTTGTCAAGAAAGCGATTGATAACCTGCTCCACGAAGGCGGAATCGGCTTGCTGCTTACCGGACTCATGATCTTGTTATTTCTGGGAAGCATGCGAGCGACCGCTGCGGTATTTCTCTCGATTCCGCTCTCGGCATTGGCGGCTTTTCTCGCGATAAGTGCGTTGGGCGGTACCGTCAACACGATGGTGCTGGGCGGGTTGGCTCTCGCGTTTTCCCGGCTTATTGACAACTCGGTGGTGGTTCTGGAAAACATTTTCCGCCACATGGAAATGGGCGAACCGGCCGAGGCAGCCGCGGAAAAGGGAGGTCAGGAGGTCGCTCTTCCCGTACTAGCCGCGACATTAACGACGGTTGTTGTTTTCTTCCCGGTGGTCTTCCTTTACGGAGTCAGCCGATTCTTATTTATCGCGCTCGCGACCGCCGTCGTGCTTTCCATGCTGGCGTCATTTTTTGTCGCAATGACGGTTGTACCGTTGTTCTGCGCGAAGTGGATTAAGTCGCCCCACCTGGTGGACGAGCACGAAACTTCCGACTCCCGTTTCGGCAATTTCATCGCTGGATTCAACCGCTATTTCGACAAGCTGTTACGTCAGTACGATCACACGGTTGGACGCGCTTTAGTAAGGCCGGCGGCTACTACAGTGGGGCTGGTGGGCGTGGCTCTTTTGAGTCTTGCTCTATATCCACTCATAGGGGTGGCTTATTTTCCCCGCACCGATCCGGGGCAGTTTTTGATTAACGTGAAAGCACCCTCCGGAACTCGTATCGAGCTGACGGAGCAATATATAAAGAAGGTGGAAGACGAAATCCGGCGCATTGTGCCCCCAAACGAACTGGGAATGATTGTTTCCAACATTGGCGTTACGCCCGGCTTCTCCGCCATTTACACGCCGAATTCAGCTCAACATACTGCTTTTGTGCAGGTCAGCCTAAAGGAAGGGCATAAGGTCGGCAGCTATGAATACATGAATCGCGTGCGGACGGCGATGCGCAATGACTTGCCCGAACTGAGCGCCTATTTTCAATCGGGCGGACTGGTGGATTCTGTTCTCAATCTTGGATTACCCGCGCCGATTGATGTCCAGGTGAGCGGCATGAATCTTGACCAGACCTTCCAAAGCGCCAGCAAAATCGCGAACCAGATTCGAGGCCTTAGGGGAGTCAGCGACGTTCTCATTCCGCAGGACGTGGATTACCCTGCACTGCAAATCAATATTGATCGCGAGCGCGCAAGCCTGGTGGGACTGAGTCAAAAGGAAGTGGTGGACAATGTCATTACCGCCCTGACCTCAGATCAGATGATCGCTCCCAGTTATTGGGTGGATCCAAAGAGTGGAAACGACTACATGTTGACCGTGCAATATCCGGAAACGCAAGTGAAGTCACTCAATGATTTGAAGCAGATTCCGATACGCGCCTCGGGGAACCCGCGCACCACGCAACTCGATTCTGTTTCTGATATCTCGGAGATCGAATCGCCCACGGAAGTGGACCATTACCAGTTGAGGCGCGTGATTGACGTGTACGTGGCTCCCAAGAGTGAAGCGCTGGGGAAGCTGGCCAGCTCAATAGACGGCGTCATTTCGCGAAGCAAATTGCCGGAAGGAGTGCGCGTCACTCTTCGGGGCTCGGTACAAGGCATGAGATCTTCTTTCAAGAGTTTTGGGCTTGGCCTGATTCTATCGGTAGCGCTTGTATACCTGATTCTCGTTGCGCAATTTCAATCATTTCTTGATCCCTTCATTATTCTGTTCGCCATTCCTCCCGGCCTTAGCGGCGTCCTACTGGCGCTGTTACTTACCGGCACGACACTGAACATTATGTCGCTGATGGGATTGGTGATGATGGTCGGAATCGTAGTCTCAAATAGCATCCTGATCGTAGATTTCTCGCGGGCACTGTGGCGGGAAGGGAAGCCGCTGAAAGACGCCGTGGCAGTCGCCAGCCGCATTCGTCTGCGACCCGTGCTGATGACTTCCTTAGCGACAATTATCGGGCTGATCCCGATGGCTTTGAAGTTGGGTACCGGCTCTGAGGCATATGCTCCTTTGGCTACCGCCATCATTGGAGGATTGTTGCTCTCAGTTGTAGTAACGGTCTATCTGGTGCCCGCCGCATATTTGTGGGCACACCGGAAGGAAGAGATTGACGCACAGGAGTTGCCCGCATGACGCCAAAAATTGCATTGCTCCTTTGTATGTCGTCTCTGAGTTTGGCTTGCCTTGCACAGCAGAACCCTTCAGGCAATCCTCTGGAACCCGACGCGCGGCCATTGAGTGCTCAGAATATTCCCAATGCGCCGCTTCCAAACAATTCCCAATCTCCGCAGGCGGTCACAAGTGTAGCGGCTCGTCTTGGCATAAAGGATGCCGAAGCTACCGCTTTGAAGAATAATCCTGCGATCTCGGTCGCGCGATTAAATGCACTTGCATCAGAACAGGTCACGCGAGAAGTCAAGTCCAGCCTATGGCCCACTTCTGCCGTGGACCTCACCGGTGTGGATGCT
Organism: uncultured Acidobacteriaceae bacterium; assembly: GCA_963702325.1. Taxonomy (GTDB): domain Bacteria; phylum Acidobacteriota; class Terriglobia; order Terriglobales; family Acidobacteriaceae; genus PALSA-188. Next base: position 62,602 of record CAVPCG010000033.1, on the reverse strand, counting down.
TTCAACAATAGCCGGATCAGTGCCGGTGGACTCAACAATCCAATTATTTTCCCGCGAGCCGCGGTCGGAGCCAGTGTCAGCCAACTTATTACGGATTTCGGCCATACCACCAATCTGGTCGCCAGCTCACGCCTGCGCGCAGAAGCCGAAAATCAAAATTCTCTTGCGACAAAGGAACAAGTGCTGCTGGCCGTAGATCAGGCGTTCTATGGTGCTCTCGCGGCTCAAGCCGTACTGAAGGTGGCGCAGGAAACGGTGAGCTCGCGCCAATTGTTGACGGATCAAGTGTCGGCTCTGACGAAGAGCAAGTTAAAGTCAGACCTGGATCTCAGTTTTGCCAATGTGAATCTTGCGCAGGCGAAATTGCTGCAACTCGATGCGGAAAATGATGAGCAGGCAGCCATGGCCAGCTTATCCGCCATATTGGGATACCCCACATTACAGAGCGTTACTCTTGTGGAGGATACCGAACCACTAACACCTCCGCCGGGCGAGCCGGACCCGTTAATCGCGGAAGCGTTCAGCAAGCGTCCGGAGATACTGGCGTTGGAATTCGAATCACAATCTGCGGAAAAGTTGCACGCAGCGGAGCGCGACGAGTTTTTTCCAACCGTTAGCGCGCTAGCCGCTATCGGGGACGCGCCCGTCCGTGACGACCGCCTCTCCGCCTCCTATGGCGCGGTAGGCGTTAACATTCAGATTCCAATCTTTAATGGCTTTCTTTTCAATGCCAGAACCCGGGAAGCCGAATTGCGATCGCAAGCGGCGAAGCAGCAAATTCTTGATCTTCGCAACCGCATTTCTCGCGATGTCCGAACGAGTTGGCTCAATGCCACGACTTCCTATGAGCGAGTCGCAGTGAGCCGGCAACTATTGGATCAAGCCAATCAGGCGCTTGATCTCGCGCAGACCCGATACAACCTTGGATTAGGTTCTATTGTGGAATTGAGCCAGGGGCAACTTCAGCAAACTCAGGCCGAAATTGGCAGCGCTCAAGCGGACTACCAGTATCGGCTTGCTCTGTCTATACTGCGCTATCAGACGGCAGGGCTCTAGCTCCGGCCTCCTCTCAAAAATTCTCCGTTGGTCAAAATTTTACCTATAATGGGTGCAAATTCGATCACTCAGTTGTGAATCTTCACGGGGAGGGCTCAACCCGATGAATGTCGTGGGATCAGTCGGCGCGCGACGTATCGCAATATTGACCACTGACGATGCCATCCTGCCTGAGATTCAGGAATGGCTGGCCTCAAGCTTCCATACCACGCTTCTTAATTCCTGGGACGAACTCCAGCCCCTTCTGGAGGCTGTGGAGATTGCCGCGGTGGTCGCCGACATCGAGACCTCAGCCGGGTCAAGCGAAGACTGTCTGAAGTTGCTACAGGATCTTCGAAACTTAAGCTCAGATTTAGTCCTGGTTGGGCTCACACGTTCTCGAAGCAAGACTTTGACCTCACAGGCCCGAGCGGCAGGTTTAGACAAGCTCTTTGTCGCTCCTGTCGCCTTTCAAGAGCTACAAGGCTTCTTATCGCAGGCACTCGAGGATCGCGATTTGGAGATCCAGAATCGCGTCTTGCGGGAAGAGGCCTCCAACCGATCCTCTTTTTGCGATTTGATTGGTGGCAGCGAAGGGATGCGAGTCGTATATGAGGCGATTTCTAACATCGCTGACAGCAACGCTACGGTTCTGGTCAGGGGAGAGAGTGGAACGGGGAAAGAACTTGTAGCACGCGCCATCGTGGCGACGGGATCGCGCCGTAATGAAGCCTTTGTAAGCGTTAACTGCGCGGCCCTACCCGAGACTTTGATTGAAGCGGAATTATTCGGACACGAACGGGGTGCTTTTACGGGAGCGGATGTCGCGCGGCCCGGATACATAGAACAGGCTCATGGGGGCACCCTATTTCTAGACGAGATCGGAACCCTGGGGTTGGGCCTCCAAAGCAAACTCCTCCGCGTATTGGAACAGCGCATGGTTCAGCGGATCGGAGCCAAGTCTTCCAAGAGAATTGACTTTCGGCTGGTCACGGCCACGAATGAAGACCTGGAGAATGCGGTCCATACCGGGAAATTTCGCGAGGATCTCTACTACAGGATCAATGTTGTTCCTATCATGCTTCCACCTTTGCGAGAACGCCCCACGGATATTCCGCTGCTCATTGATCACTTTCTCCGGCTCTATTGCGGCGCGAATAATGTTCCATTGAAGCAAGTGGATCCTGAAGCGCTGGAGATATTGGAGGAGTATTCGTGGCCAGGAAACGTGCGGGAGCTGGAAAATCTGATGCAACGGCTGGTTTTAATGGCCCCTGGTGCTGTAATTAAGGTGAAGAATTTGCCTCAGCAAATCCTTTACGACAGCACGGCCAAGCAGGAGTCGTTTCTGATTCCCGATGAAGGGATTTCCTTCGATGACGAGATTGCGAAGATTGAAGTTGCTTACATCAGGGCATCGCTCCGTAGAACAGAAAACAATAAGACGGCGGCGGCAAAGCTGCTGGGAATTGACCGTCAGAAGATGAAATATCTGTGCCGAAAGTACGGAATTGCGGAGTCTGGTTAAAAATTTACTATCTGTTGGTTAATTAATGACCACACCGAAGATTTTGACCCGCCGTAAATCTCAGTAAAATCTGCTCAATCTTCCTAAGCCGTTCATTTTGTGGACGGGAACTCCTTCCTGGAAATGGACAGGGATGTGGCATGACTCGTGCAATAACACAATGCAAGAGCGGAGCGAAAAAAGACCGCCTACAGATTCCGGACGCAACGTCCAACGGAGGATTTAAAATGTCGGTACAAAAAAAGTCCCTGATCAGCAACAACGCAGCCGCACGAAAAGCAATTATCGCCACCAAGGCTCCTTCATCCAATTTCTCGTCCGATCAGCCATTAGCGACCAAAGGCGGACTGGCAACGAAAGGTGGCCTAGCCACCAAGGGCGGACTAGCGACCAAGGGGGGTCTGGCAACCAAGGGTGGCCTGGCCACGAAAGGCGGACTGGCGACGAAGGGTGGCCTGGCGACGAAGGGCGGACTGGCCACGAAGGGTGGACTAGCGACGAAAGGCGGCCTGGCGACCAAGGGTGGATTAGCCACTAAAGGCGGCTTGACGACTAAGGTTGTTCTTTAAGAGTATTTGCCGGCCCGCGCCTCCGCTAGAGACTCGGGATGGCGATCGGTGACTTCAGCCAGATCTGCCAGGCGTTGAGCCAAGTTCGGAGTCAGAGATCCGGTCTGAAAGCGCCAGTGATAGTTCCCATCAAGTGTGCTCGGTGTGGTTTGAGGCTCGCGCCGAGCATATCTTGAGTGGGAGTGGAACTTCTGCTCCAGCGAAATTCCCCAAACCTTCTTCGTCGGCTCTAACTCTCCAATCTGAAACGATCTTCGGCAAGCGCATAGAGAGGCCGCCAAACCAAGCGGTTCACGGTCACAACGGTCGCTGCCATGAGTATGGTAGCTGCGAGAAGCAGTTTGAAATTCCCGTCGTCACTGGCGCGGCTGATAATTGCTCCCAGGCCAGTCGTAAAAAATGTCTGTCCTTTAAAATGAAAATACTCGGCGATTATGCTGGCATTCCAGGCTCCGCCAGACGCCGTTACCAACCCTGTGACGAGGTAAGGAAAGATTCCCGGGAGAATCAGTTTTCGCCAGCGTTCCGCGCTCTTGATCCCAAACACCGAGCAAACTTCTTTCAAATCAGTAGGGATCGCCATGGATCCGGCAATCACATTGAACAGAATGTACCATTGCGTTCCGAGCAAGATGAGGATGACTGAACCAATGTTCAGGCCTCCGCCTGCCTTAAGTAAAATCAGCAGGATGACAGGAAACAATGCCGTCGCGGGGATGGATGCGGCGATTTGCGCCATTGGCTGCGCAACTCGGGCTAATCTCGGACTAAAACCTATCCACACTCCAACCGGTATGGTCCACGCGGCGCCAATGAATATCGTTGCATTGACGCGCAGGAATGTAGCCGCCAGGCTAATGAAAAGTTGTGCCACATCGGCATGAGTCAGACCAGCGAGCAAGACGAGTACCCGGAATACGGAATAAATGATGCCAGCTATAGCGATCACCCCAATGGTTCGGGCCGCCCGGTTCCTGGCAGTGCCTGTGGTTGATGCCAGCAGTTGAACCTGATGGCGTCGAGCAAAATGAGAGGTCAAACTTTCTCGAATCGGCCCCAGTGTCCTGCTGCCCAAATATGACAGGCTCCGGGAATGTTGCAACATGGTCAAAACCCATGAACTTGGCGCGTGAGCACTTTCCACTTGTTCGACTTTGAATCTCTCACCCCACGCGATAACAGGCCGCCATACAAACTGATCGAGCATCACGATCACCACCACCATGGTTGCCACACCCCAAAGAATGGAGCGAGTGTCGCCGGTGCTGGCGGCAGTTTGCAAGTAAGAGCCGAGGCCCGGGAGCCGGAAGTCGCGGGAACCCAGCACGAACATCTCACATGCCATCAAAAAGAACCATCCCCCGGCAACTGACATCATCGAATTCCACACCAGCCCAATCGCAGCAAATGGCAGGTCAATTTCGATAAAACGTTGCCACCAGCTAAAACGGTAGATCTTGGCGGCTTCGCGCATATCCCTCGGAACACTCTTGAGCGAAGCGTAGAAACTAAATGCCATGTTCCAGACTTGTCCCGTAAAGATCAGCAGTATTGCGCCCATTTCTACGCCGAGTTGCCGAGTGGGAAACAAAGCCACCATTGCCAACATGACCCCAGGCAAGAAGCTGAGCACGGGAATGGACTGCAAAACGTCCAGTAATGGAATCATGAAACGCTCAGCGGTTGGATTGTAGGCAGCAACATATCCATAGACGAGGGTGAAGGCCAAACTCAACAAATACGCAATCGTGATTCTCAGCAGTGATAGTGCGGCATAGCCAGGAAGCGCCAGCAGGCTACGCGAAATTTCCACTTGAGGAGTAATTGGGCCAAGCCAATATCGCGATACCATCAGCACGCCATAGAAGATGGAAATCGCTAAGCCGAACATTAGCGCATCGGAGAAGTGGGAGGCGCCCATATTGGGTAATAGCGACCAGAGGCGGTATGGGGAAAATGGCCTCTTATTGTTCATTTTCATGCGGCACCCGGATTCGCTGCATCTGTCGGCTCAGTCAGCGGGTCCGTTAGGATTAACCGGCCATTTTCGGGATCGTGATCGAATATCTCAGCGTAGCGTCCCCAAACCATCGCGGTATTAAATTGGAGATCCACTTCGTCCTGCGTGAAGTGTTCGTCCAGGATGTCTCGAAAGAATTCATCTGGAATGGAATGGTCGGACTTGGCCCTTAGGACGCTGTCAATGCATTGCAAAATTGTGATGCGCTTCAGTGCGGCATCGCGAAACAGCACCTTACGAGTAAGAATGTCCGCTTCGGCGAAAGCAGCACCCTCGGGGGTGATTTGAGCTTCGCCCTCTTGAAGCGTGGCAAAGCCCAACATGACGCATGATTCCACAATCGGCAGCAAGTCATCCACATCCATGGATAACCGAGTGGCTAAACGGTAGAGATCTTCATGCCCGTCGCCGTCGTGCAGAAGTTCCAGCAATCCGGCAATTCCGCCTGGTCGCGCGTGCGGCAACATTTGGTATTTCGGCTTGGGGCTGGGAGACGAGCCGGCGCTCATGGGCACCGTCGCCGGATATTCCATGTCAGGCTGGGTCATAATTTCATAGATGTGGTCCACGAATTCGACAAAAGGCGCAGCCTTGCGGTTTCGAGGGTGGGGAAGTGCAATCTCAAAGTCGGCGCGAACACGTCCGGGGTTTTTACCGAGCACAACGACGCGATCCGCCAGCAGCACCGCTTCTTCGATATTGTGCGTGACTATAAAAATGGCGCTAGTGGGCATCTTTTTGTTCAGCCAGAGCTCCATTAGCTCTCCCCGCAGATTTTCCGCGGTCAGCACGTCGAGCGCCGAGAAAGGCTCGTCCATAAACAGCACTTCGGGTTCAACGACCAGAGCCCGGGCAAAGCCTACACGCTGCTTCATTCCTCCAGAAAGTTCCTTGGGATAGGCTGTTTCGAAGCCGTCAAGACCGACTGTGTCGAGGATCTTTAACGCACGCTTGCGGCGCTCGATTGCCGCCATGCCCTTTGCTTCGAGTGGAGCTTCTACGTTTTCCAGGACATTCAGCCACGGGAATAATGCGAAGCTTTGAAACACAATCGCCGCGTTCGGAGAACGTCTCGCCAGAGGCTGGCCGTGCCAGAGTACCTCGCCAGACGATGGAACTGAGAGGCCAGTCAACATCCTGAGGAGAGTTGATTTCCCGGAGCCCGAGGGGCCGAGGAGGGCCAGGATGTTTCCAGGGCGAATTTCCAGGTCAGTCGGAGCAAGAACCTCGATTCGATTTCCGTCGGGCTGCAAATAGAATTTTTCTACGGCCCTCGCCATTATGATCGCATTCGTCACTGACGTTCACTCCGAGACTCGTTTTAACCTCTACACGATTCTTGCAAGTTTGGAAACCTGAGCGCGGTCCGAATAGCAAAGGAAGGAATCGTCCTTTCAGGCCGCCGTTACGGTGGGAAGGCGATCGGTGACTTCAGTCAGATCGGCCAGGCGTTGAGCGAGGTTGGGGGTTAGCGACCCGGGCTGAAAGCGCCAGTGGTAATTCCCATTCAAGGTGCTTGGCGTGTTTAATCGCGCCTCGCCGCCCAAGCCGAGCACATCTTGCAAGGGTACAACCGAGAATTCCGCAACGGAACTCTGGGCAAGACGAATCAATGCCCAATTGATCCCGTCGTCACACCGCCCAACGAGCGATTCCACGGCAACACGCTCCCTTTCTCCCAGGGAATTCCACCAACCCAATGCCGTGTCGTTGTCATGTGTGCCGGTATAAATCACGCGATCGGTAGTCAGACGATGGGGTAGATAAACGTGAGCACCGGGATCTCCGAAGCCAAACTGCAACACCGCCATGCCGGGAATCTTGTGGCGTTCCCGCAATTGTGTGACGTCTGGGGTGATGACGCCGAGGTCCTCCGCAAAGAATGGAAGAGTACCCAGGGATTCTTTCAGCTTGTAAAATAATTCATCGCCCGGCCCATCCACCCAGCGCCCATTTACAGCTGTAGGTTCGTTCGCGGGGATCTCCCAAAACTGCGCGAATCCGCGGAAGTGATCGAGGCGAATGTAATCGCAGGTCTGAGTCGCCCAGCGGAGGCGTCGAATCCACCACTCGTACCCCGTAGCTCGTATCGCTTCCCAGTTATAGAGAGGATTTCCCCAGCGCTGGCCCGAGGCGCTGAACGCGTCAGGCGGCACGCCGGAAACGACGTCCGGTTCCAGATCTTCGCGGAGGCGGAAGATATCGCGATTGGCCCAGACATCCGCACTATCGTAATCCACGAAGATCGCGATATCACCTACGATGCGAACGGAACGTTGTGCACAGTAAGTTCTTATTGCGCGCCACTGCTCATAAAAGAAAAACTGGATCACCCGGCCAAGGGAGAGCTCATCATTGAGTTCGGTCCGAGCCAACTGCAAGGGGTCAGATTCTCGCCTTGCCAATCCTGATGGCCAATGCTTCCAAGACTGACCATCATAACGCTTCCGCAATGCGTCAAATAGGACGAAGTCTTCCAACCACCAACGGTTTTCTTCGCAGAAATTTTCAAACCTCGATATCAGGCTCCGGTCTTCGCAGGTCAAAAAATTACGAGCCGCATCGGCCAAAAGCGGGAGTTTGTGGCGCGCAGTCTCTTCATAGTCAATTGGGCATACTTCGTGCGGCAAGACCTGGAGACGGGACTTCTCAATCAGCCCAGTCTCGGCTAAACGCTCCAAACTGATCAGCAGAGGATTTCCAGCAAAAGCGGATGTAGATGAATACGGCGAAGTCCCGTTAGCCGGCGGCCCCAGCGGAAGAACTTGCCACAATCCCTGCCGGGCAGCGGCAAGAAAATCTATGAATTCAAAAGCGGCGGGACCTAAATCGCCAATTCCGCCATGAGATGGCAGCGAAATCGGATGGAGCAGAATCCCGCTTAGACGAGGGAATGACATGGTTCTTTCTTGGAGGCAGTATTTAAGTGAGAGGTCTACCAGACCCTAATTCTAACGTGCAACCATCAGAAAATTCGCGACGGCACGCGCAGGGGAAAAGCACGATCAGACTCTACTCGCCTTCCTGACCTTGCCCTCCGGTCAAACTCTTCAGTTCCTGTTCGTTCATTTTTATCTTTCTGGACTTCTGCATTTGCTCGCGCGCATTGGCCACGAACATCTCAAAAAGATCGTTCTGCTTGGTTTGAAGCAAGGAATCGCGAATCTGATCTCTCTTTGCAGCCAGTTCCTGCGGGCCGGGTTCCTGCTTCTCAATAACTGCTAAGACCACTCCGGTGCTGCCATTGTTTATGGGGCCGCTCACTTCTCCGGGTTTGAGTGTAAAGGCTACAGATGCCGCTCCAGTCATCGAGCCGATATCGGGTACCTGGCCATCCGGCAGGACGAAATCGCTGGTCTTGACCGTAGCCCCCAGTTCCTTCGCGGCTTTTTTCAGATCGTGCTCTGCCTTGGCGCGGTCGGCAAGTTCCCGCGTTTTTTGCGTCAGGAGAGCCGCGGCACGCTCATTCTTGAATTCGCTCTCAACCCGGCTGCGGATTTGTTCAAACGCCGGCGTAGATGCGGGTTGAATTTGCTGAACCTGGAACACCGCGAAGCCCTGTGGCAATTGCACTTCGTCCGCAGGAGATTTGTCAGGAGCCCCAAAAACTGCGTCCATAAATTGGGGTGAACTCCCGACTCCGGGAAGCGAATCCGTCCGGCTTAGGAAGTCCGTGCTGACGACTTGCAAACCTTTAGCGGCCGCAGCTTTATCCAAGCCCTCAGCGCGAGCCTGGCTAACCAGCGCGTTGGCTTCGGAATCCGCCGCCTCCGTCGCTTTCTGCTGCTGGATAATCGGTTCAATTTGGCCTTTTACTTCATCCAGCGTTCTAACATGTGCTGATTGCTTGTCATCAATGTGAAGGATAACGAAGGCGTATCCGGCGTTGATTACGTCGCTAGTTCCGCCCTTGGGAAGGGAAAAAGCTGCTTTATCAACTTCTGGCACTGGAAATCCGCCATGATTGATCCATCCAATGGAGCCACCGCTGCTGGCACTCGGATCCTCGGAATATTTCTTTGCAAGATCCTCGAATTTTGCCCCGGCTTTCAATTGCTTAAGAACGTCGTCCGCTTTCTTGCGGGCTTCGTCGAGAGCTTTCGTGTCCACTTTTCCATCGGCCGCGGTCAGCGGGGTCTTAATGAGTATCTGGCTGACTCTTACCTGGTCGGGAGATCGGAATTCCTCGCGATGCCGGTCATAATACGTTTCCAGTTCCCCGGCGCTTACTTGTTCCTGCGCCCCGAGTCGCGCAGTATCGAACAGCACATAACTGATCTTTCGTTTTTCCGGAATCGAATTGGCGTAATTCGCCTTGTTGCGATCATAAAAAGCCTTAAGTTCGGCGTCGGCGGGATGAATGTCTTTAAGAAGATCGTCCTTTCGCAGAACCGCGTAATCGAACTTGATCTTGGAGTTTTTCTTTAGGAATTCTGTTTGGATATCAAGATCCGAAACCATTGCCCCGCCACCAATCATTTCGCGAAGCTTATCCAGAAGAATCTCATTTCGCACCAATTGCTCGAATCGGGGAATGGTCAGATCGTGCTGCTCAAGGATTTCTGCGTACTTGGTTTGTCCGACAAAATTTCCGTCAACGAAAAACGCGCCGGAATATTGCGGATTGTGCTGCAATTCATCGCGAAGTTCCTCGTCAGTCACGTGCAATCCCATCCGGCGGGCTTCAGCCAGGACAACCTTCTGCTGAATAAGGTTCTCTGCGGCGCGACGTGCGAAAAAAGGCATCAACATGGATGTCTGAGCGCCGCCCTGCGGGAATTGCTGCTGAAGCATCTGCCTGGCCTCGCGCTGCACTTCGAGGGTGGTCACGTCTTCTCCCGCAACTGTCGCGACGACGCCGCGAGCGGGCGTCCCGCCGCCGAGAAAATCCGAGCTTCCGAAGCCGGGAACCAGCGTTATGACCATCAGAACGCAAATAATTGTCAACAGCCCGCCAAGCACAATTTTCTTCACCGGCCCAGGGGTTTGCAAAAATCGAATCATTTTGACGTTGCTCCAGAATTACGGCAGAAATGCGGAATAACGATTATAAACCAAGGTTGCGAGCAATATTCCGGGAGGATGATCGCTGTGTACGAGAGTGGCTTGTAAATCCGTCCACTATCGAAATTTTCGGCAGCGCGCTATGCCAGAAACCTTACAGCAGGGTGATTAGGCTCTAATGTGTTCTTTAGTGAATCCGCGACGCTGGAACTCTTGTCTCCGCTGACCGGCAGGACAACCATCAGGGTAGTCCCAGACTGATCGGATTGGACTTCAAATTGGCCACCGAGTTCCGTGACTCGCTCCCGCATCCCCGCCAGTCCCACGCCGGCTGCGCTACCGGTATTGCGAAAACGTTCCAAAAGAGCTTTCGATAGGCCTTTGCCGTAATCTCTCAGCTGTAAGCTAATTGTGGATCTGCCATTTTCGACTCGAACATCAACATGGCTACTTCCGGAGTGGCGATGGGCGTTCATCAGCCCCTCCTGCAACACTCGAAATAGGGTAAGCTCCACGACATCGGCCATCCGGCTGGTTCGATCGGGTAGCTCGAGGTTTACTTTGAGATTGCTGCGTTTCGAAAATCCGTCAATATACCACCGCGCGGCGGAATAAAAACCTGCCTCTTCGAGGAGTGGGGGATGAAGCAAATAGGAAAGGGTACGAATATCTGACACCGCCTGTCCCAACAAACGGCGAGCTTCAACCAAATATCCCGAATCCGCAGTTCCGTTAGAAGCGAGCAAGCCAAGATTAATTTGCGCCGCAGCCAAAGATTGCCCAAGCCCATCGTGTAATTCTCTCGCCATGCGCCTCCGCTCATCATCCTGTGCACGCATGAGTTGAGCCGAAAGTTTTCTCAGCACGCTTGTCCGCTGCGCTACGAGAGATTCCAACCGGTCGTTCGCTTCGCGCAAGGCAAGATGGGTCTGCTTTAGTTCTTCCAGATGGTCGCGAATTTCATATTGACGGGCGCGAGCTCGTGATGCGCTCCTCACCACGCTAAGAAGAGTCGCTGGTCGCACCGGCCGCTCGAGTAGCGAGAGATTGCCTAACGTTGCTCTAGACCGAGCTGCTATTTCGGTAAGGGGAGTGCTGGCTCCGCCGCCGGTCAAAATAATGAGAGGGAAGTCAGACCAGGGAGGTTGGGAAGCAATGCATTCTCCGAGAAATCGAGTGGTCTCGTCGTCTAGCGATTCTTCGGTGACAATGGCAGCATCAGCCCCATCGCGAATGCACTGGCCTAACTCTCCGGACTCCTTTACGGTTTGAACAAAGACTCCCGCCTTCAGCAAGACTTCGCTTATGAGCGCTGCATCTTTACCGAAGGGCGCAAAAACAAGCAGTCGAAAGTTGGACTTCTCCTCAGTTGCCATTGTCCGACGATTGACTTTCCGCGTTAGCCCCGTTGCGAATGGTTGGTATCCCGCTCAAAACTCCTTGAAAATCTCTTAAGGGTTTACCGATACGGATTCGATCAGGCCCCAGAGAAAGCTCGCGAATGGTACGCTCGTGTCCTCCACTGCGCTTTTTGATGACGGAAATTGCCTGACGAACTTCTCCGTGAACTTCAAAATAGCGAAGAAGCAAAATGTTGTCGGCCAAATAGCTCACGTCCACCGGGGTCTGCATAAGGCTTCCCAGTGTTCCCGCTTGAGCGAGTATTACGATGGTCAGAACGCCGCGGTTATTAAGATAAGAAAGCAATTCATGAAGATGGCTGGCAAGAAATTGCTCGCCCGGCATGGATTGCAAATATCCGTTGAGGCTGTCAATGACGATGACGCGAGCATTCTGTTCTTCGACGCACTTGCGCACGCGCTGAACAAATTCACCGGGCGACATTTCCGCCGGGTCAATTTGATCGAGAGTAATTCGCCCAGATTCGACGTGTGGACGCAGATCCATCCCTAAGCCCGCGGCGCGCGCTACAAGAGTATGTTTCCCTTCCTCGAATATGAAAAAGCCGCAATTCTCACCATTTTCAGCGGCTGATATTGCCCAGCGAATCGCGATCGTAGTCTTCCCGCACCCGGCTGGTCCCATGATCAAGGCACTCGTACCGCGGTCAAGTCCGCCGCCGGTAAGCGCATCAAGCTCTTTAATTCCGCTTGGAACCGGACTGATCTCTGACTCTCCCCGATATTCAGCTGCGATCAGGCGGGGAAAAACCACGACTCCGCCGGTACGGATCACGTAATCGTGAAAGCCTTCCTTGAAACTGCTGGCGCGCAATTTCGACACCTCCAGCCTCCGCCTCGCGTCCCCGTAGTCTCGAGCTTGTTTTTCAAGACAGACGACGCCATGCACAATACTATGCAATTGGAGATCACGGTCACCCATCGTGAGGTCGTCCAACAAGAGTACCGTGCAAGTGTTGCCTGCCAGATAGTTTTTCATGGAGAGAATCTGGCGCCGATATCGAAGCGAATCGCGCGCTAACATCCGCAGCTCCGACAGCGCATCAATCACCAGCCGTTCGGGCTTGACGCGCTCCACTTCGTCGAAAATAGTTCGCATCCGGTCAGTGAGCTCAACTTCCGCGGGATGGAAAACCGTGTATTGGCCCTCGGGTTTGAGTTCGTCGTCCCCCGGCATCAATTCGAAAATTTCAAGACCTTCCGTGGAAAATCCATGCCCGCGAGCGACCGTCAGCAAATCGCGCTTCGACTCGGAGAGTGTGACGTAGAGGACTCTTTCTCCATTCTTTATGCCCTCGATTATGAATTGCAGCGCCAACGTGGTTTTGCCGGCACCCGGGTTCCCTTCCACCAGATAGAAATGGCCTTTGGGATAACCGCCATTCAAAATATCGTCCAGCCCGGCGCATCCCGATGGGATACGGTCGTTCTGAACCCCGATTGCTTCCACAGATACCTGGTTCACAGTTCGCTCCTGACCAGAAACTCACCAGTTCGGGGCGAACGGGAAAGTCGCTGCATTCCAAGTATTTAGAATGGGCTGTGCGGCGGAAAGCCTCCATAGGGATATTCAGGTAGGGCTTCGGGTAAAACACTTTATTTCCGAAAGGCTATCTGGATGCGTGCGCCTGGAGAAGTGCTTCCAGTGCGCCAAGCAGATACTGAGGATCTTCCTCCCCTTTGCGAATCCAGACGTCGGCGACGCCCAGCGTTTCATCCAGCAGCGTTCCATACGCGGAAAGGATAATGATCGGAACACCAGGTTTCATGCGCTTAAGCTCACGAGCGGTTGTGACACCATTCATTCCCGCCATCCAGTAATCAAGAATAACGGCGTCAATTTCTTCTGCTTCAAAAATCTTGATTCCCTCAGCCCCCGATAACGCAGTAAAAACTTTGTGTCCTGCGGTTTCCAGCAAAATTTTTCGGACTTTCAATCCTGGTTCTTCGTCGTCAATACACAAAATCGTGGATGGTTTGGCGGGCATGGGGAAGGATAGATTCAGACTCGATGACAGATAGTTGCCTGCTTGCTACTGCACACGCGGCTTTTGGTCCTTTGAAGTTGGATCCACCGCTGCCAGGATTGCTGCTACTACTTCCTGGGCGGGGCTGGATTCTTTGTAAACCTCTTTCACTCCGTAATTGATAGCCGACTGCAACGTTAAAACGTCGCCATTCGACGGGGCCAGGACAGAAACGAAAGCTCTGGGGAACACCAGGTGTAGAACGCCTGCCAGAGGCCATCCGTCGCCACCTTCCCGCAATTGCGCCGATACGATCGCGATATCGAAATAGTGGTGTGTGATCGCAAGCAGCGCCGTCGGCAGGTCCCTCGCGACGATTGCGGTAAAACCGTTCTCCGATAATGTGGACTGTAAATTCGAGAGCACTGCCAAGTCTGAATGTACGATTAACGCCATTCGCCGAGACCTTACTGTTTTCTGTGGTTGCGTTCTAGCCATTTACTGCCTGTCTCCTAAATCGCGAGATCGTAAAATTAATCGGTTTAACGCGGAAATCAGCTCTTCCAGTTCGACCGGCTTGTATGCCATGTAATCAATTCCCATATCGAGGGCGGCCCGCGTATTGTTTGCGCTCGCGAAACCGGTGCAAACCACGACCGCGGGCTTAGGCTTGCAATTCATTGCGGCGCGCGCAACCTCCAATCCAATATCCTCTTGCTCCATATTTAGATCGGTGATGACGGCGTCAAAATGTCCGTTCTTGGTAAGCAGAGCCAGGGCTTGAACCGAATTCTCCGCCGTTGCCACATCGTATCCCTCATGTTCAAACACCATGCTCAGCGTCCGCAGGATGCTCAGCTCGTCATCAACGAGTAGGATAGAGGGTTTAACAGTCATTTTGAGGAATAGCCTCTGAGGGAGCTTCAAAATATAACACTTTTGCTGGTGAAAGGCCTATAAATCTCCCTAAAAGGCCACCTACGAAGAGGCAGCAGAGCGAAGCCTCGCCGCTCTGAAGGCAATCAGCCGGAATAAAGCGGTCTTGATTTCGTCCAGATCCACTGGCTTGAAAGCGAAATAATCCACGCCGAGCTCAAGCGCTGCCCGCAGGCGTTCCACCGTTGGATCGCCCGTGTATACGAGAACAGCGGGCACCCGCTTCCGCTTTTTGGCTTCCCGTGCAAGCTCCAAACCCATCCCCTCTTTGTCTAGGCTGAACTCAGTGATAATCGCGTCATAATCATTGTGACGAATGGATTCTTGTGCGGTCTGAAAAGTGCTGGCAGATTGAACTCTGAATCCCGCTTCTTCAAGTATGGTTGTAAAAGTGTATAGGATGGCGGGTTCGTCTTCCGCTAGCAGGACTGTCCCACGAAGCTCGCCGTGTTCTACCATCGCTTATTGATCAAAGGCCAAAATCTGCGCACGCGCCAATTTACCGTGGTTAGAACGGTTGATGATATGCGTTTCGATGAGAGGCGGCCAGATCCCGTTATCCCCGATATAGAAAAACATCTCCAAAAAAAATCGTTAAGGGAATTAACTTAGGGCTTTTCTCTACGTTCGGAATCCTGATGCATGGTTACCGAAGCGCCGCCCAATTGACCGCTGTCTGGGCGGAAAGTTAACCCCCCGGGCGCCTCTTCGGCCGGCAGTCCCGCCAGTTCGCGCTTATGCTTTTCTATATCTCGAAGCTGGCGGATAATCGCTGCCTCTTCCTTCACATATTCTTCTTCGGAGAGTTCACCTGACTCAAGTTCGATTTGAAGTTCGAGTAAGCGCTCTTTGATCGGTGCGTCGTCGGTATATTGCTCTTCCGCCATTTTTTGCAGGGTTCGGAATATAAACTTGAATCCTGAAATGGGCAGAAGCAGTAGATCGTCAATCAATAGCATTTTTTAGTCTTTCAGTTACGACGATGAAACACGCTCGAGCTTGAGTCTAATGTTTACGAAGTTATATGGGGGCCATGGTCCGGTGTATTTAAACTTCAGCCGCTTCCCATATTTCTTGGCGATCTTATTCACGATGCCATCGAACTCGGCCTCGCGCCTTCTTTCTACGAGAAACGCCGCGTTCATGATCATCTTATCGCCGATTGGCTGGTTGTCTCGCGACGCCACACAGACGCCACGCAACGACTCATAAATCTCACGCACGTACTGCGCCGATCGTTCTCCCATCGCTTTATCAATCATTCGTCCCAGTTGCATGCGAGCCAGATATGTGGATTGCAGATGTTTGCGAACGATTTCAAGATGGAATCTGCCGATTTCTTCATCCTCCTGTTTTAACTCTTCGATAATCTGATCGCGATCCCAGGTTACTTTCAGGCCAAATTCCAGCTTTCCGGCCATTTGATTCAAAACGTCTTTCAATGACGGATAAATACTTTTCAGGACTTCTCGAATGTCATCGTCGGTGCGAAACACGGTTCCGAAACTCATGGGAATAATCGTATAGCCCTTCATGACGGTCTCAATCACGTGTTCGTGAGCCAGGGCATTTTCGCGGGTTGGATCGAAAATAAAGACGGTCGTATTGCTAACAACCGCCGCGATGTCGAGGTACTTCACCATGTACACCAGTTCGCCAGTGCCGCCGATACCGATCTTTCCGAACGTGGCTGGTTCTTTCGACTCTACGATTCCATAAACATATCGTCCACCACCGCCTGCCGGGATATCGGAGAGAGGGGATTCATCCGAGATCTTGACATGCACGTCCTCTCGAACTTCCTTTGGAATTTTGCGTGTTGTTTTCTTTGTCTTATTTGGCATAAATCCCTTTTGCCCGGCCGCAAGGTTCGCGCTCCAAGCCTTACGATTTAAAAGCTTCGGTCACCGCGATTGGGAATGCAAGTTTGAAAATCGTGCCCTTTCCAACCGTACTGCGCAGCTGGATTCGCCCCGCATGATTTTCCACAATTCCCTTTACGATCCAAAGTCCAAGGCCCGTACCCTTTTCACCCTTGGTCGTGACAAAGGGCTCGAACATGGACGACTGTAGGTCCCGCGGAATGCCAGATCCCTGGTCCGCAATCGTAATAGTCACCCATCCGTGGACTCCGTCGGGCGCCCTCAAATGCTTCGTGCGAATAGTTAGCTTTCCACCATCCTGCATGCTGTCACGTGCGTTCACGACAAGATTTGAAAATAACTGGCGAAACTGATCCGATGAGCCCTTCATCGTCGGAATATCGCCAAATTGCTTGTCCACGATAACACCGGCCTTCGATAATGGCCGCGCAAAAAGAGCCAGCGTATCCTCCAGGACGTTATTCAGGTCGAAACCGCCCAGCTGTGCTGTATTGCGATAGAGACCCAGCATCTGGCGCACGATTCGCGTCACCCGCTCGGTCTCACTTCTCAGGACTTCATAAACCGGCAGCGAGGACTCATCAAGCTTGCCCTGGAGAAGATAGATCGCATTCTTGATCGCCTCCATCGGATTATTAATCTCGTGAGCAATGGTTCCGGCCAGACGCCCAGTCGCCGCAAACTTCTCCATTTCCAGCATCCGTCGTTCCAGTTGTAACTGCTCCAGCTTCTTCCATGTGGAGAAGTCCCGTAACACCGTCACGGTGTATGCGACTTGTCCGCGCGCGTCGTAAATCTTGCCGGATCGCGCAGCGTATTCGATTTCACTCCGGGTTCCTGGATGGTGCAGATGAACCGATTTGTTTTCCTTGTCCACGAACGAAAATGTGAAGGCGGTCAAGTATGCGTCTAATTTTGCTTGATTCTTCACGATTTGCGGATCGCGATATTCGTTGGCAAGACCGAAAAGTTCTTTGGCTAGTGGATCGAGCAACACGATCTTTGCTGAGTTGTCGGCGACGACGATTGGATCGCCCACATTCTCAATAACAAGATTCAAGCGGTCTCGATCCTGACGTACTACTTCTTCAGCGGCTCGAAGTTTCTCAAGATTGTCGCGAACTTCCTGGTCCGCTCTTCGCAGGTCGGTTACATCGCGCATTACGGTGACGATCCCGGTACGAGTGCCGTCCCGCGTGGATGTTGGAGCGCAGACGGCCTCGAAGAGTACTTCCTCGCCCTCCATCACGTCCACCAGAGTGAAGTCACGGGAGGCATCCGTCCCGCTGACGACCATTGAAGACAGCGCCGCGGAGAACAAAAGATTATTCATCTGCACCGCACGGCGGCCGCCCTCGCTGATTTCCTCGGGAACCCTGAAGAAACGTTCCGCTGCCTTATTCTGGATGATCACCCGGTGCTGGTTGTCGGTGAGGATGACCGGGTCCGCCATGCTTTGCATGACCGTTCCCATGCGCGAGATCGTGACATCCATGTCACGCATATGCTGGTAGTAGTACTCAGCTTTATGAAGACGAATCAGATAGCGATTCCCGAGATCCACCAGCAAGCGAACTTGCCGCATTTGCGCTTCTGCGGGTTTTTTCCGAAGTTCGGTCAATACGACATTGGCATATCCGCGTATTCCACAAACTGCGCAGGCTTGCTGTTGCATCTGAAATCGGTTGTTCTGGAAATTCTGGACCGCCAGGCAGCTCTTCCGTCGCTCGCCTTCTGCCTCCCAACAACTGATGCGGCTGCCGTAAATCATTGGGCAGGCATATAGAGCATTTTGCCTGGATGGATCACCCGGCAACAGAGCCGGCTTTAAACTTTGAATAACGCCGACAACGGAATCTTCGCTTGCCCAGAAGGATGTATTGAAATTCGCGAGGTACTTCTTATCGCAGTTCAGTGACGAAGTCGGTCTGATTTCACCAGTTTCAAGGTCAACTTCCAGCACTAGCGCACGAGGAAATCCTAAAAGAACGATTTCTTCAAGCAAAGTGGGAAGAATTTCCTCGGGGCGCTCAGCGGACAGCAACCGCACCGCCGCAGGCTCACCCGACTGATGCTCAGACAACCGGTCGTGGGTCCGCCGCGGCTTTGGGGTGCCCATGCGTTCCGCTCCCCTCAATTAGAAAGCCCCTATCAGCGGCGAGCCCTGCGTCGGGCAGGGGCACGGGTGACCCGTCGCGTGGTCTCCACTTCCATCTCAGGTTCTTCCGTCTCAGTCAGCTGCGGCCGCGAGACCAGTCCCGTTAAGCCTACGGCATCGGCGTACTTTAGATATGTGTCAATGGACGCCACGACAACGCGAGCTTCGACCGTGATCAGATCAATTCCAACCAGCGAAATTCGGACCCATGCGTCAATGACGATGCCCTTATCGAGAATACGATCGAGCACATCAATAAGACTGGAACCGCCCGACATCCGTTCGACAGCCATGAAGAGTTCCTCCTAAAATTTACTAACGATTGCGTTTGCCGCGCTGCGATCCGGGCACGCTTTTCCGCGGCGCGCCTTTTCTGCTTTCTGGAAGTGCAACTGGGGGAGGCGGCGTCTGCATGGTCAAATGCGGGTCATACTTCCACCAGTTCAGACCGATTTGCTCGGCCTTGTCCACGGAGCAAACCAGGAGCCGAATGCGAATGGTCAGTAACTCAACATTCGCCAATGAGATGCGGACGTCACCAGCGATAACCAATCCCTTGTCCAGAATACGGTCCAGGATGTCAAGAAGATTGGTAGTCCCAGAAACTGTTGGCACTCGGTCCATAGACTTATTCTTCGCTCTTTGCTCTTTCTTGCGTTGGGGAAAAGTATTTCGCGTTCTTCTGAGGTCGTGATGCTAACTGCTTGCTAACGGTGTGTCAATGACGGAGCGCCAAAAACAAAAGAAAATCTTCGTGCCACTGATTTGCACATCACTTATCCAGTAAATGCCCTAAGGGCCCTAGATCAATATTCAAATCCGCTGGTGTCAGTCCGAAATTTGCCGCCAATTCATGGATTTTTGCCTCGAGCACCATCAGCGATTCGCCCATTTTCTCGACCTGAGTTTCTGCCAATGAGCCACCCTCCATCCGGCGAATTGCCTGCCGCTCCAGCACTTGGCGCAATAATTCGACAAGACTCAGCACCAGTCTGGCCAATCCCTGCTCAATGTTTTCCGGCGAACAGTCAATTCGTTGCGTCGGGGCGACGACGTTCTGCGGGGCCGCGGCCTGCGCGATTTCGATCAGCGCTCTATCCGAATCCAGCATTATTCCTCTTTATTCCTCTTTGAGAAACTGGCTCGCTGGCCACGGGCCGCTGAGCCGTGCGTCGAGGCCGTCTTCAAGTGTGACTGCCCGCGCTTGGGTTTGGAATTTCACGACTGAAGCACGCTCAACCAGCGCGAAACAACGAATGCCTTCACTCGAATCTGTTTGACGCCATCCTTTAGTAAAAACAAGGCAGGCTTGCCGCAGATCCTTCGCTGCCACTTCAAGCTTCTCGTGCCGCGCCCGTCTCCTTTTAAGATACTCCCTCCCCGAAAGCTTCGTCTCAGAGCCTCGGCTACTTAAGGGTTCCGCGAGTTTTTGGAGCGATCGTGAATCTTTGAGCTGAAGCCTGATTTCCATCTGTACCACGTCTCGAAGCCGGATCAAGGCCGAGCGGTATTCTACTGAATGTTCCGCCATGTATGCGATCAGTTCCGGTTCGCGCGGAAGCACCGTAGGAAACCGAAAAGGGATAATTGCAGTTTGCTCAAATATTCTCTCGATCACGTCGTGGAAAGTTAACGCTGCATTCCGAAGTTGAAGACCCGAAAATGAAATGTTCGCTGCACTCCGAGACACAAAACATTGCAGTTCGCCATGGTTCACGGCCCCGACTGTTAACGCGTTCACCCCTGTTGTTGGGACCTCAACAGACGTCGACGTTTCGGCAATGCAGTAAACAAGAAGTGGCATGGAGGTCGGCGAAATGGATTAAGAGTTGGATTTCGGCACGTCGTTTTGCAGGTGCTTAAGCGCGGTCTCGATGGAAGTGAGGATTACGTCGAGACCGAGATAAACAAGATCCACGCCGGCCAGAGAAATAACGATACTTCCGCGAATAACGACTCCGGCGTTGAGCACGTGATCAAGAATGTCTAAAAGAGAGGTTTCGTCCCCGGAATGAGTATCGGTAACCAAAATACTGTTTGCAGCGGATGACATTGCGGGTCCTTCTTCCATTTACTTTCCGGAAACAAAAGAATACGGCGGCCACGGGCCGGTGCATTCGATTTTTCCTGTATCCGCCCATTTGGCGGAGTATTTCTTCAATATCGCTTCGAGTTTTTTTCTGTGGTCGCGCTTCAACAATACAGAAGACTGCCACTGCAAGCCGCGTTGCCCTCCGCTGATTCTGCCTCCATCTGATACAGCCACGGAAATACGGCGCAACGTTGAGGAAAAGGCCTTCAATTCTTCAGCGTCAATTCCAACGGGAGGCCGACGGAGCAAAGCCGCTTTTGTTTCGAGATAACCTCTTCCCGTTGCCGGCTTTTTTCGGGAAGTCGCATCGGTTGGGCCGCGGCGAAAACTTTCACTCCCCATTCATCGCAGCCATGAATTCTGCGAAGATCAGACACCAACGACTTTTCTCTTTTGCGCAAGTCAGCTTTTAACGAGGAATCATCCAGAAACACGGTTCCGAATCGCGCCGGTAGAATGTCAGTGAGCTCTGCAATTGCCGAGACAACGCGTTGGTGACGAACTCCGCCTTCGCTCAACCAATCGAGATTCTCCATGTTCGTTGCCAGATCGTCAGCGAATTCCGTTCGCGAGACATGGCTGACCCAGCAGGTCAAGCCAGTGCAGATCATCGGTTCGACCGCTGCTTTGCCATCTACACCAATAACGGTAAGTCCCGGGACAGACTTTGCAGTCACGCCGTAAAGATAGGCCACTGTCGAAGACCGCGTTGGCCTCACGCGAGTTGCCACAGCTCTCCCGTAAATTTAACTAATGCTGATTTGCCGGCAATTTCCGCGGAAAAATTCCGCACAGCATAAATATCAGTGCCGGCATATTTCTTCTTAAGACCCGCCATCATGCTCTGCTGCGATTGAAATGATCGGCGGCATCGCTGGCAGCTGCCGACGTCTTTCGAGAAAATAACGCGATTAAGAAAGAGGGATTTCGGAATCATTTGCAGAGTTCTCAAGCTGGAAACTAGCCGTTCGGTTTCACGATCTGGCAACAGTTCCGGCAATAAAACAACGTGAACGTGTGTTCCAGTTTCATCCTTGAGCAGAGTTGCCAGCTCGCGAACGCGCTGGCCGAGTTCCACTATTTTGACTGCCGCATCACGGGCAGCCGCTAGTGTACGGTGCGCCGCCATGGTTTTCAATAAAGGCCTTGTCCAGGCAAGGATCCGGTCTGGCATTCGCAACAATTCCAGCGCGTGCCCGGTAGGCGCCATGTCAATTCCCACTCTTTGAACGGCATTGGCGATTAAATCCAGAACGCGGAAGATTGCCATCACTTCATCTACTCCCGGAGGAACAATCTCCAGAAGCTCGGACAACAATTGGCGCTCGAAAGAAAGATCAAGATGGATCCCAGCTACTTCCGCGCCGGTCGCGTTTTCGATGTTCGCCCTAACCTCGCGCACCCATTGCGTGAAAATCGCGACGGAATCCATCTCGGACGCGAGAAACCTCGAATCTCCGAGAACCGATACAGGCGCATCTCCGATTGGCTTTTGGAAAATATCGTCTAAAGACGGTGCAGGATCTACCGAGCAGATTTGAACGGGATGGCGTTTTTTCTTGCGAGTGCTGAATCCGAGTGCCGCGGAAATCGTGGTTTTCCCGACTCCGCCTTTGCCTAAAACAAATGTAAGCGGCGCCTGGAGAGTCGGCCATTCGACCTTCTTTAATCGAATCAGGCTTACTTCTCTCTTGAGAAGTCGCAGTGTAAAAGCAGCTCCGCCGAAAACGTGATCGGCAAACTTTTTTAAGAGAGCGGTCCCCGCAATGGGAATGCCAACATCTTCGCCAACATGAACCAACAGCGTCGGAAAATGTTCCGTCAAAAACTTCTGCGCTTCGCTTGTTAAACGGGCTCGGTTCCGGCATACTTTGCAGTCGCCGGCTTTGCGTACAGAACGGTTCAGAACGATCTCAGAAATTTGCAACGGCGGCGAATAGGTCTTGAGTTCGTTGGCACATCGCAAAGATTCATTCAGTGAAAATGTTTCCGGCGTGGTCACCAGAAACAACTCCGCGCTGCCGGCGAGAGCTCCGTAAACACCTTCCACAATTTTTCGCCATTGTTCGATGAAACGAATTTCCCATTTTCTTTAGCGTTTCCGCCGAAATGAGCCGCCAGCAGACGATCGCGGCTCCCCGCAAGCTCCAGAAAATTCAGGAAATTAAGAAAGTGTTGCGGCAATCCGAAGAGCCGCAGGGTGTGCCCGAAGGGGGCAGTGTCCACCACGATGTGCACATATTTGCCAGATGATAAAGCGTCATGGATCGCCAGCAGCGCTGCCACTTCCGCCATGCCTGGCAGCGTCGTATCCAGCAACGGCTCAATGTCCTCACGGGAAAAAATCGAGCCGCTTTCAAGAATCTTAAGAATGTTGTTTTTGTGCTCGGCAAGAAATTCGACGAAGAGTTTCTCAGAATCAATTTGCCACGCATCGAGATTGCCGCCTCCGCCTAGCGGAATTTTCGCAACAGCGCCTTTCAGCGGCTTTTTCAAAATATCGGACAAAGAATGAGCCGGGTCGGTGGAAAGAAGCAGTACCTGCCCGCCTGGATTCAAGCGTGCTGTTCGAACGGCGTAAGCGGCCGCCACCGTAGTTTTGCCGACGCCGCCCTTCCCGATAAAAAACGACAGTCTGCGCACCTGGCTATTGTAACGATTGTGATTTGTGAGAACTTTCTTGGGAAGTCTGAGTTGCCAACCGCAGAAGATGCTGTAACATGTGCGGTGCCGCCGTCCGCACGGATAAAAGTGGTTGAAGTTTTTTCCGGAATGGCGCGTGATCTGTCCGCGAATCCACTGTTCGAGGTGAAGCGAATATGGCGCTAGCTCCAGCAGGCTCGTCGAATGTAGTTGTCAAGGAAGCCCCGAAGAGTTACGCGGGTCCTCTGGCCGTCGTTACTACCCTGTTTTTCATGTGGGGAGCGCTCACATCTTTGAATGACGTGCTTATCCCCCACTTCCAGCATGTTTTCAGTCTCAAGCTTGCGGTGAGCATGCTGGTGCAGACGGCGTTCTTCTCGTCATATTTTGTTTTTTCAATACCCTCGGCGAAGATCATTGACTGGATCGGATATCAAAGAGCAATGGTCACGGGCCTCTTGACGATGGGTCTCGGTGCGTTCTTGTTTGTTCCCGCAGCGAAGGTTCCTTCATTCGCACTGTTCTTGACGGCGTTGATTGTTCTTGCAGCAGGAATCACGCTGCTTCAAGTTGCGGCGAATCCGTATGTGACTGTGCTGGGGAAACCGGAAACCGCTTCGAGCCGTTTGAATCTGACCCAGGCTTTTAATTCTCTGGGTACGACCATCGCACCGTGGATTGGCGGCTTCTTCATTTTGACCGCCGCAACTTCGGCGATGGCGGAGGACCCGGTTCAACAAGCCGCTTCGGTAATCAAGCCGTACGTCTTTCTGGGAATCGCGCTGGCATTGCTCGCGGTTCTGATTGGGAGTTTCAAGCTTCCGACGATTGAGTCCGCGCAGCACCACATCGGCGAGAAGGTAAACGACTCGATCTGGAGTCATCCAAATCTAGTTTTTGGCGCAATCGCAATTTTTGTTTACGTTGGCGCCGAGGTCGCGATTGGCAGCTCTATTGCCAACTATCTTGCCCTGGATAACATCGGGCATTTGGTCTCCAGTACAAACTTCCCCGATACCACCCTTCGATATCAGGAAGCTCTGCGCGCCGCCGCGAAATATATTTCGCTGTACTGGGGAGGCGCCATGGTCGGCCGCTTCATCGGTGCGGCTGTACTGCAAAAGATGAGGACCGGCCCGGTACTGGCTTTCTGCTCGATTATGGCCGCGGCGCTCGTGACAATTTCAGTTTTAAGCAACGGGCACGTAGCGATGTGGTCCATTTTGCTGGTGGGCTTCTTCAACTCCATCATGTTTCCGAGCATCTTCACGTTGGGGGTCGCCGAACTTGGGCCGCTCACGGGAGATGGTTCCGGCATAATGATTATGGCGATTGTGGGCGGTGCGGCGATTCCGTGGATTGTGGGAAAAATCGCCGATATGATCAATGCCAAATCGTATGGAGGCGTAATCTGGGGGCAGGGAATTCATTACGCCCTGATTGTGGCGGCGATTTGCTATTTTTACATTCTGTTTTATGCGGTGAGCGGATCTAAACCAAATAGCGAGCGTCACCTGAATGCGTAAGAAGAGTCGTGCAATATCGCAAGACGAGCGGAGAGGTTGAGCCTGATGCGGCATCGGCATTTCATATTAATCGGAATTTTCTGCGGCGCCTTGCTCTCGATCCAATCCGTAATCGCCCAGCAGTATCCCACGAACACCTACAGCGAAATGCGATGGCGCATGATTGGGCCATTCCGTGGCGGCCGCACGCGCGCAGTCGCCGGAGTGCCAACTCAGCCCAATGTTTTCTACATTGGCGCGGTTAACGGCGGAGTCTGGAAGTCCAACGACTTCGGCCGCACATGGAATCCGATCTTCGATCAGCAAGATACGCAATCCATCGGCGCGATTGCGGTAGCGCCTTCCGATCCAAATATTGTTTACGTTGCGAGCGGTGAAGGATTGCATCGTCCCGATCTTTCCGTGGGCAATGGAATCTACAAATCCACCGATGCCGGCAAAACATGGAGGCATCTTGGCCTCCGCGATGGCCAGCAAATTCCCGCGCTGGCGATTGATCCGCATAATGCCAACCGGTTATTCGCAGCGGTGCTTGGCCATCCTTATGGCCCCAATGAAGAACGCGGAATTTTTCGCTCCACCGACGGAGGAGAAACCTGGCAGAAGGTTCTCTACAAAGACGAAAATACCGGAGGCTCCGATGTCGAAATGGACCCCTCGAATCCCGCGGTGATCTATGCATCGTTATGGGAAGCTCGCGAAGGTCCGTGGGAAGACAACAACGATTTTGAAGGCAGCGGAGGCGGACTTTTTAAATCTACAGACGGCGGCGACACCTGGAGGCCGCTGAAGAACGGGCTGCCCGCCGACCTATCGCAAATTAACGTCACGATTGCCGCCAGCCAACCGAGCCGGCTTTATGCTGCCTTCGCTTTGACCGCGCGCGGAGATTATGGCACTGACAAGGACCTGGGATTTTATCGCTCCGATGACGCGGGCGAGACCTGGTATCGAGCCACCAACGATCCTCGTCCCGCGATGCGCATCGGTGGCGGCGATCTGATGGTGCCCAAGGCCGATCCCAAAAATCCGGATGTCGTTTACAGCACGAGTATTGTGACCGTCCGGTCCACAGACGGTGGCAAAACTTGGACCAGCCTTCGCGGCGCACCCGGCGGGGATGATTATCAGAACATCTGGATCAATCCCAACGATCCCAACATTATTTTGTTGGTGAGCGATCAGGGCGCTATCGTCACCGTGAACGGCGGAGAAACGTGGGGCTCATGGTTCAACCAGCCTACCGCCCAGATATATCACGTGGCGACAATCAACGATTTTCCCTACGGTGTTTGCGGAGGCCAACAGGAAAGCGGTTCAGTTTGCACTTCCAGCCGCGGCAACGACGGCGAAATTACTTTTCGCGATTGGCATCCGGTAGGCGTGATTGAATACGGCTACGTCGCGCCCGATCCGCTGGATGGAGATTTGGTTTACGGCGCCGGACGGAATGAGGTTTCGAAGTTCCACTGGTCAACCGGACAAGTCGAAAACGTCACGCCGATTCCGCTTAAGACAGAGAAGTATCGTACGGATCGCACCGAGCCTCTCATGTTTTCTCCCCTTGATCCATACGTTCTTTATTACGCTGCGAATTCGATTTTCAAAACCTCCAATGGCGGACATTCCTGGCAAAGCATAAGCCCCGATCTCACGCGGGAGAATCCCGGAATCCCGGCGAGTATTGGCGATCTAGTCTCGAAAAATCCGAAGGCCGGGAAACAGCGTGGCGCAATCTATGCCCTCGCGCCATCATTCAAAAATGTAAACACAATTTGGGCAGGCACCGATGATGGACTCATCTGGAAGACCAGCGACGGCGGCAAGAATTGGTCAAACCTCACGCCATCAGAAATTACCGCATGGGGCAAGGTTACACAGATTGCCGCATCCCATTTTGACGACCAGTCAGCTTACGTTTCAGTTAACGGTTTTCGCATTGACGACCTTCGTCCATATATTTATCGAACGCACGATGGCGGCAAGAGCTGGAAGCTGATTACTGAAGGCTTGCCTGCTGATTCTCCCGTGGACACTGTGCGCGAGGATTCCGTTCGCAAAGGCTTGCTCTTTGCCGGAACCGAGACTGCCGTTTGGGTTTCATTTGACGACGGCGATCATTGGCAGTCGCTTCAGTTGAATCTTCCTCACACCTCAATGCGTGATCTGTTGGTCCACGATAACGACCTCATCCTCGCGACCCATGGACGCTCGTTCTGGATATTGGACGACATTTCTCCATTGCGGCAACTCGCGGAATCGAATCTGGGAACCAAGCCATTTCTATTTGAGCCCGAGGCCGCTTATCGCGTTCAGCGGGATACGAACACGGACACTCCAATCCCGCCCGATGAACCCGCTGGAGAAAATCCTCCTTCCGGAGCCATCATTGATTACTTCCTGCCGCAACAATCTTCGGGGCCGGTAGCGCTGGAAATTCTGGACGCACAAGGAAAACTCGTTCGCCGCTACTCCAGTGAGGACAAGCCTGATGTGGCGCAAGCGGAAATGGAAAAGCAATTAATTCCGCTGTACTGGTTGCAAATGCCGAAAATTCTTTCCGCGAGCGAAGGCATGCACCGCTGGGTTTGGGATTTGCATTATCCCGCTCCTGTCTCGGCGACGCATGAATACCCAATCGCTGCGGTTCCGCATCAGACCCCCCGCGCGCCCGAAGGACCTGCTGCGGTGCCCGGACAATATTCGGTCAGGCTCACTGCGGATGGCCAAACCTCGACACAGTCGCTGACCATCATGCTCGATCCCCGGATTAAGGCAACTCAAGAAGCCCTTGCACAACAACTGAATCTGGCAATGCGACTGAGTACGATGACAGCCGAAAGTTCGCGGGCAGTGATGCAGGCTCGCTCCATTTTAGAGCAGATTAAAACTATGTCTTCGCAGGCTAATGGCGGCGCGCTTGAATCTTTGAATTCGCTGCAACAGAAAGTAACAGCGATCCTGGATAAAGCAGATTCAAATCCCTCACAGGAACCGACATTGCATGAGGTGAACACCGACATAGGCTCTCTTTATGCGGACGTCAATAGAGCGGATGCCGCGCCAAACGAAGCATTAGTCGAGGCAACCAAGGAAGTGAGACGAAACCTTGCTGACGTGATGAAGCGTTGGAATCAGCTAGAGTCGCACGATCTCGCGGATCTGAATAAGCAACTGGTTGGGGAGAAATTACCGGTAATTAATCCTGAATTAAGCCCGCAATCTGACGAGCCTCATAGCAATGAAGAATAGCCGCTGATCCGCGCGGTGCAGTTCTGGTTACCGCAATGCCAAAGAAGAAAGAGCCGGGCCGATTTAGCGCGGTAAAAGAAGTGAAAGCGATGGCGCGAGAGAGAATCGGCGCCCCGCCCGCAGGGAAGATAATCCAGGACCCTAAAAAGAAAAAACGGACTACCGAGAAGCACCCCAAAACCTTAAGCGATCTTCTCAGTGAAGTTTAATGTAGAGAACCGAAGCATGGTTCGAAGAATTTGGCGAATTCTCAAGGACCCGTAAAGCAGACAACAGTGGCCGTCATTGAACCCGTTACGAGAGCACCCGATGAGTTTATGCCTCCAGTACTGTGATTCGTAACCATTGTTGCTGAAATGAGCGCATCTCCACAGGCTTCGCCAGTAGCCGTAATCACCCCAGTGGGGTCCACTGTGACGAGCGTTGGGGTATTCGAGGACCATGTTACCTGGTTTGTAATGTCCTTGGTAACGGGAGGATGGATGTAGGTGCCGAGGGCAGCCAGGTGAACCGTAGCTCCTCTGTCTGCGCTTACCGGAATGTTCGCCGCTCCAAACGTTTCAGTGGAGGGTTGGATCCCGATGGATACAAGTTGCTGATCGTGGCCGCAGCGGGCAAATACAGTATCAACGCGATTGGTAGAGTTAACTTAAAGTACTTCCGAATCATGAACTCTCCTGAAGCATTTTCGCACGGGGGTTTGGGCGTCACTTTAGTAGAAGCGTCATCGGAAAAATCAATAGTAACCGGAGAATGGTCGGCAGACATGCGAAAAAAATGTTAACTGCTCGAGAAGCGCCGCCAAAAATGGAAATGCGAGCATGTCTTTCCGTACAATTACGCTTCACATCGTAGAGGAGTATGGTCATGCGGAAAGCCGTCCTGGGAGTGGCGTTCGCGCTGCTCATTACGCTGGCTTTGCCAGCTCTCAGCCAAAATAATGCCGTTGATGACGAAGGTCATCAGTGGTGGCAGCATGCGGTCTTTTATGAGATTTATCCGCGCAGTTTTGCGGACAGCAACAATGATGGCATCGGTGATATTCCCGGCATCACTTCCAGACTCGATTACCTGCGCTGGCTCGGTGTGGATGCGCTCTGGATAGCTCCCATGTTCCCCTCTCCGCAAGTGGATTGGGGCTACGACATTTCTGACTATTACAACGTGAATCCAGACTACGGAACATTGAACGATATGGATAATTTGCTGGCGCAAGGCAAGCAGCGCAACATCCGCGTGCTGCTCGACTTTGTGCTGACCTACACATCCGATCAGAACAAGTGGTTCCAGGAAGCGAAGTCTTCGCGCACCAATCCGAAGCGAGATTGGTACACCTGGCGCGATGGAAAGGGCCCGAACCTGCCCCCGAATAATTGGACATCCAATTTCGGCGGTTCTGCGTGGAAGTACGAACCAACTTCCAGTCAGTGGTACTACCATTATTTTTATCCGCCGCAACCGAACTTGAATTGGCGAAATCCGGAAGTGGAAAAGAACATGTTCGACGTCACTCGCTGGTGGTACAAGCGCGGCATCGCCGGTTTCCGACTCGATGCCGTGGATGTGATGTTTGTTGATTCCAAGTTTCGCGACAATCCCGTGGTTGACGATAAAAAGAATGCCTTCGGCGATCCGGTCGAGCGCGAAATCTATGACAAGAATCAGCCTGAACTGCATGGAGTATTGCAGCGCCTGCGCAAAGTGGCCGACGAATACAACGCAGTTTTAATCGGCGAGACCTGGACGAATGATATTGCTCAATTGAAACGCTATTACGGCGAACATAACGACGAAGTGAACATGCCCATGGATTTTATGTTCACCATGGTCAACAAGCTTTCTCCACCGGATTTTCGCAAGCAAATCGCATGGGTGGATGGTTCTGGAGGCTGGCCAGTTTACGTATTGAGCAATCACGACATTCGCCGCGTCTACGACCGCTATGGTGACGGACAGCATAATGACCAAATTGCGAAACTGATGGCATCCCTTTATTTGACCCTGCGCGGAACCGCTGTCATGTACTACGGCGAAGAGATTGGAATGGAGAACAACGATCCCAAGCGTCCCGAGGACGTGAAGGATTCAATGGGAAAGTTGGGATGGCCGAAAGAAAAGGGCCGCGACGGCGAGCGCACACCGATGCAGTGGAGTGCGGGAACGAATGCCGGATTCAGCGTGGCCGCACCTTGGCTCCCCGTGGACGCTCGTTACAAAACGTACAACGTCGAATCTGAAAAGCAGGACCCGCACTCGATTCTGAGCTACTACCAGCAACTCCTTTCTCTACGGCACACCAACAAAGCGCTGCTCGATGGCAAGTACGTCGAGCTGAACGAGGGCGACCCAAATGTGCTTTCCTATATGAGGAGCTATAAGGGTGAGAACGTGCTCGTCGTCCTGAATATGAGCAACGTGGCCCAGAAGGTAATCCTTGATCTCGCCGCCAAGGGAGTTCACGCGACTGTGGCGAAAACACTTCTCTCGTCTTTTGAGGCAGACCAGCAAATGCCTACTGGCTGTATTGTGGTGGAACCGTTTGGCGCATGGATTGGCGAAACTCAGTAGGATAATTTCCTTCAAATCGGGATGGCGAGTGCATCCAACACCTTGCCCAAAGCGTACAATGCTTCGATGATCACGAAAGAACTGATGGACATTTTGGTGTGCCCGGTATGCAAGAAACCATTGGCGCAGAAAGAAGATGGGACGAGCCTGAAGTGTGGGGAATGTCGCCGCGTATATCCGGTCCGGGACGATATACCGATCATGCTCGTGGATGAAGCCACGATTGATCCGTCTTAACGTTGATAAAGCTTTTGCGAGCGTTCTTTCCGAATACCGTTAGCTCACTTCACCTCGCGACGTTCGTCGCCAGTTTGCTTTGTTTTCCAATTCTTGGCGTCAGTCGAGTGTTGGATTTCAAAATGGATTTTATCTGGCCCCGAAAACACGTTGATGATGCGCCAAAATGTTTTCTGCCCATTGTCAGTTTCTTCACTGGAATAAACCCATCGGTCGCCAGAAATTTCGAGGTTGCCCCAATCTTTGGGCTTGGACGCGCTTACTGAAAGCCCCTGAGTCCGATAGTTTTGCTTTGCGCCAGAACTACCAGTGGGTAGAAACACGACCAAATTGCTACTCTTCCCATTGATAATCTGCTCGCAGACAAAGAAAAGCCCGGTTTTGTCGCATTGGTTCAAGATGTGCATGTGAGAAGTATCTTTGCCGTCCGTCATCTCGAAGTCCCAGCTTCCGTTGTACAGCCGCAGGGACGCATATGGATCGTCCGCCGCCGTGCCCGAAGGGCCGCTCACGGATTGGCACAAAGCGAGTGCCGACGCAATGAGTACGGTTAGAAAGTATGCAACTACGGCATGCCGCTTCATAGTCGCTCCTTAAAGTTGGACGCGGCGTGAACTCGCCGCATTCCCGCATCGCCAATCTCTTTATCTTTTTTTGTCTTTGTCACTGCCGCCGGCGCCATATACGGACGCCGCATAGGAACGATCGCCCCCTTCGATGCATCGGTGGCGGCGCTGGCGCGGGCCAGCACTTCTTCCTGAATATATTTACGAAGTCCTGAATCTGCCGCTGCATCTCCTCCATTCGCTCGCGCATTTGCAGGATGATTGCCATGCCAGAAATGTTTACTCCTAAGTCCCGGGCCAGAGACAAAATAAATTCCAGGCGTTGAAGTCTTCGTCGGTATAGAGGCGAGTATTGCCTTCGGTTCGGGACGGCTTGACAATCCTTCCCGCTCATAGAGACGCAGGGTTTGTGGATGAATACCGTACATCTCCGCAACCGCCGAGATCATGTACGCGCCTTGTGACTTGCGTTTTGTCATGGATGGGATTTCATGGATGAAAATGCTCTTGGGGGACAATATATATCAGGCGTGCAAATAACCTCCCACATGAAAGTCTCTTGATTCACGTAGGAACAGTGTCCTGACCTGTCCAGAGGGGCGAAGCCCCGCAATCAATCTATCGAGCCGCCGCAACGCGCGATCCACGAAATAAGCCGCAATGCCCACCGAAACCAAAATCATCCCAAATGAAAACGAACTCATTCCCAGCACCCATTCCCCCTCGCTCCGAAAGATCGAGAATCCCAACAGCAACATTGGAGCGATGCCGATCGCGACTGCGCCAAACATTCCGCCGTGGACGCGGAACGGCCGCGGAAGGTCTGGCTCACGCAGCCGCAAAACGATTAACGCCGCGAATTCGAGGAGCAAGCTGAGCCCATACAATAAAATATCTATCGTGACTAGTCTCTCGAAACCCAACCCGAGACACAATCCCCAGCCGACGGCGCAAGCGATAATCGCAACCCATGGCGCTCGCGTGCGCGGATGTAGCTTCGCAAAAACTCGAGGCAACATTCCATCTTGCGCCATCGCCAGCGGAACCCGCGAATAGCTCATCACCAATGCATTAAACATGCCAAATGCACTGACCATTCCTCCGACAACTAGGGCGATGCGGAGCAGCGGTCCACCCAACAGGCCCGCGATGTCCGCCCAGGAGCCAGTTTCCCACGCGCTTGCTGGGAGCTTTGTAGTCCAAATTGCGGCAACGGGCAGCACGTAACTTAAAGCGACGATGGCTACCGCCAACAACATGGCGCGCGGATAGGTTCTCTGGGGACGCTCTACTTCAGTGGCGATCGTTGATGCGTTGTCCCATCCCATGTAATTCCACATGGCGACGAGGAGTCCACCAACGAGAGTGACTTTTGAAGTCGTCGGCGCCGTTACGGCATGAAGCAGAGCTGAATATTTAAAGGGAGCCAGCACCACAATCATCGCGAATGGAGCGGAAAGTAAAGCGAAAAGCCAAAGAGACGTGGTAGAGACGACTCGCACTCCAGCGATATTGAGAGCCGCGCATAGCACAACGACGCTGATCCCTACAATCCATCCGCGATGACCTTCGGCAAACCAGGGAAATAATCGGACGAGATACGCCACGAACAGCGTCGGATAAATCGCCATATCAAAAATGGACGCCACCAGCGAAAGCCACGCTTCCTGGAATCCCCAAAAATCGCCCATGGCGCGGCGCACCCAGGCGTAGTATCCGCCTTCGCAGGGGAGAGCGCTCGCCAACTCTCCGATCATGAGCGTTGTGGGAAGGCTCCATACAAGCGGAGTCAACAGCAAGATCAGAATTGCAAGTCCGTACCCGGCGCCGTGGACAATGTCTTCGATCCCGTAAGCGCCCCCCGAAACCATGAAGAAGGTCGCGGCGACCAGCGGCCAAAGAGTGAGGCGGGCGGACTTCTTTTGTACCGGAGAAAACACCGTGGGCCAGAACATTACCACAGAGAACACAGAGGAACACAGGGACTTCAGGCTTATTGCCTTCCCAATCATTGCCATCAACCATGCGTTTAATTCCATCGCGAAGATGCGCGACGTGGAAATTGATCAAGAGTCCGACGCGCGTGCCACTTAGGCGCATATAAGAAAGTAGCTGAGCTTGGTGGACCGGGTGAATTGCTTCCACGCATTTCACCTCGACAATCACGAGATCTTCGACGACGAGATCCATCCTGTATCCGAGTTCGATTCTTTCGCCGTCATAAATCACTGGCAGCCCAACTTCTGTAAGAGTCCTCAGACCGCGTTTTCGAAGTTCGTGTGCGAGACAGGCTCGGTAGGCGCTCTCGAGCAATCCTGGCCCAAGCAGAGAATGGACTCTCATTGCCCCGGTCACGACCAAACCTGTGACCTGATTCACCCGGGGAATACGGATCGCAGTGGCACTAGCCATTCTGATTCCATACCACAAAATCAGGAATGCCTCTGTGATCCCTGTGCTCTCTGTGGTTAATGTTTTTCGCGGGTTCCGATTCGGGAGGCAGGCGCGACATAGCTGAAGAGCTTGAACCACAGAGGGCACAGAGCTACACAGAGGTGTATTCAACCCCCAAGAAGAGAAGAGAGTGGACTTTCATGGCTGCGATTCCCGATTGTGATCCTGTGACCTGATTCAGGCGAGGAATTCGGATCGCAGTGGCACTAGCCATCATGATTCCATATTACAAAATCAGCAATCTTTCTGTGACCCCTGGGTCCTCTGTGGTTAATGTTTTCGCGGGTTCCAAGAGCTTGAACCACAGAGGGCACAGAGTTACACGGAGGTGTATTCGACCCCAAGAAGAGGATGGACTTTCATGCCTGCGGTTCCCGATCGCGATCCTGTGACCTGATTCACACGAGGAATACGGATCGCGGAAATAACCGAAGCATCCATCTGATTCCATATCACAAAATCAGAAATCCATCTGTGACCCCTGAGTCCTCTGTGGTTAATGTTTTCGCGGGTTCCAAGAGCTTGAACCACAGAGGGCACAGAGTTACACAGAGGTGTATTCGACCCCCAAGAAGAGAATGGACTTTCATGGCTGCGGTTCCCGATCGCGATTCTCTGACCTGATTCGCACGAGGAATACGGATCGCGGAAATAACCGAAGCATCCATCTGATTCCATATCACAAAATCAGAAATCCCTCTGTGACCCCTGTGTCCTCTGTGGTTAATGTTCTCGCGGGTTCCAAGAGCTTGAACCACAGAGGGCACAGACCTACACAGAGGTGTATTCAACCCCCAAGAAGAGAATGGACTTTCATGGCTGCGGTTCCCGATCATGAGCCTGTGACCTGATTCACACGAGGAATTCGGATCGCGGAAATAACCGAAGCATCCATCTGATTCCATATCACAAAATCAGAAATCCCTCTGTGACCCCTGTGTCCTCTGTGGTTAATGTTTTTCGCGGGTTCCAATTCGGACATAAGGCAAAGCTTAGCCGAAGAGCCCGAGCTACAGAGGGCCCAGATGATCGCGGAGGGTGTGTGCCTGGTTCTCGGCTCGATGCCGAGGTCTTCCGAAGCCGCTAAACGTTCTTCCACAACTCTTCTCGTGGGTCTTCTGGGTTCAGCTTGGCCAACTCGCGCAGTAGTTCTTTGGTTTTTTCGTCGCGTGGCATCGGCACCGTGACTTTAACCTCGACGATCTCGTCTCCGCGTGCTCCGTCTTTCGTCGCCGATGGAACACCCTTTTCGCGCAAACGCAGTTTCTGGCCGGATTGGGTTCCAGGCGGAATCTTAAGCTGGGCGCGGCCGTCAATGGTAGGAACGTCAACCTTCGCCCCCAAAGCGGCTTCCGTAGCTGTCACTGGAACTGTGATGCGAATATCGTCGCCATCGCGCTGAAAGATCGGATGGTCGCCGGCACGGATGATCACATATAGGTCGCCGGAGGGTCCGCCATGCGATCCGGCATTGCCTTTCCCCGGAATGCGGATGCGCTGGCCATCTCGCGTGCCTGCCTTAATGCGCACTTCGAGCGGTTCGGTTCGTTCGACACTGCCCTCGCCGTGACATGTCGGACAGGTCGAGATATTTCGTCCCGTACCGTGGCAGCGTGGACACGGAACATTGAATTTCATCCGCCCGCCGGTCTGGGTGACCTGACCTTTTCCGCCGCACTCCGGGCAGGTTCCCGGCGGCTTCAATGAATCCATTTCCATGACAAGTCGAACACGTGTCTCGGCGCGTGATATTCAGTCGCATTACGCCGCCGCGAATCGCCGTCCAGAACGGTACATTCACCTGATATTCGAGATCGTGGCCGGGCTCGGGTTCCGCTGGTTGATGGGCTACCACCCTGTCCGCCGAACATACCGGAAAAAATGTCTTTAAAGCCGCCGCCGGAGCCTGCCTGCTTTTTCGCGCGAGCCCCTTCAAATAAATCTGAAAAATCAAATCCTCCAAAGTCGAAGTTCGTTCCCTGCGGACCAGGCTGCCCTGCACCGAAGCCTCCTCCGGGAAATCCGCCCGTGCCTGGTTGGCCGCCGCCGTGGCTGTATGCATCGGCCGCGGCAGGATCAATATTGTCGGAATAAAATCCAAGCTGGTCGTAAATCTTGCGCTTTTTGGGATCGCTCAGAACATCGTTGGCTTCAGACAGAGACTTAAATTTCTCTTCTGCACCTTTGTCGCCAGGATTGACATCGGGATGATATTTCCGCGCAAGCTTTCGGAATGCCTTGCGGATGTCGTCAGCCGAAGCGCTTCTCTTTACGCCAAGGATGCCGTAGTAATCTTTTTGAGCTGTGGTGGCCATTTTTCGGTTCGATTATCTGTACTACTCTGCTTTCCTGCGGACGTCCTTTAATTGTTCCAAATCGCTCCTGCGCCCGGTAGCTTGCTTATTGGCAATCAGCTGGCGCAGTGAGATGAAGTGAACCGGGACTGCAAAAATTGAGCTTGCAACTCGCTCTTTCCACGCATCGCTGAACTCGACACCTGTAATGGAGGTGAGAATGTCAATTCGGACAGGTGCGATCCCGATTTGATACGTGAGGCTGGGCCGGGTGAATGTTTCCACAGTAATCTTGTCGGATTTCAAAGGAGCTCCAAACCTGTTTAGCGCTGCGAATACACGAGCCGAATTATCCGCGGAATTTTCCACCCAGATATCAAGGTCCTTGGTAAAGCGTGGCTCGCTGTACTTCATGACCGCGTAGCCGCCTACGATCAAGTACCGCGCTTCACATTCGTTTAAGCGATGTAACAGTTCTTTGAAATGTTGGTTTTCTGCCATTCTTGACTTCCTCGGATAGTTCCACCATTTCCCACGCTGCGGAAAAAATGGCCTCATCACCCTGCTCTTGCCAGAATTCAACGTCGAAGGCGCGGTCGGGAAATTGGCCCAGGACGAGACGCGTCTTCCACCGGGAATCATGAGAATTGCCCATACCAACTCCAGCTACTGAATTTTTGTCGTCAAGGACCACATGAAGTTCCTCAGTTCTGGATCTTATGCCGGCTCTTTTCCAGCACGCCAAAGCGCTCGTACTTCGGCACATCCACATAGATCGCTATGCGCTGCACTCCGGTTAACGTGGGCGCAAACACATACCAGCGTCCTTCATCTTCCACGAAGTTTAAGAAATAGTCTTGTCCGTTCACTTTGAATTGCAATGTTAATCCCCCTCGGGCGTCCGGTAGAGTCTCTCGGAATGTTCGCTCTAAATTCTCAGTAACAAAGGGGCGCCATGAGGCGCCCCCGCTGATAGCTGACGGCTAAAAGCTGACAGCTTATTTCTTGTCTTCCACGTCCACGTACTCGGCGTCTATTACTCCTTCGTCTTTCTTCTGGCCATTGCCCGAAGCACCATTCGCATGCGGATCAGGACCTGCTCCCGGCGTCGGCCCCGCACCCGGCGCGCCTTGCGGCTGTGCCGCTTTGTACATCTGCTCGGCCAGCTTGTGCGAAGCCTGAGTCAGGGTTTCGTGTGCTTTGTCCATCGCGGACTTGTCGTTGCTTTCGAGCGCTTTCTTCGCATCCGCGATCGCGTTTTCGACATCCCCGCGTTCAGAACCGGAGATTTTGTCTCCCTGTTCGCGCAGCATCTTTTCGACGCTGTAGACCATGGAATCGAGCTTGTTCTTCGACTCAATCTCTTCGCGCTTCGCCTTGTCCTCGGCGGAGTGCGAATCGGCTTCTTTGGCCATGCGCTCGACTTCGTCCTTGCTCAGGCCGGAAGAGGAAGTAATCGTAATCTTCTGGTCCTTGCCGGTGGCGGTGTCTTTCGCGGTCACGTTGAGGATTCCGTTCGCATCAATGTCGAACGTCACTTCGATTTGCGGTATTCCG
This sequence comes from uncultured Acidobacteriaceae bacterium, assembly GCA_963702325.1. Classification (GTDB taxonomy): domain Bacteria; phylum Acidobacteriota; class Terriglobia; order Terriglobales; family Acidobacteriaceae; genus PALSA-188. The sequence goes on along the minus strand of CAVPCG010000033.1, from coordinate 24,892 downwards.
CGCGGTGCCGGTGGAATTCCAGTTAAGTGGAATTTGCCGAGCGTCCGGTTGTCTTTTGCAATCGGCCGTTCCCCCTGCAATACGTGGACTTCAACCGAAGTCTGGCTATCGGCCGCGGTTGAGAAGGTCTCAGTCTTCCGCGTCGGAATCGTCGTGTTGCGGGGAATCATTGGTGTGGCAACGCCGCCGTAGAGTTTCAATCCAGAGTGAAGAGGAGTCACGTCCAGCAGCAGCAGATCTTTCACTTCTCCGCCGAGCACGCCACCCTGAATTGCCGCGCCAACCGCGACCACTTCATCGGGATTGACGCCCTTGTGCGGCTCTTTTCCGAACAGCTCCTTTACGAGCGCCTGAATGCGAGGCATGCGGGTCTGCCCACCGACCAGCACCACTTCATCAATCTTGCTGGAATCAACGCCAGCGTCTTTCATGCACTGTTTGCACGGACCGACAGAGCGTTGAATGATGTCTTCAACCATGGATTCGAGCTTCGCGCGAGTCAGTTTAACGACCAGGTGCTTCGGACCGCTCGCGTCCGCGGTGATAAACGGCAGATTTATTTCGGTTTCCATCGTGGTGGAGAGCTCGATCTTGGCGCGTTCCGCCGCGTCGCGCAGACGCTGCAATGCCATCTCGTTGCCTTTTCCACGCAGATCGAGGCCTTCGTTCTTTTTGAATTCATCAATCAACCAGTCAACGATGCGCTGATCGAGATTGTCGCCGCCGAGGTGTGTATCACCATTGGTAGCTTTTACTTCGATTACACCTTCGCCAACTTCGAGCACGGAAATGTCGAAAGTTCCGCCGCCGAAATCGTAAACGGCAATCGTCTCGTCTTTCTTTTTATCGAGGCCGTATGCAAGTGCGGCTGCCGTTGGCTCATTGATGATTCGCTTCACGTCGAGCCCGGCAATCTGCCCGGCATCTTTCGTGGCCTGGCGTTGCGCGTCGTTGAAATAGGCAGGCACTGTAATGACGGCCTCGGTCACTTTTTCGCCGAGGTAGTCTTCGGAGGCCTTTTTCAACTTCTGCAAAATCATCGCCGAGATCTGCGGAGGCGTGTACTCCTTGCCCTGCGCTAAAACGGCAACGTGATCGCCCGACTGCACGACCTTGTATGGAACCATCTTGATTTCTTCCGTGACCTCGTCATAGCGGCGTCCCATAAACCGCTTGATCGAGTAAACTGTGTTTTCAGGATTGGTGATCGCCTGGCGCTTGGCGACTTGCCCGACCAAACGCTCACCGGTCTTTGTGAAGCCGACAACGGATGGGGTAGTGCGGCCACCTTCTTCATTGGCGATAACCTTCGGCTCTCCACCTTCCATAACGGCTACGCAGGAGTTGGTGGTGCCGAGGTCAATTCCGATAATTTTTGCCATAAAGGCTCCTCTCTTATCAAATAAGTGCTTTTTAATCAATGGCTGAGCGTTGCCACAAACGCTATATTAAGACTTGAGTGAATCGTTGTCAATGTTTAGATGCAAGGAATTTGGGAGAGTTGCAGAAGTTTTGCCAAATTGGATCGGTCGGATGTGAGGGATTTTAGCGCCGTGAATCAGGGCGATGAAAATACCGTTGGGCTATGCGCGAAATGCGTCAATTTGCGGAGGATTACGTCCGACCGGAGTGCGGTTTTCTTTCTTTGCAAGTTATCATTCACTGATCCAGGCTTTGCGAAATATCCCCGTCTCCCAGTGCTGCGCTGTTCAGGTTTTGCCGGCCAGATTGATGCAGACATGGAAGACTGACAGTTGATGGCGACAAATCGCAAGAACGAAGATTCCAGACGCCCTCTAGACTTCCATCAATTCTTTCTCTTTATTTCTATTCAGTTCTTCCATTTTTCTGATCTCGTCGTCGGTGAGCTTTTGAATTTCGTCCATCGCGCGCTTCTCGTCATCTTCGGTGATTTTCTTATCTTTCATCGCTTTCTTGATCGCGTCATTGCCATCGCGGCGGATGTTGCGGACGGCGGTGCGATGCTCTTCGAGCACTTTGTTTAAGTGCTTGACCATGTCTTTGCGGCGCTCTTCGGTCAAAGGAGGAACGGGAACGCGAATGATCTTGCCGTCGTTCATTGGATTCAGGCCGAGTTCCGCAGTTCGAATGGACTTTTCAATCGCCGGTAAAGATGTCGGATCGAACGGTTGCACCGTTAACAATTGGGCTTCCGAGGCATGTACCTGCGCGATCTGATTCAGGGGCATTTGCGAGCCGTAATAGTCCACCGTCACCGAATCCAACATGTGAACTGACGCGCGCCCGGTGCGAGTCGCGGCCATAGCCTTGCGGAAGTCATCAACCGCCTTATCCATGCGCGTTTTGAGCTGGACGTACGTTTCTTTCAGACCCGGCAGTGCGGCCATAGTGGCTTGAGCCATTTGTTTAGCTCCAAAAGAAGAATTAGAACGTTGAATTATACCTTGGCAGCGGCGGCCGACGCGCTCACCAGCGATCCGATTTTCTCGCCGGTAAGAATCTTGCGGATGTTTCCGCGCTGATTCAAATTGAAGATAATGATTGGCAGATTGTTATCTTTGCAAAGCGAGATGGCGGTAGAGTCCATCACTTTCAGGCCTTGTTGCAGCACGTCCATATAAGTGATTTCGGTAAATTTCTTGGCATCCTTCACAAGGATGGGATCGGCGTCGTAAATGCCATCCACCTTGGTGGCTTTCATAATGACCTCTGCCTTAATTTCCATCGCGCGCAACGATGCTGCGGTATCCGTCGAGAAATAGGGGTTGCCAGTCCCGCCGGCAAAAATGACAACGCGATCTTTCTCCAGGTGCCGTATGGCGCGGCGACGGATAAAAGGTTCGGCGACTTGATTCATCTCGATTGCGGATTGCACGCGGGTATGAATACCTTGTTTCTCCAGCGCATCCTGTAGCGCGAGGGCGTTTATTACGGTTGCCAACATTCCCATTTGGTCAGCCGATACCCGGTCCATTTCGCGCGCCTGTTCGGCTACACCGCGGAAGAAATTCCCCCCTCCGACAACGATGGCGATTTGTACGCCGAGAGTGTGAACGTCGGCGAGCTCCGCCGCGATCTCGTGAATCCGAAGCGGATCAACGCCGAAACCTTGGTTTGCGGCGAGGGCTTCGCCGGAAATTTTGAGCAGGACACGATGGAATACGGGTGCTTTCATTTTCGAATCTCGCTCGGACGTACTTTAAAAGAGAGCGGTCGCAAGCCTCTTGCTTTTTCAGCAGCATCGATCCCCTGAGTCCTTAGAACTGAGAGAATCTGCCTGTCTCCACTTTGGACGGATTTCCGGTGCCTTGAGGGGCTAAGAATGTCTGGCATCCCACTTCGAGCAGCCACAGACGTACTGGCCGCCGGTCGAACAAAGGTCGGCGAATGGAAATTAGCCGACGAAGACCCCTCGCTCAGGTCCATCTCGCTATCGAATCGTTTCTCCAGCTGCGTTAGGTAGGCGCTTTCGTTCTTCTGTGCCGAATCTTGGCCGAGGGGCGTTAGCTCGTAGTCGTCATGAAGAGGGCTGTCATATTTCCTGGTGCGGGTGATGCAGCCTCGCATTCTCAGGGAGTCAAGCGTACCTTGCCCCACAACAAGCCGGAAATTGCCATACATAGACCAGGTAAGTCCCTCGCACATCAAACTACGCTGACACTTCCAGAGATAGTGGAGGGTTCTCATCTCCTCCCAAGAAAACGGTAACCATTTAATTTCTGGTTTCATTGGAAGCAAAATGGCGCATAAGCACCACTAGAATCATTCGGGTTTTTGCTCGACCTTGCTGATCGCAATTGTCTCCCCAGCATCGCCAACCTTGAAACGGGCAAATCGGCGCACAGCAATGTTCTCGCCAAGCTTGCCAATTTTCGTAGCGATCAACTGCGAGATCGTCACGGTCTGATCTTTGATGAACGGCTGTTCGTAGAGGCAAACTTCTTCATAGAATTTTCCCATTTTGCCTTCGACGATCTTTTCCACGACTGCGCAGGTTTGCCCGTTGCCGCTGCCTGAGTCGCGATAAATATCTTTTTCGCGCTCGAAAGATTCCGCCGTTACATCTTCCTTGCGAACGAATTTTGGATCGGTGGCGGCAATGTGCATCGCAACATCATGCACGAGTTCCTTGAAGTCATCGGTGCGGGCGACGAAATCGCTCTCGCAGTTCACTTCGACGAGCACGCCGATTTTCCCGCCTGCGTGAATATAGCTCGCGACGGCTCCTTCGCTCGTGGCACGCCCGGCTTTTCTTTCTGCGACGGACGCTCCGCGCTTGCGGAGAAGAACAATAGCTGCCTCTATGTCTCCCTTGGCGTCAGTAAGAGCTTTTTTACAATCCATCATCGGAGCTCCGCTCTTGTCGCGCAGCTCTTTCACCTGGGCTGCCGAAATATTCGTATTGGTATTGGTCGTTTCCATATCTTTAGGATAAGTCCTTCATCACCTTACAAAATTTAACCCGCGGCTGACGACCTGCGCGGGTCTAAATATCTCGGAGAACCGATGCCGTATCGAGCCGGTACCGGTCAGAATGTTTGATGCTCAACTTCGGAAGCCTCGGCTTCGGGCTCTTTTGCCGCAACCGGTTGTTTACGGGTCCCGGCGCCAAGCACATCCTCCATGCTGATGTCGTCAGTTCCGGCTTCAACGTCGTCGGTAACGGGTGCGCCCTCCGCCGGCGCTTCGGTTGCTGCCAGAGCGGCCTGCTGCGCCGCCACCCCCGCGGCTGCCGCGAGATCGGCGTCATTCTTGTCATTCATGAACTGCGCGCCTTCCGCTACGGAATCGGAGATCTTCGATGCGAATAGACGAATCGCACGCAGAGCGTCGTCGTTTCCAGGAATGACATAATCCACTTCGGTGGGATCGCAATTTGTATCAACCACGGCGACGACAGGAATGCCAAGCTTGCGAGCCTCACGAACCGCAATCTGCTCTTTGTTCGAATCGATAACGAAAATCGCATCGGGCAGACGGTTCATGTTCTTGATGCCGGCCAGATTCGGCTTGCAGATGTTTGCGCTCGCGTTCGAGTTTGATGACTTCCTTCTTGGGAAGCAATTCGTAGCGGCCATCGGTCGCCATTTCGTCCAGCTCTTTGAGCCGCTTCACAGACTTCTGCACCGTAACCCAATTGGTGAGCAGTCCGCCGAGCCAGCGCTGGTTCACGTAGAAACCGCCACAACGCGTTGCTTCTTCGGCGATGGCGTCCTGGGCCTGGCGCTTGGTGCCCACGAACAGCACAATCTTTCCCTGCATTGCCAGGTCCTGCACAAACTTCGATGCCTCTTTGAACATCTTCAAAGTTTTTTGCAGGTCAATAATGTAAATCCCGTTGCGCTCTCCGAAGATGTATTCCTTCATCCTGGGATTCCAACGCTTGGTCTGATGCCCGAAGTGAACTCCCGCTTCGAGCAACTCCTTCATGGTGATATTAGCCAATTAACCTCCTCGTTGAGTCTGCATCAGGAACTGCGTTCGCTCCCGATTGCCATTCCCGCCCCGCACGCGAGCACGGGAAGAATTTTAAACAGCTTTCAGCCGTCAGCTAAAGCATCATTTACCGCTTGCTGTATTGGAAGCGCTTTCTGGCGCCCTTTTGTCCGTACTTCTTGCGCTCTTTCGAACGCGAGTCGCGGCTGACCAATCCCTCGGTCTTCAACTTCTTTCGCAACTCAATGTTGAATACCATTAACGCGCGCGCAATACCCAACTTAATGGCGTCGGCTTGGCCATTCACGCCACCGCCCGTGACCCTGGCAACGACATTAAAAGTGTTCGCCATCTCCGTCGAGACCAGCGGCTGCTTCGCAGCAGCCTGCTGCGAAGGAGTAACGAAATATTCTTCAAACGCTCGCCCGTTGATCTTGATCTCGCCGCTGCCCGGTCGAAGATAAACTCGCGCTATCGCCGACTTGCGGCGACCCGTTTCGTAATATTGAACTAGCTCTGCCATTCGGCTTTTAGCTTTTGGCTCTTAGCTCTTGGCTTGAATCCAAAGAGAAGAGCGTCGCTTACCTTTCTATCTAAATTCAAAAACTACGCGCGAACTTCCAGCGCCAAATCTCGGGGCTTCTGCGCCTGATGAGGATGCTTGTCCCCGCGATACACATTTAGTTTGGTGATCATCTGCTTCCCCATTTTGGTCTTGGGCAGCATACGCAGAACCGCCTGCTCGATGATCAGCTCTGGTTTGCGGGCCAATCGTTCACGATAATCTTCCGAACGCAAGCCGCCAGGGTAACCGGTGTAATGCTTGTAGCTTTTCTGTTCCGCTTTCATGCCGGTCGTTTTTATCTTGTCAGCATTGATGACAACTACGTGATCTCCGGCGTCAATGAACGGAGTATATTGCGGGTTTTCTTTGCCCATCAGGATCATCGCAACGCGCGAGGCGAGACGACCAAGCGTCTGCCCCGAGGCATCCACGACGTACCATTTGCGAACGATTTCCCCCGCCTTGGGGAAATAGGTTGACATTCAAGATCTCCCAGAAATTAAAAAGCCCAGAAATATTAAAGAAGACCGCTGAGCACCCTGGAAGCGCCGAAAGGCGCAGGCCACATGCGGGCAACCACAGGACTTCCAAAGACTTAAAGATAGCGTAGCCGGAAGTAGATTGTCAATGGAATCAGCGATTTTTCGCTAGGGCTCTCCCAAATCCCAAGTCATTTCCCACAAAAGCGGCCTCCGCTTGGTCATCTTTTACGATTGCTTCGAGCGAGAAATGGCAGATCGTAAACTCTTGCCTATCCCGCTCTGCGACCGGCTGGCCCCGCCGTGGCAACTCCCAGCTTTCGCAACCGGTCGCGCGCTTGAAGTGCCTCGTTACTTCTCGGATAACGAGCGATGACATGCCGAAGCGCGGCTACACCGTCATCCCTCTGCCCAAGTTCAATCAATGCAAATCCTTTTTTCAATTCCGCTGACGCCGCCTTGTTACCGCTTGGGAAGTTCTGGAGAACCTGATCGTAGTCTTTCGCAGCGGACTGATAGTCTCCCTTGCGGTAGGCGATTTCAGCCAGATAGAAATAACAATTCCCCGCCAAGTCTGTATTTGGATAGTACTTTACGTAGTCAGAGAATTCCTGCATTGCGAGATCATTGTTTCCGCCGTTGTAATCACGCAGCGCGTTGTTATAGAGAACGTCGGGAGGCGGCGCTTGCGACTGAGGAGGCGCTGCCGCCGGATTGGTTTGAGCGGGCTGCGCGTTCAGATTTTGCTGCGCTGCCTGCATGTCCTCCAACTGTTTGCTGACTTTTGCGAGGCGTGCTTTCAACTCGTCCAGGCTGTCGTTCAATGCCTGGATTTGCGAGGAGAGTTGTTCTACGTGGTTGCCCGAATCGCTCTGTTGCTTTTCGAGCGTAGTTTGAAGGCTCGTGATGGCAGCCGTGACTTTATTCATGCTGTCAGTGTTCTGGTCCATCAGGTTCTTCATGACTCCCATGCGTTCATCGAATGACTGTTGCATGTGGGTCATCTGCGTCTGCAACGCCGTTACCTGATCCTGGAGTTCGATGATGTCGCGATTTACCCCCCATGCGGGAGTGACAAGTGGAGTTGCAAGAAAGAGAACGATAATAGTGAAATAGATGAGGGTCCGTTGGAATTTCATAGTCGTTTCCATCACTGCCGTAGCCGCGGGTTTAGGTCGGTCGAAATAATCGCCGGGGTCATTCTGAGTTTCCAAAATTGATCAGGATGACCCCGGATGACTTAATTATCTCTGATAAACGAAATGACCGCGCCGGTTTTGCTGCCAGCACTGCTCGTTGGATTCGGTGCAGAAAGGCTTTTCCTTTCCGTAGCTAACCGTCTTTATGCTGTCTCCGCTGATCCCAGCCGAAACGAGAGCACTCTTTACTGCTCCAGCACGGCTATCACCAAGAGCCAGATTATATTCGGTTGAGCCGCGCTCGTCGCAATGGCCCTCAATCGTGAAGTGAACATCGGGATGCTGCTTCAGGAAACTTACATCTTCCTGAATTGACGATTGCTGATCCGAACCGATGTCGGATTTGTCATACGCGAAGTAAATGTCCTTTATGTTCTGCGAGAACAATTCCTCCTCGGTAGCGTTTGACGTGGGCGCAGGCGTGGGAGCCGGCGGAGGTGCGTTTACGGTTACGCGGGCTGTCGCCTCTTGAGTTCCACCCGAACCTTTCGCGGTTAAGGTATACGTCTTTGACTCGGAGGGCGTTACCTGTTGTGAACCATTGGGCTGCACGGCGCCAATTCCGCCAATGCTAACGTCAGTGGCGTTGGTTGTTTGCCATGTCAGTGTGGTGGATTGTCCCGGGTCTACGGTTTCGGGATTAGCGGTGAGTGACGCCGTTGGCGAGGCTGGCGGCGGCGGTGGTGGCGGTGGTGGCGGCGGTTGTTTCTTGTGGCAGGCGCCCAGCAACATAATCGCGCCTAGAACCAATATAAGAATGGACCACTTCGTTCTTCGTTGCTTCACGTTTTCCTCCCCAGATAAAGCATTTTGTAATTGAATGATTGAATTGAGTAATTTCGTAATTGGGTAAGTGCGCAATTTAAAATCAGTTGCCCAATTGCAAAATTTCTCAATTGCCCAATTGCGACTGACTTTCAATTGCCCAATTACAAAATTGCTCAATTGCTCAATGATCCTACTTCCAACTCCAGTTCGGTTGAGTATTTCGTCCCGAAAACGTTAGGCGCTTCTGGCCCGTACCGTCTGCCAGCATGCTCCAAATTTCTTCGCTACCCGATCGGCTCGATTGAAAAACAATGTGGCGGCCATCGGGAGCCCACGAAGGAAAATCGTTGCGTCCACCGTCGTGCGTCAGCTGCACCCACTGTTTCGTGGTTACATCCATAATATAGAGGTCTTGAGCTCCGGGCGCGCCTGGGCCATAGTGACGCATCCACGCGAATACTAGGAGCTGTCCATTCGGTGACCATGACGGAGACACCGCGTAACCCTGGTCGGTGAGCCGCTGCACGTTGGTTCCGTCGGCCTCCATGGTATAGACCTCGGGGAGGCCACTGCGCCCGCTAACCCATGAAATTTGCGCTCCAGTTTTCCGGTTCCACACTGGAGAAACGTCGGGCCCGTGCGAAGTGGTCAAGCGTTTCAGATTCCCACCCGACGAATCCACAGTATAGATTTCGGAGTGTCCGGCACGCGAAGAGGAGAAGGCCAGCTTAGCACCGTCCGGCGACCATGCGGGAGAAAGATTGGTCCCTCCAAATCGCGGAAATGAAACCGTGCGGTTCAATTCCATCGAGTACATCAAAATTTCCCAACCCGATTTCGTCATGGAACTGAAAGCGAGCCGCGAACCGTCCGGCGAAATACGCGGAGAAAGCGAAATCGAACCCTGATGCGTGATCTGGTGTTGATTTTCCCCGTCATAATCCATCGCCCATATTTCTTTGTGCCCACTGCGGCTGCTCACGAAATAAATTTGGGTTTCTGCAATGCCGGGCACAGCGCCACCCAAACGGAAGATAATTTCGTCGGCAAATTTGTGGGCAATCATCCGTGCGGCATTCACCGTGGGCACGTCTTGATATTGCTTGCCCAAAACCTGAGGCGAGGTAATGTTCTTTACGTCGTATAGCCACCCCTGCACCGTGAGGCTGTTGCCGGAAACTCCAAGGTTCCCAAAAGCCAGCATCGAAGCGTTCGGGGGAGGAGAGCTCCAGCTTTCAAACTTAACGTCCGCAGGCGCGCCAACCGCGCCCAGAGGATAGAAGCTCTTCGAGACCATATCGAAGATGCCGGCATTGTCCAGATCATTCCAAAGTGTGTCATTAAACGTCTTGAGCAAATCGGCATTTTTCGCGTCCGCAGTGGATGCCTTAAAATCGGACGCCGCCAGCCGGACTTTCTCGACACCCAAGCCTGTGCCAGTTTTGATCCAATCCTGCGCCCATAACAACGGGATTGGAAGGCTCATTACCAAAAGCAAAGTCAATGCAAGACGGAGGAAGCAGGAACATCTGCCGGAATTAAGCCGCTGCGCTACCTGCATGAAAAGGTTGAATTTACCGCGATATATCGTATTACGACATAAAATATAGTTCAAGATAAAATCACTCCATGAATGTTATGCGAGAGGCGCGCACATCCGATAATTATTACTCAAATCCGATAGCGGGAACGACAATACCCCACTCTATCTTTTGTAGTCGAACCAGAACTCGACTGAAACCTTATTTGCCGAATAATCGTTTGGCAGCGGACCAAAAGTATCAATACGCTGCAAGGCGCGGATTGCGGACTGGTCCAAAGAAGGCACGCCGCTTGATTGCTCAATCCGCACGTTGGCGGGCTGCCCATCCCGCGTAATGTCGAAAGTTACGTAGACCCTCTGGGCCTGTCCAATGCGCGGGTCCACTTCATACTTCAGCCAATTCTGCGAGACCTTTTGCTGCACCACGCGCACGTACCAGGCAAAACGTGTTCCAAAATCCCCTCCGCCGCCGGTGAATCCAAAGCCACCCTTCGCTCCTCCTGCATTGAACATGCCATAGGGACCCTGTACTGGACCGCCTTCGCCGAAGGGTACCTGGTTTTCGGCCTGTTGCAGAGGTGCGGGCTGCGGCTTCTGGTGAGTCTCAGTAGTAATTGGTTTTGGCTTCGGTTTCTTGGACTCCCTGTCGGGAATCGGGATCGCTTCCGGAGCCTTTTCCTCAGGCTTCGGTTGCGACTTCGCCAGGCCCTTGGATTCATTGGCAAGAACATTCTGGGTTTGCTGCGGGTTAGCGGGAAGCGGAACCGTGGTCACAAGGGTCACCCCTATGGCATCACCGCCGCCTCCGGCGCCCCAACTGCCGCCGCCTCTTCCCGGACCAATCACCGCGTACAACAGCACAACGCCCGCAAATGCCGCGTGCAGTACCGCTGACCACCCCAAGTTGCGGCCCCAACTATCGTGTTCGAAAAATATTTCAGCGTTGGCTGCCATTGGCTTGGAGGGGTTGGGTGACAATGCTGACGTTGGTGATGCCGGATTGTTTCACGGCGTCCATGACAGTGGCGAAGGCTCCGAACGGGACATCCTCATCGGCGCGGACGAAAATAGACTGATGTTGCGGATCACGAATCTTCTGGCGAAGCTTGCTTCCAATCTCATTGATATTGATGGGATCATTCCCTAGGAAAACCCGCTGTTCCTTATTAATGCTGATTACAAGCCGCTCTTCCGTGATTTCCTTAACGGTCCTGGTTTTAGGAACGCTGACTTCGATTCCGGACTGCAACACGGGAGCGGTCACCATAAAAATAATCAGCAGCACCAGCACTACGTCTACCAAGGGAGTGATGTTGATGTCGGCGAGCGCGATCTGCGTCCTTCCGTTGGCTGCGGTGAATGCCATCAGCGGCGGACCTCAGTGGTTTCAACGCCTCGATAGGATGCGGGCACTGGCTGACGCTCGACGGCATTCAGCATCTCCAGCGCAAAATCGTCGCCCCGGGATGCGAATTCGCGAATCGAACCGCCAATTAAATTGTAGGCAATGACGGCTGGAATGGCGGCCGCGAGTCCGGCAGCGGTCGTGATTAAAGCTTCTGAAATTCCGGGCGCAACCGCTCGCAACGTCGCCGCGCCCGCGGTGCCAAGTCCATGGAAGGCGTCAATGATGCCCCAAACGGTTCCAAACAGCCCAATGAAAGGCGTGACCGCGGCGGTGATAGCAAGCCACGGAAGGTTACGCTCAAAGCGAGTCATCTCTTCAGAGGTCGCAATCTGCATCGCCCGCTGAACCGCGATGGGATTCCCTACAACACCGCCCTGGCGACGATATTCCTCGAATCCACTCTCGAAAACTCCCACCAAGGGGCTGGGACGAAATTGTTCGGCGACGGCGCCGACATCCTGCAAGCGCTGAGCTTTGCGGAAGGCGCGAACAAATCTTCCGCTCTGGACCTTCGCTCTTCGGAGCAGGCTCCATTTGGAAAGGATAATTGCCCAGGAAACCAGACTAAACCCGAGCAGGATGACTAAAACAACTTTGGCGACTGGTCCGGTCTCGCCCACGAGATCTGATATTTCGCCGCTGGCCACTACCGCAAAGAATGGGGAAAAATACATTAGGTTTGGGAAAATGCCTTAGTAGATTAGTAACTTTTGATTATAGACCAGTATGAATCGCAACTTTTGCTGCGCATCCGGTTCATTAACACTCCGCAAAAACGCAAAGCCCATACGCCCGCCTCGAACGAAGCTGGCATCATAAGCATGTCAGAAGTGAAACGATTTTCGCCACTCGTCGGCGTACAAAACTCACCCTGAAGGAGGCACTATGGCGCACTATGGCACCTTACGTGACAACAGTCTTCTTGATTCGCAAACAGAGAACGCCGACGACATTCGGGGCGCGACTGTTTACGGAGCGGGGGATAAGAAATTGGGAAAGATTGACGACGTAATTTTCGATCACGCGTCGGGAAACATTCACTACGTAATCATTGATACGGGAGGATGGCTCTCCAGCAAGAAATTCATCATACCCCCTCAACAACTTCGGTCTTCCGCGGCACACAAAGATGACTTTGAAATTAACTTAACCAAGGATCAGATACAAAAATTTCCACCCTATGACGACTCAACCGTCGAGTCGGAGGGGAAGTGGCGCGACTACGAGAGCCGCTACCAGGACTCGTGGGTAGGCGGAGCCGTCCAGCACAAAGAGGGAAGCGACCACAATGTGACGCCCACGGCTGCGGAGATGCCTCCTGAACCCGGCTCGATCGGTAGTCAAATCAGCCCTGAGGAAAATGCCAGTCTCACCACGGAACGAATTATTCCCGCGGGGGCAGATGAGGTCGTGATCAATAACTCGGCTGTCGGCATTGGTGGCCGTTGGTCAAACTTCGAAGATCGCCTGCGGCAGCGCCGTCGGGATCTTACCAGCCAGTGTAAAACTTGCCGGGCGGATTCCTCGCCGGGAACAGCTTCCGACCGCGAGCGCGACGAAGTGCGTAAAGCGAGTTAATCGGTAGGCATCCCCACTCTAAAATGTGCCCCGTCCAGGCTTCCCTTGGGCGGGGTTTTTTCTTGTCCCTTTTCCTGAGCGAAGCTTCGACGGGCGCCCATTCTTATCTGCTATTCTTGCGCGAAACACTCTGTTTCATTTTTTCGAGGCGGCGATGCTGCTCGAGCTTCGGCTTGAAAACTACGCAGTTGTAGATAGTCTCGCGGTTGAGTTTGGCTCCGGACTCAATCTCTTGACCGGTGAAACTGGAGCCGGTAAATCCATCCTTATTGACGCGCTCGCTCTGTTGCTGGGAGACAAAGCTTCCTCCGATGTGATTCGATCGGGCACCGAGCGAGCCGTTCTCACCGCCGTCTTTGAACTCGAAGGCCAATCAGAAAAACACGCTTCCAAAATACTGGAGACTAACGGCATTGACAAAGATGACGAATCTTCTCTGATCTTGCGTCGCGAAATTGCCATCGGTGGCAAGGGTCGAGTATTCGTCAACAATCAACCTGCCACCGTATCCGTCCTTCGTCAACTGGCCCCCTACCTTGCCAATATTCATGCGCAGAACGAGTCTATTTCGTCCTTTGATGGCGAGGCCAGACTTGGCCTGCTCGATGAATTTGCGGGAATCCAGATCACGAAAGTCGGGGAATCCTTTGCTCGCTGGAAAAATGTCGCCCAACGTATCAAAGACCTCGAACAGGACGAGCAGGACCGTCTGCGTCTGCTCGACTTGTGGAGTTTTCAGAAGCGTGAGATCGAAGAGGCCAAATTGCAGCCCGGCGAGGATGAACGTCTCGCCGCCGAAAAACGCGTGCTTGCCAATGCCGAAAAGATTTACAGCGCGGCGATAAATGCGTTTGACCTGCTGTATGAGGGCGGCGCTTCGACCTCATGGTCGCTGCGCGCGGCACAAAAACATCTGGACGAGTTGGCCCGCTACGAACCCAAGTTTCAAGAGGCCCTTGCTGCACTGGAGACAGCGCGCATCAGCGTGGAAGACGTGGGTGCAACTCTGCGGGATTATGCCGGGGGAATCCATGCGTCGCCTGAGCACCTTGCCGAAGTCGAAGACCGTTTGGCCGCAATGGATCGTCTAAAACGCAAGTACGGCGCCACGTTGGAAGACGTTATGAAATATGGAGAGGAGGTATCGCGCAAACTTTCTGAGATGGAAAATAAGGACGAAGTCTTGCGCCAACTTCACGGCGAGCTGAGCGCGTCGGCGCAAGAATATCTCACCGAGGCGACCAGACTTTCAAAAAAACGTCGCGAGGCTGCGCGAAAACTGGAAAAATTGGTCGAATCTGAAATCAATGATTTGGCCATGAAGGCACGATTTCATGTTGAGGTCAATGGAACCGAGGAAGAAGGGAACTGGACGGCGTCGGGTTTCGACGCTGTGATTTATATGATTTCCACCAATCCCGGCGAACCCATGCGGCGATTGGAGCACGTGGCGTCTGGAGGCGAATTGTCACGCTGCATGCTCGCCTTGAAATCCAGCGTAGAGTCGGGTTCGGCCGGGTTAGCCGGGAATAAAAAAAAGGCCGGCGCTCAGCGGACTCTGGTTTTCGATGAAATTGATACAGGGATCGGCGGGAGCGCGGCGGACGCAGTCGGGAAAAAGCTGAAGAGCCTGGCCAGGTCCAATCAGGTGCTCTGTGTAACCCATCTGCCGCAGATTGCCACCTTTGCCGACCATCACTACTTGATCGAAAAGAAAGATTCTGATGGGCGCAGCCGAACCTCCGTGCGCCTGATCACCGGCCGCGAGCGCACCGAAGAAATTGCCCGGATGTTAAGTGGCGCGAAGTTGACCGAAACTTCCCGCAAGCATGCCGAGCAGATGCTGAAGACGAATGCTTAGCGCAGGGGAAGCGATATTGCGAGAAGGAGCCGTCCCAGCCAAGGTGACGGTTACCTAAGGGCTCAAAAAGCGCAGGCGAGAGCTTTCGAATCTGCGGCCAATTGAGCCGCAGGATTTTGAGTTTGCGTAAGTCTCACATATTAGCTAATATAAGTTAGCTAACATGGAAACGATAACCATTCACAAAGCAAAATCGCAACTCTCTCGTCTGATCGAAAAAGCTTGCCGCGGAGAGGATGTGGTCATCGCGCGCGGGTCAAAGCCCGTCGTACGTCTCGTGGCCATCGAGGATGCTCGGGGAAATCGAAAGCCCGGGATGCTAAAGGGGAAAATACATATCGGCCCCGAGTTTTTTGAGCCTCTACCTCCCGAAGAATTGGATCGTTGGGAGTAGTGTCACGCCTGCTTCTGGACACCCACGCACTGTTGTGGTGGCTCACTGGAAACGATGCGATGGCCGACTCCGTAAGAGACGAGATCGCACATAAATCAAACAATGTCGAGGTAAGCGCTGCAACCGCGTGGGAAATCGCCACCAAAGTTCAACTAGGAAAGTTGGCAATTGCGTCCGAAATCGTACAGAATTTTTCTGCGTATTTGGAGCAAACCCGGTTCATTCCGTTACCCATTACCGTGAGGCACGCCATTCGCGCAGGCTTACTCCCCCGTCTGCACCGAGATCCTTTTGACCGGATATTGATCGCACAGGCGCTGGAAGAAGATATGATTCTTGTGAGCAATGAGAAAATCTTCGAGGGCTACGGGGTGACACGGTTATGGTAGCTCTCCCCATTCACCTCCCAATATTCCCCAATCGCTGCTAATCCCATGCGATTCTTTGGCTTACGTTGACCAAAGGGATACTTTCAGATAGGTTTCAAGGAAACTTCATGATGGAGAAAGTGTATTCTTGAAACAGGAAACCTACGTGTCTGAAACGGGAAAAACTCTGCTTTTATTAAAACCCCGCGGCTTCTGCGCTGGCGTGGTCCGAGCCATTGATATCGTCCGCATCGCCCTCGAGGCTTTTGGCCCTCCGATCTACGTTCGCAAAGAAATCGTCCACAACCGCTTTGTTGTGGAAGAGTTGCAAGGCAAGGGCGCAATTTTCGTTGACAGCGTCGAAGAAGTTCCCAATGGCGAGCGGGTCATCTACAGCGCGCATGGAGTGTCGCCCGAAGTACGCGAAGCCAGCAAGCAGCGCGGGTTGCGTGTCATTGATGCGACCTGTCCTCTGGTCACCAAGGTCCACGTGGAAGCAGTGAAGTTTGCGAAGGAAGGCTATTCGCTGGTGCTGATCGGTCATCGAGACCACGATGAAGTGATTGGAACTCTCGGCGAAGCGCCAGTCGTAACACAGGTAGTGGGATCGCCGGAAGAAGCGGCTGCGGTGATCGTGCCAAATCCTGATCGCGTCGCTTATCTCACTCAGACTACTTTGAGCCTCGACGAGACAAAGGACATTATTGCCGCCCTGAAGCTGCGCTTTCCGAACATTAAAGCGCCCGCTGCACAGGATATCTGCTACGCCACCGAAAATCGGCAAGTTGCCGTAAAGCATGTGGCTTCCGACGCCGAGCTTTTGCTGGTCGTGGGATCCGACAACAGCTCGAATTCCAACCGCCTGGTGGAAGTCGCCCGCAATTTGGGCACGGGATCGCATCTCATTGATAGTTATCGCGACATTCAGCCGGAATGGCTCGAGGGCGTAAAGACCATCGCGTTGACTGCCGGGGCATCAGCGCCGGAATGCCTGGTGGAAGAAGTCACAAAATTTCTGGGTACCAAGGGCTTCGATAACGTGCAAGAAGTGGAAGTAATGCCTGAAAATGTGCGCTTCGGATTGCCTCCTGAGATTGTGGAGGCAATCGCGAGTGCGCCCGCTGGTGTTGCGGCTAGTTAAAATTTCAATATGGAAGAGACCTCCTCCTCGTCTCCGTCGGCAAAGGCTGGCCTTCAACTACACTTTGGAAAGATTGCGGATATAGGCAGTCGTGTCGCTGCGGCGATTGATCGCGCGCGACAATGCCTCTTTTCGCAGCAACACGAAGAAGGGTATTGGTGCGGCGAACTTGTAGGCGATGCTTCACTACAGGGGGATTACATTCTCCTGCACGCGCTGCTTGGTTCTGCAAACCACGAACGTTTTCAAAAAGCCGCCAACCATATTCTTCAAAACCAAAATGAAGATGGCGGCTGGAGTATTTATCCCGGCGGTCCATCGAATCTCGCCGTTTCGGTGAAAGCATACTTCGGTCTAAAGCTTGCCGGATATCTGGCCGATCACCCCGCGCTAACCCACGCCCGCAAAAAGATTCTTGAGCTGGGCGGCGTCACCAAGGTCAACACTTTCACGAAAATCTCTCTCTGCTTCTTTGGGCAGTACGACTACGACGCGGTCCCTGCAATTCCGCCAGAGATTGTGCTGTTTCCCAATTGGTTTTGGTTCAATATTTACGAGATTTCTTCGTGGTCGCGGGCGATTTTGGTTCCGCTCTCGATTGCGTACGCGAAAAAACCATTCAAGAAAATCCCCGACGAAATGGGTGTGGAAGAATTGTTCGTGGGCGGGCGGGATAAGTCACGCATGCATCTGCCGTGGGACAAGAAATTAGTCTCATGGCGGAATTTCTTCCTGGGCCTTGACCGCCTCACGCACTGGTTCGAACGAGTGCATATTCGTCCGTTGCGTTCGATGGCCTTGAAGAAGGCGGAGAAGTGGATATTAGAGCGCTTTGAAATGAGCGACGGCCTGGGCGCGATTTATCCCTCGATTATGAATTCGACCATCGCGCTGCGTTGCCTGGGATATTCGCTCGACGATCCGCAGGTGATCCGCGCTCTCGATGAATTCGAGAAATTGGGAATCGAGGAGGACGATACTTTCCGCATGCAACCATGCAAGCCGCCGGTATGGGATACGGCGTATGCGCTATTTGCCCTCGGCGAAAGCGGCGTTCCAGCGGATGATCCGCGCATGGTGAAGAGCGCAGACTGGATTCTGCAAAAGCAGGTTCGAACGGTTGGCGATTGGAAAGTAAAAAATGGCGAGGGTCAACCCGGTGGCTGGTATTTCGAATTCAACAATGAGTTTTATCCCGACGTAGATGACACGGCAATGGTGTGCCTCGGCCTCGCGCAAACCGAGCATCCCAATGGGCGCTATCAGCGCGAATCGGTGCAGCGAGCCATTGACTGGGTTTTTTCCATGCAATGCCGCAACGGCGGCTGGGCATCATTTGATAAAGATAACGATCGCATGGTTTTTCAGCACATTCCCTTTGCCGATCACAACGCAATGCTCGATCCCGCCACGGTTGACATTACGGGACGCATTCTAGAGATGCTCGCTGCCTACGGATACGATCAGAGTCATCCCGCAGTAAAAAAGGCTCTGAAATTCGTTCGCGACGAGCAGGAGCCTGATGGTTCCTGGTTTGGCCGTTGGGGCGTCAACTATATTTACGGGACGATGCTCGTCCTGCGAGGTCTGCAAGCGATAGGGGTGGACTACCACGAGCCTCATGTTCAGCAGGCAGCCGAGTGGCTAAGAATGATACAGAATCCCGATGGCGGCTGGGGAGAGTCCTGTGGTTCGTACGATGATCCGAACACAAGAGGTGTAGGACCAAGTACTGCATCGCAAACCGCCTGGGCAATCATGGGATTGCTTGCAGCCAACGATACTCGCAGCGATTGTGTGGCTCGCGGCGTCGCGTACCTACTGCGCACCCAGAAAAAAGACGGCTCGTGGGACGAGGTCTACCACACCGGAACCGGATTTCCACAAGTCTTCTATTTGAAATACGACATGTACCGCCAGTACTTCCCATTGATTGCGCTGACTACTTACAACAAAGTGATGGTGGAGAAGATCGCCTAAAGGCATACGCACATGTCCCGAAGTTTCGTGAAGATGCTTTGTCTTTTCGCCGCATGCAGTGGATCCGCCGCAGCGCAGGCAGAGCAGCCCGGAATTTTCCATGAGCCCGCTACAGGGTTGACGATGCGCTTCCCTGTCGAACTTGAGGTGCGCGACGCACAGAAGAGTATTGATGAAGGTCATGTGGCAGTTTTCGGCTCCATGCAGAACCAGGCGAAAGAGCACGAGCTTGCAAAGCAGTGCACGAAACCAAGTCTATCAGCTAGTTCCGTTTAACTTGGACGACCACTTGCGGCTTCCAGTTAACATCGTGAAGTGAATAAGTTCCACAGCTGGTGCGGCGGGATTATTTGAGAATCGGCGCAATTCGCGAAATATCGCAATTACATTCACCAACTTCCTTGTACCACCAAGCCCTCTGACCGCGCTAGCTCCCCCTGCTTTCTGTCGAAGGTATAAAAGTTCTCGGTTTGTAGGATAACCGCGGAGGCTACGTGAAGAAGATCGAGCGTGCGGGTACCGAACGTTGGCGTGCTCCGGCCCGAAATTTGCAATGCAAGGCGAAAAACTTCGTTTGTAAACGACTTTAGTTCAAAGACCCCGGCGCGAACATCTTTCGCAAAGAGTTCCAACGAAGTCTTTATTTCGATTTCTTCGGATTCTTTTCGGAAGATTCGCAAGTGGAATGCATTCGCGATTTCCGTTTCAAGCAGCGGCGTCAACAGTAGGGGAAGGGACAACCGGGCAAAAGTTGCGGCAGCTCGTGCCGAGTTGCTATCCCACACGTAAAGCGAAACCAGAAAGCTGGTATCCGCATATGTGCTCAGAAGCGATTCTCCCGGTCTTTCGCAATCAGTTCCGCGCCACTAACTTTCAGAGGTTTTTTATAAATTTGTTTTAAACGCGCCATGAAATCTGGAACTTCAATGGTTTCTTCTGCGCGCTCGGGTACAAGCCGCGCGATTACGCGGTTCCGCTTGGTAATCTGTATTTCTTGTCCCTGGCGCAGTAGCTCCTCTACTTCGGGAAAGCGGTATCTGAGATCGCGTACTGATGCCTTGGCCATGTGATACATTGTAGCATCACAAGAGAAAACTTACGCATCCCAATGATCCGACTTAGGCTTCTCCCCCGTTACTCTGTGGTTTACTTACTTGGGAGAGTTAATCGGGCTTCCCTTACGCAGGAATGATAGCCTTCGTCACTGGTGCGACCGGTTTTCTCGGCAGCCACGTTGCCCGCGTCGTGCTGGAACAGGGTGCCGACTTGCGGCTTCTGGTGCGGCCCAGCAGCGATCTGAGAAATGTTGAAGGCCTTAACGCTGACCGCGTTACGGGAGATCTTCGCGATTCCGGTTCCATTGAAAAAGCTATGTCGGGATGCGACGTTGTTTTCCACGTTGCCGCGGACTATCGGCTTTGGGCCCCCGATTCAGACCAGATGTATCGTTCGAATGTCGAAGGCACCAAAACGATTCTGAGTGCCGCGCGCAAAAACCGGGTGCGGCGCGTGGTTTATACGTCAAGTGTAGCAACGATGGGATTTACTGCTGACGGGAGTTCCGCAGATGAAAATTCCCCAGTGTCGCTCGAGAATATGATTGGGCATTACAAACGATCAAAATATATGGCGGAGCAAATCGCGATCTCCGAGGCGCAAAACGGGCTGGATGTGGTGATCGTGAATCCTAGTACGCCGGTCGGAGAACGAGATATAAAACCGACTCCTACCGGTAGAATTATTTTGGATTTTCTAAAGAAGAAGTTTCCCGCCTACGTGGATACGGGATTGAACTTGGTGGACGCGACCGAATGTGCTCGTGGCCACATTGCGGCTCTGGAAAAGGGCCGTAGCGGCGAGCTTTATATCTTAGGCGGCGAAAATCTAACACTGAAACAAATACTGGATAAACTGGCGGTTATAACCGGACTGCCGTCTCCTACAATTAAAGTTCCGTACTTCATGGCGCTGGCAACCGGCGTGGTAGATGAAATATTCACGGGACGCATCCGTGGGCGTGAGCCGCGAGCCACTATTGACGCAGTACGGATGGGTCGCAAGAAGATGTTTGTTTCATCAGCGAAGGCCGAACGCGAACTTGGATGGAATCCGCCAGCGGTAGATAATGCCTTGGGCCGTGCCGTGGACTGGTTCCGGAGCAATGGATACGTTTCTGGTTGATGTAGCGACGGGAGTCCTCGCCCGTCGAGGCCGAGCGCAACTCGGTGGGGACGAAATTGCCAGGCTCATGCAAACTTGCGATCATCGCTGCTCTCGAACGCGAGGTCCGACCGCTTGTGAAGGGTTGGCGTGGCGTCAACCGGCATTATGACGGACGTGAGTTCAGGTTTTTCGAGAGCAACAACACGGTCCTGGTGTGCGGAGGAATTGGGGCAGATGCTGCGCGAAGAGCAACAGAAGCAATTATTGAGCTTTATCATCCTGAGTTTATACAGTCGGTTGGATTCGCCGGAGCGCTCGATTCGAAGTTGAAGGTGGGGAACATCTTCATACCGGGTTGCGTAATTGACGCGAGGGATGGGAGCAGGGTCGAAACCGGCGCGGGAACAGGAATTCTTCTAACCGCGCCATCCGTCGCTGGAAGCGCCGGGAAATCAAAGTTTGCGGAAATCTATCGCGCGAATGCAATTGATATGGAGGCTGCCGCAGTCGCACGCGTAGCGCAATCTCATGGGATCCAGTTCAATGCGGTAAAGTCCATTTCAGACGAAAACGATTTCGAAATGCCCCCGACGGAGCGCTTTATAGCCGATGACGGTCAATTTCGTACGCAGGCATTCGCGGGTTTTGTTGCGGTCCGCCCCTGGTTATGGGTCAAAGCAGCCCGGCTTGCGCGTAACAGTACGAAAGCGGCCAAGGCTCTTTGCAGTTGGTTGAGCATTGAAGATCGCACCCTCGAAAAATTGGACAATTCGGACCTCAGATCGCATCCAATCAGGGGAGACCAAACACAACCCAGGGTTTAATAATGGCGTTAGCTTTTGCAATTGAAGAATCGGCGATGACTATCCCTGCCACGATGCAGGCGGCGGTTTATCGTGGCGTGAATGATGTTCGTCTCGAAACCCTCCCGGTTCCTCAGATTGGGCCGGGAGACTTACTCATCCGAGTGCACACTTGCGGAGTTTGCGGCACCGATTTGAAGAAGATCGCGACCGGCTCACACTCGGCCCCAAGAATTTTCGGCCACGAAACTTCTGGCGTAGTTGCAGCGGCGGGTGAGCGCGTTACTCAATTTAAATCCGGCGACCGGGTAGTCGTGTTTCATCACATCCCTTGCGGCAACTGCTTCTATTGCCAGCGGAAGACTTTTGCACAATGTGAGACGTACAGAAAGGTCGGATGCACCGCGGGTTTTGAGCCTTCCGGCGGAGGATTCGCCGAATACGTTCAAGTCATGGATTGGATTGTTGAGCGCGGCACCGTTCGCATTCCGGATGCAGTTTCGTTCGAGCAGGCTTCCTTCGTCGAACCAGTGAACACGTGCATCAAGGGAATTGAGCGATTGCAACCATCCAAGGGCGAGACAGTGCTTGTGATTGGGCAGGGACCCATCGGTATCTTATTGGCTGCATTGGCCCAACGTGCAGGCGCTAGGGTAATCACTTCCGATTTATATGGGCAGAGGCTTACAATATCTAAAGAGTTCGGTTTGGAAAATTCTATTGACGCTTCGCGTGAGGATGTCATTCAGTCGGTTCGAGGGATGACGGAGGGACGCGGGGCCGACGCTGCCATTTTGGCCGTAGGTGGCAATGGACTGATTAAGACCGCGCTGGACGCTGTACGACCTGGCGGGCGAGTGCTGTTGTTTGCCCAAACCGCCCGGGGCGACGCGACCTTCGATCCTGCGGCGGTGTGTGTGGACGAGAAGACGTTGCTGGGATCTTACAGCGCGTCTGTGGATTTGCAGGAAGATTCTGTGCGCTTTGTGATGGGGAGGGAGATGAATTTGGAGCGATTGATCAGCCACCGGTTTCCTTTGTCGCAAAGCCGGGAGGCGCTGGAATTGGCGGCTCATCCCCATCCTGGTTCGATGAAAGTTGTGATTCAACCCGGAACTTCTTGGCCTCAGTCGGGTTCTGGTTCGTGGCAGAGAAACGCCGAAGGAAATTCATAAGTGAATGGAAAGATGACCGCCGCCGTCCTCTACGGTAAAGAGGACGTGAAAATTGAAAGAGTTCCCATCCCGCGCGTGGGGGATGGCGAGGTTCTGGTCAAAGTCCAGGTCGCGCTCACCTGTGGCACCGATCTCAAGGTGTACCAGCGTGGCTATCATGCGCGCATGATCGTTCCGCCTGCGCTGTTTGGGCATGAGCTAGCCGGAGTGATCGAGGAAGTTGGCGACGGCGTTCGCGGGTTCAAGAAGGGGATGCGAGTGGTGGCGTTGAACTCCGCTCCCTGCCAAATGTGTTTCTATTGTTCGAAGCATCAGGCAAACCTATGCGAAGACTTATTGTTCAACAACGGCGCTTATGCCGAGTACATCAGAATTCCCAAGAGAATCGTCGAGATCAATATGCTGGCGATTCCTCCTCATGTGAGTTTTGAAGAAGCAGCAATGGTTGAGCCTCTGGCCTGCGTATTGCGAGGCTTGCATGAGACAGGCGTAGAAATTGGCGACACAGTTACGGTTATTGGCGGCGGACCGATTGGCCTGATGTTTGTGCAGGTGGCAAACGCTGTGGGATGCAATGTTATTTCCGTCGTCAAGCGAGACTCGCAGGTCTTGGCTGCCAAGCATATGGGCGCGCATGAAGTGGTTCAGATCACAAAAGTTAAAGACCCGGTTGACGCGGTGCGGGAGTTGTCTCCTGAGAAGCGTGGCAGCGATGTCGCGATTGAAGCCGTGGGCCGTCCCGACGCATGGGAGTGGGCGATTGACATGGTCCGAAAGGGCGGCACAGTGAACTTTTTCGGCGGATGCGCCAGCGGAACCAAGGTGCAGCTCGACACGAATCGCCTCCATTATTCTGAAGTCACTTTGAAGGCCACGTTTCATCACACGCCTGAAACCGTTCGCAAAGCCTTTGCATTGATCGCGGAGAAAAAGATTCGATCGAACGATTACATTACCGGTGAAGCGCCGCTTTCGCGGTTACAGCAAGTTCTCCACCACATGCTCAATCGCAACGGCGACATCAAGACCGCCATAATTCCAGGCCATTGATCCCGATCAAGAGTCTCGATCGTCAGGAGACGCGTTGACCCTGTCATCCACAGCTACAACCGATTCCCCGCTAGCCGCCGGTCCTCCTGCGCGGTTGGGCTGGCAAGCCCTTCCAGCTGAATACGCTATTCCAGAGCGGCCGCCTTCGATGGCTGAGGCACAGCAATATTGCCGCGGGCTGGCGCGATCGCACTACGAAAATTTTTCCGTCGCGACGTGGTTCCTGCCGAAACGTCTGCGCCAGCATTTCTATAATGTCTATGCCTATTGCCGCATTTCGGATGATCTAGGCGATGAAGTCGGCGATCCCAACTTATCGTTGCAACTGCTCGATCAATGGGGACGCGAACTCGACGCGTGCTACTCCGGTCAGGCAAGGCATCCGGTATTTGTAGCTTTATCTGAAACCATTGGCTTGTTTGATATACCGCGAAAACCGTTCGCCGACCTGTTGAACGCGTTTCGGCAGGATCAAACAATTACTCGCTATCCGAGATTCGACGATGTCGTGGAATATGCCAGTATTCCGCAAATCCGGTCGGTCACCTCGTGCTGTATCTCTGTGGCTATCGTGATGCAGAACGGCAATCGCTCTCCGACTACACATGCACCGCGTTGCAGCTGGCCAACTTCTGGCAGGACGTGAGCAGGGATTATGTCAAGGGCAGAATCTATCTTCCGCTCGAAGACCTTAGCCGGTTTGGGGTAGTGGAAGCTGACATCCGCGATCGCCATAACAGCGAAGCGTTCTGCGAAATGATGCGTTTCGAAGTCGAACGCACAAGAGATTGGTTTCGGCGTGGGTATCCGCTCATCGGCATGGTGAATCGCGAACTCGCTATTGATCTCGAACTGTTTACTCGTGGTGGCGAGGCAGTCTCAGACGCTATTCAGTCTCAGAAATATTGTGTGCTCGGAAGGCGTCCGGCAATTTCCAAAGCGCGACAACTAGCGTTGCTTGCCCGCGCAGTGATCGGCAAATTCGTATGAGTACGATCT
>CAVPCG010000032.1:0-8301 GCA_963702325.1 uncultured Acidobacteriaceae bacterium | reverse complement strand
CGACGTCAACGAGGCGGGACTGCAACTGTTGCGTTGCGCGAAGTCCCACGGATTCGGCAAGGGCACACGTATCCACGCCGTCGGCGACGGTGCCCCATGGATTGCCGATCAAGTGGAAGGCCAGTTCGGCGCTGCGCGGCGGCTACTTGCTCGACTTCTACCACGTCTGTGACTACCTGAGTGCTGCCGCCAAGGCTATTGTTGCCGACGAGGACGGTAAACAAATAGAACCACGAGAATCGTGCTGGCTCCCAGGATATAGATCGCGGGAATGAATGGATATCCAAAGGTACGATAAGGCCGGGGAGCCTGGGGCCGCGTAATGCGGAGCCGGAAAACAGCCGCAACGGTCAGCACGTAAAAAATCAAGGCGGCAGAAATCACGTAGTCCAGCAAGTTGCTGTACAAGTTTCCCCATGCGCCAGTGGTGGGGTTGTAGGTGCGAGGCAAGACCAACAGCATTGCCCACAGAGCCTGAACCCACAAAGACGCCGCTGGTACCTTTGCCCGGTTTAACTTATTGCCGAAAGCGAAAAATAATCCTTGCCGGGCCATCGCATAGTAGGCCCGAGCGCCGGTCAGGATGAGTGCGTTGATGGTTCCAAAGGTCGAAACCATAATTGCTGCGGCCATTAAAGGTCCGCCAAGCTTTGGGAATATGGCCTGAAGCGTCGCCGTGCCGACTTCGATCAGCAGGCGCATGTTGAATCGCTTGCAGCGGTAGAGTGACCAGGTAAGCCGCGTTAGCGAGCAGATAGAGCGCGATCACGACAATGGTTCCGATGACCATGGCGAGAGTCTGTTTCGCTCGGGCCTTTTGACCTCGCCCGCGGCAAACGCGATGTTGTGCCAGGAATCAGCGGAAAATAATGATCCCGTCTGGCTCAGGCAGATTGCAACGAACAGGCCAAACAACGTAGTCGCGTCAAGTCCCGCCGAGACTGGATCAACTCCGGTGGCGTGCCATGGATTGCTGAAATTCAAATGCAAGGCAGTAGCGTTCCGTCCGATAAAAAGCCCCAACAATATCAGACCGGCGAGAGCCCCCATCTTCGATACCGTAAATACGTTTTGAACGATTTTTCCGTAGCGCAAACCTCGGGTATTGGCGAAGGTGAGAAGACGATAGCTAAAAGCGCTAAAAGCTGGGCCGTGGACAGCGAGAGTGCGTAATGGGTGGAAAATCGCACTGGTGAAAGCAGATATTTGTTTCTGAGATGGAAGGCCACAGCACTCCCAAAAACCGCGCGAAGCAACGGCGACGGCCGCGATCGTGCCAGTCTGGATGACGGTGAATAGAGTCCACCCGTAGAGAAATCCCCAGAGAGGAGAATAGGCTTCGCGCAGATATACGTACATTCCCCCTGCTTGCGGCATCATTGCGGACAACTCGCCGTAACATAGCGCTCCGGATATTGTTAAAATGCCGGCGACTGCCCACGCGACAAGCAACCAGCCCGCGCTTCCAATGTTTCTGGCCATGTCCGCCGAGACGATAAAGATTCCTGAGCCAATCATGACCCCGGCGACCAGCATGATGGAGTCAAACAGGCTTAATCCGCGTGAAAATTCATGGTCGGTGTTGGCAGGATTGTCAGGCAAAGCTTCAGCTGCATTGAGGTTGCCCAATCAGACCTCCACTCTCTTAAAAGCTTGTTGGAAAGCTTTTCGTTTCGCGCAGCTTATCTTTTCGGTCCAACCAATCCAATCGGTCCAACCAATCCAAGCCGCGCTTACGTTTGGATATTGTATCCATAGTATGGCTTAAACCTCATTAATTATGTGGGCTACAAGTTCAAAATCGCTCGTGAGTAGAAAGCTTATTCACAATCATCCATGTAGTAAGCCGGCCGGCACTTGCTCCCAGTTAATCTATAACATTACGGTGTTGGTCCTGGAGGGCAGTCGAACTTGAGCGCGCACGAATACGATGTGGCCATTGTAGGCAGCGGTATCGTGGGTGCTGCGTGCGCGGACGAATTTGCCAGCCGGGGAATGCGGGTTGCCGTGATTGACCGCGACGTGATCGGAGGCGGGGGGCTGCTGCCGGCATGGGGCACATTGTAGCCATGGATGATTCTGACGCCCAATTCGCTCTGACTCGCTACTCGCAGCAACTATGGCGAGAATTGCGGGTGTTCTGCCGTCCGAGGTTGAATATGAAGAGTGCGGAACAATTTGGGTCGCTGCCGACGACGAGGAAATGGTAGAAGTACGGCGCAAAGAAATCTACTACCGCGAACGTGGAGTGCCTGTCGAAGTTCTCGATGCGAAAAAACTGGAATCTCTGGAACCAAATTTACGAAAAGGACTAGCCGGAGGGCTGCTGGTTCCAGAAGACGGCGTTCTCTATCCGCCCTGTGCGGCCCGATTTTTGATTGAACGCGCTCAAACTCGAGACACCAAACTGTTTTTAGGTTCTACGGTTTCGGTCATGGGCGACGGGCACGTTCGTACCGCCGATGGAGTTGAATTTTCGGCAGAAAAGATTGTGAATGCCGCCGGGCCATGGGCGCCGGAACTGACGCAAGGGCTGGACATCAAGAAGCGGAAAGGTCATCTTGTGATTACCGATCGCTATCCGGGATTTGTGCGGCATCAATTGGTTGAGTTGGGCTATTTGAAAAGTGCTCACTCGACCACCGGAGATTCAGTAGCTTTTAATGTGCAGCCGAGAAAGACTGGCCAAATTCTGATTGGGTCTTCGCGCCAGTACGGCGTCGAACACAAAGAAGTTGATAATGACATTCTAGGCCGCATGATGCGCCGCGCTGAAGAGTACATGCCGGGTTTGGCTGCGCTCTCAGCTATTCGTGTATGGACCGGCTTTCGCGCTGCAACTCCCGACAAGCTTCCATTGATCGGTCCCTCGTTCGGAGATTCCACGGTGTATCTGGCGACCGGACATGAAGGCCTCGGAATAACGACTTCGCTTGCGACCGCACGGCTCCTGGTAGATCAAATCATGGAAAAGAAGTCCGCTATTCCTTTTGAGCCTTATCTGCCTTCAAGAACCATTTTGAGTGAAGCGCACGCGTGAGACAGGGTGCTCGGAGGAAGTAGCAACAAAGAGGCGGAGTAAACAATGAAACTCTCAGGCAAATCAATCATCGGATCACGAACAGGTGAAGCTGGCGGACCGGTGTTCCATGCGACCAACCCCACCAATGGCGAGCGTATGGAGCCCGGCTTCCATGCCGCGACGTCAGATGAAATTAATAAAGCTGTGACGTTGGCGGATCAGGCATTCCAAAATTATAGCCGGGTCCCCGGTCGCGACAAAGCGACATTCCTGCGCAAGATCGCGGGCAATATCGAAGCGAATGCTACGGAAATAATCGAGCGCGCCGAGCAGGAAACGGCCCTACCGAAAGGGCGGCTGCAAGGTGAAACAGCGCGAACGTGCGGGCAACTTCGCCTGTTCGCGCAAGTGGTGGAAGAAGGTTCATGGGTCATGGCGCGGCTTGATCGCCCGAATCCAGATCGCAAGCGGCTCCCAAGCCTGATCTTCGATCAATGTTGCGCCCCTTGGGACCGGTGGTGGTTTTTGGAGCCAGCAATTTCCCGTTGGCTTTTTCAGTCGCGGGCGGTGACACGGCATCGGCGCTCGCCAGTGGGAATCCCGTTATCGTTAAGGCGCATTCCGCGCATCCTGGCACCAGCGAGCTTGTTGGTCACGCGGTCCGCGAGGCGGTTCGGGAGTGTGATCTACCTGAAGGCGTCTTTTCGCTTCTGTTCGGCGGTGGCAAGGATGTCGGTATTGCTCTGATGAAGCATCCCTTGGTGAAGGCGGGAGGGTTTACGGGATCACGGACTGCGGGTCGAATACTTTTGGATGTGTGCTCTGCCCGTCCGGAGCCAATTCCGTTTTATGCGGAGATGAGCAGCACCAATCCGGTGTTTATTTTGCCGGGCGCCATGCGGAGCAGAGCAGATAGGATTGCGAGTGATCTCTATGCCTCGTTTACATTGGGAGCCGGCCAATTCTGTACAAAACCGGGAATGGTGTTCTTGCCCGGTGGCGACGCAGCTTCTGCGTTTAGAAGCAAGCTCGAGCAATCAGTGCTCGGGTCGTCGCCGTTTCACCTGCTGACTGATGCCATCCGCTCTTCCTATGGTTCTGGCGTTACCGCCCGCAAGTCTCATCACAAAGTTAAGTTGGTGGCCGAAAAGCCTGCACAGAATGGCCCGGGATTTTGCGTGGGCTCTGCATTGTTCGAGACAGACGTTCAATCTTTCTCCAAGACGAACACTTGGCAGACGAAATTTTCGGCCCCGCGACTCTATTAGTCCAGTACTCGAATCGAGAACAGGTTCTTCAGGTTGCGCGTGAATTGGAAGGACATCTCACGGCAACGATTCACGGGACCGAAGAAGATTTGCGCGAGTTCTCAGATTTGCTTGCAATTCTCGAGGAGAAGGTTGGGCGATTATTGTTCAATGGCTTTCCAACGGGCGTTGAAGTCTCTCATGCGATGGTGCATGGAGGGCCATATCCGGCAACTTCCGATGGACGTTCGACCTCAGTCGGCAGCCAGGCTATCTTCCGGTTTTGCAGGCCTGTGTGCTATCAAGGCTTCCCCGATTCCGCGCTGCCACCTGAGTTGAAGGAAAGCAATCCGCTGAAAATCTGGCGGATGGTGGATGGGGAGTTCACGAAAGAGCCAGTTTCCGAGCCGCTTGCAGTTCGCGCAAGCTAATAGTTCTGTGATCGTCGCGGCGATATTGTCCGTCTCAGTTGGAAGCTGAAAAGCGATTGCGGTCTCATTCTTCGGGGATAGTCAACGTCTCCTGATTGCGAGAGAACAAAATGCTTGGTCCAAACAAGGTTGCGCTGTTCCTCACTTTTTCTTGCCTATTAATCCTTCCCTCCACTTCCGCAGCGCAGAACAATCTCGCGTTGACACCGCCCATAGGTTGGAACAGTTGGAACCACTTCGCGGACCGTATTGACGACAAAACTGTTCGCAGTACCGCCGACGCGCTGGTGGCGACCGGGCTGAAAGATGCCGGTTACGTTTACCTGAACATTGACGACACGTGGGAAGGAAAACGCGACGCCAATGGATTCATCCAGCCGAATGAAAAATTTCCGGACATGAAGGCGCTCGCGGATTACGTCCACAGTAAAGGATTAAAACTCGGGATTTACTCGTCTCCCGCTGCCAAGACCTGCGCCGGCTATGAGGGAAGTCTCGGACATGAGGAGCAAGATGCGGAGACCTACGCGAAGTGGGGCATTGATTATTTGAAATATGACTGGTGCCAATCGAGCGGCAGCCTCGAGCAAATGAAATCTGCATATACGAAAATGCACGACGCGTTAGAGAAGACGGGCAGGCCGATCGTGCTGAGCCTCTGTCAGTATGGGTGGAATAAAGTTTGGGAATGGGGTGCTTCGGTCGGCGGCAATTTGTGGCGAACAACCGGCGATATTTCTGATGAGTACCGGGTGATGGCGGAAATCGGATTCGACCAGAATGGGTTGGAGAAGTTCGCGGGACCAGGACACTGGAATGACCCCGACATGCTGGAAGTCGGCAATGGTGGAATGAATGACGACGAATACCGCACTCATTTCAGCCTTTGGTCTATTCTCGCGGCCCCTCTGATTGCTGGCAACGACCTGACCAGCATGACTCCGTACACATTGGACATTTTGACCAATCGCGAAGTCATTGCCGTGGACCAGGATGCGCTTGGCAAACAAGGATTCCGCGTCGCGCAGGAAGGCCCGTTCGAAGTGTGGATGAAACCCATGGCGGATGGCAGCAAGGTCGTTGGATTGTTCAACCGCCAACGCACTACCGAACCCATGACGGTCAAGTTTTCTGAGATCGGTGTGCAGGGTGAGGCAAGCATTCGAGATCTGTGGGTCAAGAAAGATCTTGGCACATTCAGAGACAGCTTCACCGCTTATGTGCCGAGGCATGGCGTTGTGCTGGTCAGGATCAAAGCGCACTAGGAGGTGTGATTTTGGGCTTGTTGCCGATCCGATTTCCGAACGTGGGACACTTTCGCCGCATTGCGTGGATTGCGGCGATTTTGGTTTTCGCTGGATTGACTCAGCAGGTCCTTGCTCAAGGGACGCTCGAAGATTACCAGCGGGCGCAACGCTTTCTTCCGGGAAATGTGCGGCACATGGTTTTTATCGCTGATGTAAGACCGAACTGGATTGAGAAGACAAATCGCTTCTGGTATCGCAGAGTGGGTCCAAAGGGAATCGAGTTTGTTTTGGTGGATGCGCAGAACAATACCAGTGTGCCCGCCTTCGATCAGACGAAACTGGCTGCCGCGCTCTCGCAAGCCTCAAAACATGAATATGACCCGATGCACCTGCCTTTTGAAGAGATCGAGTTCGACGGTGAAAAGGCAATTCGTTTCACGATTGCGAAAAGTCAATGGACCTGCACCCTGGCGGACTATCAATGCAAAGAAATGCCGACAGACAATCCCGACGAAGGGCTGTCGCCCGATAAGAAGTGGGCAGCCTATGTCGAGGACCACAATTTATTCGTTCGCAATGTTTCCACGGGAGAAATAATAAAGCTGACAGACGACGGAATTAAGAGCTGGGACTATGCAACTCCGCTTCCATCTTTGCGTGTTCTCGTCGAGCAAGGGACCGAGGACGTGAAGCAGCCTGCCGCAGTTTTTTGGTCGCCCGATTCATCGAAGTTGATTACATATCGCATTGATTCGAGAAATGCCGGGCGTTTTACGAGTCTTCAATTCGTTCCCCCGGGCCAGCTCCGGCCTAAGGCTTTCACTTATGTGTATCCCTTGCCGGGAGAAGTGCTGGCCAAGGCTGAACCCATCATTTTCGACATCCAGTCGGGAAAGCGTATTGAGGTTAAGACCGATGCCATCGAATTGCCCTTTCAAGACGGTCCCGGATTCGATTGGTTTCCCGACAGCAAAACGATTTTTTACGATAACGACGATCGTGGTTACAAGACTAAGGAATTTCGCGTCATTGATCCTGAGACTGGAGAGCAAAAGGTTCTGCTTCGTGAGCACTCCGATCAATATCTTGATCCGGGCGAGACATTCTTTCACTACGTGCACGCGACTGGCGAGATTCTGGCCAGTTCGGAACGGGATGGCTGGAATCACTTGTACTTGTACAACGGGAAGACGGGCCAATTAGAAAATCAGGTGACACAGGGTTTATGGGTAGTCCAACGAATTGAATACGTTGACGAGAAAAATCGCCGCATATTCTTTCTGGCAAACGGCCGGGAGAAGAACGAAGACCCCTATCAGACGCATCTGTACAGCGTGGGTTTCGATGGCAAGGGACTGACGCTGCTTTCACCGGAGAATGCCAACCACGCCGTCAGCGTTTCCCCGGATGGATCGTTCTTCGTGGACAACTACTCGCGTCCTGATCTTCCAGGCGAATCTGTTCTCCGCCGTACTAAAGACGGTTCCGTGGTTCGCGAGCTTGAAAAAGCTGATGCCAGCGAACTGCTGGCGATGGGATGGAAATTTCCCGAACCATTTCAGGGGAAGGCCGCCGACGGCAGCACCGATCTTTATGGCTTGATATGGCGTCCGTCAAATTTTGATCCCTCGAAAAAATATCCAATCATTGAGCAGGTTTACACCGGGCCGCAGGGATTTTTTGTTCCTAAGACCTTTGGCGGAGTTCTGCGGCTTCAGTCCATGGCGGAGTTGGGATTCATCGTGGTGATGGTGGATGGCCGCGGCACAGTTGGACGATCGCGGGCGTTTCATCTTTTCTCGTACCACAATCTCGGTGGATCATTTGAAGATCACGTGGCGATGATCAAGCAAATGGCCGCAAAATACTCGTACATGGATGCCACGAGGGTCGGCATCTATGGAACATCTGCGGGAGGATACGGCTCCGCCCACGCCATGCTCGTCTTTCCCGATTTTTACAAAGTAGGAGTTTCGATCTCAGGCGACCACGATGCTCGTTTAGACAAAGCGTGGTGGAACGAGGCTTACCAGGGATACCCGGTTGGAGATGATTATGCCGCGCAGTCCAATGTCACGATGGCCGACCGCCTTCAAGGGCATTTGCTGATTGAGCACGGCGACATTGACGACAACGTGCATCCGGTCGAGACGATGCGCTTCGCCGATGCGCTGATGAAAGCGAATAAAACTTTCGATATGTTATTCGTGCCCAACATGTATCACGGGGAGAGCGGCGACCATGCTCTCTATCTTGTTCGCAGGCGTTGGGATTATTTCGTTCAATATTTGCTGGGCGTGACTCCGCCGAATAATTTCGAGATTAAAGAGGATAGCCAGGGGCTGTTCGGAAAT
>CAVPCG010000031.1:0-120805 GCA_963702325.1 uncultured Acidobacteriaceae bacterium | reverse complement strand
GAAGTCTTTCCGACCCGGGTTCGCGCCCAAGGGCAAGCGATTGGGACATCAACTTTGTGGGTGATGAATGCTTTGATCTCTTTTATCTTCCCTGTGCTCGCCAAGAAATCGAGCGCAACGCCCTTCTTCTTCTTTGCCGCCATGATGCTGATTGACATCGTCCTGGTCGCGGCGATTTACCCGGAGACGAAGGGGGTCTCGTTGGAGAAGCTGGAACAGCGGCTCGGACTCGCGGACTGATCTGATCAAAAAACTTCACGACTATTCACTTGACACAAGCTTCCATTCAATTTCGATAAAGCATTTGAAGCGTTTAGCTGGATGAGTTTTCCTACAGGTTCAATCGTCCGCAAGATAATCATGCTTTCGTGAAACGGTGCGCCGATCAGCAGGTTTTGCGCCGCTGAAGTTTACTGCGTTGACTTCCGACAAGGCTCAGAAGGACTTCTTCTTAGCCTTTATCTCAGAGGTTTTTGTGGCTCTTTGTTGAGCATTCGCCGGAGCACTTCATCGAATCCCCGTTGTCCGCCCTTCATTCCTAAACGCTACGAAAACAAGTGGAAAAATGCAAAATTGCATCGTAAGTGCAATATATAAGTTGTATTTATGGCGTATACGAGTTAAACTCTTTCCAGGTTCTAAACCCTTCTCGAGGAGGTACGAGCACGATGGTACCCAACAGCGAAGCAGCCGCAATCGCCATTTCTCCGCAAGAGCAACGAGAGATTAGCGAGATTTATGCAAAGCTTCGCGCCGCAGAAGCGAAGCTGATCGGGCCGGACGGCAAGACCGAGATTCTGCCTAACAACCTCTACTCATTCCTGCTTCGATTGCTGGCTGATTTGCGAGCAGGTCACTCCGTGACCATCTTCAGAGCAAACATGAACTCACGACTGTCGAAGCTGGCAAGATTTTGGGGATGTCAAGACAGTTCCTCGTCACTCTGCTAGAGAAAGGAGAACTCCCCTTTCATTTAGTCGGCACGCATCGTCGTATGTATGTGCGTGATGTAATCGCGTACAAGGCAAAACGTGACGTTGCGCGTCGGGATACTCTCAACAACTTAGCCAAGCGAGAATTCGCCAAAGGGGATTACGACAAAATCCCAGATGATTTTCACCCAGGAAAATGAATACTCCGCAGTCTTGGATGCGTGTGTTCTTGTGCCAGCCTCACTTTGCGATCTTCTATTGCGGCTTGCGGAAGAACCAGCAATGTACCGACCGTTGTGGAGCGAGCAGATCATGGTGGAGATGACCAAGACCCTGCGAACGAAACTAAAGCGTACGGCTAGTGAAGCCGAACACAGGCGCGACCAAATGAATAAGGCGTTTCCGGAGGCTATGGTTACTGTGCCACCTGAATTGCTCCGAGCGGTCGAGTGTATCCCAGACAAAGACGACAGACACGTGCTAGCTGCCGCAATCATGGCACGCGCCAACGCAATCGTGACACAAAATACAAGGCATTTCCCGAAGGAGTGTCTTGACAAATTCGGAGTGCTTTGTCAGACCGCAGATGATTTCTTGATTCACCAATACCACCTCTGCGAACAAACGATGTTGGACAAGCTTGACGATCAGGGTGCAGGCATCTCTCAAGACCGGGCATTCGTGATTTCAAGTTTAAGAATTTCCGCTCCCGGATTTGTAAAGCTTTTGGAGGCTCAGTGAAGATGAGTAAGTAGCCCGCGCCTCACCGGAGTCCTCGCATGATCGAGAAGGCACATGCAGACTCTGGGGCTTGTTCGCCGACCTGTCACTGTCAGATGCGTAATCAGATATCTGTGTCAATGAATAGTCGTGAAAAATTACATTTCGAAGGCGGGCCATAACTCTGCGACGCGCGCAGGTTCAGAAATCCACTGGACGCTATCAGGATCGGCCGCGAACTGCTCATACATGGGTATGTTGGGATTCAGGCGCAGTTCTGGGTAGAGGCGCGGGCCTCGAATCGCAAGACTGGAGGATAGATAAGAAGGATTGGATTCCCAATGGATGTTCTTCTGAGAATCAAGAACAGGAAACCAGGCCAGACCATGGTGCGCGCGAATCGCGTCGTAAACAAATCCATACTGGCGATCGCACCACGCACCGAACATCATGCGATGTTCTGGATCGGCATTGATGACGCTGTGCGCCCATCCCGGAGGGACGACTACCTTGTCTCCGGGCTCAGCTGATACGGCAAAGCAGCGGCCAGGATTATCGCCGGCGCTCTCTTGCGCGTAGATAATTGCGCGCCCTTCCCAAATCTCGAACAACTCCGGCGTTGACCATCCGCAGTGGGGCGCGACGGCATGGACATGGCCCTGGCTGCGAACCGGTTCATCCCCGAGCTGTCCACCGGCATACACTACGACGCCGAATAAGAGCATGCGTCGCTCTAACTCCTCGCGGTGTTCCTGGCGTCCGACGTCCATCACGATCGAGTAAACCGGATCGGGGCCCTGGCATTCGCGATCCCGCAGGCTGGCCCGTATCTCGTCGAGACGGCGGAACTCCGGCTTAGGCCCGAAGACACCTTCGCTATAGGTGAATTGCAGACTATCGCCCACGCTGTGCACACCCAGCTTTGGATCGAACTTGGGAGAAGCCGCCGGGCTGAGGGATATCACGCGGTCGTCCCTGTAGTGGTGAAGACAGCAACGCCTTGCTCTTCTCTGATTCGCGCGCCGAATCCGCGGCCGCCTGCGATTTCGTAGTCGTGGCCAGCATCGCTCGGCCAGCAAGCGACGAATCGAAGGGGAACGTCTCCCGTATTTACCACGCGATGTGCGACGTTGCCCGCGATGTAATGCAGGCTCCCGGCCTGCATGGCCTCAACCCAGGTATGCCCGGCACTGTCTTTCAATAATAGTTTCCCGCTGCCCGCGACCGTGCCATAGAATTCCGCCCGATTGGCGATGACGTGCCGATGCCCGTGGGTCATGAAGTATTCATTCCCCACACGGCCGGGTTGAATTTCGGTGGTTCCCCAGAACAAACCGCCCTCGGTGCCGGGGGGAACGGGTTCCCACCACCAAACCCGATAGACTATTGTCTCGGGATCGAGCTGCTGCCAGGCTTGCTGATTTTCGAAGATTCCTTTAAGTTGTCCGAGCTTCTTTTCAGACGAGCGAAGACCGGACACTTCCATCGCGCCGTCGGCCCAGTTCACGAACGCGAAGACAGGGTTCATAATGAAATACGCTACTCGAATCAGGTTCTCAAATGCAAACCAAAAAGAACATAATTTTGGTCTTTTGATGCCGAAAACGACTATTATTGAATTCTTTCTGCACCTAAAGCGCTTGTTTCCCTGAATATGACACGACCTGCGATTGGAATTGATTTAGGGGGCAGCCATGCCACGATTGCCGTCATCGAGGGCGACAAGCTATCGGCATCCCATCAAGTTTCGCTCGACTCCTCGCTGGCGCTTCTTCCCTCGCTCGCTGTTTTTGCAAAGGTGATACGCGCACTACTCGCCGAACTACACTTGAACACAACGGATTGCGAAGGAGTGGCACTCGGATTCTGCGGGCTTGCCGATGCGCGCCTTGGCCGCGTGGTGTCAACCAACAAGAAGTATGAAGATGCGCCTTCGATTGACTTCATCGGCTGGTGCAATCGTGAGTTCGGATTGCGTTTCGCCATTGAGAACGACGCGCGTATGGCTCTGCTGGGCGAACGCCACGCGGGAGCCGCCCGAGGTTGCGACGACGTTGTCATGATCACGTTGGGCACCGGCATCGGTGGCGCCGCCATGATCGAAGGCAAACTGCTGCGCGGAAAGCACGCCCAGGCCGGATGCCTCGGCGGACATCTGCCAGCGAAAGTTGGCGGTCGTCCGTGTACCTGCGGTGCTATCGGATGCATGGAAGCCGAAGCCTCCGGATGGGCGCTGCCGATCATGGCGCGTGAGTGGAAAGGCTTCAGCGTCAGTGCGCTGTCTAAAGCAGAAGCGATAAATTTCCAGACGCTCTTCGAACTCGCAGATTCAGGCGATCAGGTCGCGAGCGAAATTCGCGACTACTGTTTGAATGTCTGGGCGAGCGGGGCGGTGGGATTGATCCATGCATACGATCCGGAACGGATCGTAATAGGCGGGGGCGTGATGCGGCGCGCCGATCTCATACTTCCTTACATTCAAGCTTATGCGAATAAGCATGCATGGACTCCCTGGGGAAAGGTCCAGGTCGTAGCCGCGCAATTGGGCAACGATGCCGGCCTTTTCGGGGCGGTTCCGCTGCTGACAGGAAACGTGTAATCGCGCATGACAAAACAGTTTCCCAATGCTCAGCTTTCGCGTCCGTTGCCTGGAAATGAGAATCTCCGCTTCTTAAACTTTCGCAGCAATGCTCTCGCGCATCGTGGCGATGTCTTGCTGTTCGCACCCCCGGAGTTCGAAACCCTCGAGCGTGTGCCGCTGCTGTTGCTATTACACGGAGTGTATGGCTGCCAGTGGAATTGGTGGCTGAATGGCGATGTCGTTTCGGTCGCGCTGGAGATGCTCCGCGATGGAAGTATGCTTCCGATGATGATCGCCATGCCGTCAGACGGCCTTTGGGGAGACGGAACCGGATACGTTCCTCACGCGAACGCTAACTACGAAAAATGGATTGTAGACGATGTCCCGTGCTGCTTGCGCGAGCTGTTTCCGCAATTGCATCCTGAGAAATTTTTTATCGCGGGGCTTTCGATGGGCGGCTATGGCGCGATGCGGTTAGGCATGAAGTATCCGTCGCGGGTGCAAGGGATTTCCGGGCATTCCTCGATCACGCAGGTCGCTCAACTCTCCCAGTTCATTCCCTTTCCCCCTGCGGCATTTCAGTATGCGGGCGAACTGGATACGGACCTGCTGCACTGGGCGAAAATCAACCACGAGCGTATTCCCCCCTTACGGTTTGATTGCGGAACCGGCGATCCTCTGATTGAAGCCAATCGCGAACTTCATCGCGCCCTGACGCGAATGAATGTGCGTCATGAGTACCAGGAATTCCCTGGCGGCCACGATTGGCCGTATTGGACCGAGCACGTTCGTCAGACGCTCGCCTTCTGTAAGGTTGTTCTCTCCGGTTAGTGACCTATTTCACCGCACCGACGGCGAACGCCGGCATCGGCATCCGAACTATTTTCGGAAAATAGATGCCGGTATTCGCCTCCAGTTTTTTCGGCTTCATGGTGTTGCAGACGTAGGTGAACATCAACTCCCCAGGCTTTTCAAATTCAGGGTGCTCCTTACCGGCATAGCAGAAGGTATCGGCGTCATAGCCTGGAGAGTTCTTCTGCAATTCAGGGATTCGGTAGATGACCTCGCCGTCGCTCCACGGCCCGGTCATGTCCGGCGATGTGCGAAGAATTACCTTGTCGGAAAAAATCTGCGGATCAACCATCACTGCGATCCACTTTTTCAGTTCCGGGTGGTAGCGCACCGACATCTCGGAGGCGCCTTTACTCATGATGATTTTCGCCTTCGCCGGCTCAATCCCATCGTGCCATTGGTCGTCGCTGCCAAGGTATTGTAAGTTCTTTCGCGGATCGTCGAGCCCCTTCAGAGGAATGCGCGTAAGGATTTGCGGCCGGCTTCCCTGTTCGTACAGAGTGAAGATGTACAGATAATCGCCTTCAATCAGCGCGGAAGCCGAAGGATTGGCATGCACGCTCTCCGGCACGAGCGGGAAGTACGAAACTTTCCAGGACTGCGGATTGTCCTTCAGCCCGGTCACGCGCGCCATATCGGTTCCGCAAACTTCGAACCCCAGCGCGAACGCATTTGAATTTGGCGCATTGCGAACGCAGAGCAGGGTGATCCACAACTCACGGCCATGCTCCACGCCGTCGAGCGCCCAATAATACGAGCCGTTGTTTTGCTGCGGCTTAAAGAAGCTATCGCGATCGCCTTTGGCGTCGCGTCGAATCGTGTAGTCAATCTTCCACTGACCGTTCTTGCACGTGGAAATCCCGATGGTGTTGTGTACCATCTGCGGTACATCTACCGTGACCTGCCGCTTATCGCCATATAGGGTGTCGCCGAAGATCCACACGTCGCGGCCATCTGGCATCGGAATCGAGTAGGCGGCGTCAGCTCCGAACCATCCTTGCTGGAAAGGAAACGATGGAGTGCAGTCGAAGTGAGGCCGGTCTTTCGCGAAGACCGAAACCGCGGAAAATAAAACGAAAAAAGGAACGATCCATCTGACAATCTTTCGCATTGGGAAATCCTAAATGTGCGCAGTCCGTCGCGCACGGGGAATGATGATTTTTGCCGGCGTTCCGGAAGAATCAGCCGGAACGCGATTCACTTCACGAATTCGATTGAATCTTTCGCCGCCTGAATGGTTCAGCCAAAGCCCTGAGCGGCGCACCACCACGAGGTTTCAGTCCATTTCATGGCATTGGAACGTCACTGATTCGGCGTTGACTTGGGACGCAAATCACTATATATGTGCGAATGTCTGACAAACAAGTGGCGAGCACTCATTGTCCGCAAAAGAGCCTGAGATGCGGCCTCAAATTCCGCTGGAACAGTTCGAGATATTTGCCGAGGGACTCGATCATCCGGAGGGACTCGCCTTTGATGCTGATGGAAACCTTTGGGCGGGTGGCGAACTTGGGCAGGTCTACAGGATCAGTCCAAAGGGCAAGGTTCGTACCGTCGTCACGCTTGGAGGCTTTAATCTTGGCCTCACATTCTCCGCGAAGCAGGACTTATTCGTTTGCAACTTCAAGCTCGGCGCCTTGATACAACTCGACCGCTCAGGCAAAACCATCCGGTCATGGGAGAGAGCAGGGCAATACCGTCTCCGCAATCCGAATTTCTCGGTGTTCGATACCGAAGGCAATATTTATTTCAGCGATTCCGGAGCGTTCAACCAAAACGATGGATTTCTCTTCGTTCTTAGACCGCACGGCAAGATCGAAAAACTGCTTGATCATCTCGCGTTTCCCAACGGGCTCTCGCTCAGCGCCGATGAAAAGACCTTGTACGTTGTGCAAAGCACGAAAGACAACGTGCTGGCGGTGCCGATCCTGAAATCCGGTTCGATTGGAAAGGCACGAGTCTATGCTTCGGGATTGCACAATGTGCCGGACGGCGCAGCCCTCGACGCGCAGGGCAATCTGTATGTGACCTGTTATGCCTCACACAACGTGTACCGGGTCACGCCGCATGGGAAGGTCTCGCTATTTGCCGCGGATCGGGAAGGAACGATGATCGCGAGTCCCACCAACCTGGCGTTCGGGGGCACGAACTTCGATGAAATGTATTTTGCCAACTTGAGCCGCTGGCATATCTGCCGGGCTCGGGTTGGAATCAAGGGGCAACCGCTTGCCAACCAGCGCTAGCTGCCCGGAGAATCAATGAAAATTACCGACATAAGCTGGACTCCCGCCTTTATACCGATTGAAGCACCCTTGAGGTATTCAGTCGGGTCGCATCCCGGATTTTCACGCATCATTATCGAAATGAAAACCGACGAAGGCATCACCGGCCTGGGCGAGTGTTATTCAGGCGCAAGCCGTGCCGGACAGCTCGCGGACCTGAAACCGCTGTTGATCGGCGAAGATCCGATGAACCTCGAGCGGATTCGCTGGAAGCTGGCAGCGCCGAGTTCGGTAAAACTTTTCGGCCACGCTCTGGGGTTCGCCGGACTTGAGTTCGCGATCCTTGATATTCAAGGGAAAGCTTTGAATCGGCCGGTGTGCGATCTGCTCGGCGGACGGATTCGCGACGAGATTGCGTTTTCCGCCTACCTTTTCTATCGCTATCCGAATGACGAGGGGGCTGGCGAAGTATCGAACATCCGCCAGATGGTTGATTTTGCCAAAGCACTCGTCAGCAAATACGGCTTCAAGACCTTGAAGTACAAGAACGGCGTGCTCCCTCCTGACGAAGAGGTAGAGACGTTCATCGCGTTGCGCAAGGAGTTCCCCAAACACCGCATCCGGCTGGATCCCAACGCGGTGTGGACGATTACGACCGCCATTGACGTCGCGCGACGGCTGCACGATTACAACGTAGAGTACCTGGAAGATCCGGTGTGGGGCCTGCGTGCGATGCAGCGGGTGAATGCAAAGGCGCCATGGGTGACATTGGCGTCGAACATGTCGGTGTTCGCGTTCGAGGATCTCGCCCCCACCGTGATGTCCAATGTGCTCGATGTAGTTTTGCTCGATCCGCACTGGTACGGAGGCATCCATCGCGCCAAGCTCGCAGGCCAGATTTGCGAGGCGATGGGCGTGGACGCGGGAATGCACAGCGGAGCAGAATTTGGGATCTCACAAGCGGCCATGCTTCACCTCGCAGCAAGCCTTGCAAATCTAGTGCTGGCCCCAGACTCGCACTACCACCATCTGACGGACGACATTATCGAGGGCGGCAAGATGCAATATAAGAATGGAGCGATGGCCGTGCCGACCGGTCCAGGGCTTGGGGTTACGCTCGATCGCGACAAACTGGCTCGCTATCACGAGCTCTCGAAACGTCAGGAGATGGGCACATGGACGGACGATCCGCGTCGCCCGGGGGCGGTGATCACGCAGCCCAAATGGTAAATATGAAAGGCATGGCAAAAGCAGCAGGGACGGGACTGCTGGTGCTGACCATGCTGACAGCGTTGGCGCAATCCGAGGAAAGAACTCTCTGGAAGATAGGATCATTCGATAAGTCCTCAGGCGAATTCAAGAGCCAGGGCATTGACTACGCGGATGCGAAAAGGGATCTAGTATTTGTGGTGGGTCAGAGCAACGATCAGGACTGGTATCGCTTTCAGCCCGGACCCGCAAATGGCATGACCGGGGCGCGGTTGCACCCGTTCAAAATAAGATTCTCTCTGCCAAGCGCTCCGCGCGGTGTGTATCGCCTGAAAATTGCCATGTTGTATGAGACTCCCCGTCTCTCGTTCCTGATGCTCGGTGTCAACGGGCATTCCGGATACTTCTATTTCCATCCCAAGCTTGATTTCCACGCGGGCGATTGGGAAGGTACGTTTGTTCCCCAGACTTCGACGGATGAAAAGACGATTGACATTCCCGCCGATTGGCTCCGTCAAGGTGAAAACGAATTGGTTCTGACTGCGATGGACGATCCGGCAACAGCGCAGACATCGCTCGGCGCAATCGCGCCAGGGCACACTGGCCTCGTCTACGACGCACTCGAATTCGATCAAGACGACGCCGGGCAATACCAGAGCAACGCATTTTCAGCTCGAATTGAGCCGACGATCTTCTATCGCGAGACAGCGGCGGGCCTGCGAGAGGTTGTTAACGTTTTCATCAGTGCTTCCAGGCTGCCAAAGAGTGGATCCGTGGAACTTCGACTTGCGGGGCGTTCATTCAGCAGGACGTTCACAACACAGAATGATTTCG
Source organism: uncultured Acidobacteriaceae bacterium (assembly GCA_963702325.1). Classification (GTDB taxonomy): domain Bacteria; phylum Acidobacteriota; class Terriglobia; order Terriglobales; family Acidobacteriaceae; genus PALSA-188. The sequence goes on along the minus strand of CAVPCG010000031.1, from coordinate 111,455 downwards.
GTGAGCAGCGGATGGAATTTGCAGTTCCCGAATGGACAGGCGCCGCCGAGGCCACGGTCCACATGGGCGATCTTTCCACGCTTCCTTCTACGGTCGAGCCTGGGAAGAAGTGGGACATTGCCATCATCCCGCACGAGCATCTCGACATCGGATTCACGGATTATCCCGCCAAGGTGGCGGAACTACATTCGCAATCAATTGATGCGGCGATGGACCTGATAAAAAAGATGCCGGACTTTCGATGGACACTCGACGGAAGCTGGGTTGCCGAACAATACCTGAATGGCCGTACCTCGCAGGCACGAGAGCAGTTTCTCGAACACGTTCGCAACGGAAGCATTGTCATCCCGCCGGAATTCGCCAACTTACATACCGGGAACGCATCGTGGGAAGGCCTTGCCCGATCGCTCTACGACCAGCATCGTCTCGCGCAGGAATACAAATTGCCGGCTGCGGATGCGGCGCAAATTGTTGATGTCCCTTCTTACACCTGGGCCTATAGTTCGGTTTTGCATGATGCGGGAATTAAATACTTGATCGCAGCGAGCAATAGTTGGCGCGCTCCGGTCATGCTGCTCGGGAGGTGGAATGAGAAGTCGCCATTTTACTGGGAAGGCCCCGACGGCAGCCGGATTATGATGTGGTACTCGCGCGCGTACCTGCAAGCCCACACCCTCTTCGGAAGCCCTTGGCAAATGGAAGCGATTCGAGACGCCTTGCCGGTTTTTCTGCAAGCCTATACGCGCCCGGATTACACCGCCGGCACCGCAATCATCTTTGGCACCCAACTTGAGAACACGCCGCTTGCGAAGGAGCAGAGCGAAATCGTCTCTGCGTTCAACCATGAATACACGTGGCCCAGGTTTGAATTCTCCACGGTTCATTCTGCGATGCAACAAATCGAGCGCGAGTGGAAGGGCGAGATTCCCGTGGTTCGTGGGGACTTCGGGCCTTACTGGGAGGACGGATATGGTTCCGACGCAGCCCATACGGCAATTCACCGCGAGAACCAGCATCGCATTGCGACGGCGGAAATCCTCGGCTCCGCTGTCTCTGCGATCAATCCGCGAGTGCGTCCGGACAAGTCCATGCTTGACGATGCGTGGCGAAGCGAGCTTCTCTTCGACGAGCACACATGGACCTATGTCGGGGCTACAACGCAGCCACAGCACCACCAGACGGAAGATCAACTTGCGCTCAAGGAAGCTCGAGTAACTCGCGCACACAATGACATCAGCGAATCCATTCAGCGCGGGTGGGCACAACTTGAAGCGCTGGTAAAACCGAAGGACAATTCGATAGCTGTCTTTAATTCACTGAACTGGCCGCGCAACGGCTTCGTGGAAACCGATCTGCCTGAGGGTACGACCCTCGTGGACCCGGCAACTGGCTCCGAGATTCCGCTCCAGCTACTCTGGAAGGGCAAAGGCATTCCGCTGCCGGGATTCGGCCCAGTCAATATTCGTGTTCGCTTCCTGGCTGCCGGTGTCCCTGCCGTGGGATACAAGCTGTACTCGATCAGGGCCATCAACACGAAAGGCTCCGCCAATTCTGAGGAAATCGCCGGGAACACTTTCGAAAACCAGTTCTACCGGATTACCCTTGATCCATCTTCCGGCTCGATCGCCAGCGTCTTCGACAAACAACTGGGGCGCGAACTGGTGGATGCGTCGAGCCCGTACAAATTTGGCGAGTATCTGTACGTGACCGGTGGAGACGGCTATCCCAATAATTCGCTATACCGGTTTGGGGCCGGCTTGAAACCGCCCGACTTGACGGTACATCCGGCGCAATCGGGAAGGCGCGTCTCCGCGAAGAAGACACCGCTTGGGATCGTCATTATGTTGACTTCGGCGGCTCCGAATACGCCCTCGGTCCAGACCGAGATATTGCTCCCCGATTCCGAAAAGAACATTCTGATTACCTACCGGTTGCACAAGGACCGCGTACTGACCCGGGAGTCGGCGTACATTGCATTTCCTTTTGCCGTCGCGAATCCCGAGTTTGCTTATGGATCTCAGTCCGCATGGATCAACCCAGCGAAAGACGAACTTGCGGGAGGCAGCCGGGAATGGTATCTGCCCACGACTTGGGCTTCAGTGTACGATTCGCGCGTGGCTGCTGCCGTCGTTCCGCTGGACGCTCCCCTGATGGCCTTTGGGGATATTGTTCGTGGCAATTGGCCGGCGGCGTTCGAGCCGAAGAGGAGCACCATGTTTTCCTGGCTCATGAACAATTATTGGGGCACGAACTTTCCTGCATGGCAGGGCGGCGACTTTACCTTTCGCTACGCCATCACCAGTAGTCCACAGTTCGATCCTCAATTTCTGACGCGTTTCGGATGGGACGCGTTGACGCCCCTGGAGCGCGATGACGTCTCCGCTTCCCAAGATACTTCCGTACTTCCGAATCGAGAGGCAAGCTTGCTTGAGATCGCGAATCCCAACGTAACGTTGTTGACGTGGAAACGCGCCGAGGACGGTGATGGAACGATTCTGCGCTTGCAGGAAACAGCCGGCGAATCATCCGATGTCACGATGCGCAGCCGGTATCTGGCATTCGAGCGCGCGTGGCGATGCGACCTGCTCGAAGAAAATCAGGCCGAAATCAAAACTGCGGGTGACAATCTCAGCATTCCGATCCGGCCATTCCAGGTGATCACTCTCAGGCTCCGCACCAAGCCCCGTATAGCGCGAGGAGGTGTGCAATGAACATTGACCTCAAAAACAAAGTCGCCATTGTGACCGGGGGCGCGATGGGCATTGGCGAAGCAACGGTCCGAAAACTCGCCTCATGCGGGGCATCCGTGGCCATCTTCGACGTTGACCGTGTCGCGGGAGACAAGAGCGCTGCGGCGATCGCGAAGACCGGCGCAGCATGCGCTTTCTTTCCATGCAACATCAGCGTCGGCGCGGAAATCTCTCAAGCCGTGGACGGCGTTGTCCGCAAGTACGGCGGCATTGACATATTGGTGAGCAACGCAGGCATCCAGCTCTACGGCGACGTTGTGACGACTTCGGAAGAAGATTGGGACCGGCTGATGGGAATCAACCTGAAGGGCTGTTTCCTGGTCTCGAAATTCATTGTTCCCCACATGCTCAAGCGCGGCGGCGGAGCTATTGTAGTTGTCGGTTCGGTGCAAAGCCTTTCGGCGATGAGCAACTCGGTGGCCTATGTCACCTCTAAGCACGGCCTTCTTGGGCTTACGCGGGCCATGTCTCTGGACTATGCGAAAAAGGGAATCCGCGTAAATTGCGTGTGTCCCGGTGCCGTGGATACTCCCATGCTTCGCTGGGCGGCCAGCCTTGATCCCGATCCGGAGTCGGTGATCCGCACTTGCGACCGCATGCATCCCATGGGGCGGATCGGTAAACCGGAAGAGGTTGCCGACTCGATCGTTTATCTGGCATCGCCGATGGCTTCCTTTGTTACTGGCGCTGCCCTCGTCGTGGATGGAGGCATGCTCGTGCCAGTAGGGGGCATGGGCTTTCAAGAGGGGGGTACAGGGGCGGCGACCCACAAATGAAACCCCAGAGCAAACAAGCGAGGACCTGGTTCCAGTCGAATCGGGATTTGGGGGAGGTTTAAGTCTCTGAATGCCGCGCCGCGAAGCCGATGTCGTTGAATGGAAGAATCGCCGCGCATACTGCTTATCGAATGGCAGAGTCGAGTTAAAGGTACTGGCTGGCGGCGGCCACATTGCGGATTTTCGTCTTTGCGGCTCGCCCATCAACTCTCTGTGGGAAGCGCCGTGGCAAACCATCGAGCCGCAGACATTCTCGCCGCATGAACACGCCGCACTCTACGGAGATGCCTCCGTTGGGAAGTTCCTCTCCGGCTACACCGGGCACGCTCTGGCGCTGGGATACTTCGGCATGCCCTCCGCCGCTGAGGCCGCGCAAGGACTGCCTTTGCACGGAGAGGCCGCCAGTTCCGAGTGGGGAATCGCTCCCATCGAACGCAAAAGCAACGATTATTATGTATCGCTGGCGCTGGAGGTTGAGCTTCCCGTCTCCCGATTGCACTTTCGACGCGAGATTGCTCTGCGCGCGGAAGCCCTCGCCGTCTCCATCAGAGAGGCCGTGACGAACCGCAGCGATCACGAGGTTGAATTTCAATGGGTGGAACACGCAACGTTCGGTGAACCGTTATTCACGAACAGCGAAGCGTCGCTGTTTCTATCCGGCACTCGCGGATTGACATGGCCTCTTGGGTATGAGGGCCACGAGCTTCTTTTAAACGCTGCCGAGTATCAGTGGCCGTATGCGCCAGCGGTGGATGGCGGGCAAATTGATCTCTCACAGCCATTCGTCCGAGATGGAACCGGCTTCGTCGCAGCGGTGCTCGCGGACCGCGATCGCGAGAATGCTTTTGTCGCAGTCCACAACAGGCGACACGGGCTGGTTGCCGGATACTCATATGATCCGGCTCGATTCCCGTGGATTGCTTTATGGGAAGAAAATCGCGCGCGCGGGTATGTTCCGTGGCATGGAAGAACGCGGGCTCGAGGCGTGGAGTTTGGCACAAGCCCGATGCCGCTGGGGCTCGATCAAGCCTGCGCAACACGGAGTCTGTTCGATACACCTGTGCTCGCTTCCATCGCCGGAAACTCGAGAATAAAGACGCATTATCAGTTATTTCTCAGTCCCGTTTCGCCAGAGTGGACGCAAATCAAAGATGTCAGACCTTCCGGGAAGGGCCTAGTTCTCCGCGGTGACGGCGATGAGGAAATCAGAATTGAGTAAGCCGCATCTCTACGGAAAAGATGCAGTTACGGATTCTTGCGCACAAAGGCCTTGATGGTGGCACACGTCTTTCCCTCGGATTCGCCATGCGGCCTAATCACATATTCGCCGACCGCAGCCGGGACAATGAATGTTTCCGCGTAATGCACCACAAATGGCGGGAATTGCCCGGTCGGGCTCTCCACCATCGCCTCCCGCCCCTCACAAAGATTCAGGACATTGACGCCGCCACCCGTCGAGTGCGGCACAGGCCCAGTGAACCAGTGCCGCCGCGTCTCGATGAATTCACGTTCGTGCAGGCCGGTGCGCTCTTCGCGCCAGCCGTCCCCTTGGTTGACGGGCTGGATCACATTCACCAGGTTCTTCTCGACCCAAGGGGTGGTGCGGTCCCATTGGATATTTCGAAATCCGTGTTCGAGATGGATCGGGCGTGGGATGCCGTCCAATCCAAGCCGTCCCCAGTCCCACATTTTGAATGTGAAAATGTAGGGCGTCGCGCTGATTTCGAGAACCATGCTGTTTCTGCCGGAACAGTGGGGAGTTCCCGCCGGAATTAGAAAGTGATCGTGTTTTTTGGCTGGAAAACGATTGACGTACTTGTCCGCATCAAATTGAATCGCGCCATCCTGCGCCTGCCGCAGCTCCTGGGTCATCTGCGTGCGGTCCGCGTTCTCTGTCAAACCGAGATACACGCAGCCCTCTTCGGTCGCATCCAGAAGGTAGTAACTCTCATCCTGCGTATAGTTCATCCCAAATTGTCGCTGGATGTATTCAGTGAGAGGGTGAACCTGAAAAGAAAGATTGCCGCCATCCATCGTGTCGAGAAAATCAAATCGGATGGGAAACTCGGTTCCGAAACGTGCATGCACCGCCTCGCCGAGAAGTTCATGCGGATGCTGAAAGACCAGATTGACCGATGGGATCTCCACCTTAACATCGCCAAAGCCAAGCAGAAGGCTGTTCTCTTCAGGCACACAATCGAAGCACCACGCGTAGTTTTCCGCGTCGGGTGGCAGGTCACAGACCTTCCTCATCCATTGCCCGCCCCATGGCCCCGGATCGAAGAAAGGCACCACGCGAAATGGCCGATGGGCGGCCGTCTTCAGCCCCTCGGCCAGTTGGCCGCCGGTGATCATCTTGGGGAGGTCGCGCTGATTGGTGTCGAGCAGGAAATCAATTCGCGAAAGCAGCGACCTTTTCACGCGGTCGGCAACACGCCAATCCACAAAATAGGCGCGTTTGTACTTCAATTGCGGACGGTCCGCACAATTCTGCAACCCGAGGTTCGGGATCTCGTCGGCGCGCTGGCGCTGCTGGATCTCCCACCGTGCCATATCGCAGTAAACCAGCAGGTCCCAGTCTTCTGCGAGCAGCGTCGCACCCGTGCCAATGACGAGAACCAAACCTGACGCCTGGCTTAAACGGATTCGTTGTTTGGCTAATCTGTTCTCGTCCAGAAATTCCGAGAGCTCATACTTGCCCATGAAAGCGAAGACGGGATCGTCGCCCAAATCCCGCTCGCACAGCGACCGAATGGCGTTTTCGGGCAAATAACATTCCTTCGCCCGTATTAAGGACTGCGGTTCCAGCAGCCGCACCAACTGCTTTTCAATCTCGTTCTCGAAACAGCCGGGATAGCACTCGATGCAAATTACGAAACGACCGGTACCCACTCTTTCTTTGATACGCTGGGCGATGGCTTGCCAACCAACTTCACAGCTTTCGCGCGAGTCGGAGACAGGCACGACGGGGTACTTATCGTAGTTGGAGACGTATGGCTTCGACATTTCCCCTCGGACTTGTATGGGTCCTGAAAATGCGGCGGCAACGGTTCATGGTTGCCGCCGTGGTTGGGAATCGAGAGCGATCAGAAAATCAACTTCAGAGAAAATTGCACCTGTCGCGCCGTCCCGCCCCCGATCTGAGTTCCGTTCGCGTCGGCAATGGTCTGGCCAACACGCCCGAAATTGCTGTTTCTCACGCAGCCGGCTGGCGTAGCGGGAGGTCCCGGGCTAAAGGAAGTGATCGAGGTACAGATGCCGCCATCAGGATTCGTGAAATTGGGATGGTTAAAGATATTGAAAATGTCGGCTCGGAATTGCATCTTCACATTCTCGGTAATCGGGAAGTTCTTCATCCCCGACCAATCGAATTGGAAGTAACCCGGGGCGCGCAAGGAGTTGCGTCCAACCGTTCCAATCGTGCCCCCTGGAGTCCCGTCGTAGGTTGGTTCAATCTGGAATGCATTGCTGTTATAGCTCGAATTGGGCCAGCTATGTCCGGGAACCAGCAGCGGCTGGCCGGAAACGTAATCCGGCCGGACTGGGTTGCCAAAGAATCCGCTGATCAGCGTGATGTTCTCGGGAAGCCCAGAACGAACCTGAAGGATGCCGGAAGTTTGCCATCCACCCAGGGCTCCGCGCATCAACGAACTGGAGTCTTTTAGATCCGGCAGGCTATAGACAACGCTGCCAGTCAGATTGTGCCGTACGTCCCAATCTCCGTCGCCACGATCAATGTTCGGGTTGGTGGGATCCGAAAAACCGCTGAATACGTTTACCAGGTCATCAATTTCGTGGGACCACGTGTAGTTGGCTTCGAGAGCAAGTTTCCCGACATTCCTTGCCAGTTTTGCCTGAAGCGCATTGTAAGTGGAATAGAGAGTGTCGGAATCAAGGCTTTCATTGGCGAAGCCCGGATCAGGACGAGCCGCAGTGAAGACGTTGGCGGGATTCGCGTTGAGAGCAGCGAAGTCAATGCCAGCCTGCATATGCTGCGTCTTGTTGCCGACGTAGTTGACCGTCAGAATCGTATTGGGTGCCACCTCCTGCTGAATGCCGAACAGCCAGTTTGTGGAAACCGGATCTCTCGGATGCTGCGGGAACGCACTCACATTTTGTGTGCCCGCGATCAGCGGAGGATTGGGCGAGGGGTAATTGATGGAGAATGGGGGGTTGGCAAAGATCGCCTGAAAAACGTTGACGTTGTAGCTCGACAAAGCCGGTATGTTTGAGATCAGGCCGAAACCAAAATGCATGGGGTTGTAGAATAAGCCGCCGTATCCGTGAATCACGGTTTTTGCGGTGCCAAACGGATCCCATGCAAAACCGACGCGGGGCGCGACATCTCCTTTCGGCGCGCTGTACGCGGGCTGTGTGGGGGGAAGAAACGCCTGCGTCGCCACGTCGAAATTCTGTTGCCGGTTTTGACCTTCACTCCATACGGTGTTGTAGTCGTATCGCACCCCGAGGTTTAACGTCAGCCTTCGATTTACTTTCCAGTCATCCTGCACATAAAAATCCCAATTGGAATCCTTGATTCCGACGAAGCCCGGAAAGCCAATCTTCTGTAATACAAAAACATTGTTGTTTTCCAGATCTGAGATGCTGCCGTAGTCGTAGGTTTGTTGCGGGCGCAGCCACTCGTTATTGCGGTTAATGCGAATCTGCGTGCCAAATGTCAGCGTATGGCTCCGGATCGTCTTGGCTACGTTGTCAAAAACCTCAAGATTCGTGAACGGAGTGATCTGGTTGAACGAATTCGGTCCGGGAAGCGAACCTAAATCGGTGAAAAACCCATTGACCCCAGCCAGCGGAGTCGGGGTATTGGAATTCGTATCGGAATAGAAACGGCTTACCGACAAGCTGAACTCATTTAGCAAGGTGCCATTGAAGGTGTGGGTCTCATCGAGCTTCCCAAACTGTGTTCTGAGTGCCTGTGGCGACACTTGCCCTTGATTGAGGCCAAATGTGTAATTGGTCAGCGAATCGTTGATGTTGTATCGGACAAATACCCGGTCTTTGTCCGAAACGTTGTAATCAATCCTCGCGGACCCGGTATCCTCTCGAAGAATGTTGGGAAGAACGGCAGGGTCATAAACCATGTCGGATCCCTGGGTGACGGGGTTATTCCCGTCCAGAAAATTGTTGTCCGCACACGAAGCGGGTGCGGGAATGGCGGTGCATCCCGCAGGCAGTGGCGCGAACTGTGCCAGTACAGGCTGCATAGACGCCACGAACTTCGATCGAGCGTATGCGCTCAGAGTATGGTTGAGCGCGTTGATGAGGGTAACGTGCGTGCGATCACCCTCGTAATTTACAAAAAAGAAAAGCTTGTTCTTGATGATCGGCCCGCCTAAATTGCCGCCGAACTGGTTAAGCCGTAAGGGTTGCTTCGAGGTCTCGAAGTAATCTTTCGCGTCCAGCGCATCGTTGCGGAAGAACTCGAACAGCTCGCCGTGATACGCATTCGATCCGGACTTGGTGATAATGTTCATCTGCGGACCGAGGGAGTGACCATTTTCAGCGCCGTAGCCGCTATTGGAGAAGTCAATCTCCTGGACGCTGTCCACGCTCGCTCGCGTGACCCGGGCTTGCTCCTGGCCTTCGGTGTCCAAGAAACCATTGATATCCCCACGCGTCGCACTCTGTCCATCCAGCGTGATGTTCAGCCCGGTGAAGATGTTATCCAATCCATCCACGCTGCCCTGGAAGAATCCCGTCGAGGCCACCGATCCGGGCGCCACTTCCAGAAAGTCGCTGAGGTCTCTGCCATTCACCGGTAGGTTGGCAATTTGGTTCGTGTCCAAAGTCGAACCCGAAGTACTCGAGGAGGTGTCAACCGTCTGGAAGGTGCCGGTGACCTGAATGCTCTCTCCAGCGGCAGCGATCGCCATAGCCAGATTCACGTTAACCGTTGCGCCGACGTTCAGCTTGATCTGCGCGCTCTTGCTTTCCGCGAAACCGGTGGCGTTGGCGGTTATGACATAGTTTCCAAAAGGCAATGCGGAAGCGACGAAACTTCCATTCTGGTCGGTGACCTGAGTCGTCTGAATTCCAGTGCCGACATTCATAATCGTGACCGTAGCGTGTGGAACGAGCGCGCCCGACTGGTCAGCCACCGTGCCGTTGATGGTGCCAGTGTCGAATTGTGCGAGCAATGGCAGAGTGCCCAGACCGAGAACTGTTAGCAAAATAGCGAGACGCAAAAACATCGGGGTGCATTTTGTTCCGATGAACCGAGAATTACCTGTCATAACGCCCGTCCTCCCCACCGCTTTAATTCCTTGAAGGTTATGTGCAAACACAGCTGCCCGAAAATCCTAATGCCGTTGTTGTGTCATAGTCAACCTTTTTTGTTGTCTTTTGGCGTTAAACGATACTTGTTTGTTTCTTTTACCGCTATAATCGCGCCTGTTTGAGGTCAGAACGGACGTTTGGCGCGCTTTTGACCAAGTTCCACCCGTTTCAGGAGAGCAATTTGAATCGCGGAAATCAGTAAGGTGCTAGCCGGCGAATCCCGACATTCGTTGCTACACTGGAGCCCGAACGCTGAGTTCTTCTCGCATGAGAAGCCTTCATAAGAGATTACGCACGACACTTTCCAGGGTCATCGTCCTTGTGGGGATTGGCTTCACGTTCACGATTAATGCGCTCGCCCAAATCGCGCCAACTCCCGGTCATTTCGTGGACGCCACGGAAAAGCTTGGTATTAAATTCCGCCAGCAAGCTTCGCCAACCAGCAAGAAATATCTTCTCGAGACGATGGGATCGGGCGTCGCCCTGTTCGATTACGACAATGATGGCCGTCTGGATATCTTTTTCGCAAACGGCGCACGGCTGGATGATCCGACTCCGAAAGGCACGATTCCGAAAAAAGATAGCTCCAAATACTGGAACCGCCTCTACCATCAGAAGTCCGACGGAACTTTCGAGGATGTCACAGAAAAAGCCGCTCTCACCGGAGTGGGCTATTCCACCGGAGTTGCCGTCGGTGACTACGATAACGATGGATTTGAAGACCTCTACGTCGCCGGCTACGGTCGCAGCACGCTTTATCACAACAACGGCGACGGCACCTTCACCGATGTGACTGCCGCTGCGGGCGTCGCTGGCTCGGGATGGATGACCAGCGCTGCATGGGTGGACTATGACAACGATGGACGCCTGGATCTGGTTGTTGCCAGATACATGCAGTGGGACTTCGACGATGTCTATTGTGGGCGTCGCGACAAAGAAGGCTTGCGCTCCTATTGCCATCCCGATCTTTTCAAGCCCGAATCAGTCCTGCTCTTTCACAACGACGGCAACGGAAAGTTCACCGAGGTATCCCACCAGGCTGGGGTTGACCGCCCAGGGAAAGGGCTGGGACTCGCCATTGCGGACTATGACCACGATGGCTTTATGGATATCCTGGTGGCCAATGATTCCATGCCGCAATACCTGTTCCACAACCGCGGCAACGGAACCTTCGAAGAAGTGGGATTGATTTCTGGTGCTGGACTCGACAGCAACGGCAACACCTTTGCCGGCATGGGCGTTGACTTTGAAGACTATAACAACGACGGCTGGCCTGACATCATCATCACCGATCTCGCCTACCAGCGATACGCGCTCTATACCAATCTGAAGGACGGCACGTTCGATTACTCCCCGTCCGCCACTGGACTGAACGCAATTTCGCTACTGCATTCCGGCTGGGGTGTGCGTTTTCTCGACTACGACAACGATGGGTGGAAGGATTTGCTGATTGTCCAGTCGCACGTAATTGACACAATCGAAATGTACGATCCCACCGTGCGTTATCGTGAGCCGCCTCTATTGTTGCGCAACGACCAGGGAAAAAAGTTCGTGGATGTTTCGGCAGCATCCGGGGATGTGTTCCATCAGCAATGGGCGGGGCGCGGATTGGCCATCGGAGACATTAATAATGACGGGAAACTGGACGCCGTCGTAACGTCCAACGACGGTCCCGCATGGGTCCTGCTAAACGAAACCGTCACTTCGAACCACTGGATCACGCTTAACCTGGTGGGGGTGAGGAGTAATCGCGACGCCATCGGCGCTCAAGTAAGTATCTCTACCAAGGCAGGCGACCAGTTCGCAACCGTAACTACGAGCGGCAGCTATCAATCCTCTAGTGACAAGCGATTGCATTTCGGCCTCGGATCGGCGGACTCCATCCGTGAAATCGAAATCCGTTGGCCGAGCGGTATCCACCAGGTGGTTCGGGATCCGAAGCCAGACCGAATCCTGACGATCACGGAGCCATTAAAATAAATGCAGGCTGCCTACGATGCGAACTGAATTGTTATGCGTCGGCATGTTGTTCCTTTCAGCAAGCCTGATTTCCTCAGCGCAGGCTCCAAAGCAAAGCGCCGCCGAATCTCAGTTGCAGCGCGCCGCTCAAGCGCTCGCCGCTGGAAAATTAAAACAGGCTGAAGGCGAATTGCACTCTGTGTTGGTTTCTAGGCCAGGGGAATATCGGGCGCGCGACCTGCTGGGCGTGATCCGCGTTCTCCAAAAGCGCGAAACTGAGGCAGAAGAATGCTTTCGCCAGGTTGTCCGGCAAAATCCCAACTTCGCGCCTGCACGAGCGCATCTCGGACTTCTGTACCTTCAGATGAATCGTCCGGACGAGGCTGTCCCGCAATTACGCGAAGCCTTGCGCATTGATTCTTCTCGTAACGATGCTTCAAACGCCCTGGTACAGATATTGCAGGGCCAAAGCCACGCAGTGGCTTCCCGCGGAGACTGGGCGAATTCGCTAGCATTGCTGGCCGAGGCGCGCAAATATGCGCCCAATAATCCGGATGTTCAATTCGAATTTGGTACAGTGGCGCTGCAAATGTTGTCCTGGCAGGACGCGGTTGCTGGCTTCCAGCAAACGTTGCGGCTGCGCAAGAACGATCCCGCGGCGCTCTATAGTCTGGGGCGAGCGTTTCTCGGGTTATGGAAATTCGAGGATGCGCGCCAGCAGTTCGCCGAATACGTCGAAGCACGTCCGGACGACGCTTCCGGTCATGCTGCTCTGGGCATGACCCTCGCTACCCTTGAGCGCTCCGACGAAGCCCGGTCGCAGTTCCAGCGATCTATCACACTGGATCCTCAGCAAACTGAGTCTTACTTCCGCCTCGCACTCCTGGACCTCGATTCGAAAGACCTGGACTCGGCAGCTAAGAATCTCCAGCACGTGCTTGATCGGGAACCGAAACACGCAGGCGCTTTGACCGCGCTGGGACGGGTGGCATTTGAACAGAAGCGTTACAGCGAAGCCGTGGATCTGCTTAAGCTAGCCATCGCCAATGACGATGCCATGCGCGAGGCTCACTATTATCTTGGTCTCACCCTCGCCCGCATGGGACGCAAGCCAGAAGCAGACGAGCAACTACAAATCGCGACACGGCTGGAGCACGACGAAGCGGAACATCGGCGAACCGTGTTTCGCATCCTCGATCCCGCTGACAGCGTGCAAGGCTCACCGCCGCAGAACTAGCTCTCACGCTGTGGCGATGCATAATCGTCTGCACGTGTACACTGCCGCGATGGGAGGGCAATGCCTGCGAGACGGGATTCTTTCGACGACAAATAAATGACAATCTACTTACATGCGCGTGACGGTGGTTCAGCAACCCGCGATTGCGCACGTTCGTCTGATTGACTACAAACCCCTTTCCCATGAATGTTTCAGGGGCAAACGGAGTCCAATGAGAATTTCGAAGTTGGCGTGGGGAATGCTGGCAATCGGGATGTGGGTGGTCGGGCCACAAAACCTTTGCGCCCAACACCAGGCGATTGATGTAAGCAGATCTAATTTGACGATCCGAGTCTTCAAGTCCGGTATGTTTTCTGCGTTCGCGCACGACCACGAAATACAGGCCCCGATTGACGGGGGTGAGATCAATTCTTCCGCCGATCGAAGCGTTCAACTTCGCATAGACGCGCGCAAAATGCGCGTACTTGACCCAGAGATTTCGGTAAGCACCCGTGCCGATATCCAGAACACAATGGAAGGGGCTGAAGTTCTCGATGCAGAGCACTTTCCCAAAATTACGTACGATTCAACTGCCATAACCAAAACCGCGAATGGTCACTGGGAGGTACGCGGGAATCTGAACCTGCATGGAAGGAATCAACCAGTGGTTGTGATGGTTTCGTTGGAGGATGGACACTATCGTGGTTCCGCATTTTTTAAACAAAGCGACTTCGGCATAATTCCGATACGCATCGCGGGGGGAACAGTTAGGGTCAAAGACGAAGTGAAAATAGAATTCGATATAGTTCCGGTTCAATGATGATCTCCCATTTCTATCTGAAAATGCGCCGGAGCAGAGTACGCACCCATCTTTAATTATTACTATCTGGAAATTTGTCTCGCAGAACTTGTAACTTCCATGACGAAGGCTTGACGGCAAAATGACGCGCCTCTGACATGCAGGTTCGTGCGGGTTCGTAAACTGCTCCCTGGGTTACTACCCATGGAGCTTTTTCATGAAACCTTCACTGATAGTGTTGCTGGCGTGGCTGCTGGCTAACGGACTGGGGTGCGGCTACTCCGCCCGAAAAACTACACCGGCGCAACCGGGAACGATGCCCGCTATTTCCCAGCTTGTTCCTACGAGTACGAATCCGGGTACTGCATTCACTATGACCGTTAACGGGAGTAACTTTTCAAGCAGTGCGGCGGTGAACTTCAACGGCAGCGCCATGACGACAATGTATGTGAGCGCCAACCAGCTTATGGCCACGGTTCCCGGGTCAGCCGACACGACCAGCGGCACTGTGCCAGTTACGGTCACGAATCCTGGCACCCCGGGGGGAATCTACGGCGGTGGCACATTGGCTGAAACTTCGGCGGCGATGAACTTTACGATCAATTAGCCAGGGCTTGGGACTGGCTACAACAAGCCGAAAGAGCAGTGAACTTATTGTGGGCTCGCCGTCATGGACGCAGTGTCCTGTCGTCGTCGCCCAATATTTAATCCATTGCTGGCGAATGCCGTTGGCACGCTCGATTAATTCGGGGTTGGCTTTTGGCCGTGTTCAACGACGACGACGATTCCGGTGTTGAATTTTCTTTGTGAAAGGTCAACATCTGGGACGCGTGATCCTTCGCTGGCGATGACGTCTTGAATCGTGACTTTGGTTCGGTCGGCTTTGAATATTGGATGACCGTTCGCGTCTTTGCCCGCTGGAACGAGATTCCTAAGAATAAAAAAGTCGGGCACTTCCGCCGGCGAGATCAGGCCCATTAAATACAAGTCGAGATAGGAATATCCTGTGGCCGGAACGTAATAGTCGTCATCCAGTTGAGCGTATGTGCCGTCGAAGTTGTCCTGCCAGACGCCTCCACCCATTGCCGACGCCTCTGTCGGCCGCTGATAAGGAAATGCGACGCGGGCTTGCAATCCTCGAGCCCAATGCACGGGGCCTAAATCAGTGGCAATAGCTATATGGGTCGAGTTGCGAAACCAATTAACCAGCAAGGACACGAAGTTGCCACGAAGAAAACCGTAGAAACATGCCGCCCGACACTTGGGCTTTCAGCATTTGGGTATTTTGAATGATCCGATCCGGGTTCTGTAGCCTGTGTCGCCCAGCTTGAAATAATCGCCAACGTACCAGAATGCGCAGTCGTCACTGGGATCAATTGCCGTAGTCGTGTAGTCCTCCCAGCGCAGAGTCTTGGTCTGCGCAGCTTCACCATTCGCTAGGACCGTCTCATGGAACGTCAATTTTCTCTTAGGATCTTTCGCAAGGCGCGCGGCGAATCGTTGGCCGGCGAAATTCGGCGTTCCGCCAAATGAATATCCAACGCCGATGTCGCCTTTCTTGTCCATCGCGATGCTCGGCATCCAGCGGTAGAAATTGTCGGGAGCGTACGTTCCTTGTTGATAGAGATGTACATCACGCTTCTTGTCCAGGCGAAATTCATACCAACGGACG
This sequence comes from uncultured Acidobacteriaceae bacterium, assembly GCA_963702325.1. Classification (GTDB taxonomy): domain Bacteria; phylum Acidobacteriota; class Terriglobia; order Terriglobales; family Acidobacteriaceae; genus PALSA-188. The sequence goes on along the minus strand of CAVPCG010000031.1, from coordinate 95,986 downwards.
CCTCCTCCGCCGGCGCTGGTCGCAACTGAATGGGCCGCGACGATGGATTCGTGACGTCCAACTTTGCGATAAACCAGGCGCTGCATGATCTTGTCGCCCTGCACGTCCAGGCGCTGGTCGGTACCGGGCTGGGGAACGCAATTGCTCAATTGGCCATTGCATAAATAATGGTAGTGAGCGACCTGAATCTTTTCTGGCCCGATAGCCTTCGTATTCGCCGGATTCTCCCAATCCACGTGAACCTTCCAGTAGTAAATTCCATCGTCGTCGAATATCTTCTTGAGCTGAGTGCCGCCAGCGGCCATCATGATGTTCGGCGCTCCTGCCGGCGGCAAGCTTTGACCGTCAATATCGGCGTTGTTGAGGAAATTCACGCCGTCAATCACGATGCACTGCTCGGTTGCCGGTTTTCCGGCAAGCATCTTGGTGCGGTCGGCGATGCAAACGTGTTTCTGGATGACCGTGTCCCCGGTGCTGGTTGGAACGTAGTATCCATCGGGCCAGATCGCCGGCCGGGGATAGTCCGGGAATAGCGTTCGGCTAAACGCGTAGCGATAGTATCGGCCGAGCGGGTCTTCGGTAGTGCTGACGGCATAGCACATTGCGAAAGGCCCCTTGGGTTCAGAGGAAGACGAATTCGGAGCATGCCTTCGTCCGCCCCCCGGTGGTATTGGCGGAGGGTTGGCCGGTAACGCGACCGCTGAGCCGGGTGATATAGGCTCTCCTGGTTGCGGGAGTTCACCGTGCCCCGCGAATTCACCCGGAAGAATCGGGCTGAAAATCGGCATCACAAACAGCCAGCGGTGCGCGAGTTGATCGTACCGAACCACAGCGTCGCCGTTGTTTCGCGCCTCACAAACTCCGCCAAACCCCGCGAACAAAGTGTTGGTCGAAACTGCGCCATACAAAAGCGCCCCGCTGCGTTCGTAACGCGCACCCTTCTTGCTGTAAACCGCGAGTCGAGAATTAACGATTTGAACGATATGGTTTGGCCCGACCGCAAGACTGTTATCGGAAGGGTTGGAAAGAGGCCTGGTCGCCTCAGGTTTTTCAAAGCCCGCTCCCAGCCCATCGAAGCTCTCGATCAACGGAACAGATGGCCGTCGCCCTTGTGAAGTCTGCTCGACGGCCTTTCCAGCCGGAGACAGTATTGTTTTCGGAGTGGCCTGAGAAATCTCCTCGTGTTGCGGCGGTCCGTTGGAACTGTCCCCACAGGCTCTTTCCCGGCAATCCGAAGGCTGGGTCAGATCGCCGGCATCGCGCATCAAGGCGAGGGGCGTCGAGACATCACATCTGATTGCATGTTGAGCGATCGCGACATCCGATGGCAAACGCTTCGCTATGGACCGATGCGAGACGGCATGGCTGATGAGAGGGCCCGCGACAATTAGCATTACGCCGACACGCCCGAGAAGTAGAGTCATCACGAGTTATAAGCTCATCCTGCGGTAAGCAGCCGTGACTGATCGAAACATCAAATCGTGAAGTCTTAATTTATGTGCTCTTTGGATTCGTCCGGCTGAGAATTCACCTTCCAGTAAACTGCATAACGCTCGTTGATGATTTTATACAGCGGAACCAGGGTCGAGGATTGCGATTGCCCGACTGTCCGGAATGTCAGGGGTTGCTTTAAATCAGCGGTTAACCAGCCCGTTGGCCTGCCTGTCTGGGCAATGATATCGGCTACTTTCGTTTGATCGGTGGGTTTGGGCTCGTAGTCGCCATACATCATTTCTTTGGTAACTGGGTCGAAGCGGCCCGCTAATACCAAAGGTCCGTACATCATTGCCTGGACAGTTTCATCGTCGGGCATGCTATCAACGTGCAAATCCATGGGAAGGCTGAGTTCAATTTTGTCGCCTGTCTTCCAAATGCGGTTCAGGGCGAGGTAGCTGCTCGGACTGCCGAAGGCGGTCAGCAGCGTTCCGTTTATTTTGACGCTGCCTCCGCGTGCCCAATAGGGGATGCGCAAATGAATGCCCATCTGTACGGGAGTTTTTGCGGAGATCGTGATTGTGGTTCCCTGCTGTTCGGGGAAGCGTGTTTCCTGTCGTAGCCGCAGACCCTTTTCAGGCCACTCCAGTTGCGAGTCAACGTAGAGATTTACGTAAAGCGAGTCGTCATCGTGAAAGTAGATCGTGTCGGTGAGCTTTGAGTATTCTTCGGATCCAGTTCCGGTGCAGCACCAGAATGCGTCGAATGGTTTGCCGAAAGTCTTCCAGTAGCCGGAAGCCAAAGGCAAGTAATACATCATGGTCCCGTCTTCGGAATTGATCGTGCCCAGGCGATGGTTGAAGAGCGCTCTTTCGTAGTAATCCATGAGGCGAGCGTCGGCAGTCCAGCCGAAAACGTGGCGCGTCAATTTCATCATGTTGTAAGCGCAACAGTCTTCGGTGGTATTGGTGCTAAGTTCGGTTGCGAGTTTTCCAGGATCAGTATTCCATGATTCGTGATTGCTGGTGCCGCCGGTGCAGTAAGAACGTTCACTGACGATTTCATCCCAGAAATATTCAGCGATGTCGCGATAGCGGCGGTCGCCCGTCAATTCGTAAATTCTCGCCGCTGCGATCACCTGCGGGATGTGAGTATTGGCGTGAAGACCCTTCAGTTCGTCGCGATGGTCAGCAAGCGGATCGAAGAACTCCTTCTTATCGAAACGCTGCGCGAGATGAAGGTAATATGGCTTGCCAGTAATGGCGTACAAATTGGCCAGTGATTCACCCATGCCGCCATATTCAGTGCCGAGCACTCGCTGCATGTGTTCGTAACTCAACGATTGCGTATAGCCCGCTGTCCAACCCGCCATCTTTTCTGCTATCGCCAGCGCCTGTTCGTTTCCGCAATGCACATACATATCAATGTTGCCAGCCATGATCTTATGGATCGTGTAGAACGGCGCCCAAACGCGCTGACGTTCGCGAAGCCGGTCAAAAAACTCGATTGGGAACGCGCTTAGGTAGCCGCTCTTCAGCGCATCCTGACACTTCGCCAGTTCCGCGACAACGGTCTCGGCGTTGGCTTTGAGAGTCTCGTCGCCAGTGCTGGCGTACATCAATGCGCAGGCGGAAAGATAATGACCTCCCGCGTAATGGCCGCGAAGCTCGCAATCGGGCGCCTCCCATCCGCCAAGTGGTTGAGCTGAAGAGGGAAATCCTGCATTGATTCTGAAAGTATGCAGGAGACGGTCAGGCGGTAATGAACGTAAATATTGGCGGTCGGCTTCCATGGCCTGTTTGCAGGGGCCGTCTCCGAGACGAACTTGTGTCATCGGGAATGGCTTTACTTTCAAGGAAACTCTCTCGCGGTTGGCGGGATGCTCATGCTTTTCATCCGGCTTTTGCGCCGGATGAATCGCGTCAACAACAGGATCCTGCGGGGGGGGGCTGGCGAATAATTGTTTGGATAAAAGGGCCGTTCCGCTCACGGCGGCTACGTTCGCCATGAATTTTCTGCGGGATAATCCACTGGAAGTCGTCATAAGTCTCCGTTCATCATCCGTTTCGTTCATCATCCGATCAGCATTCGTTCATCATTATTCATGGAGAGCGCACGAGTAATTGGCGCCATCAGCGTAGTGGATAAGTTGAAAATCTCAACATTGGTTTCCTCTGGATATTGTATCCCAGTCAACATTCTTATAGAAATTAAGCACAGTTCCTCCTGGTCAAAACTTTCTAGAAATGTGGAAGACAAATTCCTCGTGCAGACTGTGAGGGTCCAGATAAAAAACCGCCCGCGCTAGTAATGCGCGTCAGACGGGTTCACTTATCTGATGTCAAAATTTTGGTTCTAGTTTTTTTGCGTTGCGGAGCTGCCAGTATTGTCGCGTCGGACTCCGAAGAAACCCACTGAGGGCGGTTCAACATCATCGGCGCAACGAGGCATCAGCCTTGCCGAAAAAGGCGATTGCAGCGGGGCGTTGCCGATCCTGAAAGGAGTTACCGCGCACATTGCAGACACGCAACTCAAGTATCACGCGGCCATGGCGCTTGCGCGTTGCGCGATGAGCCTGGATCAACCGAAGTTGCAGTGAATGCGGTGCTGTTGCTGAATAAGGAATTTCCGCGTGATCCGGAAGTTTTGTACGTCACGACTCACTATTACTCCGAGTTGGCTTCCCGGGCTTCGCAGAAGCTCGTAACGACTTCTCCTTCGTCCTACCAGGTCCATGAACTCGACGCTGAAGGTCTTGAATCACAGGGCAAAGTGGGATGAGGCCACAGCGGAATACCGAAAGATCCTCGAGCAACATCCGAAAGTTCCACAAATTCATTACCGCCTTGGGCGAATTCTTCTCGCCAAGCCTGCAACGCCGACAACTGCCGCAGGGCGCAGCAAAGGAATTCCAGGAAGAGTTGAAGATTGATCCTGACAATGCTTCTGCGGAATTTATGTTGGGGGAGCTTGCCCGGCAGGCCGGAAACTGGGATGTTGCGATTCAACATTTCTCTCGTGCGACAAAATTTGGATATGGATTCTCACGAGGCTTTTCTCGCGCTGGGAATGTCGCTAAGTTCTGCGGGGAATTTTGCCGGTGCAATTACGCCACTGGAAAAATATGTGAATATGGAAGCCTCAGACCCAGCCGGGCATTATCAACTCGCAATCGCTTACTCGCGAACCGGACATAAACAGGAAGCGGAGCGTGAGATGAAGCTGCAAGCCGAAACCGCGAAGTCGAATCCGAAGGGTGGGCAGGATTCCCCGTCTTTGCACTGACAGATGCCATTGCAACGAATTCACACGTAACGAAGAATTCCAGTAGAACTAAACCAGTGGCCGATTGAGGAATGCCTTTGTGGAATTCGATTTCCCGCCGTCAATTTCTTTGGTTCCTTGCCGCCGGAGGAATAGGAACACGGTTTGCGAACGGAGCCCGCATGTTCGCGCTTGCTTCCTCCGCGAATTTCCGCCCGGCTTTGAACAGATCCCCGCTTCGGCCAGCGGCATTTCATGGACGCACGTCAGCGGCCGGTCTCCCATGGCGCACTTGCCTGAGACCGTGGGTCCTGGATGTGCATTTCTCGACTACGACAATGATGGATGGATGGATATATATCTTGTGAACAGCGGTCCGTGCGATTTCTACCAGCCAACTCATCCGCTGAGCAACGCCTTGTATCACAACAACCGCGACGGCACTTTCACTGACGTAACTCCCAAAGCCGGAGTGCCGGGCAATGCGTATGGAATGGGCGTAGCCGTAGGAGACTATGACGCCGACGGTTTTCCGGATATGTACGTCACCCAATATCCCAACAGCATTCTTTATCACAACAACGGCGACGGCACGTTTACTGACGTCACTGCGAAAGCAGGAGTAAGCGCGCCGGGGTGGGCCACCAGCGCGGTATGGTTCGACTATGACAATGACGGACGCCTCGATCTCTTCGTCTGCCGGTTTGTGGATTACAGCAAAGAGAAACTGAAGTTCTGCGGCAATCCTCTGACCGGAGAGCGGCGCTACTGCATTCCCACAATCTACGATCCGATGCCTTGCAGGCTATTTCACAACAATGGCAACGGCACATTTACGGATGTCAGCAAAGAATCCGGAATCGCTCGCTCCCTTGCCAAAGCGTGGGGAGTCGTTGCAGCCGACATTAACAATGATGGCTTGATGGATTTGTATGTGACCAATGACACGGTGCCAAATTTTCTTTTTGCGAACCGCGGCAAAGGACACTTTGAAGAAATCGGGATGCTGGCCGGGGTTGGTGTTAACGGTTTCGGCCATCCGCGGTCAGGCATGGGAGTGGATGCAGCGGATTACGATCAAGACGGCTGGATTGATCTCTTCGAATCCAACGTGGATCAGGAAATGTTCTCTCTCTATCACAATGACAAGCATGAAGCTTTTACTGATGTCGCGATTCCGACGGGCATTGGCTCAACCACGCGACTGCTAAGTGGCTGGGGATCAAAGTTTTTCGACTACGATAACGATGGTGAGATTGATCTTCTCATGTGTAACGGCCATCCCGATGACAAAGTCGAGGAGCGATTGCCCAATGTAAAGTATCGCGAGCCGATGCTTTTGTTTCGCAACACTGGCAGGGGATTCCAAAATGTTAGCGATCAGAGCGGCCCCATTTTTTCCGTGCCGCTGGCAGGCCGCGGTTTGGCGTTGGGCGATTTCAACAACGATGGCGCCGTAGATGTGCTGGTCGTTCAGAATAATGATGCGCCAATCCTGCTGCGAAATAATATTGGGCGTCAAAATCATTGGCTAGGAGTGCGTCTTATTGGCCGCAAAGCCAATATTGACGCTATTGGCGCGAAGATTACCTACCGATCGAGTGACTTCGAACGGCATCAATTCAAAGTGGGGGGCGGCAGCTATCTTTCTTCGCACGATCCGAGGATGGTTTTGGGAATCGGGAAGCGCGTAAAGATGGATTGGATTGAAGTGAAGTGGCCACAGCCCAGCGGCCTGACTCAGCGATTCACGGATTTGCCTGTTGATCGCTACATCACGATTGTCGAAGGTGAGAAAGACTGGCGATGAACCGAGTTGTCATTTTTCAACGGCCGTTGTCAGCGACGACCATAAGAATGATCTTATTATTATGCACTCTCATTTTGTACGGCTTCATTTCACCTTGCAGCGCGCAACAGACTTCATCCCCAGCAAATAAGTCTGAAGAACATTTTCCCGCACCTGAAGCAGAACTTCAGACAGGAATCAGCCTAACTCACGACGGCCACTTCTCCGAGGCCATTCCTCATCTTCTTGCTGCGCAAGGTCGCGTCCCCGAGGATTATGCCGCGAGTTTCGATCTGGCGCTTTGTTACGTGGCGACCGGACATTCTGACGATGCGATCCAGATACTCACAAAATTAACCGGCAGCGAGCACGATGCGGATGTCTACAATCTGCTGGCTCAGGCATACGTGGGAAACGCCAAATCCAAAGAAGCCCTCGATAGTCTTCAGAAAGCGGCGGCCCTAACTCCCCAGAATGAAAAACTCTACTTGCTGGTCGCCGATGCCTGCATGGGAAGCCAGAACTACGCGCTCGGTTTACAGGTAGTGGATTTGGGATTGCGTCACCTACCCGATTCAGCGCGGTTGCATTATCAGCGGGGAATGTTTCTCTCGCTCATTGATCAATTTGATTCTGGCAAAAACGACTTCGAGCTAGCTCGGCGGCTAGCCCCGGGAAATACAATCGCTTTCGTCGCCGCAGCACAGGAAGCGATGTTTGAGGGGAATGTGCCAGAGGCCATTCGCGTGGCGCGCGAGGGAATTGAGAGCGGCCATCAGGATTTCCTCTTGCAGACGCTTCTCGGCGAGGCCCTGTTACGCTCGGGAATTGCTCCCGGGCAACCAGAATTTTCAGAAGCGCGAAATGCGCTGGAGACATCAGTCGGCGAGCATCCGAACTATGCTGGTTCGCAACTGGCGATAGGAAAGCTCTATCTTCTGGAAAATCGAATCAACGATGCGATCGCGCATCTTGAAACCGCACGACAACTCAACGCTGGAAACCCTGCCGTCTATTCAAACCTGGCAACTGCTTATCGCAAGCAAGGCAATTTGCAACAGGCAGAGGCTGCGCTCGCAATTTTGGCGAAACTGAATCACGAACAGGCGGAGAAGATCAGATCAGCGCCAGGAGATCGCAAGGTTGGTTCTGGCGAGGCAGCCGCTGTGGTTCCGAAATAATTTAAGGAAGACTAATCCTGGGAAAAGGCCGGTCCACGATTCCCACGCCTTCCTTCACTGTGATAATTTGGTCGGGCTTCAGGTTTGCCAGCTTCGTCGTGATTCCGCTCGGCCATAGAATCTCGATCCCACCTATCTTCGAGTTTTGCCCTAATCCAAAATGAATTCGCGGATCTTGTGCAGATTGGTAGCTCATGCCTCCTTTTCTCTGATCGTACAGAACCAGACTCCCAGAGGTGACTTTGACTCGCGCGCCAACACCGTCGCGATTGGATTTCGTGCCGACCAGAAAAATCTCCAGCCAGTGGCTGGCATTTCCGCCGTCATTTCGCAATAGCTGCGGAGGCTGGCCATTGTTGTTCACGAGGATATCGAGGTCGCCATCGTTGTCGAAGTCGGCGATGGCTGCGCCGCGGCTTACTCGTGGCAGTTGGAAATCCGGTCCCAATTGATCGCTAACATTTTCAAATATGCCTTTTCCAAGATTACGAAACATCAACTTGGGCTCGGCGTAATGCGATTCGGCATGGTAGCGCTCGATGTTATCGAGCACGTGGCCGTTGGCCATGAACAGATCGCGTTTGCCATCATTGTCATAATCCATGAAGCGAGTTCCGAAGCCGCTCATGTGGAAAGTGGCGTAGCCGATTTTCGATCGCAGTGTTGCGTCATCGAACGTGCCATCTCCCCGGTTTTGGTAAAAGCGGGCGAGTTGCGTGTCCAAGTGAGTGACGGCCAGATCCATCCGGCCATTCCCGGTCGTATCCGCGGCGTCGGTGCCCATGCCCGCTTCAAATTGGCCATCGCCGCTCACGGCGACTCCGGCAAGATAGCCGACTTCGCTGAAAGTTCCGTTGCGGTTGTTGTGAAATAAGAAATTCGGCATGTGATCATTGGCGATGAAGATGTCCTGCCAGCCATCGTTGTCGTAATCGAACGTCACGACTCCGAGACCGTTGCTGGCCTTCAATCCGACGCCCGACGACTTGCTCACATCGGTGAAAGTTCCATCGCTATTGTTGTGATAAAGCCTCGGCGGCTGGCCATTGAAATCATCGGGATGGCAGTAGCTGCGCATGCCTGGGCCGCGGTCGCCGCAATAGAAATTGCGTTCTGGACGACCAATCCACATAGTTGGCAATCACCAAATCCAGACGTCCGTCGTTGTCGTAATCGAACCAGGCAGCGCTTGATCCCCAGCGTCCCAAATTCTCGACGCCGGCTTTTGCGGTTACATCCGTAAAAGTGCCGTTGCCATTGTTGTGATAGAGAATGCAGCGACCGTAACCGAGAACAAACAGATCGGGGAAACCGTCGTTATCGTAGTCGCCCACGGCTACGCCCATGGCGAACAATCCCTCGGCTCCAACGCCAGCCTTCGACGTGACATCGGTGAAAGTTCCATCTCCGTTATTCCGGTAGAGAGCACTTCGCGGAGAGTATCCCAGGCTTCGCGCATGCGTGCCGGAACCGTTCACCAGATAGAGATCGAGCAATCCGTTCTGGTCGTAATCAATCCAGCCGCAGCCGGAGCCCATGGTCTCGATAAGATATTTTTCAGGAGAGGCGGCATTTTCGTGACGAAACGTAATTCCTGCGGAGAGGGCGACGTCAACAAACCTCACCGGATCGCGAAGGAGTTCAGCCGACTTAGCCAGCGGGGCGGCAAACAGCGACACTCCTATCGCTTTCAACAAACTGCGTCTTGAGATGGGCGAGGAAATCACAGGGCGAAGCCTGACGTCACATCGAACCCTCTCACATATTTCCTCTGAAAAGGCGACCATTTTAAGTAAAAAAGCCTACATAGCGCTCGAATAACAGCTAGTTGGGTGGAAAATGCGTACTTTCATAAATTAGCTTGACAAGCTAAATGAATAAAGTATACAAAATGTCGCAACGGCTTGGTAAACGTTTGCTTTTGGGGTCTTTGTACCTCATGGAGGACGAAATGTTGTATGCCCGCGGTCTGCGCATAACAGTTGCTTGCCTTCTACTCATTCTTGGTCTCAATCTCTCATCGGTCGCACAGCATGGTTCCGAGGGAACCGTGACGGTCACCGTCGTTGATCCCAGTGGTGGCGTGGTGCAGGGTGCCCAGCTGGAGCTCCGTGATCTTACCTCCGGTGATGTTCGCACCGCGGTTACGGGCGACAAGGGAACCTACACGTTTGTCAACCTTTCCCTTGGCAGGTTCAAGCTGTCCGTCTCTAAGTCCGGATTCCAGAATGAGGTCTTCAACAGCGTCGTATCAGAAGCCGCGCAGACTACTGACCTCACCGCAACGCTCCAAATTGGGGTAACCACTACGACCGTGGAAGTTGAGGCCAGCGCCACGCCTGTAGTGGAGGAGAGTTCCAATGCCATCGGAACAACTATTGATTTGAAGCAAATTGAGGACTTGCCAATCCTAGGGTCGTGACTTGACTGCAACTTTCGCAGTTGGTCGCAGGATCACGTTTGCGGATGGCGACGGGCACATGCGACGGCCTTCCATCTATCGCGCAGGGAAACAACATTGATGGCGTTATTGGTAGTAGCAGCCGAATGAATTCGGCGGAAATTCCGAGCCCGATGTCCAGCCACGTCTGGAAGATATGCAAGAGATGACGGTACAAACCGAACAGCTCAATCTGGACCAGGGTTTCGGCCAGGCCAACATGCAACTCAATTTCGTCACCCGCCGCGGAAGCAATCAATTTCATGGCCGCGCTTTATGAGGACTTCCAGAATGCGCATTGACGCCAACAGTTGGCAGAATGACGCGATCACGGCTTTAAACCCGGCGAATCCCGCGCGCAAGAATCCTCTGATCCTCAACGAATTTGGAGCCAGCATAGGCGGCCCGATCATCAAGAACAAATTATTCTTTTTCGGCACTTATGCGGAACTGCAAGCAGCCGGGCTCATACACTGCTTTGAACTATGTATTCACTCCTCGGCACAGGCGGGGAACTTCACATATAACGGGCAAACTGTAAATCTTTACACGCTGGCTGCGAACTACAATGCGACGCATCCCGGCGCAAATCTTCCCACCACGCCGAATTGCAAGCACAACCTCCATCTTCTCGGCTGCCAATGCTCCGAAGCTCTCGGGACAACTCACTCCCAGCGACTTGGGCGATCCCAATCTGGAGAACTTGAACTGGCAAGTGCCCAATCCGTCCACTACGCGTTACTTTCCAACCGTGCGTGTGGACTATAACGCCTCTGAAAAATTACGCTTCAATCTGGCATGGAATATGACGAAAGACAGACTTTCCGGGCGCGAATCCTCCTGATTTTCCGGGATCGGCCTGGGCTAAGACTGGAGCTGGCAACGCTTACAAAAACTATACCGCCGGGTTTGGATTCGATTGGACAATATCGCCGAAACTGATCAACGAATTCCGCGGCGGCTTCCTCTATAACAAGCAATTTTGGCTCTTATAATGCCACGCCTCTCAGTCTTAACACTCCGCAGTTGGGTTGGAATTACACGAACGTCTCCGCGACCCGCAACACCCAAATGTCAGGGACAATTTTTTACACAGGAATCAACACCTATTATCCTGTATTGAACGCTTCCGACACCATGACATGGCAGCACGGCGCGCACACGATGAACTACGGTTTCTCATGGTGGCGCGAGCAGAATCATTATTACAATCCCGGTGCTTGGATATCCCGGCGTCAAACTTTGGCCTTGCAAACGGCGACCCTGCTTAGTGCTTTTACGATCGGGGCCGAGTGGCACGATTCCCGGCGCAAGCGCCAACCAGCAGGCTGCTGCTGGCAACTGTATGCGATCCTGGTGGGCGCATCGGCGATTCGAGCGGCAGCGGAGGCGGTGGGGAGCTACCCGTTTAGCCCATCGTCAAACAATATCAGCACGCGGTTGGGCGGTACAACCTTGACGAGTTGAAAAAGGAGCCAAGGGGTTGTTCTTCCAGGATTCCTATCGGGTAAGGCCAAATTTGACGCTCAATTACGGACTCGATGGGATTTCATGTCGGCTGATAAAGATCTTTCCAACCTCTATCACTCCGCAACTCCGGCGGCTATTTGGGGACCTTCCGGTATTAACAACCTTTTCAATCCCGGCTCGTTTAAGGCAGATGCGGCGGGATGAATCCGACGCTCACGCAAATCAGCGCATCCCTACAATGGCTGGAAAGTGGCTCCGCAACCCGCGATCGGCTTTGCCTGGAACCCTTCGGGCGATGGCTTGCTCGGGAAAATAATGGGCGGAGATCGGACGGTGATTCGCGGCGGCTTCTCGCTGCGAAACTTTACCGAGCCTCAGCAATATGTGTGGAATCAGGCTTCTGATTACGGCTCTTTCTACTACCAGTCATTCTTTCTCAACGCCAACACGACCGGGGCGCCGGGAACCTTCGCTCCAGGAAGCCTGTCTATTGGCAACTTTAACCCCGGCGCCTCCGATCCTACACTGGCATTTCGGAATAGCTTATGGGCTTTCACCGAAGACTTTCCTTAAAACCGAGCCAGTTTCCGATTTCACATTTCTAGGGTGGGCCGGGCCTGAATGGCATTAAGCCAACATTCAACAGCCGTACACCCAGTCGTGGAATCTCGGTATTCAGCGGGAGCTTGGGGAAACTCGCGCTATCGAAGTCCGCTACGTAGGCAGCCGTACCGAGCGCCAGTGGATGAACGATAAACCCACGATGAAATTAACATTTTTGAGAACGGCTTCCTGACGCAATTCAAGAATGCACAGGCGAACCTGGCGATCAATCAGGCGCATGGATTACTTCGTTCGCAAATAATGGTTTTCCGGGGCAACAGGCAACGCCCATTTTCGATGCCGCGTTCGCCGGAGAAAGTTCCGGCGGTCCGGGTGTGCCCTTGTCCGACTACGGCGCGTCTAATTTCATTACCCAATTCAAACGGGGCAGGCTGGGGGCGACTGCTAGCACACTGGCTGGCATTAATGGAACTGCGCCTTATTTCTGTAACTTGGTGGGCTCCTCCTTTGGTCCGTGTGCGAACAACATCGGATTTACCGGCGCAGGTGCTGGATATCCGATCAACTTCTTCCAAGTCAATCCCTTACGCGCAGGTAGGGGGTTGGACATCCGAGTGAAACACGTGAAGCCGAGGGTTATTCAAACTACAACGCCTTACAAGTTGACTTCCGGCAACGCAGTTGGCACGGTTTGCAATTGGATGCCAACTATACGTGGGGTCATACCCTGGGATCGAACCGCAAAATAACTGGCAAGGCCAAGGTGCCCTGTTTACCCTACGGGACATGCGGCTGAGCTATGGGCCAACCCTTTTCGACCTTCGTCATGTTATCCATATTAATGGTACGTACGATCTGCCTTTGGTAAGGGTAAGGAATTTGCGAATCGGGGTGGGGCCCTCGATCGTGTAGTGGGCGGTTGGACGGTGGGAACAATTTTCACCTTTCAGACCGGATCACCGTTCTTGTTGTTGGCGGAAGCAATACCTTTAACGATTATGCTGATAGTGGCGTGACCTTAACCGGAATTACAGCGTCGCAATTCAAAGCGCCGTCGGTACCTATCACATTCCAGGAACGACGAGTGTAGCGTTCCTAATCCGAAGTATCTGGCTACCCCGACAGGCGGTGGGGCCAACCCGGCATTATCAATCAAAATACTACCCCCGGTACCATTGGGCAAAGAGTATGGCTGTATGGGCCCCATAATACTTACGACGACATCTCTATTACTAAGCACTTCCCAATTACTGAAAGGCTTCGTTTCAGCCTGCAAGCTGAAATGATAAATGCTTTTAATCACCCGACGTTTGGGCCAGGCGCGACGAATGGAGGTGCGAATTTCGGCTTTAATGCCATTCAGAGCGGCGGTTTCAGCCCATTTAAGCAACGGTACTACGTTTCGAATTGGAACGGCACTATTCAAAGCGATCCCAACAATGGCGGGCGAGTGATCGAACTGCGAGGGAATTTCGAATTCTAGTAAGCAGTCGCCGAAGTTGTAGCGAGTCATCGGCTTGGGGCATCCGTCCCCAAGGCCCCAAGCCGATGACGTTACGAGCCGATGATGGCATTGAGCAGCTTCTCTATTCGGTCAAACCCGTGCCGGCTGATCGTTGCGCGCCCACTTGATGCATATCCATTTGCCGGCTTCGATGGGCCACGCTGCTCAGTCTTGCGCCCGTTCGATTGCTGACTGCAAGAATTCATTGACGGTTGGATATTGTATCCTTAAAATCAGCGGAGCGGTTCTTAGCATCCTGTCGGGCACCGCCCCTTTATTTAACCTAAAATTCTTGGCAAATGACGTCTGGTAATCCGAAGAGGGTTCGAGTGATTGATTCTCACACCGGCGGAGAACCCACTCGGCTGGTGATCAGTGGCGGCCCGGAACTAGGGAACGGTGCATTATCGGGTCGGTTGGAACGATTTCGTCAACAGTATGATAGCTTTCGCTCCGCCGTCGTGAACGAACCACGCGGGTCCGATGTAATGGTAGGCGCGCTCTTGTGTAAGCCGACAGAAAAGGACTGCGCGGCAGGAGTAATCTTCTTTAATAACGTTGGCTATTTGGGCATGTGCGGGCACGGAACCATTGGATTGGTCGCCACGCTTTCGTTCATGGGGCGCATTGCGTGCGGCGAACATCGCATAGAGACGCCAGTCGGCACGGTGACGTCAATTTTGCACGAAGACGGCTCAGTTACGGTCAACAACGTTCCCAGCTATCGCTCTGCCGCGAAGGTTCCCATAGAAGTGCCGGGCGTGGGTATGGTGCATGGGGATATTGCGTGGGGCGGAAACTGGTTTTTTCTCATTGAAGACCACAAACAGGATTTGTCGCTGAATAATATCGAGGGATTGACGGATTTTACCTGGACCATTCGACGAACATTAGCGGAGAAGGGAATCACCGGAAAGGGCGGTCACGAAATTGACCATATCGAACTGTTTGGCCCCTCTCTGCTTCCCGGAGTAGATAGTAAGAATTTCGTGCTATGTCCAGGCGGTGCGTATGACCGCTCCCCTTGCGGAACGGGCACGAGCGCGAAACTGGCATGTTTGTTTGACGACGGGAAACTGCGAGAGGGTCAAATTTGGAAACAGGAAAGTATTGTCGGCAGTGTCTTTGAAGGCAGCGTAAAGGTTCGCGATGGTCAGGTTCATCCCAGCATAAAAGGTGTGGCATTCGTCAATGCCGAATCCGATTTGATCTTGGATGAGCACGACACGTTTTGCATGGGTATTCGGAAATGAGTGTAACTCGTCGTTCTCATGGGGAAGCCTGCCTTGACTGAGCAGGTTAGCGTTTCGGTGAATGGAATTCCCCTGGCGGTGCCGAAGGGGACCACAGTTGCCGTGGCAGTTTTGCTTAAGGGTGCTTCGTGCCGCAGGTCTGTGACGGGACAGCCGCGCGGCCCTCTTTGTGGGATGGGAATTTGTTTCGAATGCCGTGTAGAGATCAGTGGGACGCCGCATTGTCGGAGCTGCCAAATCGTATGCGAGCCGGGGATGGAAATCCGCACCAATGAATAGAGTGATTAGGCAGCAGTTTGATGTTGTCGTCGTGGGCGCCGGACCCGCCGGTATAGCGGCGGCGACTTGTGCCGCAGAATCCGGATTGCGTGTTGGCGTGGTTGACGACAATCCTGGAATTGGAGGTCAAATCTGGCGGGGCGACACGGTCAACTCCGCCCCGGAAGCAAAGCCGTGGGCTCAGAGGCTTGCAACCGCAAAGGTGGATGTGCTTTGTGGCACACGGGTCTTTGGCAATCCCGAGGCCGGTGTTTTGCTGGCGGAGCGGGGGCCTGACGTTTGCGAATTGAAATATCGGAAGTTGATCTTGGCCACCGGTGCAAGAGAACGATTCTTGCCGTTCCCAGGATGGACACTGCCAAATGTAATGGGAGCGGGCGGTTTGCAAGCGATGGTGAAGTCCGGACTTCCGATTGAAGGAAAGCGCGTCGTTGTTGCTGGCACTGGACCTTTATTGCTGGCTGTGGCTGCATATCTCCGCCATCATCGAGCGAACGTATTGATGGTGTGCGAACAACAATCGTGGACGGCATTGATGCGATTTGGTTTTGGGCTGTTGGGTCATCAACAAAAGATTCGGCAGGCAATGGCGCTGCGAAGGTCCCTGGGCGGCATTCCATTCGTGCCGAATTGCTGGCCTGTAGAAGCTCGGGGAGCAGACTCCCTGGAGCGGGTTGTGATCCGGCGAAATGGCAAGACTGAGACGATTGATTGCGATTACCTCGCATGTGGATTCCATCTGGTTCCCAACACAGAGATCGCCGAATTGCTGGGGTGTAGGATTCGAAATGGTTATGTAAATGTGGATGAATCTCAGCAGACTTCCCAGACTGATATCTTCGGCGCAGGGGAAATCACCGGCATCGGCGGTTTGGATCTCTCAATCGTGGAAGGGCAAATCGCGGGTTTTGCGGCTGCGGGAAACAAGAATGCGGCAATGAAGTTTTTCAAGACGCAGAGGAATATGCGCAGGTTCGCCGGAGTTCTGGATAAGGCTTTTGCGCTGCGTTCGGAATTGAGGAGGCTGGCATCGCCAGCGACAATTGTTTGCCGCTGCGAAGATGTTCCTTATTCCCGCCTTAGCCGGCATACGTCGTGGCGCGCGGCAAAGTTGGACACCCGTTGTGGAATGGGTCCCTGCCAAGGCCGGGTTTGCGGGCCAGCAACCAGATTTCTCTTCGGTTGGTCGCCGGATTCCGTGCGCCCGCCGATCTTCCCCACAAGCTTGGAAAACTTGGCTGTGGTTTCTTCGCAACCAATGACGGATCATTGCGGAGTGACGGGAGGCCGCGGATGAATTGGAAAGGCGTGATGCCTGCGATAACGACCTGTTTTGACGACGACCTTGCCGTTGATCATGGCTTCATGGCCGACCATTGCCGTTGGCTGCTGGAGAATGGCTGCACCGGCATTGTCACGTTGGGGTCGCTCGGAGAAGGAGCCACGCTTTCCTTCGAAGAGAAATTGCAGATTGTTAAGACTTGTGTGGCGGCGGTTCGCGGGCGCGCTCCACTCATGGCGTCCATTTCCGGGCTGGCCACGGGAGAAGCCGTCGCCCTGGCGAAAGCGGCGGCCGACACGGGCTGCGATGCTTTGATGGTTTTGCCGCCATACGTATATCAAGGCGATTGGCGGGAAATGAAGGCGCACGTATCCGCGGTCTTCGAAGCTACTCCACTGGCGTGCATGTTGTACAACAACCCCGTCGCCTACGGAACAGATTTCATCCCTGAACAAATTCAGGAACTAGCGCAAGAGCACGAGAATCTGGAAGCAGTGAAAGAATCCAGCACAGATGCGAGGCGGGTTAGCGCGATTCGCGCGTTGCTCGGCGACCGACTGGAGCTCTTTGTAGGCGTGGATGACGCGATCATTGAGGGAATCGGTGTGGGCGCCGTGGGATGGGTCGCCGGTTTAGCTAACGCACTACCTCGCGAGTCGGTCGAACTCTTCAATTTCGCGATCGGTGGGGAGCGCGAAAAGGCTTTTGATTTATACCGCTGGTTTTTGCCCTTGCTTCGGATGGATACAGTGCCGAGTTTCGTTCAACTGATTAAGCTGGTGCAATCCGAAGTGGGGATGGGGAATACGCACGTCCGTCCCCCGCGCCTGGAATTGACCGGCGAGAACTTGCACCGGATGAGGAAGATCATCAAAGATGCCTTGCAAGGTCGCCCTCAGGAAGTGACGCGGCAATCGGTTCGCAGCACAGATTAGTTGTACGGCGCGCAGAACGCTCTGGCGGTCTTTATTATGGGAGCGGTGGGAGAGTCTAAGAATCCTGGTGGCCGCTCATCCACCACGCCGAAAGTACGTTCCAGTGCCCCGGTCCTTCGCTCATACAACGCTGCCATCGTTGTTCGCCAACTATTCGCAGCCATGGCCTGTTCGCCGTCGCTTAATTGAACTTGCACGAGCTTCTCTGCTTCTGCGAAAGTGCGAGGCGAAACTTCCGGCCCGACAGCTTGGGTTGTTCCGAATGCGGGCGGCGCGCCGGGAGGCAAATCGGTCGAATCTTGCGCCATGCAGCGACTGGCGGCGGCCAAGCCTAATAAGCACAGCGACGAATCAGCGAGGAATTTTCTGCGGGATCTGAACATCTCACCTCCGAACTGGCTATTGGATTGGCAACACAACTTTATACGATAGCTGGCTACTTTTGGAGCATGATCATTTGCTTGCGAGTGGAGAATCCACCGCTAAACTATTGAGTCAGAAAAACTGCGAAATGATAGATTCCCATCACCATCTGTGGAGTTATTCGCCCCGCGACTATGCATGGATTGACGACAGCATGAATATGTTGCGACGCGACTTCTTTCCAGCGGACTTGGCGCGGGAGTCAGCCGAGTCAGGAGTTGAAGGAACGGTGGCAGTTCAGGCTCGACAAACGCTCGAAGAAACAGATTGGCTATTGTCCATCGCAGAGAATTCACCGCTGATACGCGGCGTGGTAGGCTGGGCACCGATCGCGAGCGGAGATTTTCCAGCGCAGCTGGAACCTCTCAAGTCCAACAAGAAACTTAAAGGATTGCGCCACGTGATACAGGGGGAACCCGACGACAATTACATTAATCGTCCAGATTTTAATCGGGGAATTAAGATGCTTGCAGGATCTAATCTGGTATACGACATTCTCATTTTTGAAAAGCACCTGAGTGCGACCGTGCAATTTGTAGATCGGCATCCAAATCAAGTTTTTGTTCTGGACCATATTGCGAAACCGCGAATCCGGGAAGCCGTGTTAGAACCGTGGAAAAGAAATATTTGCGAATTGGCTCGCCGTCCAAACATTTATTGCAAACTCTCAGGTCTGGTCACCGAAGCTGATTGGTCTACATGGTCGGAGGCAGATTTGCACCCCTACATGGATGTCGCGCTCGACGCGTTCACTCCAACGCGCCTCATGTTTGGCTCGGACTGGCCGGTATGCCTGCTGGCGACCACCTATCGGGGATGGTTCGAATCTTTCAGCCAATTGATAGGCCAACTTTCGGCGACGGAGAAGGCTCAGGTTATGGGAGATACCGCCATCAGGGTTTACCATTTGCAGGACTAAACAGTAGGGCGGCGCTCGGGATCAGGTTATGTCGCGATCGCCGAAGAAGCGGCAGTGCAAACGCAGCAAAGAGATTATTTATGCTAAAACGCGGCATCCTTAATCCCAACATAAATTCGCTGTTGAGCCGGGTTCGACACACCAATACTCTGGTGATCGCGGATCGCGGATTTCCCTATTGGCCCGGAATCGAAATTATCGATATATCGCTAACTGACGACGTCCCACGCGTGCTTGACGTGTTGCCGGCGATTCAGGAAGTATGCAATTTCGGCGCGGCATATATGGCGGAAGAGTTTCGTTCGGCAAATGGACCGGCGGTCGAAAAGGAATTCCGCGCCGCCTTGGGTTTGATACCGGTAAGTTTTGAGCCGCACATTCAATTGAAGAAGCGCGTGCCGTCGGCAGTCGGACTCATTCGCACCGGCGACACGATTCAGTACGCGAACATTATTCTGGAGTCAGCGTAAGAGGGAGGATCGAAAATTGGCCGTGAATATGATCATGAAAATTGCGAGTGCAATTCGTTTCAAACGATTGCTGGGTGCCTGTTTCGGAGTTCTTCTCGCGCTGGCGTCCGGTGGATTCGCGCAGAACACCGCTGCCGATAGTCCAACTGCTTCTCAAGATCCGGCCGCGATTGACCAGGTTTGGCAGAAAGCGAGCGCAAAGTATGATGCGCGTCGGAATGAGATTCTCCAGGAAGTAAATAAGACTACGCACGAAGGTCCGTTCCGCGCCGATTGGGAGTCGCTTAAGAATTACGAGGTTCCCGAGTGGTACAAAGATGCAAAGTTCGGGATCTTTATTCATTGGGGAGTCTATTCGGTACCCGCGTTTGGCAACGAGTGGTATCCGCGAAACATGTATGTCCCTGGTTCGCCGGAATATAAGCACCAAATCGCAACCTACGGACCGCAAGATAAATTTGGATACAAAGATTTCATTCCGATGTTTAAAGCTGAACACTACGATCCCACCGCATGGGCCAAGCTCTTTAAAGATTCAGGCGCGAAATATGTTGTGCCTGTATTTGAGCATCATGACGGCTTCGCGATGTACGACAACAGCCTTTCGGACTGGACCGCCGTAAAGATGGGTCCGCATCGCGACCTTTGGGGAGATTTGGCGAAAGCAGTGAGAGCGGAAGGATTGCATCTGGGCGCGTCTTCTCATCGCGTCGAGCATAATTTCTTTCTCGGAGTGGGACGGGCCATACCGTCGGACGTCAATGACCCGGCGAATGCAGCCTTTTACGGGCCTGCGCATAACTGGGTCGAGAATCTCAACGGCACTCCTTTGAGCGATGACTTCACTTATGTGTCTCAGGCGTGGACGAACGATTGGCTGGCGCGTTCCGCCGAAATCGTCCAGAAGTATCATCCCGACCTTATGTATTTCGATTGGTGGATCGGTCAGCCGTCAATTCGAGCGGCCTTGACGAAATTTGCGGCGTTTTACTACAACACGTCGCTTGCGAACGGCGATCACGTTGGCGTCATCAACTATAAGGACTACGCGATGCAGGAACATTCCGCGGTGCTCGACATCGAGCGCGGACAACTTTCCGACATTCGTCCCATGTATTGGCAGACCGATACTTCAATCAGCGATAAATCCTGGGGCTATGTTGAGAACGATACTTACAAGTCGCCTGAGTTCATCGTGCATCAACTCGTGGACATCGTAAGCAAGAACGGCAATCTGCTTTTGAATATTGGCCCGAAATCGGATGGAACGATACCGGAGACGGCGCAGCAGGTGTTGCTCGATATCGGAGCGTGGCTGAAAACGAACGGCGATGCGATTTATGGCACGCGTCCGTGGAGAGTGTACGGCGAAGGCCCAACAAAAGTGGCGGCAGGATCATTTCATGACACGGACACTCATCCTTACACGGCGGAGGATTTCCGTTTCACCACCAAGGGCGGCGCAATCTATGCAATTGAATTAGGCTGGCCCGCCAGTCATCAAGCGGTTATTCACTCCCTGGCGAGCGACGCGGCTACGCAGAGAATCGAGTCTGTCTCCTTGCTTGGCGCCGGGAGTACTCCCCAATTCCAGCAGCAACCGGATGGTCTCCACATTCAACTTCCGGACCAACCGCCGGGAAAGTACGCATATGCTTTTCGTATTACCTTTGCAAGTGCGCCTTCGAAATAAGCTTTTAAATAAACAATAATGAAACTAATTCGATTTGGCGATGCCGGTCACGAACGGCCCGGAGTGCTTTTTAACGACGGCGCACGCGTTGACGTGTCCGCTTATGGATCAGATTATGACGAGGCATTTTTCGGAGGACCGGGATTGCCGGATCTTCGACGCTGGTTGGACTCGAACGCGTCTCGCGCGCCTCGTGTTGCGTCGTCAGTACGTTTGGGCCCACCGATTTGCAGGCCCAGCAAGATCGTATGCATTGGACTGAACTTTCGCGATCATGCAGCGGAAAGCAAGATGGACATTCCCAAAGAGCCTGTCATTTTTTTCAAATCAACGACTTCATTGGTTGGCCCCAACGATCCGCTTGTAATTCCGAGAAATGGCAAGAAAGTTGATTGGGAAGTCGAACTGGCAGTCGTTATCGGCAAACGAACTTTGTATATATCTAAAGACCAGGCTCTCAACCATATTGCGGGATTCGTGCTGCACAATGATTATTCCGAGCGAACCTTTCAATTGGAACGTGGAGGCCAGTGGGTAAAAGGCAAAAGCGCCGACACGTTTGCTCCGCTTGGTCCATTCCTAGCGACTATGGATGAAATTCCGAATTTCGGAAATCTGGCCATGTGGCTAAAAGTGAATGGCGAATACCGGCAAAAAAGCTCCACGGCAAACATGATTTTCGACGTTCCTACGCTGGTTTCCTACGTCAGCGAATTTATGACGCTTCTTCCCGGAGATGTGATCAGCACCGGGACGCCCGCGGGAGTGGGCTTGGGCATGAATCCGCCTACGTATCTAAAGGCTGGCGATCTGGTTGAACTTGGTATTGACGGTTTGGGAGAATCCAGTCAGCGAGTAATGGATTAGAGTTCGTTCCAACAAGCATGGCAAGCGCAGCGGATTTTCGTCTCGATGGCAAAGTCGCAGTTGTAACGGGCGCTGGCAGCGGCATTGGCCGTGCCATCGCAGTGAAGTTTGCGGCTCATGGAGCCTCGTTACGCCTGCTGGATATCAATCAGCAGGATGCACAAGATACTTCTCAGGAAATCATTTCCGAGGGTGGCAACGCGACAGCTCACGCATGCGACGTGACTGTGCAAGAGGAAGTGAATTCAACATTCGAGAAACTTTCTCAACGAGAACAGATTCACATTCTGGTAAACAATGCGGGCGTCTCTCACATCGGTTCAGTGGAAGGCACGACAGAGGCGGATTTCGACCGTATCTTTCGTGTGAACGTGAAGGGATTCTACAACTGCATGCGTGCCTGCATTGGGCATATGAAGACTCATGGCGGGGGCGTGGTCCTGAACATGGCGTCCATTGCGGGATCTACAGGACTGCCCGACCGGTTTGCATATTCCATGAGCAAGGGGGCGGTAATCGCAATGACATATTCCGTCGCCAGAGATTACCTCAGCCATAACATCCGTTGCAATTGCATTTCTCCGGCACGAGTGCACACGCCATTTGTTGATAACTACTTGAAAAAAACTTATCCCCGCAATGAGAAAGAGATGTTCGATAAATTGTCCAAAGCGCAGCCCATTGGACGGATGGCTGAACCGGATGAGGTTGCATCTCTCGCCCTGTTCTTGTGCTCGGACGAAGCGTCTTTTATAACCGGCTCGGATTATCCCTTGGATGGCGGCTATTTCAATTTGCGAGGTTAGCGTCTGGATCTGCAACTAAAAGACAAAGTCATTCTAGTGACTGGCGGGGCCAAAGGAATCGGAGCCGCCATCGTTCGGGCCAGTGCGGCGGAAGGCGCAATCCCAGTAATTGTTGACCGGGATCTCGAAGCAGGCAAGATATTGCAGGCGGAATTGCGCGCCACCGGAGTGCGTAACGAACTCGTCGTTATAGATTTATTGACGGCGGAAGGTTGTCTCGGTGCGGTCGAGCAAACGGTGAAGGTCTTTGGCCGCCTCGACGCGCTGATAAACAACGCTGGAGTGAACGACAAGGTCGGCCTCGAGCGGGGTAATCCGAACGAATTCGTTACTTCACTGAATCGGAATTTGAATCACTACTACAGCATGGCGCACTATGCTCTCCCTCATCTCAAACAGTCACAGGGCACGATCGTGAATATCGGTTCAA
Organism: uncultured Acidobacteriaceae bacterium; assembly: GCA_963702325.1. Taxonomy (GTDB): domain Bacteria; phylum Acidobacteriota; class Terriglobia; order Terriglobales; family Acidobacteriaceae; genus PALSA-188. The sequence continues at coordinate 72,983 of CAVPCG010000031.1, read as the reverse complement.
AGACGGCGCTCACCGGGCAGGGAGGAACTTCTGGATACGCATCAGCCAAGGGCGGAGTGATGGCGCTTACTCGAGAATGGGCGGTGGAGTTGTTGCCTTATCGCATTCGCGTCAACACCGTCGTTCCGGCAGAAGTGATGACGCCGCTCTACCGGCAATGGCTGGACACTTTTCCTGATCCTGAAGATAAGCTGAATACGATTCTTGCGAAAATTCCGTTGGAGAAACGCATGACAACGTCGGAGGAAATCGCGGCTACCGTTTTATTCCTGGCTTCTCCGAAATCCGGGCACACTACGGGCCAGCACATTTTCGTAGACGGCGGGTATGTTCACTTGGATCGCGCGCTAACGTAAACGGCCGCGTTTGGTTAGGAAATGCGCAAAGCAGATTCCTCCGCGCTAAGCGCCCGTTCGGAATGACAAATCTAAGGAAGAGAACAGAACACAAGATTAGACGAAATCAGTCAGACCAGCGTTGGGCCGTTCTATCCCAGCGATGAGACTTGAGAGTGCGCAACAATGAAGCATCGAGCGCGCCTGCGTCCGATGCCGCAATGTTTTTCCTGACATGATCCGGCTCGCGCATGCCAGCGATCGTCGTGCTCACTACTGGATTGGAGAGGATGAAACGCAGCGCCATCTCGGGCATGTTCATGGACGACGGCACTACCGGCCTTAGTTTCTCTACATGTGCGAGAGTCTTTGGAAGATTTTCAGGGCCGAAATATTTTGCTCGCCAATCGTCTGACGGGAATTTCGTGTCAGCAGTCATTTTTCCGCCCAGGCTGCCTTCGTCGAGAGGAACGCGGGCGATGACGCCGATGTTCAACTTCTCGCAAACGGGAAACAATTCATCTTCCGGGGCCTGATCGAAAATGTTGTAGATCACCTGCACCACATCCACAAGGCCGGTGTGCAACGCCTTGATTCCGTTCTCAGGCTGCCACCGATTAAGGCTGAGGCCAAAGAATCGAATCAAGCCATCTTTTTTCAATTTCTCAACCGTCTCACGAAACTCCGGCTCGCCTGCCCAGCTATCGTCCCAAACATGAAACTGCAACAAGTCAATGGACTCCGTTCCCAGCTTTTCAAGAATGAGTTGGGTGTATTTCATCACGTGCTTCGCAGGAAAGACGTTCGAATACTTTTCCTGAGGCGGAGCAGGCCACTTGTTGTTCATCGGTGGGATTTTCGACGCGGCAAACAATCGTTTCCCGGGATTCCGGGAAATGATTTGGCCTAAAAGACGGTCACTATTTCCGTTTCCATACGCCCACGCAGAATCAAAAAAGTTGCATCCGAGATCAACGGCCAGTTGCAAAGCTTGCAGGGATTTCTGTTCTTCAGATCCGCTCCATCCGCTCATCCCCCAAAGCCCATGAGCGATTTCTGACACTTCCAGCCCGGTTCTACCCAATCGGCGATATTTCATAGATGAGTTTCGTTACCCTTCTTGCTCCTCCAGAAATTTTTCGGCTTCGAGGGCCGCCATGCATCCGGAACCTGCCGCAGTTATCGCCTGGCGATAACGGCGGTCCTGCACATCTCCGCAAGCGTAAACGCCGGCGACTTTCGTAAAGACATTATTTGTAGTTACCAAATATCCATCTTGATCGGTCTCGAGCTGGCCTTCAAACATCCTCGCGTTGGGTATATGGCCAATGCCTAGAAACATCGCGCTAGTTTGAAAATCCCAGGCTTTATTGGTTTTAAGGTCGCGCAATTTCAGGCTGGTCACCTCTTGCTTGGCAACGTCCTGAACCTCTTCGACAACCGTGTTGGTGAGGAAATGTATTTTGTTATTGTGTTGAGCACGCTCCAGCATAATCTTTGACGCACGAAACTCTTCCCGACGATGGATCAGCGTGACCTTCGTCGCGAAGCGGGTGAGGAAAGTCGCTTCTTCCATGGCGGAATCTCCCCCGCCAATTACCACGATTTCCTTTCCCGAGAAAAAGAACCCGTCGCAAGTGGCACAGGACGAAACGCCGTGGCCGATAAGTGCCTGTTCACTGGGAAGACCCAACCATCTGGCAGACGCTCCGCTCGCGACTATCAAACTGCGAGTTTGAATAACCTCTTTCCCCATGTGTATCGAAAAGGGACGGCTACCGAGATCAACCTTCGCAACATGACCAAGCTGGTATTGCGCCCCGAAGCGTCCCGCTTGCTTTCGCATGTTTTCAATTAATTCCGGCCCTTGAATTCCTTCTGGGAAGCCAGGGAAATTTTCCACAAGTGTAGTAAGCGAGAGCTGGCCTCCGGGCTCATGGCCCTCGAGTACGAGCGGCTTCAGATTCGCGCGCGCCGTGTAAAGAGCGGCAGTGAGTCCGGCGCACCCGGAACCAATAACGACCACATTGCGAACATTATCCATAGACGTAAGTTTAACTGGAGAGGTTCAAATTGCGCGCACGATTGCGTAAGCTCGGAGTCAAGAAGCCAGGAGACACCAAGCTGACTGCTGAGGTTAGATTAAAATTATTGCTAATCGGATTCGGCGCTACTTGCCCGCGATGCCGTCCGCTATCCCCGCGGCGATCGGTACTCTAAAGGTCTCGTGCTTGTACGCCTTGACCATCAGAAGAATCCACAATACCAGTGTGATCAACCCGATCAGCATCCCAAGCATCCCTACCAATCCGAAGCCAATTAGCCCGCCGATTGAAATGCTCATGATACCCAACGCGATCCGTATAACGAAGAGCCCGCCAAAGACGACGATGGATTGCGCCGCCTGAAAACGTACCCACGGACGTTTATCAATCAGTAGGAAGATGATGCCCGTTATCCAGCCGACAAGATAAGCCAGCAATCCGGCAACATTTTCGGACAGGCCTTCCGTGGATGGTGCAGCATAACCGACCGCTGGGGCTGTGGTTTGGTTTGCTCCGCACGCTGGACAGAAACTTGCAGTGCCAATGTCTTTACCGCACTTGTTGCAAAAGGCCATATTTCCCTCCCGCCTAACTTTGTAGTGCGCGAGAGTAGCAAAACCGAGGGCCGAGTGCAATGGTCGTCTTGAAGCCATAGCCGGCTCTGTGAACCGGGGCAATAACGGTAGCCTACTTGGAAGAATGATCGGGTTGAATAGACTTGACGGTAATCACATTCCTTTTGGCGTCCAGGTCTCCGGTCAATACCACAGGCTGCCCGGCAAACTTTTCTGCTGCCACTTGATTGTCTAAACGGTAGACGCTTCCCTTTTCCACAAGGACGAAGGAAGCAGCAAACTTGGCAACACAGTTTCGCGAGCAGGAAGCGGCGTCTGTTCCAAACGATTTGGATTTCAGCATTTCCTGGTGAGATCGGGAAAGCGAGTGGACATTGAGAGCACAGGAACTGTCCGAAATTTCGCCGTGAAATGTAGCGGCATAGCTCATGCCGCTTGCGAGCACAGCGAAAAGAGCAGCAACGATCCAACCTTTCATGAAAACTCCTCCGAAAAATATTAAGCGACCACGATGACTTTCATATGCATGTCCTCGTGACCTTCGCTACAGATCACGGTGCAGACAATCTGATATTCCCCCGGCTGATCCGGAACTTTCAATACAAATTCCTGGATGCCAGGTTTGAGCTCAAGATCCCAGTCCGGAAACCTCGCTCCATCTTTCTTGCGGATAAGCGCGAAACCGTGAATGGATCCATTTCGGTTTTGAGTCTTCGCCTTCTTCGCGGTAATGCGAAATTTGACCTCTTCGCCAGCCTTGAAGGTCAGTGTGGGGCTTGCTTTGCCGTCGAGTTTGAATCGGCTATCTTTGTCCGCGAGTAATTCAATGACGCGAATTTCGGTTTGCGCGGCGCATCGCATACCCGGCCCCACCCCCAGGAGGGCAGCGATAATTAAAGCGCCAATCTTGAATGTGATGCGATCTCGCATCATGGGCATGGCTACTCCGTCATGTATGCAAGGATGTACCGCATGTCTTCGTCCGTAATCAGTGCCCGCACGCGCATGTGGCGGACGATGGTGCCCATCATTCTTGGCGGAAATTTATGCGGGGGCATGTGACAGCGCCCACAGTTCGTCTGAAACCGCTTTTCTCCTTCGATTCGCGTTGCCACGAGGTCTTGAACCTTAATTGAGGCGCCTCGACGGAGGAAGTTTCGACCGGCCCCAACCTCTTTCTTAGGAGCCGCACTGGCAGCCATCGCGCAAGAATCACTGTCATAACGATTCCCTCATCATCATCAGTCGCCTCCTGGACCAAGAGGAAATGCAAACCGGTAAGTGATGCCGACTGTCCAGATGTTTGCGTTGCCTTCGGAACTGAACTGCCGCCCATAGCTGGAGACAGCTCGGAGGCCATCCATGAAGTAATAATTGATTCCGATCTCGGATTCCTTGGTGTTTACATCGGGTACATCGCCACTTGTGGCGCCGGCTTTGGCAAAAAATTGTTGGAAACGCGCCACCATTTGAGTGCGCGCCAGCACTTGAGTATGAGAAAACGCATTCAGCCGCAAAGCAGGCTCAATCCAGTAGCCACGGCCCGATTCGGAATCGGCAAATTCCGACCTTATATCGAGTGGGATGGCGCGAGGCTGCCATTCGAAATGTGTGCCGAAGCGGTTGGCGCGATTTTCCTGCAAGAGATGTTGTAGAGAGAATCCAATTTCAATCCGCTCGGTTAGGAAAAAATGCCCCCAGACGGCCACCGATTTCGCGATCGGAGGCGAGTGTGTTGTTTGTGCTGAGTGTCGAAAAATAACCGGCGTAGTTCAGATTCAGGTTGTGCGCAACAGAAAATCCGCCACGCAGCATCGCGCCATTACTTGAACCGTGTTCCAACGGAAGAATGATCGGATCGGCTTGCAGATCTCGTATCCAAACCGGGTAAAGGCGCTCGTTATAGATGCCGAACGGCGTGAGGAAACGTCCAACCGTGACGGTTAAATACGGATTCGCGATGTAATCCACCTGTAAATACTCGAGCGATTTCTGGACCGGGCCACCGAACGAACCGGTTCCGTCGCGACGCACAAAGTCTCCCTCGAAGGCTCCGCGGGACTCGATCAGCCACTTGTCACCTAAAGGTAAGAGAACTACGGGAGAGAAGATGCTCACCAGCGTCGTCTGCCCACCCTGCACGAATGGTACGAAGGCGACGCCTCCTGAAACGACTGGAACCGTCTGCAAATTGCTGACATCCGGGGCCTGCCCAAATGCTGGAAGGACCAGGCATAGGGCGGCCAGCCATCCGCAGCAATGGGCGACAATTCGTGGACAGATAGAATTTGGGCGAAAAGACAATGCAGAAAAAACGACGCAATCTCAATGCCAGCGAGAATGGATGTAAAGCATTGAAAATACGACGTCACAAATGCTTGACAAAAAATCCGTATGAGACTGAATCAATCACTCTGAGACGCTGAGGCAGAAAGGGGAATTTTACCGAAATGGGAACCGATTCTTTGCCATTTTGGACACAATTCTATTGATGACTTCCCACTTTCTTTCGCACCGTCTTGACCCCTTTAGCAGATGAGGAACTCGCTGCTGTGACTCGGCTCAACTCCTCGGGGACCGTTTGTGGCACGCTCAATAGGTTGCGATAGTCGGCGCCGATAGCGGACGCGGTTTGGAACAACGGCTCGTAGGCACTCTGGTCCGGCGCAGGACCCGTTGCGGTGGCCGCACATCGGGCCAAAACAACGGACGATTTCCCAAAGCGCTCGAGGCGGATGCGGCTCACCGGCGTATTCGTGCCCAGCATTGCCGCGGGAGTGGTCACCGACGAAGCGTCATCTTCAATTGAAACCTGAAGCAAATCCTTCGGGTCCCGAACTTTGAATACGAAGGTTTCAACCATGTTTTTGGGATCGTAGCTGAAGGAATATTGCACCGTAGAATACAGCGCTTGAACGGCAAACTCGCGGCGTATGCGGACCCACGCCGCGCTGTCGGAATCGGTAGTGACGTGTGTCCTTTGGCTAACCGGCAAAAAGTCAGGCTGCTGTTCCAAGGTAGAGCGTCCTCGGTCAACTTCGAAGTCTTGGCTGAATAGCGGTTGCTTCGGCACGCGAGACAACGCCGAAGCGATCTCCTGTTGTTCTTCTTTCGAGGGAGTGCAAACATTCAGCATGTTCACCCGCACTTGAGGCTGCGATGATTTTTTTGCAGCCGGCTGCGATGGTTGCTGTGCGCAGGCTAAGGAAGAAAGGAAGACGCCGGCAAAGATAGCAATCTTGTTTGGGAGCACAATCGCATTTTAGCAGGCGGGCAGGAGGCGCCGAGAGGGGACTGCGAAAACCGGTAGTGGGTGAGTTTCCCGATTTCCCGTCACTTGCCCAGAATCTTTGGAGTATCTGAGGGAAACTTCCAACTCTTTACTCCGGAAGATTCCGTCTGCGGTTCCGGAACCATCGTGCCGTTCGTTTCCAATGCCCCACTACCTGACTCGGGAACGATCAGGGTGCTCGCCAGGAAAATGTGAAGAGACGTGTCCGGACTCGACGTGGGCGCACTCGCGTGACACGGGTACACTTCGCCGCTCCGGCCCCACCTGGAGATGCAATGCTTTCACGCCGAGTCTGGATCGGGCAGGGAGACTCATTGTTTCAGGTCAGCGGGCCAGTTGGTGATCAGGGTGAGCGGTTCGGTGATGGATTGCGGAAGAACGGTGTTCATCACGAATTTCTTGCCGTCGGCGGAAACGGTGTAGGGTCCATTGGGACCGCTCACGGTCGCGGCTTTGAACAGCGCGTGGGGCGCGCCCAGTTGCACGCTGGCTCCGTTCTGGCTAACGCCCACAGCCATGATCTGCCCGTCAGGCAAAATGAAGAAAAGTTCCTTGCCGTCCTTCCGCCAGTTTGGTGTCGCTCCCCCGGCGGTTGATACCTGCCAGCGACCAGCGCCGCTGGGGAATGGCTGGACGTACACTTCCATGCGGCCAGTCTCATTGTTGGCATAGGCCAGCCATTTGCTGTCGGGCGAGAAAGAAGGTGTGACGTCCGAGAAATTCGTGGCCACCAATGGAAATGGTTTTTGGTCGCCCGACTTATCTGGAAACATGGGTAGCGCCCATATATCAAAGCCAGAAGCCGATTTCGGATCGCGCCGCATGTAGGCGATGTAGCGGCCATCCGGAGAAACGGAAAAGGGAATATCGGTTATACCGGGGGTTTCCAGCAGCTTCTCTTTGCTGCCTGTGCCGTCGGCGTTTTGACGGTAGAGAGAGTTCCCAGACGCACTTGCCCCATAGCTGAAGACAATTGATTTTCCGTCGGGCCACCAAATGGGGGAGCTGCTATATTGCGGGCCAAAGGTAAGGCGGGTTTTGGTGTGGCGGGATAAGTCGAGCACCCAGATGTCGGCAACGCCGTTGTTTTCGAGTTCGAAGGCCAACTTGCTTGCGTCGGGGGAAAGCGCGGGATTGTAGTAATCAGCGATGTCGGGCAGAACCGGCTCACCCTGCTTGCCAGCTGCGTCGTACCAGACGAGTTGAGAGCCGCCGCCCGCCGCGCCGTGCTGGTAAAGAAGCTCCCCGTTTGCCGAAGTCGTCATGGTGCCGTGCCAGATGTCCGTATTGACCGCGACATGGTCGGCTACGGGCTTGGCTTCACCCTCCAACGCCAGACTACGCAGGTTGAAACGTTGCGCCAGCAGCGTGTTGTCGCGCACGAACAAAAGATATCCCGGGGCTGCATAGATGGCGTTGGAATCGTTGCGCAGCAGCAGCTTGCGCTCTTTGGAATCGAGCGCAGCCAGATAGATGCCACTGTCTGCGCTCGTCGAGCCGTGGGCGAAGTAGAGAAAGTGGTTGCCATCAGGAAGAAAATCGGGCCAGCGGTGGGAAATCTCCTTGGCGTCCGGCGTGGTCAGGGCGGCGCGCGTGCCCCCGGCAGCATCAACGCGCGCAAGGCCCGAGCTGGTATCCGGCCCGAACACAATAGTACCGGTAGTGCCCCAGGTTCCTCCTCGGCCAGAGGGAGCATCGCAAAGGCCCTGTGGAGGACCGCCGCTGGCGTCAACTTTGTTCAGCTTGCCCGCGGCGAAGAACGCGACGTAGCGGCTGTCGGCGGACCAGAACGGATAGGTTGCGCCTTCGGTTCCCGGCATGGGCTGCGCGACTGCTGAGTTCAGTGGCTGGATCCAAAGCAGTTGCTTGCCGTCTGCATTCTTGGCTACAAAGGCGATTCGCAGCCCGTCCGGCGAGAGCACCGGTGGCCCGGCGGTGGTTCCGGTCAATCGGAAGGTCGCTTTCTCCGGAGGCAGGATGTAGGAGTGAACCGAGACCTGCGGTGCATGCACGGCCTGCATGTAGGCCAGAGCGAATGCAATCGCAGCCACGGCAAGCACGCCCGCCGCCACCCACGGCAGCCAACTCCGGCGTGAAGGCACGACGGCGGCAGACTGGGTTGTAGGTAGCGGTGACTCGGCAATCGCCTGCAATTGGAGCTTCAGGTCGTGCGCCGTCTGGATGCGCTCGTCGGGATCTTTATCCAGGCACAATCGAATGACGCGCTCCAGCCCCGGCGGTGTCTGCGGACGCAGAGTGCTGACCGATGGCGGGTCCACTGCGAGAATCTGTCCCACGATGCTGGCCTGAGTCTTGCCTTCGAAGGTGCGCTTACCCGTCACCATCTCGAATAGCATCACGCCGAAGGAAAAAATGTCGGAGCGGGCGTCGGCCTCGATGCCCTGGATCTGCTCGGGCGACATGTATTGGACGGTGCCGATCACCGCTCCTGCGGTGGAAAGCGGCGTGGCTGGCGACGGCGCAGGCATGGTCGAGGTCAGGGCCGCGGCAAAAACCGAAGGCGAGGTGCCGCTTCCGGTTCCGGATGCGACCGTTGCGCCGAGCGGCTTCGCCAGACCGAAATCGAGAAGCTTGGCGCCGGACTTGGTTAGCATCACGTTGCCTGGCTTCAGGTCGCGATGCACCACTCCGGCGCGGTGTGCTTTTTCGAGAGCGTCGGCGATCTCGATGGCGATGGTCACCACCTGGTCGGCGGCAAGGGGACCCTTCCTCAATCGCTCGGCCAGAGACTCGCCTTGAAGGAACTCCATTACCAGGTAATCAATGGGGCCTTCGTTGCCCACATCGTGCAGCACGCAGATATGAGGATGCTGAAGCTGGGAGATGACCTTAGCTTCACGTTCGAAGCGGGCGCGCAGTTCAGCGCTTCCAACCAGTTGCGCGTTCAATACTTTGATCGCAACCGTGCGTTCCAATCGCGTGTCGCGAGCGCGATACACTTCGCCCATGCCACCCGCGCCGAGCGGCGATTCGATTTCGTAGGGGCCAAGTCTCGTGCCAGAGGTCAGAGCCATGCGTGCGCGCAATTATAGCCCGTGCAGCACGTTGGAGAGGATGCGACAATTCTGAGCGGTAGTCGGCTACCTGGAAACTGACCCGCTACCCAAAATCACCGCAATGATGCCTCAGGCTGGGTTCATTGTTACTGTAACCCTGTACAACACGCATCCATGGGATGGCAACGTAACTCTGATTTCTTTCGCTGCTCCCAGATTTTTGTGCTCCCACAAATCCCGCAGTTTGTAATTCTTCCCGCTCAAGCCCAATTCCTTCCAGGAATAGTGAAGTGTTTGAGCACTGTCGCTAATGTTGAAAATGGCAACATAGTTTCCATTTCCATCATCGGGGCTTGAAGTCCAGACCACGGCTTTGTCGGTGCTGATCACGGCGCGTTCGCCGTGCGAGTGCTGATCAACAGCGATCACTTCCGGATTCGTAAGCAACGCGATCGTCCAGTCGTCGCTTAAGAGCAGATTCCCACCCATGATCAGCGGAGAGCGAAACATGCTCCAAAGGGTGAATAGCGTTCGTTGCTCGTCATGCGTCAAGCGTGAATCTCGCTCCTTACCCCATCCGGGAGATGGCCCGAGATGACCAAGGGGAAGCATGTCCGCGTCCGGCCAATGCCCTGGCTCAGTTAACGGCGCCCACTTTGCGGCGCGTTCGAATTGGTTACCTACGCCTTGCGGAAAATCGGTGCTGCTTCGCCAAACGTCCCAAACGTCATCCGAAATCCGCCACATTTGCGCGTACTGGCGCATCTCATCCACTTTTTCAATCGGCGCGGCGCCCGGAGAAAGACTCAACACGATCGCGCGTCCCGTTTTCCTCAGCGCCATGCTCAACATGCGAATGTCCTCGCCAGCATAAGGACGGCTGCTGATGCAATCAACTTTAATGAAATCCACGTCCCAGCTCGCGTAAAGGCTTTGCGATGGAATCGTAATAAGCCTGTCCCGCGGGCGAATCCTTCACGCCGTCGTTATCGGAATTCCATGGGCAAGGCGCGGAAGGATCCGCTGCGTCTGCCGCTTTAAATCTGAACCAGCGATGGGAGAATCATTGTCGACGGCTTGCTTCGGAATGCCTCGCAAAATATGGAATCCGAACTTCAGGCCCAACGAATGTACGTAGGCTCGCGAGAGGCGTGAATCCAGCATCGCCGGCGGCCGATGGGAACCGGCTCGGCGCGGGTATATAGCGCCCGTATTTATCCAGGGTAAATTGGCGATTTTTTCCTTGCCCATCAGCGCCTCCCTTCGGAATCGTCCATCCTTCGTCAACTACGACGTATTGCCATCCATATGGCTTTCAAGTGCTGGGCAAACCAATCCAGTCTACCGTCTTGAATTGAGCTTCGTCAATGGTGGTGCCATAGGAATCCCAGCTATTCCATCCCATCGGGGGGTCGGGGCGAGAATGGGCTTGACCCTGTTTGTGTCCACGCAGGCAATAAAAACCCGAATGACGATAATATAGCTGCCAGAATTTCATCATTTGACTCCTATCATTGCTGTTTCGCGAACAGGAAAAATCACCGGGATATGGTAAATGTCTGCCGCTTCCAGCCGAGAATTATTTTTTCTGGCAAGAAAATGCTACTTCGCGCCTTTTATGACGCCAAGCGCATCCAATAAAATCAATTTGCGATTTTTTGGCGGAGGTTCGCATGGCAAAGGCTACGTTTGCGGCCGGATGCTTTTGGGGAGTTGAGGCTACTTTCCGGCAACTTCCAGGAGTGTCAGCGACGCGCGTGGGATATACGGGTGGAAACCTCGAGAATCCCACTTATAAAGATGTTTGCACGGATACAACCGGCCATGCAGAAGCAGTCGAAGTGGAATACGATCCCGCGAAGCTTTCGTATGACAAATTGCTGGAAGTTTTCTGGGAGAATCATGATCCGACGCAATTGAACCGGCAGGGTCCAGACTTTGGGAAACAATACCGGTCCGCAATCTTTTTTCACGATGCCGCACAGGAATCCGCGGCGAAGGCTTCCAAAGAGGCGTTAGAGAAATCGCGCCGTTACAGCAAACCCATCATCACCCAGATTGTTCCCGCGGTAAAATTTTACGAAGCGGAAGATTACCACCAGCAATATCTGGAAAAACGTGGCTTGGCTCACGTGCCACATTAAATAGACTGCTTAGCCAATGACGTCGAGTTTCCATAGCATGAAGCTCGCGCTTTCCCGCAGTAAGGCGATACCTTTTTGCAACAATGAATGAGGGCGCGAATCGGGACGCGGGGAGACGTACACGCGAATTCCCTCATGTTCCAGCAAATTGCGGATTCGGAAAACGTGGTACGCATCACTGACGGCGATACAACTACTCATATGATTTTCGCGCATAATGACCGCCATCGTTCCGCCGACTGCGCGGTATCAGTCCCTTGAGTTTCAGCGATGACTCTCGATTCAGGAATTCCCCGGTGGACCAGATAATCGTGTCCGACCCCGCCTTCGCTATAGGAAGGGTCGCCGCCGAGCCTCCGGTGGTCAAAACTGTGGGGGCAAGGCCTTGCTGGAAAAGTTCGAACGCGTGATCGAGCCTGGCACGGAACACTGGCGAAGGATGCCCGTCATATTGGGCGGCGCCGAAAACGACAATGGCGTCAGCGGTATGAAGTTCCTGTTTCTGGGATTCTGTGACAATTTGCGATGAGATGAAGATCGAGATAGGCGGCTATGCCGATAGCGGCGACAACGAGAGTGCGAATTATCCAATGACCGTGGCGTTTGGATGGGGAAGTGCTCATCCTCTTGCAAAAAACTCGGAAATCTCCTGGGATGGAATTGCGCCTTCGCGCATGATCTTCCAGCGTGCCTCTTCGTCGGTCAAGTCAATAATTGTAGAAGAAACTTCGCGTGGCGAAGGGCCGCCGTCCACGATGATGGAAATGCGATCCTGTAGCTGATCGCGCACAGCTTCGGCGGTCGTGCATTCGGATTCGCCGCTGAGATTTGCCGAGGTCGCAGTAATAGCAATTCTCGCTGCCTGAACCACTGCCAACGGAATCGCCGAACTTGGGATGCGCAAAGCCACGTTGCCGGTGTTGGCAGTGACTTTAAGCGGAAGTCGTGACGCAGCGCGAACGATAATCGTCAACGGCCCCGGCCAAAATTTCCGCGCGAGGGCATGGAATTCTTCGGGCAGTGGTCTGGCCAATTCTTCGGCCTGCTCTACGCTCTCAATCAACAGAGACAGCGGCTTGTGGCGCGATCGCGATTTAATATCATAAACGCGGTCAACGGCACGGAGATTAAACGGATCGGCAGCGAGACCGTAGAATGTGTCGGTAGGCATTCCCAGGACTTCGCCGGCTCGGATCTGGTCCGCGGCGTACCGCACCAGAGAGGCCTCCGGCGTATCGCTATTAATTTTGACGATTTCGGCGCGCACCGAACTCCCTTCCTGAATGTTGTGGAATTAAGAAACTTAAGATAACACGGGACGCCTTCTAAACCGAGCAAAACAGGTATGATTTGGGCCAGCATGAGCAGCCATCCAGGGAAGGCTCCCCGCCAATCCGGCGCTAACCGCGCACGCTTGCGCACGATTGAGGGAACGCACAATGCGCTGGTCAAGGAGCTGCGCGCTGCTTTCTCTCGCGGCGAACTGACTCCGGACGGCCATTGCGCCATTGAGGGTGTTCGCATCGTCGAGGAGGCGATTCGCAGCGGGCTGAAGTTTAAGGCAGTGTTTTTCAGCAAGTCAGGAGAAAACAAAGCTGAAAGGCTTCTTCCCCAACTAGCAGCATACGTAGAGACCCTGCTGCTACCTGACAAGCTATTCGCCAGCGCCGTTCCCAGCGAGAGCCCGCAAGGAGTCGCCGCCCTGGTGAAATGCAGGCATTTCACTTTGGATGATATTTTGGCAAAGATTGCCTCTGGGCCGCTGCTGGCGATCGCCGGGGTCCAGGATCCAGGGAATCTCGGCACCATGCTGCGTTCCGCCGAAGCTTTTGGGGCTTGCGGGGTAATTCTTGGAGACGGCACAGCGAATCCGTTCAACTCGAAAGTTGTGCGGGCGTCGGCAGGCTCGGTTTTCCGCCTGCCGCAGGTTCGGGCAAATTTGCCGGGAGTTTTAGCGGCGCTGCGGGAGCACGGTCTGCGTTTGTTTGCGACCTCGTCGCACAAAGGTGTGAATGTGCACGAAGCCAAGTTTGACGGTCCTACCGCGATTTTTATAGGCAGCGAGGGCGCGGGATTGCCTAAAGAATTAATTTCGGAAATGGACGAAATGATCGCGATTCCGCATTCGGCAAACGTGGAATCGTTAAACGCAGGGGTTGCCGCCAGTATTGTGTTGTATGAGGTGGCGAGAAGGCGCGGCTTACCAAACATATGAAGAAGTCGCGGACGGTTATTCTTCCGGCACTTATCATTTGCCTTTTTGTCTGTCTTTCACTGGCGCGCAGCCACCGGCAGCGTCAGCGGGAAAGCGGTCAACCCGGTGTCTTTGATTTTTATCTGCTGACGCTCTCGTGGTCGCCGGAATTCTGCCACGGACACAGCTACAGCCCTGAATGCCAGAACGGTCATCGTGGTTTCATTGTGCATGGGCTTTGGCCACAGTTCACCACGGGATATCCGGAAAACTGCTCGGACGCGCCCGGTCCTTCTAACCCATCTGAAATGCTCGACATTATGCCCGACGTGAGTCTCGTCCAACATGAATGGGTAACGCACGGGACTTGCAGCGGTCTGAGCGCCGGCGAATATTTCGCGCTAATCAGGAAGGCCTACGCATCAGTCAAGATTCCCGCCCGGGTGGTGAGTCCCTCCGAAGGCTTTTCGATTGCGCCGGACGAATTGAAGCAGGACTTTCTGAGTGCGAATTCGAGGCTTAACCGCGACAGCATCGCCATCAGTTGCGGGAACAATTATCTGACCGGCGTGTACATCTGCTTGACGAAAAACCTGGAGGCAACATCCTGCGGCAATATTAGGGATTGCCGGGCGAACGTAATTAAAGTGCCGCCTGTTCGTTGATTGGTGACGGCGGGATATTGGGCGTCCCCGCCTAGTTGTAGATGACCTTGCGCTCGCCCTTTACAATCCTGCCGACGGTGAATGCTTTCTCTCCGGCGCGCTCGAGAACGGTTTGCGCCTTCTTGAATTTGGCGGAAGGAACCACCAGCAACATTCCTAATCCCATATTGAAGGTTCGTAGCATTTCCTCGGAAGGGACGTTCCCAAGCTTTTGCAAGTGTTCGAAGATCGGCAGGACGGGCCACGATCCCATCTCGATGATCGCCGCCATGCCTCGAGGCAACATTCGAGGAAGATTATCGGTGATGCCGCCGCCGGTAATGTGGGCCATCGCGGTAACGCAATCGCCCTCCACGAGCCGCTTAATCGCCGGCCAATAGCTCTTATGGGTGCGCATCAACTCATTTCCGACTTTGCCCTTCAACTCATTCACGTACGATTCAGGGGTATAACCGCCGACTTCAAACAGGAGTTTGCGAGCCAGCGAATATCCGTTGGTATGAAGACCATTCGAGGCCAAGCCCAGAATCACGTCGCCCACTTCGACAGTCTTGCCGGTAATAATTCTCTCGCGTTCGACCACGCCCACGATAAATCCGGCGAGATCGTATTCTCCCTCGGGATAAAAGCCTGGCATCTCAGCGGTTTCTCCGCCAATCAGAGCGCAGCCGTTGTGCTTGCATGCTTCCGCCAATCCTTCAATGACCTTTTCCGCCACCTCGGGCTCCAGTGTGCCCGTCGCAAGATAGTCCATAAAGAAAAGAGGAGTCGCTCCCTGCACGGCGATATCGTTGACGCAATGGTTGACGAGATCGGCGCCGATGGTGTGATGCACCTTCATCTCAAAAGCGACTTTCAGTTTCGTGCCGACGCCGTCCACGCTCGAAACCAACACTGGACTGACATATTTCTTGTCAATGGCAAACAGCGCTCCAAAGCCCCCAATCTCGCTTAATACCCCCCGATTGAAAGTCTTGTGAGCAAGATATTTAATTCGCTTTTTGGTACGGTTGGCGCGGTCAATATCCACACCTGCGTCAGCGTAAGTGACGGTTGCGGTATTCGGAGGATTTTCAGGCACCGGTGCTGAGTCCGTCTTCAAAAATGTGGGAAATTGCTGGATTTTCGCTTCTCGCAGACTGTTTGAGCGCGGCTCATTGTAGCACGTCCCCAATCCACAGAGGCATCGTTTGCCATGTGGAATGCCTCATGGGGCAAGCCTCGCCCAGCGCCGTGGAAAAAAAGTTTCAAGCCGGAGCCAATCCAACCGACTTGCGGCAACGTACCTAACCCAAGGCCGCTTCTAGCAAGCGCCATATTATTTTCTTCAGGAGATTACCCCATGGAACTGGATAAGGTATTGCAACTAGCCGGGAAAAATGTGGACAGGCGCAAATTCATGAAGGCTACAGGCTTCGCCGGTGTTAGCGCAGCGGCGGCCACAACTCTTATTGCAAGTGGCGCCGCCTCGGCGCAAGCGTTGGCGGGAAAATCGAGTTCGAGCGCGGTAAGCGACCCTCGAACCAAGGACACACCCGCGCAAATCTTTACGGCTGCGCTAATTGCTGAAGACTTGGCCACGACCTTTTACTACAACGGCCTGGTGGGAGCCGTGATTCAAGATCCAAACCTGGCGGGTCCGGGGGGAACAGCCACTCACGTGTCGAAGGCGGGTAATTTCGGGAACGTGGATTACATTCGCGCGGCCTTGACTGAAGAGATCGTTCACGCCGGCCTTTTCCGGTCACTGCTGGGCATTTCGGGCCCCTCCGGGGATCCCGTGCAGACTTTTTATTTCCCGGACGGCGTATTTGACACGCTGGGCCCTTTCATCAGCACACTGGAAGCCTTGGAAAACGCCTTCATTGGCGCTTACTTGAACGCGGTCGCCGAATTCGGAAGAATGGCCGGCGTAGCCGGGAGCGGCGCGGACTATAGTTCGAACATGTTGGCGTACCTCGCGGAGGTGGCCTCTGCGATTCTGGGAGTCGAATCCGAACACCGCACTCTTGGCCGGGTGATTGCGAATCAGAATCCAGCCAATAACCGCAATTACGAGAATGTTAGCGGGGTTTACAGTGTTTACAATGGAAAACATTCTGCCGTTGTGGCTCTCACGCCATTCCTAACGGCTTCCACGGGTCCGGCTTATTCTTTCGCTGATGCTGTTGCCAATGCGCCTTCAGTCGAAGCGAGAACTGGAGGGGGCTTACCACCCAATTAAGTTGACATGCTATTGAAGAGGCCGACTGGCAATGGGGTCGGCCTCTTTGATCTACACGGCGTTAGGGCTCGATTTCTGGTCGCTCGTCTTAGTAATACACTTCTCTGTCACCCCTTCATCTCAAGCAGGGATTCGCAATCGCAGACATTCTAAAATCCAAAGTCAGCTTCTAGAAAACATTCCCATCCGTTAGACTGAATGTCCAAATAAAGGACTCCGCCAATTGCATAAGTTCACGACTCGTTTCCACCATCTCATCCGGGGATCGCTTTTCCTTGTTATTTTCGTGGGTTCGGCGACCGGCCAAGCCGCTTCTCCGGGGCTATTCAACGGTCTTCACTGGCGATTGATTGGGCCATTTCGGGGTGGACGCGCGGTTGCCGTGGCAGGAGTGCCTGGGGATTCCACAACTTTTTATTTTGGGGCTGTGGATGGCGGCATCTGGAAAACCACCGATGCGGGCGTTGTGTGGAATCCGATTTTCGACGGACAAAATGTAGCTTCCATTGGGGCGATTGCAGTCGCTCCCTCCGATCCGAAGGTCGTATATGCCGGAACAGGCGAATCCGATATACGCTCCGACCTCGCCTCCGGCAACGGCGTCTACAAGTCTGCTGATGGCGGGCAAACATGGTCGCACATTGGCCTGGAGGATACGCGACAGATCAGCAGAATTGTTATTGATCCCCGGAATTCGCAGGTCGTCTATGTCGGCGCTCTCGGCCACGCTTATGGTCCCAACGATCAGCGTGGCGTTTACAAATCCGTGGACGGCGGAACTCATTGGACGAAAACCCTGGATCAGGGGCCGGAAATTGGGGTGTCAGATCTCGCCATTTGTTCTGAAAATCCTCGAATCTTATTTGCGGGAACGTGGCACACACGGCGGCCGCCATGGAGTGTGTACGCTCCGATTGATGGGCCCGGAGGCAGTCTTTACCGCTCGGAAAATGCGGGCGAGACCTGGTCGCGCTTGAATGGAAATGGCTTGCCCGATGGCGATTGGGGACGCATAGGTGTCGCCGTCTCGTCCGATGGCAAGCGCGTATACGCGCTGATTCAAGCGAAAAAGCCGGGCCTTTATCGCTCCGATGATGGAGGAAATACGTGGACGCTCGAAAACGAGGACGCGCGTCTTACGAGCCGCCCATGGTATTTCAATGGCATCACCGTGGACCCGCAGAATCGCGATGTGATTTATGTCCCGAACGTCGCGCTCTACCGGTCGGAAGATGGCGGGAAAACAATCTCAGTGCTGCGCGGCGCGCCCGGTGGAGACGACTATCATCAGATTTGGATTGATCCCATGAATTCCAACAGCATGGTGCTCGGGACAGATCAGGGGACGACGATCAGCCTTGATCGCGGCAAGACCTGGAGCAGTTGGTACAACCAGCCTACGGCGCAGCTCTATCACGTGACCACCGACAACAAATTTCCATACGCGGTATACGGGGCGCAGCAGGATAGCGGGACCTCTGCTGTTTTCAGCCGTACTGACCACGGACAGATCACACCCAGAGACTGGTTCCCCGCAGGTCCAAGCGAGAGTGGATACATGGCCCTCGATCCGAACGATTTCAACATCGTGTATGTAAGCGAAGCTTACGGTAAGGTTGACCGCTTTGACCGCCGCACCGGACTCAGCCAGGATATCTCTCCGTGGCCGGTGGTTCTGCCAGAGACAGAAGTCAACCAGCGAAAGTATCGCGCACCATGGAGTCCGGTCCTTCTCTTCTCGCCCGCCGATTCGAAATCACTATATTTCGGTTCGCAATACGTGATGAAGACCGTGGATGGTGGTTTGCATTGGGAAACGATTAGTCCTGACCTTACAGGGTCGAGTCAGCGTGACAGGAAAGCATCACCGATAGTCGCCACCAATGACAATGCGAAAGGCTTGGGATACGGCGTTATCTCTACGATCGCGCCATCAAGTCTCAATCGTGACTTGATCTGGACAGGAAGCAATTCCGGCCTGATTCACCTGACGCGTGACGGCGGCAAAACCTGGAAAGATGTCACGCCTCCCCGGCTCCGCGACTGGAGCGACGTTGCGCTGATTGAGGCTTCACATTTCGATCCGGGCGTCGCATATGCCGCCGTCGAGCGAAGCCGGCTCGACGATCAGACGCCATACATTTATCGAACGCGAGATTATGGCGCTACTTGGCACTTAATCACTAATGGCATTGGCGCCCCGTGTTTCTTGCGCGCTATTCGCGAAGACCCCAGGACCAAGGGATTACTTTTCGCTGGAACCGAATTCGGTATTTATGTTTCCTTCGACGACGGCGATCACTGGCAATCTTTGCAATTGAATTTGCCGGTCAGTTCGGTTCGCGACCTCGCTATCCACGGCGATGATCTGATCGCAGCGACGCACGGACGTTCTTTTTGGATTCTGGGTGACATTTCGCCTCTGCGCCAGGAACTCGAAGCCAGAGCCGCAAAAACCGCGTGGCTTTATCGCCCAGCAGACTCCGCTCGCATTGATAATGACGAGTTCCCCGGTACGCCGCTTCCTCCCGAAGAGCCGACAGCAGAGAACCCGCCCAATGGAGCGATCATTGATTATTTCCTGCCGGTGCCGGCCAGCAGCATCGTTTTGGAAGTTTTCGATGCGACTGGAAATCTCGTCCGCAGGCTGTCTTCAGAAAATCAGGATACGAAGAAACACCTGCCGCTGCCCGTTGCGGAGCGTTGGTTCTCAAACCCCGAGGCCCTCGACAAGACTCCCGGGATGCACAGAGTTGTCTGGGACTTTAAGTGGGAGAGTTCTGGAGGCCCAGTCGCAGATGAAGACGCATGGTTTAACAATCCCAGCGGCCCGAAAGCCGCGCCTGGGACCTACCAGGTTCGCCTCACCGTGGATGGTCAGGTTAGGGAACAAGCTTTGCACGTGAAGATGGATCCGCGATCGTCGGCGACTAGCGGGGAACTCGCTCAGCAACAACAACTCGGGCGACAAATATTTGCGGAAACCATTGAACCTCGCGAAGCGTTGGCTGAAATTGACTCGGTCAAAAAGCAGCTTGGCGATGTCGAGGCAAAGCTCGGCCCGGAAAATCAGCAGATCAAATTAGAGGTGGCTGGAACGCAATCCGCAATAGACGGGCTTCTGACAAATAAAGATGTGCCACTCGAGGAACAGAATCTGGGCTTGCAAATTGCTTACAAGCGATTGGCGTCGGCGCTTCTGGTTGTCGAGACCAGCGATCGGGCAATCTCTCCGCAAGCAATTGCCCTTTACAAAGAAGCCAGCCCGCAAGTGAAAGCAGGCATCGCGGAGTGGGAAAGATTTAAGCAGACGAGATTGGAACAGCTTAACCGTCAATTGCGGAAAGCAAATCTTCCGGCTTTGAATTATTAAGTAAAAGAAAAAGTTTGTCATGCTGAGCGAGGCTGAGCTTCCGCGCGTGCGGAAGCTGAAAGAGTCGAAGCATCCCTATCCCGGCGCGCTTGAGGAAGTAGAGATCCTTCGACTTGGTTCTTCTTCGCGAGCGAAGAAGAACGCATCGCTCATGACGACAATTTTTAAGTAGGTGGCTAGTTGCGGTGTTCTATCGCGACGTGTTCCCGGCTGGTAGTCTTCACTGCGAATGCCATCCGCGGCGTGTTATGCGCGATGCCGTAGTGACCGCGGGCATCGAGAAGAATCATTCCGCCGTGGCCATTGAGCCGCGATTCCAGATAATTGATGGCCTCAGCCGCGGCCCATTCTGGAAGGTTCCCGGCAAGAACGCGATCAGCGGCCCACTTCGCCAACACCAGTTTCATGATTGGCTCTCCCCATCCGGTAGTGGACGCGGCGGCAGATTTGTTATCGGCGTAGCAGCCGCATCCGATCAGCGACGAATCGCCGAGACGTCCCGGGGCCTTGTTCAGTGTTCCTCCGGTTGATGTAGCAGCGGCGATGTTGCCGCTGGAGTCTAGAGCAACTGCGCCGACCGTGTCGTGCGAAATGGTTGGCGCAAAGAGATCGCGTGCGTCCTCCTGAGAATCACTGGTGAGACGGGATTGAAATTCCCGCAGCCGTTCGACTTCGCGGGGAATGATGAGATCAGTATTTTCGCAAAGTGGAACTCCGTGCTCAGCAGCGAACTTTTCCGCTCCTTCCGCTACGAAATAAACGTGCGGGCTTTCGCTGAGAATTTTCCGAGCAGCCCGAACCGGATTGCGAAGACGCTCAACGCACCCCACGCCTCCGGTTCGGAGCGTGCTGCCGTCCATGATCAGGGCGTCAAGCTGCACTCTGCCATCACGATTAAGAAAACTGCCCCGGCCGGCGTCGAAAGTCTCGTCATCTTCCATGATGACGACAGCTTCTTCCACCGCGTCAAGCGCTGCTCCGCCGCGTTCCAAGACTTTCCAGCCAGCAGACATGGCGTTGCGAACGCCATTCAGATGAGCTTCAACCATATCGTCGGGAATGGCCCAGGCGCCGCCATGGACAAGAAGAACTGGATTGGTCGGCATGGAGTGGCTAGGTCGTGTGCTGCATCAAGCGGCCTGTCCTGCGTTTGCGTTGATCGCGTCAACTCCTTGCGTACGAGTCCAGGTATAGCGGATACGGTGAATTACGGTGATGGTGGAAAGGACGGCGATAATCCAAAGCACCGGAGCCATGCGATTGAATAGCGCCCCGATGATCACCAAAACCAGGCGTTCGGGACGCTCCATAAATCCGACGCGACAAGACCCGATCAAAGACTCAGCCCGGGCACGCGTGTAGCTCACCATGATTGCGCTGATCATGACGATGGCGGTGAGTATTACGTAGAAGAAGCGGTCACCACGGCCGTAAAAAACCAGCAGGCCAAGAAACTGTGTGGCGTCGCTATAACGATCCACCACCGAGTCGAAGAATCCGCCGAACTTCGTCACCCGGTTACTCGCGCGCGCCACTCGTCCGTCCACAAGGTCGAAAAATCCGGAACCAATAATCACCAATCCGGCGTAGCGAAACAGACGGGCCTGGTTATCGGCGTTCGCATACCCGAAAAGCACGGCTGCAATTACGTTCACGACCAATCCCATAAATGTCAGGACGTTAGGATTGATCCGCGCCAGCGCGAGCCAGCGGACGATGGCGTCGAGCAACACGCCGCAGGCCCGGCCGAATGCTCTGGTCCAGGTTATTTGATCGCGATTTTCGCTGATTCTGGTTTCCATTGAATGGATGATTACTCGGCCGCCTGTGCTAGATCGTACATCGTACTCAGAGTGAGGATTTCCATCTCGCGCTTGCCGTTGGGCGTAACAACCTGAACGGTGTCCCCGACTTTCTTGTTCAGTAGGGCACGCCCGATCGGCGAAGTAGTCGAGATTTTCCCCGCGGCAAAGTCGGACTCTTCGCTGGTCACCAGCTTGTATTCGATTTCTTCGTTCTTGCTGTTGTCGAAGATGCGGACGGTAGAGCCAAGACCGACCTTATCCTTGGGAATGTCGGCCATGTTGATAAGGGAGAAATCGGCGAGCCGTTTGCCCAGCTGTCGAATTCTGGCTTTGACGAATTCCTGGCGCTGCTTCGCCATGTGATATTCGGCGTTTTCGCTGAGATCGCCCAGCGCGGCAGCCTTCTTGATCTCCTTGGGAAGGTCGTGAATCAACTCATGCTCGAGTTGATCAATCTCTTCTCGTAGCTTCTTCGTTATTTCTTCAGTCATGTTTTGGGGATTATAAACCCTGCAAGGGTCGCAGGGCGATCCGATGACATGCGCTATCTCTCTTAAAAATCAACGTTTAACCACGAAGGACACAAAAGTATCGCGAAGCACTCGCCCCCACAACTTTTCTTCGTGCAACTTCGTGTCCTTCGTGGTGAAAGCCCTTTGAATCGGCCAATTTGGGCGAGATCGCCCCAAATTGTCTTTATTCCCAGCTTGGGATAGACTTAAAGATATGCTGTCCCCCGGTTCGCCTACGCTTTTCGGTGGTTCCTTATGTTAGGCGGTGAGAATTTCCATATAGGCGACAAAGTCGTTTATCCCAATCATGGCGTTGGAATTATTGAGCAAATCAGCAGCCGGACCATGGGTGCGACGGTGGAACAATTTTACCTCCTCAAAATTCAATCCAGCAGCCTTAAAGTTATGGTTCCCTTCCACAATGTTGGGATGGTGGGCCTGCGACGCGTCATTCGCAACGGTGAAATCCAAAAGATTATTGATTTCTTGACCAATGGAGAATGCGACAGCAACACGGACTGGAAATACCGCTTCAAGGAAAACTCCGACCGAATGCGCACCGGTTCATTGCTGGATGTGGCTGCTGTTTTAAAGGGTCTACTCGTACTGAACCAGGCGAAATCCCTTTCTTTCCGCGAGAAGAAAATGCTGGAGCGGGCCCGCTACTTGCTGGTCAGTGAGATGGCGATGGCGAAAAATTGCCCGGAGTCCGACATCGAGGAGTTACTTTCCAACGCTCTGGCAAAGAGCAAACTCCGTCTCCCCGACGTTTCAGAATTTCAAGCCTAGGCTAGATTCCCTTACTCTCCTAACCACACTCCATAGGGCTTCAGGGTGTCAATGTGATCGAAAATAATCTTTATCGCTGCCGTTATTGGAATCGCGAGCAGCAACCCGATCGCGCCCCAAAGCCATGCCCAGACCAAAAGAGACATCGTCACTGCTAACGGATTCAATTGCAACCGCTTGCCAAGAATTTTCGGGTAAAGAACGTTTAACGCAAGAATATGCAACCCCAGAACTGTCAATATGATGTAGGCGAAAGCTGACGATTCAATATGGCCCAAGCCCACGAAGATTGGAGGAGCCATAGCAAGTAAAACCCCCATGTACGGGACGAGGCTGACGAAGCCACTAATAAATCCAACGATATAGAAAAAAGGTAAATGGAGGGACCAGAAGATCAAGGTGCTGATTGCTCCCATGAACAAGCCGATTAGCAGATTCCCCACCATGAAGCTGCGGATCATCGCCGAAATCAGGCCCAGAGTCACATAGGCTGTATGGCGGTTGTGCATAGGAAACAGCATTACCGTCGCTGACCTGATATGCTCCTGCCAAGTCAGCATGAAATAAACCAGAAATGGCACGAACGATGCGGCAAAAAAAGCTTGGCTGACCGAACCAACCCCGCGAGTCAGAACATCAGTCCAGTCCGTTGCGGGCCGAACGCTCACGACGCCCTTCTCATGTTGAGGCTCTAGAACTTCAAAGCTTTCAGCCTTCCTGCGAAACTGCATGGCCTCATCGCGGACTTTCGTCGTGTATTTGGGCAAATCCTGCATTAGAGAGGCGGCCTGGTTGTACGACGCATAAACAACTCCGACCAGAGCGGCTAACAGTAGGAGAATCGCAATCGCGGCACTCAGTGCGCGCGGTATTCGGGCACGAGTCAGGGCATCTACCAAAGGGGCCAGAATGAACGAGACCAGCACGGCCACCAATAGCACCGCAAGAACAATCTCGGCGTAATAACACAGGCCAAGAATAGCTCCGACGCCAATCAGGTTTTGAGCCCAATTGCGGCGCTGAGGGGACTCGGGCGAGATGACAACCTGCCCTGAGCCGGCGGATTGAACCGTGACAGTTTCTGTTGCCATATTCGTATCGCAGTGTGCTTTCGTAGTGTACTCTGCCGTTTGCCCCAGACATATAATTACCCGGTGACTTCGGACCAAGCCGGGCAACACCACGCTCCCATTCATCCCCGCATATTGGGTCTGGATGTGGGTTCAAAGACTATCGGAATGGCGGTTTCCGATCCCCTCGGCATTACTGCACAAGGTCTGCAAACGATTCGCCGCCAGAACAGGCGGCTCGACTACGCTCAGCTTCGGGAAATAATTGTGAAGTACGAAGTGACCCAGATTGTTGTGGGATATCCGCTCCGAATGAGCGGGGCCGAAGGAACGCAGTCGGAGAAAATGCGAATTTTTGCCGAAGATCTGCGGAAGTATTTTCGCATGCCCGTGCATCTGTGGGACGAGCGTTTAACCTCGGCACAAGCCAATCGGGTATTGAGGGATTCCGAAATGTCCATCCAGCGTCGGGGCGAAGTTGTGGACAGATTGGCGGCAGTGCTGATCCTACAAAACTGGATGGATACGCAAACTGAGGGTGCGAGCAAAACTGATGGCGCGAATGAAACTGATGGAGCGAATGAAGATGAGCGATAGTCCATCTCGAAAGCTTTGAAAGGGCGGGGCTTCAACCCCGCCGATCCATCTCCCCAAAGGTCACCGACCGACGATGGAGCACCATCACGTTGCTTCTAATCTAAAATAGTCCATCTTGCGAACCGTATTCACACCGCTTCTTTTAGCTCTGCTGGTCATCGTCGGCTGGCTTGCCTGGGCGTTAATGCTGCCTTTCGCCCCAGCGGGACAAGCGTTCGTCTTACTCCGTCCGGGATTTTCCAGTCGCCGCATCGCAACCGAACTGAAGGCTGCGGGCGTCATCCGGAATGCCGACGCCTTTATTCTTTGGCATTATCTGCATCATGGGCGGTCATTAAAGGCCGGAGAATATCTTTTCGAGAAAACAGCTACCGCCGTGGACGTGCACAACCGCCTGGCTCGCGGAGATATTTATGTTCACACGGTCGTTATCCCCGAAGGCTTTAACATCTTCGATATTGCGCAAGCGATGAACGATGCGGGGTTATGTCCGCGGCAGGAATTCCTTGAAGCAGAACTGAACGGTTCTTCCTTAATTTCGGATGTAGCTCCTGACGCCAAGACTCTTGAGGGTTTTCTTTTTCCCAATACATACGAGTTCACCCGCACCCAAAGCACGCAGGAAATGTTAGGCATGATGGTCAAGCAGTTCCGGCAGGTGGCGCGGCAAATCGGTTTGAACTCGGACGTGCAAAAAACTGTCATCATGGCATCCATCATCGAGAAGGAAACGTCGGTTTCCGAAGAGACGCCCATGGTTGCGAGCGTTTATTACAACCGGCTGGATAAAAACATGGCGCTACAGGCGGACCCAAGCGTTATTTACGCCGAACTGCTGGCGGGATCATACTCAGGCGCCTTGCATCACGAGGACATGCAGTTCAACTCCGCCTACAATACCTACGCCCACCGGGGATTGCCGCCGGGACCGATTGCCAATCCTGGCAAAGCTTCGCTCGAAGCCGCCATGCATCCCGCCGTTACGGATTATCTGTACTTCGTGAGCGATGGCAATGGGCATCATCGTTTCGCACAAAGTTTGGAAGAACACAACAGAAATGTGGCGGCATATCGGCGGGCGGTCGAGGGAAAGTAAGGATAGTTCCCTTGGGGCTCTCCTATATGATCCGTCTTCGAGTCGCCAACATTCCACTAGTTTGTCCTGGCATTCCCTGCGACCTCCCATCGCTTATACTCATCTAAGCCCTAAATCATTGAGCCCAATGTCATCTGTCGGAAGACTGCGTTTTATTTTTATTTTTCTGTTGGGGTTGCCGTTGAGTGGCTGTCTTTTCCGGTCCCATTCGGTAAAACCGCCGATCACGTCCACATCGTTGCAATCCGCGACGCAGCAACAACTCATTGATTACGTCAATAACCAGGCGGCGAAAATTCAGTCTATGCAGGCCGACGTGCGTATTGATACATCCGTCGGCGGAGCGAAGAAAGGGAAAGTTACCGATTACGAGCAGATTCGCGGCTTTGTGCAAGCACGCAAGCCTGCGATGCTGCGCATGATTGGACTGATGCCGCTGGTTGGTACCCGGGCGTTCGATATGGTCAGCGATGGCCAGAACTTTGAGCTTTCAATTCCGCCCAAAAACCGTTTTGTGATGGGCCGCAACGATGTTCTAACGCCAAATCCTCAACAACCTCTCGAAAATCTGCGGCCGCAAGTTATTTACGACGCCTTGCTGCTGCGCGAAATTGACCCGCAACGCGACATCGCGGTCATCGAGAACGAGTCACACATTTACAGTGATCCGAAGGGCCGCAAGTATCTCCAGTCCGATTACGTGCTTGATGTCATTCAGAAGAACCAGCAGGGATGGTTTCTTGCCCGCAAAATCGTTTTCAGCCGCGACGATCTCTTGCCGTCCCGGCAAATGATCTACAACGAGGCCGCAGACCTGGTAACGGACGCGAGATACGAGGCTTACAAGGAGTACAACGGAATAAAATTCCCCTCGCGGATTGAAATTTCCAGGCCAGAGGAAGAGTACGACATTGCCTTAACCTTCGTGAAGCTGGAATTGAACCTGACTCTGTTGGACAACAAGTTTGAACTCGTGAAGCCTCCGGGAGCCGAAGTGATTCATCTGGACGAGCAGAAGCCGATTGTGAATGGTCCGGCAAAATGATACCGGGAGCGATTAGGCAATGAATAAAATGGTCTTCGCCAACCTCGTGCATCGCCCCATACGCTCTCTCATCAGTATTATTGCGATCGCGCTTGAAGTGACGCTGATCTTGCTGATCGTTTGGCTCTCGCTGGGAATGCTGAATGATTCTCGAAACCGTCAACAGGGAATTGGCGCGGATGTGATTGTGCTTCCGCCAGGTTCGTCCAACATCATCGGTGTAACTGGCGCCCCTGCCCCTATCAAGGTTGGAGACCTCCTCGCTAAATTGCCGCACGTGCGCATGGTTTCGCCTGTGATTATGCAACTTTCGACTGTCGGCACAGTCGAAGTGCTGTACGGAATTGATCTCCCGAGTTTTGAAAGTCTCGGGTCGGGCTTTCACTACCTCAAAGGAGGCCCTTTCCAGGGACCGAATGACGTACTCGTGGACGATTTTTTTGCCCAGTCGAAACACGTGAAAATTGGAGACTCCATTCCAATTCTGAACCGCGACTTCAGAGTCGTAGGCATTGTTGCACACGGCAAAGGTGCACGAAAGTTTCTTCCTCTCACAACCCTTCAGGATCTAATGGGCGCAAAGGATAAGGCCTCTGCCTTCTATTTGAAGCTGGATAGCCCTGACAATGCCGATGCCGTAGTAAGCGAAATCAAGAATGTGCCCGGTATGCAGCAATATATCGTTCGCTCCATGCGAGACTATCTTTCCATGATGACTCCGAGCAACATTCCCGCGCTTTCAATATTTATCAACACGGTGATTGGGATTTCCGTGATCGTCGGCGTCCTTGTGATTTTTCAGGCTATGTACACGGCGGTAATGGAACGTACGAGGGAAATCGGAATATTGAAATCTATCGGCGCGTCTAAGTTCTACATCGTGAACGCAATTCTGCGCGAGACTGCGCTGTTGGCATTTGTGGGAATTATCGTTGGAATCGGATTCAGCCTTGCGGCAAGCGCCGGCATTGCGTACCGCCTTCCCACATTGCAGATTGTCCCGGTTTGGGGATGGGTTGGAAAAGCGGCACTGATTGCGATCCTGAGCGCCATCGCGGGCGCTCTGTATCCAGCCTATAAGGCGGCGCAAAAAGATCCGATAGACGCATTGGCGTACGAGTAACAAGCTAGTGCGGCGTCGCCTCTCGCCCGCGTGGTGCCCAGGAAAGACCCAGTGGAAGTCCCTTTTCCTTGTGACGGCCGTCACATTGTTATCACGACAATTCGTCTAGGTTAAGGCGCATGTCCTCGGGGCGAATCACACACGCGACGATTCGTGCCTTGGACTTCATCTCGGCGCATCTACTTCCCCAGACAAGTGTTGCGAAGCATCTTCGAACTGGGCATCGCGGCGAAGAGGATGCGTATTTCTATTTGCGCCGGCTGGGTTACGTGATGGTCGCCCGTAATTTTCGTTCTCCTCGCCGCCGTGGAGAGATTGACCTCATCGGATGGCACAAGGATGTTCTTTGCTTCATTGAAGTAAAAACACGTACATCTCTCGACGTGAAGCCAGCTGAAACTGCCGTGGATCGCGCCAAGTGGCGTCAGCTTTCAGCCACGGCTCGCGAATATATGCGCAGGTTCTCCCCTGATTCGCAGTGGCGCTTCGATGTGATCACCGTGTATTATGATCGGAATTCCAGCCATCCACAGTTCCAGCTGTTCCAGAACGCAATTCCTTCGCCGTAATATGAAATGCCGTCGTAAAATTTGGTTGCGGATGTAAGGAGGATTGGATCGTTGCCTGAACTTAGAAAAGACCCGATCGTTGGACGATGGGTTATCATTTCCACGGATCGCGCAAAGCGCCCATCAGATTTCGCCCGAGAAGTAATTCAACACAGAGGCGGATTTTGTCCATTTTGCTACGGGAATGAAAGTAAGACCCCTCCCGAAATTCAGGCCTATCGCCCCAATCAAAATGGGGGACCTCCTCCCCAACGCGATTCCCCGGGATGGACGGTCCGCGTAGTCCCAAACAAGTTTCCCGCCCTCGGCATTGAAGGAGTTTTGAATCGCCAGGCTGATGGCATGTTCGACAAGATGAATGGCATCGGCGCGCATGAGGTGATCATCGAGACCCAGGATCACAGCGCGAGCCTCGCTACCTTGCCTCCGAAGAGAATCGAAGATGTTCTCTGGACGTTCCGTGACCGGATTCTCGATTTAAGGAAGGATCAACGATTTAAATATATCTTGATTTTCAAGAATCATGGAGAAGCCGCCGGCGCAACGCTGGAGCATTCTCATTCCCAGTTGATCGCTTTACCCATATTGCCGATTTATGTAGTGGAGGAAATCGAAGGGGCAAAGCAATATTACATTTATAAAGAACGCTGCGTTTTTTGCGACATCATCCGTCAGGAAAGTGAATCCGGCATACGAATCGTTGCGGAGAATGAAAGCTTTCTCACGATTGCGCCGTACGCTCCGCGGTTTCCCTTTGAGACTTGGATTCTACCGAAGGAGCATGAATCCGCATTTGAAAATTCTTCGTCGCATACCTTTGAAAATCTGGCGAAGGCCCTAAAAGTTCTGCTCACAAGGGCAGACAGGGTTCTCGACAATCCGCCTTATAACCTTGTGATTCATAGTTCGCCGATCCAAGATCCAATCAACGACCACTATCATTGGCACATCGAGTTCATGCCGAAACTCACCAAAACTGCTGGATTTGAATGGGGGACTGGATTCTACATAAATCCCACTCCACCGGAAGAGGCGGCAAAATTCTTGCGGGAAGCGAGTGTGGAAGACCGGCCGGCGGCGAAAGAGATCCCGGTCTGAAGTTTGGAATGACCGGTTACCAAAGGAACTTTCCTGCAATCGCCGCCCGCTATAAGGTTCGTGCATGAGCACCAAAACAAAAGTACTCTGTTCGCAGTGCGAGATGCCCGAACAGAAGTGTGGATGTGAAAAGTATTGTTGCGCCTGCGAAAGCCAGATCGGCGTCAGGTTGTGCGAAGGTGGATTGTATTATT
The DNA here is from genome assembly GCA_963702325.1 of uncultured Acidobacteriaceae bacterium. GTDB lineage: Bacteria > Acidobacteriota > Terriglobia > Terriglobales > Acidobacteriaceae > PALSA-188. The sequence goes on along the minus strand of CAVPCG010000031.1, from coordinate 43,221 downwards.
GCCCCGATTGCCGCGAAGCCTGCGACTACAAAGTAGCGGAGTAGCGATCGGAACAAGCTCTCCTGCGGGGCTCAGATAACCACGGCCTCTTTATATTCTCCAAAAACATTCCTCAGCGTGTCAGAAATTTCCCCGACCGTGGCGCAGGCTTCGACCGCTGTAATGATACGCGACATCAGATTGGCTCCGCTGCGGGCTGCCTCTTCCACCTGCATTAACGAAGCAGAACATTCTTGCGAATCCCGGCGTTGCCGCAATGCCCGCAGGCGCTCAATCTGATTGCGTTCCAAAGATTCGTTGATTCTTTGTAGGGAAATTGGATTTTCTTCCTCCATCACAAACCGGTTCACTCCAACCACGACGGCCTCTTCACGATCCACCTGCTGCTGATACTCGTACGCGGCGTTCTGAATTTCCTGCTGTACGTAACCTCGTTCTATGGCACGAAGCATTCCGCCAAGAGCCGCGATCTTCTCCAAATATTCATTAGCGCGTCTCTCGATTTCGTTGGTGAGGGATTCGATGTAATAAGATCCGGCGAACGGATCAATCGTCTGCGGGACACCCGACTCAAAAGCAAGAATCTGCTGCGTACGAAGCGCAACTCGTGCTGCCTGCTCGGTGGGGAGCGCCAACGCTTCGTCGTAAGAGTTGGTATGCAGCGACTGTGTTCCCCCTAACACAGCCGCCAGGCCTTGCAGGGCCGTCCTGGCAATATTGTTTTCAGGCTGCTGGGCGGTGAGGGTCGAACCCGCGGTTTGCGCATGAAATCGTAGCATCCACGAACGCGGGTTTTGAGCTTTGAATTGTTCGCGCATGATGCGGGCCCACATGCGCCGAGCCGCGCGAAACTTCGCGACTTCTTCCAGGAAATTATTGTGCGCATTGAAGAAAAATGAGAGACGTGGTCCGAACTTATCCACGTCGAGTCCACCCGCCAGCGCGGCTTGAACATAAGCCATGCCGTTGGCGAGAGTGAATGCAACCTCTTGCACGGCGGTGCAGCCGGCTTCCCGCATGTGGTATCCGGAGATGGAAATCGTATTCCACTCGGGCAGGTTTTCATTCGACCAGGCAAATAGATCGGTAACGATGCGCATCGCCGGCTGAATTGGGAAAATATATGTCCCGCGCGCGATATATTCCTTCAGAACATCGTTTTGAACCGTTCCTGAAAGCGTGCTGATATTCGCGCCTTTCCTTCTCGCGACAGCAACATAAAGTGCCAGCAGGATGGCAGCGGTCGCATTGATCGTCATGGACGTGGAGATGGCAGTGAGATCAATGCCATCAAAAAGGCGCTCCATATCCTCGACGGAATCGATCGCGACCCCAACTTTTCCGACCTCGCCCGCGGCCAGCGGGTTGTCGGAATCAAGTCCTATTTGCGTGGGTAGATCAAAAGCAACAGAAAGCCCGGTTGTCCCATTCGCCAACAAATATTTGTAACGTTTGTTCGATTCTTCGGCGTCCCCCATGCCGGCATACTGACGCATCGTCCAGAGGCGTCCGCGGTACATTGTCGGCTGAATGCCGCGAGTAAAAGGGAACTGACCGGGATAGCCAACGTCCCGCTCTTGATCCGCATGATCAAGGCTGCTTGGCGTGTAGAGCGGATCAATCGGAATTTTAGAGGAAGTGTAAGACTGTGAGGTCGAGCCGGAGTCCGTATGTTTGGTGCGTTCAGACATTCTGATTTCTTAATTCAACCGCCGAGGATTCTGACTTAGCAGAGTCCTTTTCGAATGCGCTAACCCATCTGTATTAGACCGTATGGATTCAATTGTTTTTCTTTCGCACCCGCCAAAACGAGCTGAACCCAAACCATCCAAAGATTAAGGTAAAGCAGACGGCGAGCACTACGCGGCTGGAATTCGTTTTTGCCGCTTCATATTTCGACCATTCATGTACGAGGGCCAGCACGCCGAATGCGGATAACGCCAGGAAAACAAACCCCGTAACCTCCAGCCACAATTGATGGAATATCCGCCCAAAGTGCGCCGCAGTTGCGCGTCCACCCTTTACCAAAGCATCGAAAGTTCGGGTGCGTCGGAGTTGTTTCCCCAGTATTCGGGCAGCGATCCCCGCCTTCTTCGGCATTGTTACGCTCATACATCATTGATTTTAGCAACTTCGGGTTACAATAGCGGCGGCGAATCCGTTGCCGGAACCGTAGAGACGCGGAATGCATCTAAATTGTGTGTAGAGATTAATCTGAAGTGAGTGTGGATAAGGCGAGCAGCGGTCGAACAAGGGGGTTCTGTGGACCAGCAATTAAAACAATTAATGAAGGAATTGGGAGAGGCTATCAATGAGTCCCTGGCCGATTCCGATCAGATCGCTGAAGTCGTTTCGAGAATTAAGGACGGCGGATACGACATCTTCTTAGTGCTCGAAGCCACGATTGGAGTAAGCAAGCCCGGCGAGAAATCGAGCGACAAAACCTCGATGGTTACAACGCTGTCCAGCAATCCGGAGTTTAAGATCAGCGATCAGGATTTGAAATTTTTGAAGTCACTTCGAATTAAGATTGACGACGCTGCCTAGGCGTGGAGTTACACAGAATTGCGAAGGCGTCTGTGCTTTTCTTTTCCTGAAATAATTTAACAACTTATTGCGGCGAAACTGTATTTCTCTGTGTTGCCTTCTTCTGCTTCGCAATATCACCGAGAGGGATGTCAGAGCAATCAGGGCCGGAGCAGTTCGAGACTGTGCTTCCGTTTAGGCCATCCTGTTCCAACCGAATCTTGAACGCTAACTTGTCTCCCGAAGCCATAACGGTACGGCGCCAAATCCTGAATCCAGCCAGCCTTACGGTTATGTTATGTTCGCCTGGTCGCACCACCACATCGCATGGCGTGGTGCCGATGAATTTGCCGTCAATCTGGATCTCCGCCAAATCTGGGAATGACGAAATGTTAAGCTCTGTCGCCGAATGAGCCAAAGCCGTCGCAGCGTTTACAGCGCCGAGCGATGCCGGATCGAGATTGCCAAGGTCGAGCGGTACGTCTCCATTCACGTAGGCTGTGAATTCGGTTCCCTGAGGAATGGTGATGTCCTTGCCGTGAACAAAAATCAGCGGCGCGGAGGAGACATTACTGGACATCGCCGAAACGATGGAGCTTTGGTTTCCGTTTCCGGCAGAATGAAGCACCGCCCGAAGAGCAACCTTCTGGCCGTTCACGAGCTTGACGGAATCTATACTGATGTCGAGTTTCCCTCCACGTCCCATCAGCTTTTTCGGCTCCGCAGCGGTGACAATTGCGAGACCCGCGGCTCCCTTGGTGATGACTACCGTGTCATCAATCTTGGTCTCATCCAGCACTTCCAGATTCAGCAAGTCTCCTGTTCGTGCGTCTTCAGACGATACGGTTCTAATCGTTCGCAGCCGAACGGGCGTGCCATCTGCAAGTACGGCGTTCTCTGATGGAGAAGACGTGCCGGGAACCGCTTGCACGGGAACCGCCCTTTGAGCTACAGCTGACCAACCAAGCGACAATGCGAGGAAACTAACGGAACCAAGTGCAGCCAGATTACGCATCGTGAATACTCCATCGAGGCGTGCGTATGCGAACGACGCCAGTCCAGAGTCTCCTGCAAACAAACCTTTCGGTGAAAGTTACCCCAGTAATGACGAACGCCGGGCATTTCCGCAGAAAGCCGAAGCAGCCTGCGGGCAATCACACTGCTTCAGAAATCCCGCAAGCAACGAGGTGGGGCAGGACGGAATCTCACTCTCGCTTCTGGAAAGCTACCCGATATGTCAGATTCGAAACTCACTACCCGAGAACAGGTCTATTCCATCTGGAAGTTGGGTGGACTCACGCCAGGTCAACTCGCTAAGAAAGTAATTTACGAGATCGGCGACGACGACCTTCTTGGCCGCGCCTCCGAGCTTGCATTTAACTTCCTGCTCGCAGTCTTCCCGCTCATGCTTTTCTTGCTGGCGTTGTTTGGGCTTTTTGCCTCCCGCGGCCTGATGTTGCGAAGCAGGCTACTGATCTATTTTGCCGACCTCCTCCCGCCGATGGCTTACAACCTGTTCAGTAATACGGTAAACGAGCTCGCCAATAATCCTGGAGCCGGCAAACTTACTTTCGGGATTCTCGTGGCTGTGTGGTTCGCAGCGGGAGGAATGACTTCTATGATGTCCACGCTGAACACCGCCTACCACGTGCGGGAGGGGCGATCCTTCATCAAGGTACGCGGTATTGCCGTCGCGTTAACCATTGCGATTTCGATTTGTCTGATGCTCGCGCTGGCGGTGGTTCTGATTGGAAGTCACCTTGCCAACGCCATGGGCGCCGCTTTGCACCTCAGCGAATTGTTTGTGCTGGGATGGAAAAGTTTGCAGTGGCCAGCCGCGTTGTTTTTTATCGTAGTTTCGTTTTCTTTCGTCTACTATTTCGGTCCTGATCTGAAGGAGAGGCACTGGTACTGGGTAACGCCGGGATCGCTCTTTGGTGTGATGTTATGGCTGGCAGCATCGGCGGGCTTCCGAGGCTATCTCCACTTTTTCAACACCTACACCAGGACCTACGGATCGCTTGGGGCGGTTATCGTCCTCCTGATATGGTTCTATGTGACCGGACTGGCGTTTTTAATTGGCGGCGAGATCAATGCCGCCGTCGAACATGCCGCTGCGTTGCGAGGTCATCCAGAGGCCAAAGCCCCAGGTCAAAAAGCAGCATAATACAGCAGCATGAGACTATGAACGGGCCGCTGCTGCAAGCCTCTGCTGAACGTCATCCAGAATGGCCGCGGTTCGCGTGGCCCCAACGCGGGTGACGCCGATCTCTTTTACTTCAAGAAGCGTTTCTAAATCTCGAATCCCACCAGCGGCTTTTATCTGGACATGCGCCGGAGAATGTTTTCGCATGAGCCGCAAATCTTCCTTCGTTGCACCCGTTGCCGCATAGCCGGTTGAGGTTTTCACCCAGTCGGCGCCCGCCTCTCCACAAATTTCGCACAGTCGGATTTTTGCCGCCTCGTCATGAAATGCGTTTTCAAAGATAACCTTTATTTTGATTCCACTGGCATGGCAGCGCCCCGTAAGTTCTTGAATTTCACGAGCGACATAATCCCAATTTCCACTCCGGGCCTGGCTGATATTGATGACCATGTCCAACTCAGTTCCGCCATCTTTAATTGCCTGTTCCGCTTCGGCGAGCTTCACGGAGGTACGGTGGCCACCATGCGGGAACCCGATCGTGGTGCTTGGTTGCACCGTGCTCCCAGCCAGAAGTTCCCGGCATCGAGCGAGATAGTAGGGCATGATGCAAACGCTGGCAACGTTGTAGCGCACTGCCAGTGCGCAACCAGCATCCAATTCGGCGACCGTTAGTGCCGGGCTCAAGAGTGAGTGGTCAACCATTTTGGCTATGTCTGAGTATGTATAGGAGACATTCATGATTTCCTTTTTTCGCGAAAAAACCGAATCCGTGCGGAACGTCCGGGGTTAGTTTGCATCATAGACCGAACGGCGACCCCAACGGGCGACCCGAACAGCGAAGGCTGTTTTGACCTTACTTGTAGCAGGCGGCGGCTAAATGATAATACGTGGCAGTCACCGGGTCCCGATAGTTCTCTTCATCGGATTCGTCGTGATCATTATCTCGATGGTCTTTCTTGGAGTTCATCACAGAAGAGGAAACGTGACAGAGCAGTCGCCACCCCTTCATCAGGATTAGGCGGTGCGGCCGATCATGATGAGCGCAATGGCCCGGACTAGAGTCAACTCTTCTTACGATTACTGATAACCATGTATTGTGTGGCACTTGTATGAGGTTCTTTACTTATATAAGGAGTAACAAACGAACGAGTTAGACATCGAGATAGATAGAAAGAGAGAAAAACAATGAAGAAACTCATCCTCCTGCTCGTGTTTGCAACCTTGGCGACGAGTCAGGTAATGTGGGCACAGGCCGAAAATGCCCAGCTAGATCAGCGGGCGCTCCAGCGCGTTACGAAGGAAGTACATCACGAACTCCTGCTGCTTCCTTATTATGGCGTGTTCGATAATCTCGCTTATCAAGTCTCGCCAAACGGAACCGTGACCCTTCAAGGACAAGTTGTGGATCCGGTCACGAAATCCGACGCTGAGAGGGCAGTCAAGAACATAGAAGGCGTATCGAATGTTTCGAATCAAATCGAGGTACTGCCTCCTTCGCCCATGGACGATGGCATCCGGCGCGCAACTTTCAGGGCCATCTATAGCAATGCATCTCTCAGCCTCTATTCCATGAGGGCGATGCCTCCGATTCATATCATTGTGAAAAATGGTCACGTCACCTTGGTCGGAGTCGTCGCGCGGCAGATGGACAAGCAACTGGCTGAAATACAGGCCAAGTCTGTACCAAACGTGTTTTCAGTTACGGATGAACTTCAGGTGGAAGATAGCAAGTAATAGCAAACAGTCGCGGGTCGGTCGCAGCGGAGGGCTAAGAACGGACCCAAGTTGAGATCGAACTCGCGACGTTCCTTCGTCCCAACAATCACGTAGTACTTCACTTCTTAATTTCTGTCTTCCCACTCCGTATTTTGCTGAACCCCGACATAAGGCGACAAAGTCGTCCGCTTGAAGCGGTTTTAGCTTGACAAGGTCGCATCAATCAACATATTGTTCGAGTCGCAAATTTAATATGCTGGAAATAGGAATTTAGTCTTCTCTCACCTATGATTGGTCGCTCTTTGTTTACTCAGGCCTGATGGTGACTGAACAGATGCGGCGAATTGATTTTACTAACACGCAAGTGGCATCCAGCGAGACTGCGAGAGATATCAATCGCGGCGTGGTTCTTAACCTCATCCGGCGCAGACAGCCGATTTCGCGGGCTAGCCTGGCGCGGGTCTCCGGACTCCAGAGAAGCACGGTGTCGCTGATTACTGAACAGCTTATTCGCGAAAGGTGGGTTGTGAAGGGGCCAACCGGCCGGTTACCGCGAGGAAGGCGGCCAACGTACCTGAGGCTGAATGATTCCCGTGCCATCCTGGTGGCGGACGTCCGTCCTGTCCAAAGCACTATCGGAGTCGCCGACGTCAATGGGCGATTTCTATCGCAGGAGGCCATGCCCACACCCACCGACCCGCGAGTCGCTGCCGAAAACCTGGCGGGAAGGTTGCGCCACCAGATGCAGCTCCATCCCGACCGCGTATTTGAGGGAGTTGGTATCGGCCTGTCAGGCCGCTTCGATCTGACCACCCAACATGTGGTTTTTGCTCCCAATTTGAAGTGGTCCGAATTCGATCTAAAGGGACCGATCGAAGATGCTACAGGAATGCGGGTGGAACTGGAGAATGCAGCCAATGCCTGCGTCCTGGCGGAAGTTTGGTTCGGCCACGCGGAGGATGTGCGCGATCTGGTAGTAGTCACCATCGCGGAAGGCGTGGGGACCGGCGTATTCGCGAATGGGCAATTGGTACGCGGTTTAAATGGAATGGCAGGCGAATTCGGACACGTTTCGCTCGATGCTAACGGGCCGTTGTGCGCGTGCGGTGGGCGCGGATGTTGGGAGGTTTACGCCTCCAACAGAGCTGCTTTGCGCTATTACCACGAGGAAAGCACTACCTCGAACGATATGACTTTCCAGGATCTGCTGGCGCTCGCCGAAGCTGGAGATGCACTGGCGTTGAAGGCGCTCGACAAAATGGCGCATGCCATTGGGCGAGGGATGAGGATGATCGTCGCCGGACTGGCACCGGAAGAGATCGTGGTGGTCGCTGAATTTAGCCGGTTGTGGCAGCGGTTTGGGCCGGTGATCGAGGCCGAAGTAGCGTCAGGGGTCTTAATTGGAAAGGCGCCACGAGTGCGGCCGGCTCTGGCCGAGCCGAGCATGGCGCGGCTGCGGGGCACAGTGGCTCTCGTTCTTCAGCGCCACTTTGCTCCATCTGCGTACGGGATCAAGGATGGTAAGTCTTCGGGATCAGGGTCAAGAGGCCGGACAATAGCCCGGCAAGGCGGATGAGTTAGTAGGATAGCCGCAAGTCGGCACGAAAATTCAATCTGGTTAAGCTAACGGAGGTTTTATGTTTGGAGTTGCATTTAAGGAAGGTGCTTATCCATATAGTTTGACTATGCAACAAATTATAACAACGCTGATTATGCTCGCGTTGCTGTCGTTCGCGAACCCAACCTTCGCCCAAGTTCTCTATGGTTCACTTACGGGGACGGTGACAGACGCCAGTGGCGCGGTGGTGAACGGCGCAAACGTGTCCGCCTTGGAGGTCCAAACTGGCGTGACCAGGCAAGCGACTACTGACTCCAGCGGAATCTACCGGTTCACGGCATTATCTCCTGGCACTTATAAAGTGACCATCACAGCGCCAAGTTTCGCAACCCAGGAAACCCCCGGCGTACGCGTGGCCGCGAATGAAATCGCGCGTGTGGACGCACAGCTCAATGCCGCAAGCGCAACGCAAAGCGTAACCGTCACTGCCGAAGCGCCGGTTCTACAAACGGACAAAGCCGATGTCCATACCGATCTAACATCGCAACAGATATTAGACCTTCCGACCATGGGTTCTCAGGGGAGGAACTTCCAGTCTCTGCTCCGAACTATACCTGGCGCTGGCCTGACAGATGAAACCAATTCTCTCGCCGGGAACCCGCAGCGCGCAATCAATGCCAATGTTAACGGGCAGTCCCAACAAGGCATTAACACCCGAATTGACGGCACTCAGGATGCCTATCCCTGGCTCCCCTCAAACGTTGCCTATGTACCGCCGGCGGATGCAATTCAGTCCGTCAACGTGACGACGAACTCATTCGACGCCGAGCAGGGTAATGCCGGCGGCGCAGCTGTCAATGTGCAGATCAAGTCCGGTACCAACCAGTTCCATGGCGACGTTCACGAGTTCTATACGGGCGAGAACTTTCAGGCCCGGAACTACTTTCAGACGGACAAGAAAATCTTTCCGCATTTCAATGCCAATCTCCAGAACCAGTACGGCGGCGTCCTGGGCGGTCCGATAATCAAAAATAAATTGTTCTTCTTTACTGACTTTGAGCGTACAACTCAATCGCAAAAGGCGGGACCCGACACACGCATTCTGCCCACCCCAGCCATGGCTACGGGCGATTTCCGCGGCCTCACGGACTCCAAGGGCAATCCGATCAACATCTACGATCCGGCGACAGGCGACGCTCACGGCAACGGCAAGCAGATCGTGTCCTGCAATGGAGTTCAGAATGTCATCTGCCCAAACCGTATTGATCCGGCCGCGTCAGCGATGGTCGCCCTGCTTCAGCCGAATTTCGCGCAGGAGTTCCCGGCGCAGTTCGGCACTAACAACTGGGCGGGCAGTGGAACCGCTTTCTTCACGCGTGACAATGCTGATTTCAAGGTTGACTACGATCCCGGCTCTAACACCACGTTTTTCAGCCGATACAGTTTTTCGAAAACTTTTGTATTTGACCCCCCATTGCTCGGAGCTGCTGTAGGCGACGCCACCAACGGCGGCCAATTAGGCAACGCTCCCGGCCTGGTTCAGAATGTCGGCCTTGGCGCCACCCACACCTTCTCTTCCAATCTACTGCTGGATTGGAACTTCGGTTTTACCCGGCAACGCCTGGGATCAACTTTTGATCTCACCTCGGCGAAAGGCCTCAACGATCTCAAGATTCCCGGAACTAATAATGCTGGCGCTACCGGCGATCCGTCCTTGTATTATGGCCTTCCGGGCTTCATCTTCCCTACTGGCTCGACCCCGCCGGGTACTGGTGGAGCGACCGGCGCGGCCTTGGGTAATGCGCAACCCGCTAACCCATTCTTGTTTCGCGATCAGCAGTTTGTCAGCGGCGCGAACATGACATGGATCAAGGGCAAGCATTCGCTTCGAGGCGGCATAGAGTGGAACCACTCACAAATCAATCACTTTCAGCCGCAAGGTGGCACGTTCCAAGAGCCCCGCGGCGCGTTCGAATTCAATGGTTTCGTCACTTCTCCAGATGGGACGACGCCGAACTGGGCCAACTCATGGGCTGACTTTCTGTTCGGGCTACCCAGCGGGACCGGTAAAGCGAGAGCCCTTTTCAATCCCACCGCCCTACGATGGTCGGAGTGGGCATGGTATGTGCGAGACCAATGGCAGATAACCCCCAAGCTGACGCTGAATCTTGGCGTCCGTTGGGAATATTATCCGTTCGGATACAGCGATAATAGCAAAGGCCTTCGCTTGCTTAACCTCAATACGGGTAATGTTCTAATCGGGGGCTATGGCAGCGTTCCGGTAGATGATGGAATGGACGCTGGGTCAGGACAATTCCTGCCGCGAGTGGGCGTTGCCTATCGGCTGACCTCAGCTACAGTATTGCGCGCTGGGTACGGAATGAGCGCCGATCCCTACCAATGGCACGTCCTCCGCAACGCGTATCCGGCCGTGATCCTCGATTCGAATATTCAGTATGACGGAATCGGCACAGATCACGTTCCTGCCGCCAGCCTGACTGGGCTGAACGCTACCGGACTTGGCGGGGGTGCCTACTCCGTCCCGATCGGCATTACGCTGACACCTCTTCCCAACTTGAGCAGCGGTGTCGTCCCACTTCCTACCAATGTCAGCACCACGACTTTTGCCAATCCCTTCAATCGCGGTTACATCAATTCATACAACCTTATGGTCGAACACGAGTTTGGGACAAATCTCGTTTTTCAGACTGGTTACGTAGGCACTTACGACGTCCGGCCGACCGTGAATATGAATGCTAATCCGTCACTTCCGGGCACCGGCACCGCTGGCGGCATTTTGAGCCAGAGGTATGGCGCGAACTACACAGGAGGCATCAACGAGATAGCCCCTTTCCAGAGCTCCCGGTACGATTCCCTACAGACCACAGTCACATATCGTGCGGCTGGCGGATCTAATGCAGGCTTCGCGTGGACTTGGTCGAAGGCGATTGACTACGCAGATAACGAGGATCTTGGTTTTCTTCTTTTCCCCGATCCGGCGAATTGGAAAATGAACCGGGCGCCAGCTAATTTTGACCGTAAGCACAACTTCGAGGTCTGGGGGGTCTTCGCGTCGCCCTTCGGAAAGGATCAGCGCTGGTCGCACAGTGGCGTCGGCAATTGGCTTCTGGGTGGCTGGCTCATTGACCCGGTCGTCAGCTACATGACAGGCCTGCCATTCACAGTGACTGCCGGCAGTAACCTGAATGCAAATGGTGCCACGGAGACGGCCGATCTCGTCGGAAATTTTCATCTGACTGGCGGCAGACCCCCGCGGACCGGGCAAACCTGCTTACAGGACGACCCCACTTGTCACTATTTTTTGGCAAGCGCTTTCGCCGCCCCGCTGATTACCAGCCCGGCCAATGCGCACTTCGGGAATACCGGCCGCAATGAGTTCCGTGGTCCGGGGTATTTCAACATGAATCTGAGCGTGCTCCGCGACTTCAAACTGACGGAGCGGTTCACGCTGGAAGTGCGAGCTGACGCCTTCGGGTTCACCAACACGCCCCATTTTGCCAATCCGAACGTCGGATGCCCAGGCAGCGGTGGAGCTCCCGGTACGGTTGCGGGGGAAGGAGGGTTGTGCGACACGGGTGCTAACAACAACTTCGGAGTCGTTACAGGCGGTCTACAGCCCGGCGGCTTCTTCGGCCCCGATCCCGGTAACCGAACTTTATGGCTTGGCGCAACTGTGAAGTTCTAAGGAGGTCATCGAACGGCTGTGACAATGGTGGTTTGGAAAAATTGATTTCTGAGAGCCGATGACAGAGCGCTGGCTCGCCTTTATGTTCGTTTGAAGGCGACTCCGCGAATCTGCGTGTGATTAGGTGGAGCGCCTGCCGGGGTTAAGCGCTATCGGTTGCAGGGAAAAAATCCGGCACGGCCATTGCGGCTATCGCCGCGTGGCTTCGAGTATTTCCTTGGCAGCCCTTTTTCCGCTGGCTATTGCGCCATGGACGGTCCCAGTATGGCCACTTGTGTCGGTGGCTTCTCCGCCGAAAAATAATGTTTGTTCAATGGGTTTTCCGAGAACTCCGGAGGCATTCTTTCCCCCAACCTTTACATAACTGTAAGCTCCCATCGAAAACGGATCGCTTTGCCAATCGTGGAAGTAAGCTTCCTCCAACTGGTCCGCCAAATTTTTCTTGGGGAAATTCATGATGCGGCTTAGGGTGGTCACCGCTTTATCAACGACAAATCGTGAGTTATGGCCGGAGAGCCTGTCGGCGCATTTAAAGGGCGCCCATCCGGTGATAATAGGGAGTTTTGCCGGCATTTTCGTCCACCACGTGGGAAACCATTGGTCATCGGAAAACAGAAAGCTCAGATCAGAAAGTGTTTTGTCAGAGGGTGCGTTGGAAGCGTTACCGTGCGGATGAACATTCTCCCAGAGGCGTTCTTTGAATTGCAAAGTGATTCGCAGAACGTGACCCATGGCAAGCTTACCCAGTGCTTTCTGTTTGGGAGATGGCAACTGAGGGTGGAAACGAAGCGCGCCCTTTTCTCGAGGACTAGCGAGTAACACTCCAAGCGGCACCGTAATCAAAACTCGCGGGGCTGTGTATTTGAACTGTTTCTTAGCCGCGTGACCGCTTACTTCGACTTTCCCGCGACTCCATCGAATGCTCTCGGCAATCCTGTTGAGATGAATCGGGACGTTCAAACTCTTCAACTGCCTGACAAAAATCTGAATCAATGCCTCGTATCCGTTATTGATGCGAAAAGCGCGCTCCCCTTCGATTTGCTCTTCAGCGTCCATTTCTTCAGTCAGCCAATTCACACTAACCTCACTAGGATCGGCAGCATTGAATCCGGTTACATAGCCACGGGCCCAGGCTTTGGCTTCTTTTAACTGAGGATCATGTTTGGGATTCGGAAATTGCTGTTCGAGGAAACTGAGGAAAGAGCGGTCCCGCACATTCTCTTTCATCTTGCTCAAAATCTTGTCCACATCGCCGAAAAAGTCGCAGGCACAGAGCTTGCCGTCGCGGAAGCACCAGTTGTCGCCATCAAGTTCAGTTATATCCAGATTGTTGTCCTGAAGAGGCATCCAAACTTCAGGCGGAAGGCCGTGGACGAATTCCGCCCCGAGTTCGATGGGCGTTCTGTCGGAATCGTACCTGGTTAAAATTCTTCCGCCGATACGATTGCGCGCTTCCAGAATAGTGACCGACAATCCCGCCTGCGCTAACTCAATCGCCGCAGACAGTCCTGCGACTCCTGCGCCAAGGATAATCACGTCTGCATTCGAGGACATTTCCAGTTAAAGATGCGCGAGGACGAACCGACGCTGCTCGATAACGAGAGAGAGAGGGCAAGATAAAAGGGCAGGCCAGAACGCCTGCCCTTATCTTGGTTGCCAGTCTTACCGGGCGGCCAATGCGGGTTCATGCTTGCCGGACTTGAAAGTCTCAAGGCGCTTATTGACTTCGTCCCAGTTCACAACATTCCACCACGCAGTGAGGTACTCAGGACGCCGGTTGTTATATTTGAGATAGTAGGCGTGCTCCCAAACGTCGTTGCCAAGAATTGGAAACAGACCCTGCGAGATGGGGTTGTCCTGGTTGGGGGTGCTCATAATCTGCACGTCTCCGTTGGATTTCCCAGCCAGCCAAACCCAGCCGCTGCCAAATTGCTTCACTCCGGCATCGTTGAATTTGGTCTGAAAATCCTTGAAGTTGCCGAAGGATTTGTTAATGACTTCGGCGATCGCACCGCTCGGATCGCCGCCGCCCTTGGGCTTCATGATCTTCCAAAACATACTGTGGTTCACGTGTCCGCCGCCATTGTTGCGAACGGCGCCACGGATGTCCTCGGGGATGGCATTCAAATCCCGAATCAGGTCTTCCGCGCTTTTGGATGCGAGTTGCGGATGTTTTTCTAGCGCTGCATTTAGATTTTTTACATACGCTGCATGGTGCATGTCGTGATGCAACTTCATGGTCTGCGCGTCAATCGTAGGTTCGAGTGCGGAGTAGTCGTAGGGTAGGGGGGGTAGTTCGTGCGCCATAATTGTCCTCCAAAGAGAATGATGATTTGTTGAGAGCGAACGATTCAAGGAACAAGATGGCCAAGAAGTCGGTTCAGAACTCAAAATCCAATCTTTAGTCTCGATCTATTCTCTACTAATTCTCCGGGTATTGCACGCAGGCGCAAGACTACTTTGGAATGTAATGTGGAATGCGCAGACATTCACGCGGAGATAGGTAGAGCGGCGTTAACCATTGATTGAATGTTCGACTCATTGTCCGTTTTATTTTCATTTACGCCGCGGTTTTTTTCTCTTATCGCGTTCTCGTGTTGTTCCAGGGCCTTATCGAGTTCCTCGACTAGCTCAAGCAGTTTTTGGGGATCCTGTTCGCGACTCGCAGCTTCAGACAGTTCTTTCCAGTCCTTTGGCATGTCAATCTCCTGTCACAGAACTTCCTGCTTGTTCCTCGGATGCACTTGATATGCCATCTCTAAATAGCTGGCACACGCTATAGTTACAGGAAGTTCAGAGGTTGCATTTTCGCTGGAGCAAGTAATTAATTCATAGATCATTATGAGACAGGGACGCCTACATTTGTTTACCCACGGTTCTACAGTTAATGTGGAAAAGTATTTTAATTCCTGGCGCCTTCGCGTACGTTGGATCAGAAGGCAAATCGCTGTTGCAAAGTAAAATGTCAAGATGAAAGTCAGAAAGTTTTGATGAATAAATCGCCCAAGCGAGATACGGGATCCAAGAGCATGAGGCGATTCACCCGCTACCCCGTAGATATTCGCATCTCCGTCAACGTTTTTCGATCCGGGGAAAGATTTTCCTTGTGGGGCCGGTCGAATGAGTTTGGGCAGGACGGCATTGGTGGAACCCTTTCCGGCGAATTAGAATCTGGCGAAGTGGTTGCGTTAGAACTTGCCTTCCCGGGAATTGCATCCGTGCTAAAAATCAGAGGCGTCGTGCGTTATCGAGATGGGTTGCGTCACGGTTTCGAGTTTCTCACCAGAACCCCGGAGCAAACCGAAATCATCGAGCGCATTTGCGAGCAGTTGGCGTTGAGGCAATAAAAGCTGCGTTTAACTCTCAGCTAGCGTGGGATCCAGATTTCGGAGCTTTCGTTGCGGGTTTGCGAACGGATCACGCGGGGCGTAATGACGACCATGAGTTCGTCATCATCCACTTCTTTTGTGTTTGAGGTCATCACTTGATTGAGGCCGGGAATGAATCCAAGCCCCGGCAGGCCGGTCATGGTTCGCGCTTCAGTCCGCGAAACGCTGCCAGCGACTACGGCGGGCTCGCCATCCATTAAGGTAATGCTGCCTTTATATTCCCGATTGGCGAGAATCGGCACGCCATTTACGGATTGCCCCGCCAGCGAGCGGACTTCCATCTCCACGTCAAGACTGACGTCGGAATCGCTGTGCACCGTCGGCTTCGCTTTCAGAGTCAGCCCAATGTCTTCATAGCTGAACGAAGGGAATGGGGCCTGAAAGCTGTTGTTTTGCAGCACCTGAGAGATAGCGGGGGTATTGAAAATAGGCGCAAACGTGGCGTTCAAAATTGGATACCGCTCGCCCATGTGAAAGGTCGCGTCGTTGCCCTGCGCCACTCGAAGAGTCGCATGTTGCAAATCCTTCACGGCGCTTTCGTTGAGTGAAAGTTGGGCGGCGAGCGTTCCCAGGCTCAGTCCTTCAAAGGTTAGGCCGCCTCCGAAAGTTGCGAGCGGCTGGCTGAAAATGGAATTTCCCTGTCCCTGGAGTTGCGCCAGGAGGCCGGCGATGCTCTCGACCATTGGCCTGGTTGATGCCGCCGCTGGAGATCAATTGATTGATGAGGCTTTGGATATTCTGACCGCCAAGTCCGGCCAGAGCCGCAATTGGAATGTTAAACAAGTTGAACTGATCGGGAATTCCCAATCCAATGTTCCGCATGAAGGTGTGGCTGATCTGATAGATCTCGACATCGAGCATGACCTGGGGACGCGAGTCATCGAGGTTTTCTATGAACTCGGTGGCCGCATCCAGGATATTTTGCGGTGCGCGAACGGTAAGTTTATCGCTGCCTGCGTCCTGGCTAACTAATTTAATCTCAAAAACATTTCGCAGGACATTGCTGACATTAGTGAGATCGGCGGGCGTGGAAACTCCGGGAATGTAAAAGGTCCGCATCGCCATGCGGTCGTATTGGCGATGATTTTGGCCGTGTCGGCGGCGATCAAGATTTGCTTCGGACCCATGGCAGTCCAGAAGGTGTGCGTGACGGCGGCAGCGGCGGACATGGCGGTATCAAAATCTACGCTTGAGATATCGAAGCGCACTGGCCGCGAGACTACAGAATCATCCATCTGGACTGCGATTCGATAGGCATTTGCTACCTGGGTGAGCAAGCCACGGGAGTCGCCCTTGTAGTGAAAATCCGATAGCGCAGCTTCTGGCATGAGTCGAATCTCGACTGATTGCTCGACAATGCGAACAGGTTCTGCAATTTTAGGAACCGAGTCGCCGAGGGCATCTTGTACTCGCTGTTGCGCGAAGACATTTTTCGGATCGAGCTGAAGCGCGGCGCGGAAGTCGTCCAGAGATTGGGCTTGCTTACCTTCCTGAAGCTCGGCGTTGCCCGCCTGAAGATGCTCATAAACGGATTGCTGGCGGGCGAATTCAAGTGAGGTGAGGTAGTTTAAGTTCCTTGGTTCGAGACGGGCCGCGGTATCGAACTGTTCGTATGCATCGTCTGTATGCTTTTCTTTTTGGAGTTTGAGGCCCTTCAGGAAGGCAGTTTTCGCCTCTTTCAACTCCCTCTTGGTGGGATTGCAACCCGAGGAATCGCCGGGGGGGCAGGGAAGTAACGGCGCGTTGGATGTGATATCGGCCGCGAATGCGCCAATTGCCAAACAAAGCACCATCAAAACGCCACCGGAGCGCATCTCGGGATTGTACCTTTGAACAGGAAGAAAAGAGAGCATTTCCGAAGGTGGGTGAACCTTCGGTGCGTCGGGTGGAGGCAGCCATCCTCGGCCGGCCCGGGAGCCGAAGACGGCTGTCCCTACGTGTGCAACGCGGATCGCTGGCTGTCCATACAGGTCCATGCAGGTTTGGAATCCTGGGCAATTTGGCGTATAAAAGTTAGTTGCGACGGCACTTCCATCCTGTGCAGCCACAACGACATCCAAGATACTGAGCGAGGATATATGTCCACCGCCATGCACGCTTCCCGAGGGTTGGAGGGAGTGGTAGCAACCAATTCGAGCATTTGCTACATAGACGGCGAGCGGGGCATTTTGGCCTATCGCGGTATTGATATCCACGAACTGGCAGAGAACTCAACCTTTGAGGAAACGTGTTCGTTGTTGTGGACTGGCAAGCTTCCCACGCGAGACGAACTCGATCAACTTCGCAATCGGCTGGCGGCGGAGCGCAAACTCGATCCTGGAATTATTGATCTGCTGCACAACGCCCCCGATCATGCGCTACCGATGCATGTGTTGAGAACGGCTGTTTCGGCGCTCTCTTTTTACGATCCCAATGAGACTGAAAATAACAGCAACAATGGCAACAAAGGCAGCCAGCACGAAACGAATCTGAATACGGCGATTCGGCTGACCTCGCAGATAGCCATGATTGTGGCGGCATATGACCGTATCCGCAAGGGAAGGCACCTCATCGAGCCGGATCCGTCTCTCTCGCACGCGGCGAATTTTTTGTTGATGTTGAATGGGACTCGGCCGTCCAGCACGGCCGAACGCGCTTTGGATATCGCTCTAATTCTGCACGCGGATCACGAACTCAATGCTTCGACTTTTGCTGCGAGGGTGACGGCAGCGACTCTTTCAGATATGTATTCTGCCATCACCTCGGCTATTGGTGCGCTTAAAGGGCCGTTGCACGGCGGGGCCAACGAAGCGGTTTTTCACATACTGGAAGAAATTGATCGCGCTGGCGCTGATCCCGTGGAGCATATAAAGGCGATGCTGGCGGATAAGAAGAAGGTGCCTGGATTCGGTCATCGCGTGTATCACACGGAAGATCCGCGGGCGACGCACTTGCGGCAGATGTCTCGCGATCTGGGAAAATCCAGCGGACAAACTAAATGGTTCGACATGTCGCACCGGATTGAGGAGTTCGTGAAAGCCGACAAGAAGCTCAACGCTAACGTAGATTTCTATTCAGCCTCGACATATCACACGTTGGGAATTGACGTTGATCTATTCACGCCGATATTTGCGGTTTCGCGGGTGAGCGGTTGGACGGCGCATGTGATCGAACAACTCGATGACAATCGTCTGATAAGGCCTCGCGCCGAGTACGTGGGTCCTGCCTATCCACAGCATTGGGTGCCGATGGAAAGCCGGTAAGTCGGACACTTCTCTCCCATCTGAAAAGCTATACGCTTCGGGTATGTAACCCAGGTTGGCGTCCAGAAATCGGACGCGAAGTTGGGAACCAGTCTC
The DNA here is from genome assembly GCA_963702325.1 of uncultured Acidobacteriaceae bacterium. Classification (GTDB taxonomy): domain Bacteria; phylum Acidobacteriota; class Terriglobia; order Terriglobales; family Acidobacteriaceae; genus PALSA-188. The sequence continues at coordinate 24,842 of CAVPCG010000031.1, read as the reverse complement.
AATTTTGCCTACATTTCTTATGATAAAGCGCTCGGATAAGCTCGCGCAGGTCGAAGTCGCTCCCGCGAGGCCGGAACAAGAGACGATCCTGGCCAATTTGCTTGAGCTGTATGCGCACGATTTCAGCGAGTTCCATAATGTCGCGATAGGAGCAGATGGAAAGTTTGGCTACAAGGCGTTATCGCTTTACTGGAGTGAGCCTGATTGGCACCCATTTCTGGTCTGGGTGGAGGGTAGGTTGGCAGGATTTGTCTTAGTGAAGAGAGGATCGCAATTTTCTGGAAGCGATACCGTCTGGGACATGGCGGAATTTTTCGTTTTGCGTGGATACCGAAGGCGCGGAATTGGGACTCGGGTTGCTCATGAAGTGTGGAAGAGTTTTCGTGGCTTATGGGAGGTTCGCGTGATGCAGTCGAATGTGGTGGGGTGCGGCTTTTGGGCTCGTGCGATTTTCACGTTTGCTGGTGAGGCAATCGAAGCTGCGCTTGTCGAGAAAGATGGGAGGGGCTGGAGGGTTTTCTCGTTTGAAACGTAGCTTGACTGGTTTTTTCTTAAAGATGAAAAGTAGATTCCTCCGAGGCTTACGTTGACTTGCGCTAATGACCACCCTAATATGAATCGCGCCGGAGGAGTCCACCTCGAGTGATTGGCCAAACTATTTCGCATTACCGCATTGTCGAGAAACTTGGCGGCGGAGGCATGGGTGTCGTTTACAAGGCTGAGGACACACGCCTCGACCGCTTCGTCGCGCTGAAGTTTCTTCCGGAAAATGTCTCGAAAGACCGGCAATCGCTCGAGCGATTTCGCCGCGAGGCCAGGGCCGCGTCGGCTCTGAATCATCCGAATATCTGCACCATATACGACATTGGCGAGCAGGATGGCCAGGCGTTCATCGTCATGGAATACCTCGACGGTGCGACGTTGAAACATATTATTGGAAACCGTCCCATGGAATCTGGACACGCTGCTGGCGCACGGAATTGAGATTGCCGATGCACTGGACGCGGCGCATGCGCAAGGCATCGTTCATCGCGATATCAAGCCGGCGAACATTTTCGTCACCAAGCGCGGGCATGCGAAGATTCTTGATTTTGGATTGGCGAAGGTCACACCGTCCCCGACGCATCCGGCAGATGGATCGGGCGACACAGTGGAAGCGACCTTAGCGGAAGAGCATTTGACCAGTCCCGGCTCTGCAATTGGGACAGTTGCGTATATGTCCCCGGAGCAGGCGAAGGGGAAGGAACTTGACTCGCGGACTGACCTGTTTTCTTTTGGCGCCGTGCTGTATGAAATGGCCACGGGGATGGTTCCGTTTCGTGGTGATACCTCGGCGCTGATTTTCCAGGCGATTCTTGATCGCGCACCGGTCCCGCCGATTCGACTGAATCCGGATACCCCGCCAAAGCTCGAAGACATCATCAACAAGGCTCTGGAAAAAGACCGCAACTTGCGTTACCAGCATGCCGCAGATATTCGTGCGGACCTGCAACGCTTGAAACGGGACACGGACACAGGACGCGCGGTGGCCGCGAGTTCCGGAGCGGTGGCGGCGCATGAATCTGGATCGCGACTCGCAGCGGATGCGGTGCCTTCAGGCTCCGGCGGGTCTGGGAGTTCCGGCAAAGCGGTTGCAGCGGGGTCATCGGGCGCAGTGCATCCTGCGAGCGGAATTTCTTCCGCTGCGATCCCGAGTTCGGCGCCGCCAATTTCCTCAGATCAGGGTTTACGGAAGCCGAGATCGTGGAAGATCCCAGCGCTGATTGGCGTGGTTGTCATCGTGGCCTTGATAGCGGGAGGTTTGTTTTATCGCTCGCGGCACGCCAGCGCGCTCACCGAAAAAGATACGGTTGTTCTCGCCGACTTCGTAAATACGACTGGCGATCCAGTATTTGACGGGACGCTGAAACAGGCGCTGGCCGTGGAACTGGAGCAGTCTCCTTATCTGAAGATTCTGCCCGAGTCGCGAATGCGGCAGGCTCTGGGTTTCATGGGGCATCCCGCGGACGAGCGCATCAGCAACGATGTCGCGCGGGAAATCGCTTTGCGGGAGGGAGCCAAGGCCGTTCTCGGCGGCTCGATTGCCGGGTTGGGCAATTCGTATGTGGTTACTCTGACCGCCGTGAACGCGCAAAACGGAGACTCGCTGGCACGCGAACAAGTCGAAGCGTCAAGCAAAGAACAGGTCCTCAAAGCGCTTGATAGTGAGGCGTCGTCTTTGCGCGGCAAGCTCGGTGAGTCGCTGGGGTCGGTGCAGCAATTCGCCAAGCCGTTGGAGCAGGCCACTACTTCGTCGCTCGAAGCTTTGCAGGCGTTTAGCCTGGGCCAGAGCGAGCACTTGAAATTGAAAGATGATCTCGCCGTACCGCATCTCAAGCGCGCGATCGAACTCGATCCCAATTTCGCCATGGCTTATGGGACGCTCGGTGTTTCCTATGAAAACCTTGGCGAGGCAACTCTCAGCCGGGAATCGCTGCAAAAGGCGTTCGATCTCAGGGAAAGGACGAGCGAGCGCGAGAACCTTTATATTTCCGCACACTATTACGAGTCCATCGGGGCGGACGACAAGGCCATAGCGACATACGAGCAATGGAAGCAGGCGTATCCACGCGACAGCGTACCTTGTGACAACTTGTCGCTGCTTTACGCCGGAACTGGGCAACAGGACAAAGCCCTGGCGAACGCGCTTCAGGCGATGCAAATAGATGCCAAGGACGTCTATGCGTACCAAAACGTGGCTGCCGACTATCTGGCGCTTGGACGCTATGACGAAGCGAGAGCAATTCTCGATCAGGCGAGGACACAGAACGCGGAGTCGTCGTCAACGAAATCAATTGGCTATGTACTGGCTTTCATCCACGGCGATGGGGCGGCGATGAAGACTGCACTCGACAGTGTTGCCGGGACCAGCGCTGAGGTGTTCGTTTTGCCCGTTGAGGCCAATGTCAAATATTTTCAGGGACGCGTGCGCGAAGCCCGGGAGGTTTGCGATACCGCAGTGCGGCAATCCGAGCAGCAATCCAAAGATTTCGCAGCAAGCATTCGCGTATCCGAGGGAGCGATTGAGGCTGAACTAGGAAATGCGGACGAAGCGCGGCGGCAGACTCTGGTGGCGCTCCCCATGACGGAAGACAGGAACGTCAAGGGTCAGGCTGCGCTGACGCTGGCGCGCGTCGGCGACACCAGTGGTGCGGAAAAAATGATCGCCGAACTGGCAAAGCAGTATCCCACGGATGAAGTACTCAATAAAGGAGAGCTCGCCGTCGCCCGGGCTGGGGTCGAACTACAACAAAAACACCTGGCGCGAGCCATAGATGCACTAGAGCCAGCGAGAACTTTCGAAATGGGGAGTGGGCCAGTTGCGCCTGTTGATTTCTGGCCTCTGTATTTGCGCGGAGAGGCTTATCTCGATCTTCACGATCCTGCCAAGGCTCTGATCGAATACCAGAAGATTGCTGATCATCGCGGATTTAATCCCACCAGCCCGTTATATGTCTTGGCACGCCTAGGAACTGCACGAGCCTACGCGCAGCAGGGAGACAGTAATAAAGCGCGCGCAGCCTACCAGGATTTTTTTGCGTTTTGGAAGGATGCTGATCCTGAGATTCCGCTCCTGAAACAAGCCAAGGTGGAGTACGGGAAGCTAGACTGAGATCACAGTTCCTGCCCCAGGAAAAAGGTAAGGCCCGACTTTTGATCGGGCCTTTTTAATTGATGCGATCGGTATTTAAGCGAACCGGTCTATGCTCGCTCGAACGCAAACCGTTTACGTAATGTAAATCCAGTTACTCCGAACAGTGCAAGCACTCCCAGCATGCTGAGTTCGCTTGGCTCCGGTACAGGACTGTAGCCAAGGAATTCCTGCGGGGTGCCGTCAGTGGTCGGAACCTGGGTTCCGGCAACTGGCGTGTAGATCGTAATGCCGTTGAAGTCGCTTGCTGGTGCCGTTGCGGCTGCGATCAGTGCGTTGTTATAGATGGTTAAAGCAGCGGAATCTCCACCGACGCCAAACGGACTTGAAGCGCTGCCGGTAATATCCTGCAAGGCGTTGCTGGAAAACAGCGCCCAGACTGCCCAGTTCGCATCCTGATTATTGGTGAAGCCTGTGAGCGTAACGCCGTTCACACCGAGCATGCTGGCGAAAATAATGCCGGCAGCGTCATACTTGAGGCCAGCCTGGCTGACGCCATTAAAGAGGCCTGAAGTAGCGGCGCCCGCGATGGTGCTCTCGTTTGCAGTCCAGGTTTCAGGGCTGGCTATCTCATTGTCGAATGTGTCGCACATTAATTGCATAGGCGTGCCGTTGACGGTGAAGTTGTAAGGATAGGTGTAGACTCCGCCCAGATTAGCTCCGCCAACCCCGGTAAAGTTCATGCTGTCGGCGAAAGCAGATCCGCTTAACAAAAGCGCCGTCAAGATAGCGAAGATAAATGCCGAGAAACGAGTGTGACGCATCTGAAATTCTCCTGCGGTGGCCCTAAGTGGCGGCCATCCGGGTTAGCTACGCTATATCTTTAGCATTCTGGGTACCAATCAAAACGTTATGAAAACACGGGATTTACTGTAATTTTTAGAGCGCCAATGGAAGGAATTTTCACAAAGAATGAAGGCGATGGGAACTTTCCCAGCCAACCCAAAAGCCGCAGCCAACGATGACAAAAACTGTCATTATCCGCGGGGCAGTGATCCGTGCACGATGTCGTCGAGCGTAAGATAGACACAGTATATGCGTCGCGTATACCTCGACAATAACGCTACGACCCCCGTGCTTCCTGCGGTTCTAGAGGCCATGCAGCCGTATTTCACCGAACATTTTGGAAATGCGTCTTCGATCCATCATCACGGGCAGGAAACGCGGGCGGCTGTGGAGCGCGCGCGCGAGGCCGTGGCTTTGCTCGTGGGATGCCGCGCGTCGGAGATTGTGTTCACCAGTGGCGGGACCGAGGGGGATAATCTGGCAATCTTCGGGCTGCTTGGTTCGGGATTGGTTCGCGGTGGCGACCATGTAATCTCCTCGACGATCGAGCATCATGCGGTGCTGAATTCGTGCAAGCAATTGGAAGCGGAAGGATGCAGCGTTACATATGTTCATTGCGATCCTCAAGGAATGGTTGACCCTGACGACGTTCGCCGCGCCGTTCGCCCCAACACAAAGATCATTACCATCATGATGGCGAACAATGAAACTGGAGTGCTCCAGCCGGTTGAAGCGATCGGAAAAATCGCGGCCGAAGCCGATGTGTACTTCCACACGGACGCTGTGCAAGCGGCGGGGAAGGTGCCGATTGATGTGAATGCGATTGGGTGTGATTTACTTTCGATTTCTGGACACAAGATGCACGCGCCGCAAGGAGTCGGTGCGCTTTACGTGAGGAAGGGAACGCGTCTTCATCCCCTGTTCTATGGCGGGCGTCATGAGCGCTCGCGTCGCGCGGGAACCGAGAATGTTCCGGGGATCGTTGGATTGGGAAAGGCTGCGGAACTCGCGCAAGAAGGATTGGTGAATGGCGAAATTCAGCGAATGGCAGATCTTCGCGATCGCCTGGAATCGTCGCTGCTTGGAGAAATAGAATTCTGCGGCGTGAATGGCGTTGGCGCTCCCCGGGTTCCAAATACGACGAATATTTATTTTGATCATGTTGAGGGAGAAGCGTTCGTGATCGCACTTGATCTCAAAGGGCTGGCGGTTTCGACGGGCGCGGCATGTTCTTCGGGCGCATTGGAGCCTTCCCACGTGCTCACTGCGATGGGGTTGAGCGGAGATCGCGCACGGGCCAGCCTGCGCTTCAGCCTGGGCAAGCAAAATACAGCGGAAGATATTGATTTCGCCCTGCGTCTTATTCCGGAGACTATCAGCCGCCTGCGAGAGTTGTCGCCGGTTTACAATAAAGAAGCTCTTAGCCATTAGCTGTTGGCTCTTGGCTTGGAACGTCGAGCGTCACCTTTTGCTACACTCCGACAGAATGAACTACATTCTTCAAGCCAAGAGCTAAAAGTCAATAGCCAAAAGCCGTGCTTATGCCCACAAAAACCATCGCCGTCGCCATGTCGGGCGGAGTTGATTCCTCCGCTGTTGCGGCCATGCTGCGCGCCGAAGGACATCACGTCGTCGGATTGACGATGCAACTCTGGAATCAGCGCCGCCTCGCCGGGCACGAAGGCATGCCTGAATCCGTGCAGGGCCGCTGCTGTTCGCTCGATGATGTTTATGACGCGAGGCGAGTCGCCGAGACGATTGGAATTCCTTATTACGTGGTCAATCAGGAAGACCGCTTTGAGCGCGACGTGGTGCGTCCGTTTGTTCAGGAATATCTTTCGGGACGAACGCCTATCCCATGCAGCCTTTGCAACAATCACTTGAAGTTCGATCAGCTATTGATTGTGGCGCAACAGATTGGTGCTGATTCCCTTGCAACGGGACACTACGCGCGCGTCGAGTTCGACGAAGTGAGCGGACGATGGTTGCTGAAGCGCCCAGTTGATGTTGCCAAGGACCAGACCTACTTTCTCTTCGGGCTTACTCAAGAGCAGCTAAGCAAGACGATTTTTCCGCTCGGGGGAATGACGAAGCCGGAGGTACGTGATCTGGCCCGCAGCTATGGACTCGCCCTCGCCGATAAGCCCGATTCCCAGGAAATTTGTTTCGTCCCCGGAGGCGATTACAAGAACTTCATAGACGCTTATCTGGCCGAGGATGGAGATGCGTTGCCCGACACGGCGGGAGAACTTGTGACCAGTGATGGACATGTGATCGGCGAGCATGCGGGAATTCATAATTTCACTGTCGGACAGAGGAAGGGATTGGGAGTGGCAACGGGCTCTCCTCTTTACGTCCTGGAAATCAAGGGAGACGCACGCCAGGTGGTGGTCGGGAATCAAGAGGATCTTTATTCAAAGACGCTGCGAGCGGGCAAAGTAAATCTTATTTCGGTGAGCGCGATTGAAGAACCGATGACGGTCGAGGTAAAGATCCGCCACAGGCATCATGCTGCGAACGCGACAATTGAAATGACAAGCGGCGATGATGTGCTGGTTACTTTTGCCGAGGCGCAGAGAGCGATTACCCCGGGGCAGGCCGCCGTTTTCTATAAGGATGACGTGGTGGTCGGGGGTGGGTGGATCGTATAGAGTAACCGGGTAATTTCTTCCGGACATGACCCTCCATTCCCCGCAACTACGAGATGCCAGCTTCCAACTCAAACAAACGAAATAGCTTACATTATTGATCAGCTGCTGTTTGTGGCACGCCGACTGCAACATTCCAGTTGGGCGACCGTTGGCCATGTGCTAACGGATTGCAGAAGGGGACTTAACCATGAGGCGACTTTTCTTTTCTATTCTTACTGGAGTTTTATTCGCTGGCATTTCTTTTTCGCAAGCAAATCCGCAAATGCAGACCGGAGCGTCGGCGTCACAGGGGAGCACGGTGTCGCAAAGCGGCAATGGTGCCGATGTGCAGTCCGGCGCCGCCGCGCAGGCGGCTGGAGATGCTGCGATCTCGAGCAAGTCGGCGGATCAATCGGCGCAAGTCTCAACTGCGAATCAGGTAGCGACGAGCAAGACTGTGCAGGCGAGACTCGAAAAGCCGGTTGATGCGCGGAAGAACAAGCCGGGCGACGAAGTCATTGCCAAGACGACCCAGGCGACAACCTCGAATGATGGAGTCGCAATCCCCAAAGGCTCGAAGATTATCGGCCACGTGACCGAAGCCAAAGCAAAACAAAAAGGGGCAAGTGAATCCGCGGTCGGCGTAATGTTTGATCACGCTTTGCTAAAAGACGGCCGTCAAATTCCGCTGAGCGCTTCTATTCAGGCGATTTCGGCCCCGCAACAGATTGCTTCCGACAATTTTGCGGAAGACCAGGCTATGACGAACGGGGCAGGAATGGCCGGACCCGGACAAACTGCGGGAGCTGGCAGAGGAATGGGCGGAACGGTCCCGACTGGCGCCACGAATACACTCGGCGGCGCTACTAATTCTGTCGGCAGCACTGCGGCGGGGACGCTGAATGGCGCCACCTCTGTTCCTAACGGAGCCGCATCGGGAGCGTTGTCTTCAACCAGTCATGGAGTCATCGGAATGAATGGACTTGAGCTGAATGCTAACGCCGCCAATTCGACTGAAGGCTCGGTAATCACGTCCTCCAGCAAGAACGTACACCTCGATAGCGGCACCGAAATGATTTTGCAGGTCACCAAGTAGGCCCTCCTAACATGCCAAAGGCAGCGTGATAAACACTGCCTTTGGCAATTGAGTTTTGCGGAAGCGACGCTCATTCGCAAGCGGTATTTTTCTCATCACAAAATAGGAAATATTCCCTCACCTAAATCAAAACAATCCGCTTGATTTAGGATACGTATGTGTTCCTGGGAATAACACGCGCCAGACTGAAGGCCTTTCTGAGCCGTGCTCCAGTAATATTCACAATCCTCTTTGCTACCGCGGTGCTGGCATTTCTCGCGGTCAGTCACCTGGTCACTCGATTCAGGTTGCAGGAAAAAGCTTTGGGACGCCACTTGTATGAACAAGGGCAAGTGGAATACGCATCGGCTGAACCGGGACGAGCTATTCCCGACTTTCGCGCGGCGCTTACCTACAATCGCGATAATTTTCAATATCAGTTGGGCCTTGCGCGAGCGCTGCGAGATAGTGGGCGTACGTCCGAGGCGAAGACGTATCTGATGAATCTTTGGGAGCGGGCGCCCGAGGACGGAGCGGTCAATCTTGCATTGGGACGGCTGGCCGCGCGCGAAGGCGCAATCAACGAGGCCATTCACTACTACCACAACGCGTCGTATGGGATATGGGACTCCGACGCCGATATTCACCGTCGCAATGCGGAGTTCGAACTCATTCACTTTCTTTTGCAGAAGAACGCATTGCTTCAGGCGCAGGGCGAATTGATTACCCTGTCGGCATCGCTTCCCGCAGATGCAGAACTTGAAATGCCGGTGGCGCAGATGTTTGAGCGCGCTGGAGATCAGGAACGCGCTCTCGCAGAATATCAAACCATTTTGCGGAATGACCGCCAAAACGCCGCGGCGCTCGAGGGAGCGGGCCAGGCAGCTTTCCAGATGCGTCACTACCGCAGTGCTGAAAAATATTTGGGCGAGGCCGCGAAACTGGATCCGCAAAATGCGGCGTTGCAGCAATCGCTGGAGTCCGCGAGATTGATCTTGCGGGCCGACCCTTTCATCCATGGGCTTCCCAACGGGGAGCGAAGCAGCCGCATCCGGGATGCATTCAATCGGGCCGGCAACCTTCTCGCAGACTGTGCCGAGTTGCACGGCGTTAGTTTTCAAGATGGCAGTCAGTCTGGGGAAGAGGCGTCCGATCCCTTTTCCTCTGATCTAATTTCCCTGCAAAAAAACTGGAGTGAGATGAAACCCAAGTTCAGGCGACAAAACGCATTGGCTGAACCTGATACTGCCGATTCCGTCATGGCTTTGGTGTTTCAAATCGAAGAAAGAACTCAGAATCAATGCGGAGAGCCTACAGCTATGGATCGTGCTTTGCTGCAATTGGCATTGAATCCACAAGGAGCCGATCAATAATGGATTCCGCCGAGGGCGCTGCCGTGGACCCGGAGCTTTCGCCGCCGGAGACCGCCGCTTTCTCTTTCCGCAAGTTTGGGCGCAAACAATTAAGCGAAACATTTCGTGAGGATCGCTTTTTCCTGATGCTTGCGGTGTTCATCGGAATATTTTCCGGATTGGCAGTAGTCTGCTTCCGGCTGGCAATTGACTGGAGCCGCATCGCGCTGCTGGGCCCGGTGTTACAGCCGCACAACCTGCGCCTCATCATTGCACCGGTGCTGGTAAGCCTGTTGCTGGCGGTGCTGGTTATCCACGTTTTTCCGGGGGCGCGCGGAAGCGGAGTCAACCAAACTAAGTCTGCGCTTTACATCTTCAACGGATTTATTCCGTTCAAGACGGCGGTTGGAAAGTTTCTTACCGCCGCGCTTGCCATCGGCGCGGGTCACTCGCTTGGACCCGAAGATCCATCGTTGCAGATCGGCGCCAGTCTGGCCTCAGCATTGGGCCGCCGCATGAATCTTTCGCGGGAGCGGTTGCGGCTGCTTGCACCGGTGGGCGCTGCTGCGGGATTAGCCGCGGCTTTCAACGCTCCAATTTCCGCAGTGTTGTTTGTGATTGAAGAGGTGATCGGCCGTTGGAGCGCTGGAATTCTTGGTTCCGTGGTGCTGTCGGCGATATCGAGTGTTGTGGTCGTGCGCTGGTTCCTGGGATCGCAACCGTTGTTTCGCATCCCCCCGATCACGTTGGCGCGTCCCTCGGAGCTTCTCGCTTATGCGCTGCTAGGACTCATTGGCGGCATTGCGTCGGTGATCCTCGCGAGGAGCATCGTATATTTCCGGCCCCGGTTCAGAGATATGCCGCGATGGACTCAATATTTTCAGCCTGCGGCAGCCGGATTAATCATTGGGCTGATTGGATATTTTGGCGCTCCCCAGGTGATGGGCGCGGGATATGAGTTCATGGACCAGGCCATGCACGATCAGTTCACATGGCAAATGCTCGCGGTGCTTGCGGGATTGAAAATTTTAGCGACCACACTTTCATTTACCAGCGGTACTCCGGGAGGAATGTTTGCTCCCACGCTGTTTATTGGAGCAATGCTGGGAGGGGCGGTCGGAGGCGCTGTTGGAGATCTGGAGCGACATTTGTGGGGGCTCCATCTGGCCGGATCTACCGGGACCTATGCACTCGTGGGAATGGGCGTGCTCTTCGCCGGATTCCTGCGCGCTCCTATGACCTCGGTGTTCATGGTGCTCGAAGTCAGCGGGGAGTACTCCATTATCGTTCCGGTTATCGTTGCCAACACGGTTGCCTACGTTCTCTCGCGGAGCCTGCAACCGGTGCCGATTTTTGATTTGTTGTCGCGGCAGGATGGACTTGATCTTCCGTCCATGGAAGAGCAGCGGGAAGAGAATATTCTTCGGATCGAAGACGCCATGCGTCCGGTCGAAGGGCCAGTGCTCAGTTCGACGGAGACGGTTCGGGAAGCCAATCAGAGAATTCAGCCATCTCCACCGGGGACAAATACTTTCCTGGTGCGGCTCATTCCGAGCGGCTGGAAATCTGTTACTAGAGAACTTTTGCAGCAATCTTTGAACGAGGGAAAATCAGAGCTGAATCTTGGCTCGATTCTTACGGGGCTGCCTCTTCCGATTCTGCACCCAGACCTCCCGCTGGATGTGGCGTTACGCTACGTCAACCAAACCGAATTGGTTCCAGTCGTGAGCCGGGCAGATTTTGGAAAACTTGAAGGGGTGATTTCGAGCGACGCGGTTCTATCGAAATATCGCCAGTGAGCGCAAAAAATCCCACCCTCCAGCATTTGGAGAGTGGGAATGGCAAGCTCGGTTGCTGAGCGCACCGGGGAAATTATTTCGTTTAGTTGGGCATCAGTACGGTGTCAATTACGTGAATCACGCCATTCGACTGGAACACATTCGCAATCGTGACTTTGGCGACGTCGCCCTTCTCGTCTTTCAAAACGATATCCTTGCCTTGCATCATCGCGGTTAGAGTTCCGCCGCTCACGGTTTTCAAGGAAGCTTCTCCGTGACCTTCCTTGATTTCCTTTTTCAAATCCGCTGCGCTGAGCTTGCCAGCGACAACGTGGTAGGTAAGAATTTTGGTAAGCATGTCCTTGTTTTCCGGCTTCACAAGATTGTCCACCGTGCCCGCCGGAAGCTTGTCGAAAGCCTCATTGGTGGGCGCGAATACGGTGAAAGGGCCGGGGCCCTCTAGTGTCTCAACCAGTCCCGCAGCTTTTACCGCCGCGACCAGGGTTGTGTGGTCGGGAGAATTCATCGCGTTTTCGACGATATTTTTGCTGGGAAACATCTCCTGTCCACCCACCATCGGGTCTTTCTGGGCCAGCGCAAAAGTCGCCATGAGCGTGATAACAGACAGCAATAAGCCCTTCATTTTCTTTGTCATTAAAGTGATCCTCCAGTGTTTCATCGCCTTCATGACAAGTACGTTGGCGGGGTACTCTTTGGATTGCACGAATATTGGTGCGTAAATGTACGGGACGGGTATAATCTTGCGCTGGCCGCTGGCTGCCAGAAAAATGGTGCAAGTCTGAAAGCGAGGAAACCATGTCCTGGGTCTCGAAATTAGTGCTTGGCATACTCACCGCGTTGGCGATGTTGGTGTTGACGTTTGCGCTTCCAAAGGGAAATGCGCTGCAAAACGCGCAATTGGTCCAATTCCCGCTCACAGTTGGAGTGTGGGCGATATTCGTTTTGCTTTTTGTGAAGCTGAAATAGGCATGCGCGGGTGAGGCTCGCTGAAAAGAGGATCCCACTCGCAATGCAGAATGGCTATTTTTTTCGAACCAAAGATTTTCTTTCACTTTGTTTCGGAAGTTTCCTCGGGAATCAGCTGATAGCTGACGAAGGCCACCTTCAGGCTATCCGGGGACCATGATGGAACATTGATGGTGCCCTGGCCGCCGAATAATTTCGCCAACACGGTAATTTTCTTCTCGCTCATATTTTTATCTTCCAGCGACATAATCCTCAGCATCACATCTTTGTTTTCGGGATGCCCGGTAACCGTCTTGTCATAAGTCAGGAAGACCATCCATTTCCCATCGGGCGAAATGTGGGGGAACCAATTGTTGTTGTCGTCGGAGAATACCTGTTCTTGCTCGCTGCCGTCGGGACGCATGCGCCAGATTTGCATGAGGCCGGTGCGTTCGGAATTGAAGTAAATGTACTTTCCATCCGGCGAATATTCGGGACCGTCGTCAAGACCCTTGGCGGTCGTGAGGCGTTTTTCGTCGCCGCCTTCGGTCGAGATACTGTAAATATCAAAATCGCCGTTGCGCTGTCCGACGAACGCGAGAGTTTTGCCGTCGGGCGACCATCCGTGCCAGTACGAAGGGGAATTTTGAGTGATGCGTCGTGGAGTGCCTCCCGCGAAAGGCGCGATATAAACAAGTGATTGATGGTCTCCCTGCGAATTGTCGCTGAAGGCGATCCACTTCGAGTCGGGCGAAATGCCGTGATCGTTATTGCAACGATTGGCAAAATCAGTGTTAATAGTTTCGGGCGTACCACCGGTCACAGGCAGACGCTGAAGATGCCCGTTGCTGTTGAAGATGAACGACGCTCCGTCATGCGTCCAGTTGGGTGCTTCGAAGCGTCCGGGCGCGATGTACACCACTTGCCGGTCAGTAGAGGAAATTGCGACTGTCTCCAACGTGCTGTAAAGCTTTGACTGGCTCGCAGGAGGGGATAAAGTCTCGATCTTCACATTCGAGAAGACTGCCTTTTCGACAACATCTTTGTCGTGAGAGCACAAGCCAATTCCAACGTAGAAGTCGCCTTTCAGCGGGATCGGGAGCCATCCGCCAGCCATTTGCAAATTGTCATTATCCTTCGCCACCGACATGTAAACGTAATCGCCACGTTTCACGATTCGTATCCGCTTCGGGGCAGAAATATTCGATTGGATTTCTTGAGTGATCGCACCGGTGGACTCGCGATATTGCAATGCCGTCAAGCCAACGCCGTGAAGCGCTATGTCGGCATACACCGAATCGGGATCGAGGCTTTGCCGCACCATGACGACTGCCTTGCGATGGGGATTCCCGCCTTGCCCTACAAATGAGATATCGGCGCTCAGCGCCACATCGCCGGAAACTTTTTTCCAGACGAACTGAAAAGCATCCGCTTTGAGCCACATGTTTTCGCCGCTGGCGCTCAGGGTGTAAGTGTCCCTGACAGAATCGTATTCGGCGCTGCCTGGGTGCAGGACGGTGCCAATGTCTTGGTGGCTTTCAAAGATGCCGATTGGTTTTGGGGGCTGAGCTGACATCTGGTTTGTGGCCACACAAATCAATGCGCACGTCACGACAGCAAACCAAAACATGTTTCTCTTATTCATGAAGGAATATCTCCGGACGGCATGGCAGAGACACCTGGCGGCGTTCTCGCGCTGACACTGTAACACAGCAGCCCGCTTAAGGATTTGAGCACCGTGCTGACGAAATCACATTGAGGTATTAATTTATCGGCCCAAGGAGTGGGGGTTCGGTTAATATTCCCGCATGAAAAAAATGCTCATAATCATATTTGCGATTCTCTGCGTGTTTCCTTTTAGCGGAAGGCTTGTGGCGCAGGACAACATTCTCGCTGCGACTCCTCCCATGGGCTGGAATAGCTGGAATAAATTCGGCTGTAACGTCAGCGAAGATCTGGTTCGCCAGATTGCGGACGCAATGGCCTCCTCGGGCATGAAAGACGCTGGTTTTCAATATGTGATTATTGACGACTGCTGGCAGATCAGCCGCGACAAAGACGGCAACATCATTGCCGATTCTCAGAAATTTCCTTCAGGAATCAAAGCCCTGGCAGACTACATTCACTCGAAGGGCCTCAAGTTCGGAATCTACTCGGACGCGGGCACAAAAACCTGTCAAGGACGTCCGGGAGGCCGCGGATACGAATTTCAGGATGCCCGCCAGTACGCCGCGTGGGGCGTGGACTATCTGAAATACGATTGGTGCAGCACCACTACCCAAGACGCGCCGTCAACCTATGCGCTCATGCGCGCAGCTCTGGATGCCTCTGGCCGTCGTATCGTATTCAGCCTGTGTGAATGGGGCACGGCCAAGCCCTGGCTGTGGGGAAAAGGCGTTGGAAACTTGTGGCGCACGACCGGCGACATCAAAGACCAATGGGATGGCAAGATCAAATGGCCGGGCGGCGATTGTTGTGCTTATGGAATGTTGGCCATTCTCGATCAACAAGATGGCCTCGAAAGTTATGCGGGGCCTGGACATTGGAACGATCCTGACATGCTTGAGGTTGGGAATGGCGGCATGACAACCACCGAATATCGCTCCCATTTCAGCCTTTGGGCGATTCTTGCCGCGCCGCTGATCGCGGGCAACGACCTGCGGAGTATGACCCCAGAGATCCATGACATTCTGACGAATAAAGATGTGATTTCAATTGATCAGGACCCGTTAGGACGCGAGGGACGGCGGGTTCACAAGGACGGCGATCTGGAAGTCTGGGCCAGACCTCTTACTGGCGGAAATCGCGCTGCTGTTCTATTGAACCGCGGGACGACTGAACAGCAAATCACATTGAATTGGGAAGACCTCGGCTATCCGAGCCACCTGTCAGCGTCGGTGCGTGACCTGTGGCAGCATAAAGACCTGGGAAAATTCACCGGCAAATTTTCTGCGTCCGTGCCATCGCATGGAGTGGTGATGGTCACGGTGAGGCCGTAAAAATAAAAATAAAAAAATAATGGAGCGCCCGTCTCTCCATTGCGCGACTATCGCCCTACTTTCTCATCGAAGAACTTCGCCATCAGTTCCAACGCCTCTTTTGTTTCGGGGAGCTGGAACTGATACCAGAAGGCGTGCGGCAGCGCCTCAAAAACCACGAGCTGCGCATCCACTCCGGCCCGAAGCAATGCGCGATGGAAGATTGTCGTATCGCTCAACAGGAGATCGCGCGTGCTGGTGACGAGCAGGCTGGGAGGCATTCCGGTCAGGTCCGCAAACAGTGGCGAGAGAACGGGATCTCTGCGGTCGGTGTTTCCCGAATAAGCGTCTTCGGGCGGATGATTTGTATCCTGAGGTTGTAGCTGTCCCGGCAGCCCATTGAGCGTAAATATTTCTTGAGAATCGCTGACACGACTATAGTCGAGAACGCCGGAAAAAATTCCAAGGGCGGCGGGCTCCGGCAAGCCCAGCTGCTTAAGGCGCACAGCGACTTCGCAGGTAAGAATCGCTCCCGCCGACGTGCCGAAAATTCCAATGTCGTGCGGTTTGTAGGTCTTGAGAAGCTCTTTGTAGACGGCAACGACATCATCCACCGCGGCGGGGAACGGATTCTCCGGGGCCAAGCGGTAATACACAGAAACAACTTTTGTTTTTGCCAAATTCGCGATTGGAACGCCTTCGATCAATGATCCCGAGTCGGAATTGAATCCGCCGCCATGCAGATTGATGAGCACGCGATGGCGATTCGCTTCCGGCGTGCTGAGCGGCGTAATAATGTCGGTGCGGACGCCTGCAATCGTGGCCTCTTCGACGTTGACCGGATACAATTTCCGCGCCTCGGCAGAATCCCGCTTTCGCCATTCGTCTGTCCCTTTGCGTCTTTCCGCCAACGTTTGTGGTCCCGATTTCAGCGTCGTCAGCGACGCCAGCCACTTTTGGGCCTCCGGGCTGACCGTGGGCGGCATCGGAATCACGCGCGTCACATGCGCGGTACCGTCCGCGTCAAACGTGGCGGAGTCTTCCCGTGGAACTGGCTCTCGCTGAGCGCTCGACTGTGCTGAAAGCAGCGAACTCAGCGCGATCAAGACAAGCACAAAGCTTATGAATGGGATGCGTTTCATTTTTTTTGTCTCATTCTTTAACCGGATTGCAATGACGATGAATGGATGTCGCGTTCTGCTTCATTGCGGTAGTCTTCCAGCGCGAACGGTGGGACGATCACACAAGCGCTGCGCCTCCGGCGATGCCTGAGTCGGCGCCGTAGGAAGCCGGAACCAGCGGAATTTCCTGACACCGCGAATTCACGCTGCACGCGGGAATACGCTCGCGAATTTCATCGAAAAAGGGTGCCAGAATTGAAGCGACCCCGCCTCCGATTATTATGACGTCCGGCTCCAGAAGATCCACCATATTTCCCAACCACAGCGAGAGAAGTCCGACGGTTTCACTCAGAATCTCTTTTGCCAGAGGATCTCCGGAAGCGAAGGCCTGAGCAACCGTCTCGCTCGTAACGCTGCCGATGTCCCCCTTGGATAGATGGTGAATGGCGGAGTCGCCTTTGGGATTCTCGCGCAATCTTTCCTGGGCTCGCCTGGCGATGGCTGGACCCGATGCCAGAACTTCGATGCAGCCGCGTTTGCCGCATCCGCAACGGGGACCGCGGTAATCAATCGTGACGTGTCCACCCTCGCCGGCAGCCCCGGTGCGCCCGTGATAGATGTGTCTGTCGAACACGATCCCAGTTCCGATGCCGGTTCCGATGGTGACATAAAAAACGTTGCGATAACCGCGCCCTGAACCCCAGATCGCCTCGGCCAGAGCAGCGGCATTGCCGTCGTTCTCAAGCTTTACGGGCAGAGTATAGATACGGGAAATTTCAGTGGCGAGCGGGAAATTCCGCCAGCACGGCAGATTGGGTGGATTGATGACCACGCCTGTATTTGGATCAAGCGGTCCCGGACAACACATCCCAATGCCGCGGACTGATTCCTCCTCGCCCGACTTAATTTTCAATTTCTCGGTCACCAAATCAATCGCAGAGACCACTGCGGCCACGCCAGTTGCAGAGCCATCGTTGCAAATCATCGGAATTCGTATCTGATGTTCGATTTTGCCATCGGGGCCGACGAGTCCGGCCGCGATTTTAGTGCCTCCAATGTCCACTCCGATGACTCCCTTGCCTTGGGTTGGAGACTTGGTCATGACCGGCGCCATTGCGAGAAAGTTCTGCGAAGATAGATTCTTTGCGCACTCAAATGAGCCGCCTCCGTTGAATTCGATGAGAAACTGCTTAAATGTAACAGACTGGCGACGGGCTAGCGACGCGCCCTTTCCGGAATCAGGCTTAGCCGGAGAGAATCCTCTTCGAGCCGAGTTTCACCATCGGTGCTGGCGTGGCTCAAACAGGCTTCATTGTGATGAATTAAGATTCTTCGGCTCTTTCTGAGATTGTCGAGCAGGTCTTGTCTGCGGGGCAGTCGCTGCGCCATCCATATATGATTCAACGCGATTCGGACTTCCGGTGCTAAACTACTGAGAACTTTATGGCTGACACTGCCGTGCCCCGTTCGCGGACTTTTCTCTGGATACTGATTGGGGGAGGAGCATTTTTCCTCTTCGTAATGTCAGTCTTCGTGCTGGTGTATTTGACGCTCCATGCGGGCGGGGAGGAAGCGTCGCTGCACGCCTTCGGCGATAAGATCGGCGTGGTTGATCTGGAGGGCGTGATTGTTGACCCCAGCGTAATCGTGCCGCAACTCAAGAAGTTCGGCGATGACGATTCGATCAAGGCCATCATCATTCGCGTAAATTCGCCGGGGGGCGGTGTGGCTGCCTCGGAGGAAATTTATCGCGAGGTAAAACGGGTTCGCGATGTGAAACATAAGTACATCGTGGCCTCGATCAGCACGGTGGGGGCGAGCGGCGCCTATTACGTTTCATCCGCCACAAACAAGATTTACGCCGATAACGGCAGCATCGTTGGCTCGATCGGCGTAATTATGGAATGGTTGAATTACGGCGATCTGCTGCGCTGGGCGAAGTTGAAACAGGAAGTTCTGAGCGTGGGTGAATTCAAAGATACGGGAGATCCAACTCGCGAATTGACCCCCACCGAACGGGCATATTTGCAGTCGCTTGCTGACAACATGTATTTGCAGTTTGTTCAGGCTGTGGCCGAGGGACGGCACGCGAAGGTTGACGATATCAAAGCCATCGCGAACGGCAAGGTGTGGACGGGCGAAGAAGCACTATCCATGCACCTGATTGATCAGATTGGAGATTTTCAGGCGGTTGTGGACGACACCGCCAAGTCGGTTGGGATCAAAGGCGAACCGGTGCTGGTGCATCCGGAATTGGAGCGAAAGAATGTTTTCGACTTGTTGTTCGGAGACGTTTCCCAGTGGCTGCCCACGAAAGAGAAGCTGATGGAAAATCAGATGGGCTTCTATTATCTGTGGAAGTAGACTGCCGCCTGATTGGCGAATTGTTGGATTTACGAATTGAATGATTTGAAGACCATCAAGCCATTCAGCAATTTGGCAATGCTAAAATCGGCAATACATTTGACCTCTAGATCGAGTTGGCAAAGGACGCCATGACAAAAGCGGATCTGATTGACGAAGTTTCCCGGCTGGCGGAACTTACACGCAAAGACAGCGAAGTGATCGTCGAGACAATTTTTGACAGCATCGTGCGATCGCTTCGAGTCGGCGACAAGATTGAGATTCGCGGCTTTGGCAGTTTCCGTACACGCCAGCGTAATCCTCGAGTGGGCCGCAATCCCAAGACAGGCGACCGAGTCGAAGTTCCTGCCAAGAAGATTCCGTTCTTCAAGCCGAGCAAAGAACTTAAAGACCTGGTAAATACCAGTGGCGGCGAACACGCTCCCGCGCCCGCCGCTGCCGCGACTCCACCCCAAACCCAATAGAAGGGCCGCTCCGCTTGGGTTCCGCGGCGGAGGTTGTGCCAAATTCTCAGATAATGCTGCAACCTCTCGCCGTCGGCGCGGTTCTAATGAATTAGGGTTACGCCCTTAGGAGGCCTTTATGGCCATCAGAGCCGGATATGATTGGAGAATGCGGCGGCTGGCTTTTTTCGCGTTGGCTTCCGTATTTTTGGTCGCGGTATCTGGCGCACCCCCTACTTGCGCCCAGTCGGTTAACTGGGGGCCATCCGTGACCTCGTTGGGGTTTGGCGGGAGCAACCGCCTCGGGGGAGTTCCTCCGAGTGTCACTTCCCTGGGCTTTGGACATATGGGCGACTCGGGCGGTTCGCATTTTCACGCTCGAATTTTCAAGGCCCGAACTTCCACCCTCCGAGGTTTTTTCAGAATCAGAATATTAATTTTCGTCATCGCCATCATGAGCCTTTTTTCCCGGTGTGGGGTGGTTACTACTATCAGTACCCGATCATTGATTATGGTGACGATTATCAGACGAGCCAGGACTCGCCTGACAATGCCGAAAATCCGGATGAGTACCGAGGCGGCCCCACGATTTTTGACCGCCGCGGTGATGGGCAATATGCGGCTCGTCGCCCCGAGTCGGTCCCTCAATCCGGAGAGGCGCAGGCGCAGCCTGTTTCGGAGCCCGGGGCTGAGGTCGCTAATCAGCCCCAGACGGTCTTAATTTTTAAAGATGGTCATCAGGCCAGCGTGGATAACTACGCAATCGTCGGAGGCACGTTGTACGACTTAACCGGCGGCCAGCGTCACAAGATTGCACTCGCCGATCTGGACCTCAGGGCCACGGCGCAACAGAACGATGACCGCGGCGTGGATTTCGAAGTGCCTGTGGGTTCCACGACAAATTAATTGGGATCGCGATCGAAGTACTGGAGATGTCGCGAGCAATCTCTTTACCGCGATCTTGCTCATTTCCCAAATCAACCGCTCTCCATATAAAATGATACGTCCCGCCCAGGTAGAGCGAAGTGCGCTTCCGCCGGCTAGCACAAATCATTTAAGGAGATTTTTCACGTAATGAGTATCCCCGCAACCCAACTGCGTCCTGGCATGATCATCAAGCACAATAATGATCTGCATTCGGTTTTCAGCGTCGAGCACCGTACGCCGGGGAATCTGAGGGCGTTCATTCAGGCGAAGTTGAGGAACCTGCGCACGGGCGCGATGTTTGAGCACCGGTTTCGCTCTCCTGATCCGATTGAGAAGATCAATGTTGACGAAGTGGACATGCAATTTTTGTATAGCGACGGCGACAGCTATTACTTCATGGACACCTCCAACTACGAGCAGACGCACTTGACGCGGGAAATTCTTGGCGATGCGGTTGATTATCTGATTGCCAATCTGGAAATCAAAGTCGAGTTTTTTGATGGGAAAGCCGTGGGAATCGAACTGCCCCAAACTGTGGAATTGACGGTGGTCGAGACTGAGCCGGGGTTGAAGAGCGCGACCGCATCGAGCGTCAGCAAACCAGCGAAGACCGAGACTGGACTCGTGGTGCAGGTTCCGGCATTTATCAATGAGGGCGAAAAGATTCGCGTGGACACTTCGGAAGGCGCGTATTTGTCGAGGGCTTAAATGCTCAATGGAGAGACGCCCGGCCTCCATTATTTCCATCTGTCTCCATCGCCGGATAGGATGAGATGACCAACACCGAAGCCCGCCGCTTTATTGTTCGCGGACGTGTGCAGGGAGTGGGGTTTCGGTGGTTCGTCGAACGCGAAGCGCATATTCTTGGGATCGCCGGATGGGTCCGCAATAATTCTGACTCAAGCGTGGAAGTTCTGGCGATGGGAAGCCGCGATCAATTGTCTGGTCTGCGAGCCCGATTGCAGGAGGGTCCGCGGGCGTCGCGAGTGGATGCTGTGGAAGAAGTCCGAAGCCAAACCTGTTTCCGGATTGACTCATTTTCGAATTGAAGGAGCCTGGTAATGTCAACGAATCCTCTGCCGATCAGAGCGAGCGTCAACTGTGAGCCGCTGAAAGCTCTTATCCGCGAAGTGCCGGATTTTCCGAAGGCCGGCATCCTGTTCTACGACATCACCACGCTGTTGAAAGATAAGAAAGGCTTCGCCACGCTGATTGATGCGCTGGCGGAACACTATCTCGATAAAGATATTGATCTTGTTCTAGGAATGGAAGCTCGCGGATTCATCTTCGGTCCGGCTCTGGCTTACCGCTTGAATGCCGGATTCGTTCCAGTTCGCAAGCCGGGCAAGCTTCCTGCCGCGACGACGAAATATGATTACGCCCTCGAATATGGAACGAACACCCTCGAAATCCATAAAGACGCAATTCAAAAGGGACAGCGGGTCATTATCGTGGACGACTTGCTCGCTACCGGGGGCACCGCCGAAGCAACGACTCATCTAGCGTCATCGCTGGGTGCTGAAATCTGCGGCTTGGGATTCGTCGTCGAGCTCGATTTCCTGAAGGGCCGTGACAAGCTGAAGAGCTACGACGTCTTCTCGCTGCTGCATTATGAAAAGTGAAGACGCGTAGTTCAGATCTTCGGAATTATTTTCATCCTCCCACTCAGAAAATATCCGAGTTGCATAGGTTCTTCGCTGCGCTCGGATGACAAAATTGTAGTTGCCAGCGCGCCGTGCTTTCAAAGAAGTTGGCGTGGTGGTGGTTTCAAGGATGCTTCGATGCGCGCTGCCGCACCCTGATCCTCCCGCATCAGGTCCCAAGCCTTCCGGTAGCATTCATATTTGTAGTAGTTTTTTTTAGCGGCTGCACGGGGCACATCATTACTCCGGATTTATGGCGCTCTCCAAGCAAAATGGGAGAGGGAATTAAATACCAAACGTCTTGCGGGATGACGTATGCGGCAAAGAAATCTATCTGCTCGACGGAGTACTGCTTTTTCCTGCGAGTGTTGGGCGTGAACTGGCAAAAGTATCCGGTACCGGTGTGAAAAGCCGTTGACTTTACCTGCACCCTCAAGATGGCGGGCTGGCCCATCTTTGTAGATTTTGATTTCCTCGACCTCATAATACAGAGGCTGCCCCATTCGTCGCGCTTTTCGACGGATGGGGATTCGTGCTGCCGATCCCGTGTTCATTGGTCACATCCGAAACTCCGGGTCGTGTGATAGACATCGGCAATGCCAAGGCGGCTCCATCGCTATTACGGTGCCGGATATTTGCATTTCATCACCACAAGCTGTTATCAGCGACGCGCCCTGCTGGGGAGAAAACAGAATCGCGATCTGTTCCTGCAAGTGCTGGAGCAGGTCCGGCGGCGTTATCACTTTGCGGTTATAGGATACGTGGTGATGCCCGAGCATGTACACCTGCTCCTTGGCGAACCGGAGCGGCGTAATCCGTCGGTGGTGATGCAGGCGCTCAAACAGGGATTCGCGCGGCGGCTTCTGCGGAAAATGCGGAGGCGAGATTCTCAACAAAGCGATCTTTGGGATACTGCGTTAGAAGAAGGCCATATTTGGCAGCGGCGCTTCTACGATTTTGTTGTGTTCACGGACCACAAGCGTGCGGAGAAACTTAGCTATATGCATCAGAATCCGGTGAAGCGTGGATTGGTGCTCGAGCCGCAGCAATGGGCTTGGAGTAGTTTTCGACACTACGAGTACGGCGAGCGCGGCGCGGTTCTGGTGAACGAGCCGCAAGCAGCAAAGCTTCGCGTAAGGCAAATCAGCTGATACGATCAGCATGAATCCCCATCCGTCGAAAATCGCGACGAATGGGGCAGCCTCATTCAACGTGATGTTAAGAAGATCAAAATCCCACAAAGATGGGCCAGCCCGCCCGGTGAATTTGAAGTGGTTCACAGTAATCTGCGGATTGTATTCATATCCGAATGGCAAGTACGTCGCTTGCCAAACGGGATATCCGTTCACGCTGGACATTATCCGCGACGAGCCTAGATGATCTCCATGGTAGAACGTCGTGGAAACGTCGGGCAGTAGCACTTCGCCGCTCACTTGGTCAATGCTGGCTGTTCCCGTCGAATTGCCCGAATGACTTAGCGCAATACTGGTCTCGCGATTGTAAAGTGGGCGCACGCTGCCATCGAGGGACACCATCGAAATGTCAGTGCAGTAGATGCTCCAGGGATTTGCCGTTGTCGAAATCTCCTGCACCAGATAAATCTGGCTAATCGTCTTCCCAGCGTACGAACTGAGATCGAAGCGGCGGTAGTGCCAACTGCCCTGGGTTCCGTCGTTGTTGATTTGCTGCCCGTCCTGATCGTTTACGTTCCAGTTGGTGTTGGTGCCATCGGTGAAAGCAACCTGCATACCTCCGTGCGACCCGCTCGACTGCCACTGCCGCAGGAACAACTTGTCGCCCGACCGCATGACGTATCCGGCGTATCCTCCCGCGCTGGGGAAAGCGAACAACGAATACTAATTCCCCGCCGTGCTTTCCTGTGAGCAGGATGCGATCTTCGTAGCTGTCCGCCTTCGCCAGCATGGAACACGGGTTCCTGTCAGTTGACAGTTGTCGTCGTTTTTGCGGCGACTCCCACTCATCCGCAGAAAACGCGAATGAGTGGGGCACCCGGCTTCACAGCGTAGAGTTGGGAGGACATTCGATCTTGCGCTATATACCAATAACAGAAATTTCAGCATGTGTAGTTAATTTGGCGCGAAACCAATCGGTTAGCTGATCAATCATGTTTAGCAGACCGTTCTTATTGACCTCAAATGCGTCCTTGAATTCATTCTCGATTTCCTTGGATATAGCGCAGAAACTACCCACGTCGTGAACAGTCCTCGCCATCGCGACGCTGCTCCGTAGTCTTTTCCAATCCTGAATAATGTTTTCCCAATCGGAGCGTAGGATTTCGGTAACCCCCCAATGGCTATAGTTCCGGGCATACCCCGCTGAATATTTTCTAATACTTGGTTCAAGGAACAGAAAGGCGGTTTCCGCAATATATATCGTGGTTTGAACTGACTCCGTTCCTCCATATGCACCAGGACATAAGCCCATATTGAGCCCTCCGACTCTCTGACCCGCAGTCCTTAAACTAAAATCAATCATTCTTCAACCTACCGCATCTTTCCGCGTTTCTTCTTAAACAGTGGCCGTAGACTGTCATTGTGCACCAAAGGACACTATCCTGCCGTCAGGGGCGAGATCGATGAAACGACCATTCTTGCTGTATCGGGTTACGCCTTCGGTAGCGCCTTCCACGGACGATCTTTGAGCCCCGCTCAAGTTGTCCCTGAATGATTCTGCTTTTCTAAGGTATTCTTCTTCAGTGCTTGCGCCCACCTCTTCCCCGTGAGTCTCGAAATGGTAATTCAGGGATTCTTCAGGAGAATTAAATGATCCTTCGTGCCAATTTTGCGCAGAGTCCCCTGCCAAGCCGAACACCATCCTTTGGCGGTCTTCGGATTGGCTGCGCTGGTCTTGTGCATTCTGATTTGCCAACTTATATAACTGGAGGCTGGCCCACCTTTACGTTTTTGTAAAGGTGGGAACTCATGCCGCTGGAGTCGGGATTGTGATCTTCGCTTCTTCCCACTGATTGATCCGCACTGTGCCTTGTCCTCCGAAAGCATAACTCCGATAGCTGCTCCAAAGCCACTGCTCCGGCTGCTGCACCAATCCGCGTTTCACAGGATTCTGA
>CAVPCG010000030.1:0-171787 GCA_963702325.1 uncultured Acidobacteriaceae bacterium | reverse complement strand
TCCCAGCCCAGTAGGGCCGCGGTCCCCCGCCGGCCCGTCAGCCACCCCAGCCCCACCCTGACGACAAAGGTAAGAACGCGCATCTAGCTCAATCTAGCAGAATCACGCAGGGAGCCGCCCCGGCCGGTCCAGTTGAGCGAAGCCCAACTAATTACGCAGAAATGTGGCCGCGAAAGCCTCACCAAACGTGCTTTCGCTATAATCAAATCAACAAACAAGCTGCGGGATAAGGCTTTCCAGTCTCCCTCCCATTTCTCGCGGCTCACAACAAATGGGAACGCTTCGCCAACAGTTCGCGACCAACGTCCTCACCGTCACTAAGTTTCGTGATCTGCTACGAACTATGCGCGAGAACCGTCCCGGCGACGATCTGGAGTTGGTTCGCCGGGCATACGAATTTTCGCAGACTCATCATGCTGGTCAAACGCGCGCATCGGGGAAGCCTTATCTGATACATCCTCTAGAAGTGGCGCTGGTTTTGGCGGATATGAAGATGGATCCGGTTGCCATTGCGGCGGGCCTGCTGGACGATCGGTTGAAGATACTTCGGTCACGATTGTTGATATCCGCAAAGAATTCGGAGAGCAGGTTGCCCACATCGTCGAAGGCGTAACGAAAATCAGCAAAATCGATTTCGCTACGCATGAGGAGCAGCAGGGCTGAAATCTGCGCAAAATGATGCTGGCGATGGTGGACGACATTCGCGTCGTGCTGATTAAGCTTGCCGATCGTCTCCACAACATGCGCACTCTGGAGCACTTGCCGCCAGACCGCCAAACGAAAATTTCGAAAGAAACACTCGATATCTATGCCCCTATCGCACACCGGCTGGGTATGGGCAAAATCCGCGGCGAACTCGAAGATCTCGGATTCCGTTACCTCGATCCGATCTCTTACCAGCAGGTGTCGGAATCGGTAGAGGCGAAACGAAAAGAGGGGGAAAAGTTTCTCGGGCGAGTGCAACAGTTTCTCCAGGACAAGCTGAAAGAAGCTGGGATTACGGCGCGCGTCGAAAGCCGCATCAAGCGCGTTTACAGCATCCACAAAAAACTCCAACGGCAGCACATCGCCGTCGAGCAGGTCTACGACCTCGACGCCATGCGTGTAATCACGCAGTCATTGCAGGCTGGCGATGGCGTGCTTGGGATTGTCCACAACGTCTGGCGTCCCGTGCCCGGACGGATCAAAGATTTTATCGCGATGCCACGGCCGAATTTCTACCAATCGCTGCACACCTCGGTGATCACGGAAGAAGGCACATCCTTCGAAGTCCAGATTCGTACCGAAGAAATGCACCGCATCGCCGAGGAAGGCATCGCAGCGCACTGGAAGTATAAAGATGGGGCGGTTTCAGCGAAAGACGAGCAGCGCCTTGCATGGTTGCGCCAGGTCGTCGAATGGCAAAGAGATGTTTCCGATCCCAACGAATTTCTTTCCACCCTGAAAATTGATCTTTATCCCGAAGAGGTTTACACCTTCACCCCTAAAGGCAAAGTCGTAGTGCTGCCGAGAGATGCCACGCCCATTGACTTCGCCTATTCAGTCCACACCGAAGTCGGACACGCCTGCGTTGGCGCAAAAATAAATGGCCGCATGGTTCCCTTGCGCCACAGGCTGCATAGCGGAGACATTGTCGAGATCATGACCCAGCCCGGCCATACGCCCAGCCGCGACTGGCTTTCCATCGTCAAATCTTCGCGCGCCCGCACAAAATCAAGCACTGGCTCAATATTCATCAGCGCGAGCGCGCCGTTGAAATTGGACGCAAGTTGATCGAAAAAGAAGCCCGCAAATACCACGTGGCCTTTAAAGAGATTAAAGATGAAGTGCTGCGGAAAATTGCCTCCGACTACGGCCTAGGTCAAATAGACGATCTGATGGCCGGCATCGGATACGGCAAATACTCCGCGCGGCAGGTGATCGCGCGATTAACGCCCGCGGCGGCAGAAGCGCAGGTTCCGCCGGATGAAAGCAAGCCGGGAGGATTCGCCAGTGCCGTCCGGCGTGTTTTCGGAGGAGACAATAACAATGCAATTCGCGTGAAAGGCCAGGGCGATCTTCTGGTTTATCGCGCACGCTGTTGCAATCCCATTCGCGGGGAGTCTCTCGTGGGCTACGTAACCCGCGGCAAAGGAGTCGCGGTGCACTCGGTCAATTGTTCGAATGTCATGAATCTAATGTACGAACCCGAGCGCAAGATTGACGTGGAATGGGCTACAGATGAGGGGACACCAACTTCCTATCAGGTTAAGATCACCGTCTTCTGCGACGACCGCTTCGGAATGTTAAAGCAGATCACAGCTGTCATCAGCGACACCAAAACCAACATCCGCAACATTGAAGCCCGCACATCAAACGGCCAAGCCAACGTGGACGTAGTATTGGATATAGCCGACCTGAAGCACCTTGAAAACATCATCAACGGCGTGAGAAAAATTCCAGGTGTGCACGACGTGCAAAGAATCCAGAAAATCTAACCCTCGGCATCCGATACAAATTCTCTCCGCGATGCGCCCGCGACACACACCACACACACCACAAAAAGCGCTACCATAACCTTCTTTCGGTAACCCATTCGTACACTCCCTTCTGGTAACCCTTGGTAACCATACGATTCTGGGGTACCAGCCGTACAATCACCTTGTCAGACCATCAATAAGTCCAGGTTCCCAGTTAGAAAGATGGTCAATTCGGTTGCAACCCTTCCTTGAAGACATGCAATGGGAGGGAAAATTACCGGGGTTGGAGTCCGTACTTCTATGGCTTTCGGGTTTGGCTTCAATAAGCAGAAGGTCCTCAGCGCCGCCGAAAAGTTTGTTCAGCAGGGCAAGTTACCGAATGCCATCGCTGAATACGAAAAGGTTCTGAAGGCCGATCCCAAGGACCTCACGGTGATGAATACCGTGGGCGACCTCTACTCACGGCTGGGCAACATTGACAAGGCCGTGGACTGCTTCAAGAGCGTCGGCGACGCCTATGCCTCGCAGGGCTTCACGGTGAAGGCGATCGCGATGTACAAGAAGCTTAGCAAGATTAAGCACAGCTTCGAAGGCGTGCTACGCCTCGCCGAACTCTATACCCAGCAAGGTTTGTTTAACGATGCGCGCGCACAATATTTACAAGTTGCGGAAGAGTTTTTGCGCAGCGGAGAACTTGAGCAGGCGGTCCGCATCTTCCAGAAGACTTTGGAAATGGATCCCGACAACGTTGTCATGCGGTCGAAACTGGCCGAAGTGTATGTCAGGCTCGGGAAAAAAGCCGAAGCCTGGCAGATTTTTACCGCCGCTGCCGAAACTCTGCGCGCCCGCGGCCAACTCGAAGGCGCAGAAGCGATTTTGCAACGGATGTTGACGCTCGATCCGGGGAACAGTTACGCCCTCCTGATGCGCGGGCGCACTTCCCTCGATTCAGGGGATGTTACGGGCGCCATTGAATATCTTGAGAAAGTCGCGGACCTCGATACCCATCCTGAAGGTCTTACGGCATTATTTAACGCTTATCTGCAAAATGGACGTCTCCCTGAAGCCCGCGTGTTAGCCGGAAAACTGCTTACCATACACAACGATCCGGCAGGAGTGAATCGTTACGCCGAGGCCCTGACGGTGTCGGGCCAGTTCGAAGAAGCGTTGCAGGTCTATGGGGAGTATTCGGATTCCCTGCTGTCGTCCGATCCGACCAGAATTTTAGACAGCCTGCATTCGATCATTAGCCACGTGCGGGAAAGTGTCACCAGTCTTGAAACTATCCTCGCTCTGTTCACCAAGGCTGGAGATACCACCCACACGACTGAGGTTTATGAGCTTCTCGCGCACGCATATGTGCAATCGGGAGATTTGGAGAAGGCTCGCGAGTTTTATTTAAAACTCACTCAGCTCGAACCGCAGAACCAGCTACATGCCCGCAACTATCAACAGATCGTCGGAAAAGTCGGCGGATCTACGCAGCGCTTCATCAGTGCGGAGGAAGGTTCAATCCTTATAGAAGAATTGGAAACCACCGCGCCATTCATTGATCAGAGATACGAGGACGAAATTGCCCTCGCCGTGCGTGCAGCCTTAACGGATGCGGAACTCTTCATTTCTTACAATATGCCGGAAAAGGCTTTGACGCCTTTGCTCACGGTGTTGCCGAAGGCACCGCAGGATTTAAGACTGAATCAGCGCCTCGCATCGCTGCACAACCGTGCGGAGCGATTCGCGCAGGCAGCAGTCTGCTGCCGGACTCTGGAAACCATCTATCACGACGGAGGATTCCCCGAGGAAGCTACCCGATACGGGGAGCTGGCAGCGAGATATGAGGAGCGAGCCGGAGGTCTTGAAGGGGTCCACGGGCCGGCGATGGCAGGTGTCGAAACCGTTAGCCCGACGTTAACGCCTACAGGACACGTCGAAACTTCCGATTCGAACGACGGGCATATCGTCGAGTCACATAATGTGGCTGCGGCTTCGGCTCCATCTCGTTCTGGTCTGTTTTTCCATACTCCGGCAGCCTCTAAGGCAAATGTGCCGGAACACGCGCCCGAATTTGATATTCAACCTGCAAAATCAGATGTTAACGGCGAAATTGATTTATCAGGGGAGTGGGATGGTTCGGCGGTGGAGAAAACCATTCCTGAGCCCGCTCAGGAACCGGCGGTGGAAGCAATCCCCGCTGCTTTTGATCTGCCTCTAGCAACCGTAGAGCCGGAGGCCCCAGTAGCGGATCAGGCCGCGACCGCAGAAATCATCGAGGAGATACGTTTTTATCTGGCGCATTCGTTGCTGGACCTTGCCCAGGGAGCTTTTGCGAAGTTTAAGCAGATGAGTCCGGAGCCTGCGTTAGTCTCGCTCATACAGCAAGAAATAGAAACTGCCACAGCGAACGCCGCTTCGCAGGCAGAAGCTGCTGTGGATGTGTCTGCTCAAGAAACCGAAAATAATGCGGTAACAGGTGCGCTGGCCGAGTCCGCGATCGAACCGCCCCACGTCGCGGTGTATGAAGATCCTGCTCCTGCCGCCGCCGACTTCGAGGGACTGGTTTCCGATCTGGAATCGTCGCTCGGAAACGAATTTTTGACCGTGCCACCTGCGGAGCCCGAATCACACGAGATCCATGCAACGGTGGCCAACCATCAGGCAGAAACGTTCGTCGAGGCCGCCCCAGAACCCGCGCCAACGCATGAAACCGTTTTTGCGGAAACTACGCTTCCGGCTCAACCAGCCTCTCCGGAGTATTTTGAAGCCGTTGGCGAGACACAAAATAACGAAGCATCGAGTCCGAACGCGCTGGGGAGCATTGTCAGCGAATTAGAGGCATCCCTCGGAGATAGTTTCCTGGCGAAAAAAGCCCCGGAGGCGATTGCTGCGAAATCCGAAGTTCAAGCTGCCTCAGAGTTGGATAAATCGGATGTCAGCGTCCTACACACCTCTGCTCCTATCGCCATGGCTGCCGCTGCGCCAGGTTCTTCATCGGCGGCATGGCAACATTCGACCGCGTTTACAAACTTCAAGCCGCCGGTACCGGCAGTTCAGGCGCCGCATCCCGAAGAAACGCCAGTAGCAAGGCCAAGCGCCGAGGTTGCCGCTGGAATTGACTTGGCGGATATGTTCGGGGAACTGAAACACGAACTTGAAGAAGACGCAGCCAATACCGATCAAGATCCTGAAACTCATTACAGCCTTGGCGTTGCCTTCCGTGAAATGGGCTTGCTCGACGAAGCGATTGGCGAATTGCAGAAGGTTTGCCAGACGGTGGAGCATGGGCATCCATTCCCGCAAATTCTGCAAACCTATACATGGCTGGCCCAATGCTTCCTCGATAAAGGAATTCCCGAAGCCGCGCTGCGCTGGTATGAACGCGCTTTGACGTTGCCTGCGCTGGATGGGGAAACCCGCATGGCTCTCCACTACGAACTGGCCTGTGCTTACGAAACTGCGGGCAACAAAAGCTCCGCCCTCAACCATTTTATGGAAGTCTACGGAAGCAACATTGATTACCGCGATGTTGCCGAGCGTATTAAGGCTCTCAAGTCGTAGAATGTCCCGATGGGACTTACGCTGACTAAACAGGGACAATCACTCTCATGCAAGAACCCCGCATCACTAGCCCTGGGGTGCATGGCGTGAGCGCCAATTTTCCTTCCCAACAAGACAGCCTTTCTTCAGCTCCAGAAAAGGAAGTTCCCTCTAAAGACTTAAGCTCAGTCTCCACGCGCCGGCCATCTGAAGCAAAGAACGGGAAGATTTCTCCATTGGAGCGGTGGGTAAACCGAATCGCGATGGTGTTGTTCGTCTCCCTTTGCGCGAGTTTCGGAGCGTTGCTGGTAATGCTGCCCTGGAGCCCGAAATGGACAGACAATTATGTCCTGATTTCGTATCCAGGTTTGCGCGACTTTATTGAAAATGGTTTCGTTCGCGGCATGTGCACAGGTTTAGGCGTGCTTGATATGTGGATAGGATTCTCGGAAGCCACGCATTACCACGAGACAGAGAACCGCCCTTGATGGCTTTGGATCGCGTAATAATTCCGTTATCGAAGGCATCACTAATACGCTTCTTTAACGGCTATCGGAAGAGTGTTTTTCACTATGAACGAAGATGACGACAAACGCGCCCCGCTGGCGTATCAGAACGAACCGTTTCTCAATAGTCCCGATGGGCGAATTCTGCGAATTCTCTCCGAATACGCCGAGCCACTGTCGCGCTTCCGGAGGGAGCAAATTCAGGACACGGTCGTATTCTTCGGTTCGGCACGCTTTCATAGCCGTGCCCGCGCGCAATCAGATTTAAGTGAGTTAAACACGTCTCACCTGGCCTTGGATGAAGATCTGAAGGCTCATCAGAAGCGGGCGGAGGCGGCTGTGGATATGGCCCGCTATTATGAGGACGCGCGCCGCCTGGCATTTCTGCTTAGCGAATGGTCCATTCAAATCCCGGCTCGCCGAAGACGTTTCGTAGTCACCACTGGCGGTGGCCCCGGCATCATGGAAGCAGCGAATCTGGGTGCGCAAGAGGCGGGCGCAAAAACGATCGGGCTCAACATTCATCTGCCATTCGAGCAAAACCCGAATCCCCACATAACGCCATCTCTTAATTTCGAATTCCATTATTTCTTCATGCGCAAGTTCTGGTTCGCATACCTGGCCAAGGCATTGGTAATTTTTCCGGGCGGATTCGGCACTCTGGACGAGCTGTTCGAAATTCTTACTCTCGCGCAGACGCAGAAATTAGCTAAGAAGATATTAGTGGTGATTTACGGTAGTGAGTATTGGAAGCGCCTGATCAATTTTGAAGCCATGGTGGACGCAGGCACCATCTCCCCCGACGACTTGGATTTGTTCAAGATGGTGGATTCCCCGGAAGAAGGCTTCGAGTTTCTGAAGGAAGGCCTGACTAAATATCATCTGGGGCCTGAAAGCTCGAAACGACCACGCGAGACAGTTCCCGAAATCGCCAAAACCAATCCCTAAAGCCCGTGACAAGTTGCTGCTCTATTACATTACCGATCGCTCTCAATTCAGCGGCGATGAAACTTCGCGGCGAAAAAAGTTACTGGAAAAGATTGGGGAGGCGGCTCAGAGTGGCGTGGACTTCATCCAGTTGCGGGAAAAGGATCTTTCCACTTGCGAACTGGCAGCGCTAGCGCAGGAGGCCATGCGAGTGATTCGAGAGAATCCCACGGGCCCAACACGGTTGCTGATCAACTCGCGGACAGATGTCGCAATTGCCGCTAGAGTAGCCGGAGTCCATCTGCGCTCCGTGGATATATCTCCGGAGGACGTGCGGGCAATTTGGAACTTCCGCGGCGATCCTTCATCAGCGATCCCGTTGGCCGCTCCCGTCATAACAGTGGCGTGTCATCACGTAAGTGACGTAATACTCGCAGCAAAAAAGGGCGCCGAGTTTGCCGTCTTCGGACCAATCTTCGAAAAAAGAAAAGGCTCCGAGTTCGCCGTCAACGTCGTCCATGCTGGTCTCAACTTTCTACGAGAGGCTTGTCGTCAAGAAATCCCCGTCATCGCTTTAGGCGGCATCACTCCAGGAAATGCTCGAAGCTGCATTGATGCTGGAGCGGCTGGCATTGCCGGAATCCGGTTGTTTCAGGAAAATCATGCAGCGGATGTTGTACACGCCCTGCGATAGGAGGATCGGTACTGCCCCTTTTGCCTTTCCAAATCTGGTAAGCTTCCCTGCCGGATGACCATATGACCCGAAAATCTTTCTTGTTGGTTTTGCTTGCCTTTACTGCCTCCGCTTACGCCGCCGATCAATATGCGGTGATCATCGAGCACAACGTTGCAACAAAAATGCGCGACGGCGTGACCCTGCATGCCGATATTTACCGGCCGAAGGCGGACGGGCAATTTCCCGTTTTACTTCAGCGCACTCCTTATGACAAACGAGGTGGCACCGATTTTGGCCTGAAGGCAGCGGCACGCGGGTACGTGGCAATTATTCAGGACGTCCGAGGCCGCTACTCTTCCGAAGGCGAGTGGTACACCTTCAAGAATGAATCGAATGACGGCTATGACACGGTGGAGTGGGCGGCGGCCCTGCCGTATTCGAACGGCAAAGTGGGAATGTGGGGCGGATCATATGTGGGCGCGACACAGATGCTCGCGGCAGTCGCCCACCCGCCGCATCTAGCGGGGATTTGCCCCGTGGTAACAGCAAGCAACTATCACAATGGGTGGACCTATCAGGGAGGCGCGTTCGAACAGTGGTTTAACGAGTCATGGACTTCAGGACTTGCCCAGGACACCTTGAGCCGCAAGATACAAAATGGCGCCAACGCCATGAAAGGAATTTCGACGCTTCCACTTGCCGATTATTCCCTCTTCAATCTTGCCGATCCCGCGGGAATTAGTTCGATTGCCTCGTTGGCTCCATATTTCTCCGACTGGCTGACTCATCCCAGTTACGACGATTATTGGAAGCAATTGTCTATTGAAGATCGCTACGCCGACATAACCGTGCCGGCTCTGCACATCGCGGCATGGTATGACATTTTCCAGGGAGGAACGCTGCGCAATTACATCGGTATTAAGGCGCATGGCGGGAGCGAAGCCGCGCGGAACGGACAGCGCTTGCTGGTGACGATCGGTGGTCACGCAGGCGGCGGCCGAAAGATTGGTGATGTGGATTTTGGCCCGGCAGCCGCGCAATACGATGAAAACGAGATAACCATGCGCTGGTATGACTATCTTTTTAACGGCGTGCAAAATGAATTCGCCAACGGCAAGCCGGTCCGGATTTTTGTCATGGGTATTAATCAATGGCGAGATGAGGACGACTGGCCGCTTGCGCGTGCCCGCGAGACAAAATATTTTCTGCATTCGTCCGGGAAAGCGAATTCTCTTAGCGGAGATGGAACTCTCGCTACTACGACACCTGGGTCTGAAACATCCGACAAATTTACTTACGATCCGGGGAATGCGGTTCCAACGGTGGGCGGACCTTTATGCTGTGACGGTCAGCATTTAGGGCCGGGGCCGCGCGATCAGCGTTCAGTCGAAGCTCGCAACGATGTATTGGTTTATTCCACGCCCGCGTTTACTAAAGATACCGAAATCACGGGCCCAATCAGGACTGAGCTGTATGTTAAGTCTTCCGCAGTAGACACCGACTTCACAGCCAAGCTGGTAGACGTTGGTCCGGATGGATTCGCGCAAAATCTGACTGAGGGAATTCTTCGCGCACGATATCGCGATTCCCAGGAGAAGCCGACCCTGATGGTTCCCGGACAAGCTTATAAGTTGACGATTGATCTATGGGCCACTAGCAATGTTTTCCGCCAGGGACATTCGTTGCGACTGGAAATTTCCAGCAGTAATTTTCCGCGATTCGACCGGAATCTGAATACCGGCGAGGATCCTGAGGCTGGGAGTAAATATATCTCGGCGACTAACACGATCTATCACGATCGCGAGCATCCTTCGGCGTTGGTTGTGCCAATGGTTCCGGCACAGTGAACTGCCGAACTTCGCGCGGCTGGGCGGGCGAGGATACCTGCTTCTTTTTCGTTCATGCGCTACTCTCTTTCTTGTGGAAGACCGGGTCTTAGGCGATTACCTCGATAACTTCCGGGCTCTGGGCAGGGAGTGCGCGTACGTGCAGCGGCTTGGGTATCGAACCGTTAGATGGAGCTACCGCGACGTCGCCAACACCGCTGCCCAATTTGCGCGCGAGCTTCACGCCCGGGGAATTGACAAGGGCGACCGCGTCCTGATCTGGGGGCCGAACTCCGCCGAATGGGTCGCCGCATTCTACGGGTGCGCACTGACCGGAGTCGTTGCAGTTCCGATTGACGATATCTCTACATCTGATTTCGCGGCGGCCGTATTCAAAAATGTTAGCGCGAAATTATTGCTGTGCTCCCGCGAGCACGCTGCATTGAACGTCGGGAGCACTTCGCTTCTACTGGATGATTTGCGAGACGCACTTGCCCGACATCCAGCCGGCCGATATCAACCGACCGAGGTCGGCGTTAATGATCCTCTCGAAATCATCTTCACTTCCGGCACCACGGCGGAACCTAAGGGCGTAGTCATCACCCACGGCAACGTGTTGGCCAACATCGCGCCACTTGAGGTTGAAATCCGGAAATATTTGAAGTATGAACGCATTGTCCATCCGATTCGCTTCCTCAATCTGTTGCCGCTGAGCCATGTCTTCGGACAATTTCTCGGAATCTTTCTTCCGCAGTTAATGGGCGGCACGGTGGTCTTTCAGGACACGCTGAGGCCGTCGGAAGTCTTTGACACGATCCGGCGCGAACGCGTGTCTGTGCTGGTTGCCGTGCCACGGATTTTGCAATCCATGAAAGAAAAAATCGAGCGCGATCTTGGCAATGATCGGGCCACGCAAAAATTCCAAATGCGATTTCAAGGCGCAAAGGATAAGCACTTCCTGAGGCGTTGGTGGATTTTTCGGCAGATCCGCAAGCAGTTCGGATGGAAGTTTTGGGCGTTCATCTGCGGTGGCGCTACTCTCGATGCCGAAACCGAGACCTTCTGGCATCGGCTCGGATATGCCGTGATCCAAGGCTACGGCCTTACCGAGACTACGTCGCTGATCAGCCTTAACCACCCGTTCCGTCCCAGCAAAGGGTCAATCGGAAAAGTAATGGCTGGGCGCGAGGTCAAGCTCGCACCCGATGGAGAGATTATGGTGCGCGGCGGCGGCGTGGCTGCAAATTATTGGGAAGGAGAAAAACTACAGCCACTCACCGCCGAACAGGGATGGTACCGAACAGGCGACATCGGGGAATTCGATGCAAACGGAAATCTCCATTTCAAGGGACGGAGCAAGGATGTGATCGTCACCCCGGCGGGGATGAAAGTTTATCCGGATGATCTTGAAGCGGCGCTCCGGTCTCAACCGGAAGTCAAAGATTGCGCGGTGGTCGCATTGCCGCTCGAAGGGAACGCCGAGCCGTGTGCGGTTCTCATCCTCCGAGATGGAAGCAACAATGCCGGAGAGATCGTGAACCGCGCGAATCTGTCATTGGCTGAATATCAAGGGATGCGGTCCTGGTATGTTTGGCCGGATGAGGATTTTCCGCGCACCGCGAGCCAAAAACCGCGCAGGAATGTGATTCGGGAATTCGTGCTTGCCCATCGCCTTGAGAATGCCAAAAGGTCGTCGAGCCCACTCTCGGAGTTGATCGAACGAGTCAGCGGAAGATCGTCAAAATTATCGCCGGTATACCGATCTCGACGCCGACCTCGGTCTGAGTTCGCTCGACCGGGTTGCTCTGACGAGCGCTCTCGAAGACCGGTATCAGCTGGACTTGGGAGACGCCGGTCTGGCATCGGTCAAGACAATTGGCGATGTGGAGCGAGTGCTGCAAGGGAAACCTGCCCCGCGTATCCATTATCATTTTCCCGACTGGGTGCAGCGGTGGCCGGTCACGTGGATTCGCCTTTTGGCGCAGTATCTGCTCTTGCGGCCCGCGGTTTTTCTGATGGCGCGCCCGCGAATCATCGGCGAGGAAAAGCTGGCTGGCGTGCACGGTCCCGTGCTCGTCATTTGCAATCACATCACAGATGTTGACTTGGGATTGTGCTCGCCGCGCTGCCCGCGCATTTGGGAAACCGGCTCGCCATCGCGACCGCCGGGGAAGAATTGGAAGCATTGTGTACTCCTCCGCCCGGCCGCGGCGCCTTGGCCCGAACTTATGATCGCATCAAATGGTTGCTGGCTGTTTCGCTCCTGAACCTGTTCCCCTTGCCACGCCAGGCTGGATTTCGCGAAAGCTTTTCCTATGCCGGAGAATCCGCCGATCGCGGATATAGCGTGCTAGTTTTTCCCGAGGGCGGACACACGGCGGACGGCAGGCTACGGCCATTTCGCGCGGGCATCGGGTTGCTGGCCAATAATCTTAAAATTCCGATTGTTCCAATGCGCATTCATGGACTATTTGAAGTCAAGCAATCGGGGAAGAAATTCGCGTCTCCGGGCCGCATTCAAGTTCACGTCGGCGCTCCTGTTATGTTTCGAGATGAGAGTCCTGAGCAGATTGCGGAGGACCTGCAAAGGATAATGGAGCAGCTCTAACAGCAGAGCCAAATATCACAGTTTCAACAACATTCGCACAAGGAAAAGGTTACTATGGAGAGTTCTTCCGGTCGAATATACAGTAACTACCCTATGGACGGCCGTCATTCCGTCCACTAAACGCGAATACAATGCCGGATCACATAATTGTGGCCTTGAAGCCCGTAAACGAAAGGCAACCCTTCCCGGGCAAAAAACCCGACGACAACTCCACTCTCTTATATATGTTCGATTCCGTCAAAGGTGAATCATGCAAAAACACCACAAATCAAAACTGATTGAAAATGTGCTGATTCTGGCATTACTGGGTATCCTGGCAGGGGTGGCGGGAGGCTTCGCAATCGGTGTCATCTCGCAGCGGTCCAGTTCCTCATCTTCATCATCTTCCCCCACTCACTAGTCCGGCATCCGTCGGTACCTGTACTCCCGGCAAACCGCGCCTTACTAGCGTAATCTGCGCCGCGTCCTGAGCGCTATACACTAGTGGGAATATGGATGAGTCCCGCAAACAGATCGCAATCGCGGCAGGGGCGGGCGCACTGTTGCTGCTCATCTTCTTTGGATATTTGCTTCACCTGAATGGGCAAGGGCCTGTTCTCTCGCGCTCGGAAGAGCGAGACCCGCTGTCGGGAGTTCCAAACTCCGTTTCCCTCAATCCATTGCGAGACCGCTCGTCAGAGCATGTCGCCGCGAAGTATCTGCGGACGATGCGCGATGGCAATTGCCAATCGCAATTGGCAAATATGGAAAAGGATTACCGAAGAAAATATGCAAACTTCATCTGCCAGTCGGAGACCGAACACCCGTTGGTTTCATGGACACTCGTGGATTGGGAAGACCAGCCTCCGCTGAGAATTTTGCAGTATCGCGGCAAGCGGTTTAGCGATTCATCCCGCAAAGGCACCTATGAAGAGCTTCTTTCCGTAACTATGGATAAAAGCGGCGGCGATTGGGTGGTTACAAAGTACGACGCCATGTACTGAATTCCGGCCTCATAGAATCGCGCCAGAGCCTCTCTTAGACGCCTGTGGCCGTTTTCCTCTTAGCAACAGGAAGATCACGATCTGCGCTGTCAGCGCGGCGCCGCTGTCAAGAATAACGTCGCGAACAGTTCCGGTGCGCGAGGGAATGAAGGTCTGATGCCACTCGTCTAAACTTGCGACCAGAACAGTCATCAAGAAGGAAACATTTGCCCACCGCAGAACCCACCGTTTTGCTGCGCCAACCGGAAGACTGGCTTTCCACGCCCGAAACAAAAGACAGCTCAGCGTGAAATACCCTACAAAATGTCCGGTTTTGCGAATGTAGTGATGCCACACTTCGAACCGGACTAAGTCCAACCCAAGCAAGTAGTGCAGTACGGGATAAAGAATGCGGCTTGTATGGCCGGAAGAAAGATAGTCGGTGGATTCGATCGTGATAATGCACAGCCAGATGATGGCCGGGATCCACGCCTTCCAAATTTGCCGGGTCGCTTCCTTCAATGGCTGGTCTTATTCCGCCGCGTAGTTGGGAGCCTCGCGTGTGATCATGACATCATGTACATGGCTCTCGCGAAGGCCCGCCACGCTGATGCGAACGAAACGCGTTTTTTGCAGCAATTCCGCAATGGTGGAGCATCCGCAATATCCCATACCCGATTTCAGGCCGCCCACCATCTGGTGAACGATCATCGAGACTGAACCGCGATAAGGAACGCGGCCTTCGACGCCTTCCGGTACGAGCTTCGGCATGCGATTGGGTTCTTCGCCGGTGCCCGATATCGCGGCCGATGCTTCTCCTTCGACATTCTGAAAATAACGTTCGCTGGACCCCGCAGCCATTGCACCCAGAGATCCCATGCCCCGATAGGACTTGAATGTGCGTCCTTGATACAGAATTAATTCGCCGGGGCTTTCGTCGGTTCCCGCGAACATGGACCCAATCATGACTGCGCTGGCGCCCGCAGCTAAGGCTTTGGTGATATCGCCGGAAAACTTGATGCCTCCGTCGGCCATGATGGGAATGTTCGCATCTTTGGCCGCGCGGTGAGCTTCGGCAATGGCCGTAATCTGCGGCACGCCGGCCCCGGTGACCACGCGGGTAGTACAAATCGAGCCTGGGCCTATTCCAACTTTGATGCCGTCGGCCCCAGCCTTCGCCAGTTCACACGCTCCGTCGAAGGTTGCGACGTTGCCGGCAATTAAATCTACTTCCGGCAGCTTTGCCTTTATCGCGCGGATTGCGTCCAGCACGCGAGTGGAGTGCCCGTGCGCACTGTCAATTGCGAGCAGATCAGCTTTAGTGGCAGCCAATTCCTGCGCCCGCTCAAGGAAATCTCCGGTCGCGCCGATTGCCGCTCCGACACGCAAGCGCCCGTGAGAATCTTTCGCCGCATTGGGATATTTCAATTTTTTCTGAATATCCTTGACGGTAATGAGTCCTTTCAAATTGTAGTTGTCGTCCACCACCAGCAATTTTTCAACGCGATGCTCGTGCAGAATCTTTTCTGCGTCCTCCAATGTCGTACCCACGGCGACCGTGATCAGATTTTCCTTGGTCATGACTCGGCTGATAGGGATGTCGAAACGGGTTTCGAAGCGGAGATCGCGATTGGTGAGAATGCCCACCAGCTTCTTGTTCTTGGTGATGGGCACGCCAGAAATCTTGTATTTGCGCATTACTTCGAGGGCGTCGGAGACCTTGTCATCCGGGGACATTGTCACCGGGTCCACGATCATCCCGCTCTCAGATCGCTTCACTTTATCCACTTCGTTGGCTTGCTGTTCGATGGTGAGGTTCCGGTGAATGATTCCAGGCCGCCCTGTTGCGCCAGAGCAATCGCCATGTGCGATTCGGTGACTGTGTCCATTGCAGCGCTCACGATTGGAATGTTCAGCCGATATTGCGCGAGAGCTGAGTTTGCGTATTCGCCAGGGCAGGAACAACGTCAGAGCGCGCTGGCAACAGCAACACGTCGTCGAAAGTGAGCGCCTCGGGTACGGGAAAATGAATCATAAGGTTTCTCAGTGAATGGTCACTTCATTCTAATGCCTGATTGACGATTGGGTACAGACGGCGGTGGAAGTAGTTGCTACTCACTTGGGCGCGTCAGCATTAGCGTCTCGCGGAAACGATTTGAACTCGACTTGCTGTGATTCGGATGTCGTCTTTTTGTCGCTCCCGATCTTATTTTCTGTGAGAGTTCCCTTTAGGACGTAGTAGCCCTCATCTTGTGGTGTTTTACCCTCACCACGCTCGACTGTTCCTTTGAACTCGTACGACAAGCCTTGCGCGATTTTAGTTGTAAAAAGAGAGATCGTTCCCTGCTAACTTGCCCTGTTTAAAGAAGTGTTCAACGAACGCCGTATGATCGGTACTGGCATCGCTATAGCGGGACACCAAACCGGTGACTACTCCATCTTCGACGGTCAGTTGCACGAATTCGCCTTCCTGAAGGAAGCTATACATGCCGGAATAATCAGGCGGGGATGGTTTGGCGGCGTTCGTTCCGGGCGCAGTTTGCGCCAACATCGAACTGGGAAAAATAAGGGCAACTATAAAAATGAGTGCAGCTAGGAAAAGTCTATTCACAAGTTCCTTGATTTTGAGTTCGCCGACAGTTCGCGGGTGGGGCGCGTCGTTCAATTCCAATCAGCCGCTGACCCCCGCCAATGCCAATAGAGCAAGCATTATCCGCTTAAGACCCAGTTCGCGTCCATTGCAGTCGAACCACTCCTGCAATGTATGCGCGCCTCCGCCGTTACCGCCCCCGCCAATTGCGATTGCTTCCAGGCCGAGGGAGAGTGGGATGTTGGCGTCCGTGGACGCTCGTTGCACTGTCGCCACATTGCCAAGCCTCCGCGTCCACGGCCCGGATTACATGAAGAATGCGAGCGTTGGGATTCAGATCCCCCGCGGGGCGATCGCCGATGCCGATCACTTCAAAACTTAATCCGTAGGGAGGCTTTTGTTGCGAACCGCGCTTCTCGATGATTTGGCACTCTTCGTCCACCGCTCTTGCGATGCTGTTTCGCAAAGCTGACTCGATCCTTTCCATTTCGGACGCCGAAGAGGAGCGGATATCCACTCGCATGCTGGCGGATTCTGGGATGGAA
Source organism: uncultured Acidobacteriaceae bacterium (assembly GCA_963702325.1). GTDB lineage: Bacteria > Acidobacteriota > Terriglobia > Terriglobales > Acidobacteriaceae > PALSA-188. The sequence goes on along the minus strand of CAVPCG010000030.1, from coordinate 155,154 downwards.
TTCACCGAAGTGCCGCCGTGGATAACGCCGATGTTAAATGTTGTTTTAGGGGAAGCAGGAACGCTGACCTGCGTAAATAGATGAATGGCGCGAGCCAGCACGGGAATAGGATTTGCGATGCCGAAATCGCTCCAGGAGTGTCCTCCGGGCCCGCGCACGATGACTTCGAAGCGCCTGCTTCCTAGAGCTTCCGCTACGATCGTGTCACAGCCGCGCCATTGAGTATCAAACTGTAGGCAATGGAGTCTTTGCATGGCGAATCCGAGAAGATGTGCCGTATCCCGCGGAGGTCGCCTTCTCCTTCTTCGCCGACATTCCCCACAGATACGATTGACGATTGAGTGGAAATACCGGCAGATTGCAGCGCGCCGACGATCCCGAGGAGCGCGCTTACCCCCGCTCCATTATCGGACACGCCCGGTCCATAAAGCCGGCTGCCTTCTTTGCGGATGTTCAATGGCGTGCCCGCCGGAAATACGGTATCAATGTGGGCGCTAACGTTTTTTGATGCACTGCTTTCTTGGTCCCGGACGCAGCCTAAAACATTTCCAACTTCGTCGGTATGCACGTCTTCGAGGCCAAGCTCACGGAAGAGGTGCGTGAGCCATTCAGCGCGCGCAGATTCTCCGAACGGAGGAGCAGGAATCTTCGCCAGCTAAGCTGCCAGTCACACAGCTTCGATTCGTGAGCGCGCAGCCATTCGCAAGCCGAGCACACGCTCCGGAGGGCCAAGAAAACGGGCGATTTCCGCGCTAACTTCCGGTGCAATCTCCGGCAATTCGGACTGGAGTTTGGCGGGCACGATCGTTATCCTGCGACGGGCATCAGACCGTCAATTTCATTCGACCTATTTGCAGCAACTCCGCTGATCGGGACGCATCTAAACTTTAGACGAAGTTTCGCCTTCTTGTTAGTCTATAACCTCATGAGATTACCCATCCGGCTGGTCGTGCTGGCTTTTGCGGCGCTGTGTCTTTCCCTCAGTGTCTTCGGACAGGAAGGGACACTCACCACGGCCCAGCCTACGGGCGTAACGCCGGACCAAATCATTCAGCGCTTCGCCACCAAAGAAAAAGAGTTCAAAGAGGCTCGCGAACAATATACGTTTCGACAATCTGTCACTGTGCAGACGCTGGACGGCGACACTGTGACCGGAGAATACAAGGAAGTTTTCGATGTCAGCTACGATGACAAAGGGCGCCATCTGGAGAACGTCGTGTTCGCGCCTCAGTCAACTCTGGATAATGGCGGAATATCAATGTCGCCGGAAGACCTGGACGACATTCGCCACCGCCTACCGTTTGTCCTGACTTCGGACGAAATTGGGGAATACGACATCCTGTACGTCGGGCAGCAGCAAGAGGATGAGTTGCACTGTTATGTCTTCGATGTCGCGCCAAAAAAGATTGAAGGCAAGAAACGGTATTTTCAAGGCCGGGTATGGGTGGATGATCACGATTTCCAGATCGTAAAAACCTTTGGGAAGACAGTCCCCGATATCCGCCATAAAAACGATGAGAATCTGTTTCCGAAGTTCACCACCTGGCGACAGCAGGTGGATGATAAATATTGGTTTCCTGCATACACCAAGGCAGACGACACTCTGCATTTCAAGACGGGTCTTATAGGGGACGTACACATTCGCGAAATCATCAAGTACGAGGACTATAAGAGGTTCGGAGCGAACACGCGGATTACGTACGAAGGAAGAGAAATTCCGAAACCGTCTCCCGATCAAAAGCCGCCGGATCAGCCGCAGAAATAGTACAAACTATCCCCGGCAGGCACGACCTTCAATAGAACAGGTATTTACGCCACTTGTCATCTGAGCGACCGATCAACCGCATGATGTGGCGGCTGGTATGAAGATTGAATGCGCGAGGCTCGCGCATTAGCTTCATTCCTGCTTCCGTGGGGAAGTGATTGCCTTTGCGGCGATTGCAAGGATGACAGCAAGCCACGAGGTTTTCCCAAGTAGAGGCGCCCCCTCGTGACCGCGGGATTACGTGATCCAAAGTGAGATCCCCGGACGGAAGAAGTTCGCAGCAATACTGACAAGTGTTGCGATCTCGCAGCAGAATATTCTTGCGTGAGAGCGCCCGCGTCTGATGCGGAATACGCCGATATTCGAGCAGCCGGATAACAGACGGAACTCGAATCGCCAATCGAGCCGCATGCAAGAAGTGTCCGTTTTCCTCTTCCGTCATGGCCACGCCCTTCAAGACCAGCACAATGGCACGGCGCGCGGCGCAGACATTAATCGGTTCGTAAGATGTATTAAGAACCAGCACGGGCGCATGCAGTGCGTGGCCGTTCCCTTCCGGCGCAGGCTCCACGATCACTGCCGGGACGGTTGAAGTCCGGGTAGCTGCCGCCGAATTGTTCCACTTTGCTGCCATGCACCTTCTCGATGATTTCTCGTTGCGGTTTCCCGCTCGTTTTTATCCCGCCATGGTTGCCGGAATTCCCTGCATGAATTCTGCTGCTGATACGTTCTTTTTCAACGTTCGCGCGACTGTTGCAACCCAAACTTTGCTCGCGCCGGCACGCCGCAAAACGCGGGCACATTCGGAGGCGGTAGTACCAGTGGTGAGAACATCATCCACCAGGAGTACTTCCCTGCCCGAAACGACGCTGGGCTTAGTGACGACAAATGCACCGCGAAGATTTTCTCTTCTCTGATTTTGGGTGAGACCGATTTGCGATTCCGTAACCCGGCGGCGTTTCAGCAAATGCGTGCCGAGTTCAAATCGTTGTGCAACCGGATGTTTTACCGCAGCGCGTGCTATCAATTCCGCCTGATTAAATCCGCGTTCGCGGGATTTCGATGAGTGCAGGGGAACAGGGACAAGTAAAAGCGCCGGGCCTTCGAAAAGCATCCGCTCGGACATTTGATCCTGCATACGCTTAATGGCCTGGGCAAGCTTGTCGCCCAACACGGCGGCTGCGGGCAGCACCTTGTCATATTTCAGCAGGTGAATGAGGCCTCGCAATTGAGTGTCGTAGCTTCCGTATGCGAAAGCAGCCGCGTAGGGGGGCGCTTCATTTCGGCAGATCTCACAAATGTCTTCACTGGACTGTGACATTGATTGCGCATGCGACAACCGCTCGCCGCAGATGGCACAGAGTTTCCCTTCCATGGGCGTGAGAGCGGAAACACACTCGTCACAAACAGGTAACCGGGAAATATTCGTTAGGAAGGCGTTGCAGAGACGACACTCGGAGGGGAAAATCGTGGCGAACAGACTCTCAGCGATGCCGCGAAGCCAGGAAGCAGGTAGCCTCTCCCGCGCCGCACTTTCGGTCGCGATAGCTCGCGTTAGGTCCCCGGTACTGCTGAAGACGAACCTCCTCGTCCGGGGAAATCGCCCCGCAAGCGGACCGCCGGACGCGTCGTCTATCAGTATAGCGGTGCGGCATTGTGCGCGCAAACAAGTGGGGGTAACGCTAATGGCCAGTTTGTTCGGCCAATTAACCACGAGGGACACAGTCACAAGGGGACACCAGGATGTACCATAAACCCATGCAGAAGCTGGCCGCTGCCGTTTCCAGATTCATTCGGACCAGGAATCTTCTGAGCCCGGGAGATCGCGTCGGTCTGGCTGTTTCGGGAGGGGCGGATTCGGTCGCGTTGCTTCGCCTAATGGTTGAATTGCGTGAGGAACTCGGTGTTCTGATCTCAATTATCCATTTCAATCATAAGTTGCGGGGTAGCGACTCTGAGAGTGATGAAGACTTCGTAAGAGAATTGTCCGGCCGATATGGGTTGGAATTCTTTAGTGCGAGCGGTGACGTGGCCCGTCACGCGAAAGATAAGCGTTTAAGTCTCGAGGCTGCGGCGCGCGAATTGCGCTACGAATTCTTTTTGACCGTAGCGCGCGATGCCAGATTCAATCGGATCGCAACCGCCCATACCCTGGATGATCAAGCGGAAACGGTGCTTTTGAAATTGGTTCGTGGCGCCGGAACGCGAGGCCTTGGGGGGATTTATCCAAAGGTAAGGGTTGAGCCGGCTTCAGCAGACGAGGGTCACGGAGTTCAACTCGAAAGATTTATTATCCGTCCGCTTCTCGACGTCCGGCGTCGGGATATCGCGTTATACCTTGAGGAACTCGGCCAGGCCTGGCGCGAGGACAAGAGCAATCGCGATCTGCGTCATTCACGCAACGTCGTACGTCATGGCATCCTGCCGCGCCTTGAACGTAATTTGAACCCTGCTGTACGCGAGACCCTTGCCGAAACTGCTGAAATTGCGCGTGCGGAGGAAGAATACTGGACAGCGAAAATCGCGGATTTGTTGCCGGAAGTCATGAGGCCAGTGGATTCCGACCTCGCGGGTGGAATTCTCGAACGGCGCATTTTGTCGGCACAACCAGAAGCTGTTCAGAGGAGACTGGTTCGAGCCTTCGCAGAGTCACTGGGCTTCACCCTGGATTTCAAACACGTTGAGTCTGTTCTTCAACTGGCGTCAGGGGTTGGGCATTCCCAATCCGCAATGTTGCCGGGCGGCTGGACGGCCAGATTGAGCAAAGGTGGGATTCGGGTACAGCGGTCGCATACTTCAACGATTTCGGATTACGAATACAGCCTGCCCGTTCCGGGCCGAATCAGAGTGCCAGAAGCGGGAAGATGGATCGAAGCTCTGCTGGTCCGGCCAACCGCTGAATCGGCGTATAATCCCGATGACGCGATTGATCCTTCTTTACTCGCGAGAGAGCTCCGGGTAAGAAATTGGCGGCCCGGCGACCGGTTTTGGCCTGAGCACACCAAGTCTCCGAAGAAAATTAAGGATTTGCTACAGGATCGTCACATCAATGGAACGGAGCGAAAACGCGTACCCATCGTAGTCAGCGGTAACGAGGTCATTTGGGTGGAGGGATTTCGAGTTCCGACGGCGCTACGTTCCCGGAACCCCAAAAAAGAAGCTGTGATTATTCAGGAAACCAGCTTGCCAGCTAAGTAAGTTGACCGTATGAATCAGGACGCCAAAACCAAAAAAGAGAAAGTGCAATCCTTGATCCCTGCTGAGCAGATCCAGAAGCGCGTCCGCGAAATGGCGAGACAAATTTCAGCCGACTACGAGGGCAAGACCATACACGTTCTGGCAGTTCTCGAAAACGGATTCATGTTTGTGGCGGATTTAGTCCGCTCGCTTGAGGTTCCGCTGATTTGCCAGTTCATTAAGCCCACTTATCATCGCCAGGAGAGCGACGGTCGCGGAGAATGGCTGGAAATATTTTTTAGTCACGAGCCTGACATACGCGGTCAACACATTCTTTTAGTGGAGGGCCTCGTACACTCGGGAGTGACCACAGATTTTCTAATGGGCGATTTGCGAGCGCGCGGGGCGGCATCCGTGAAGCTCGCCACCCTTTTGGACCGCCAGTCGGCGCGCCGGGTGCAATTGCAGCCCGACTATTTCGGCTTTCTGGTGGACGAGGCATTCTTGATTGGGTATGGATTGGGGTCTCCCGAGCAAACTGCGCGAAACCTCGCGTATTTGGCCGTTGCGAGCTGAAGTCTGCCCTAATGACTTTGGTTACCCATGCCAGAGCATTCTTTATTTCTTCAAGAAGCGTTAGAATTGCAGTCTGGGAATTTTCCTATCCAAAATCTTCCCATGGCATCTAAAAGAAGTGAGCATTCCCGGATGATTTGGAGCGGAGCCCAATTTTAGGAGTTATTAGGTGAATTCAACGGCAAAAACGATCGTCTTTTGGCTTGTGATCGCGGTTTCGGCGGTGGTGCTTTACGAGGTTGTGACCGCGAGCCATGCGGGACCAAAAGATACGGAGATCAATTTCTCTAAATTCTTGTCGGATGTGAATGACGGACAGGTTAAAGAAGTCTCCGTCACTGGCATGGAAGTTCGCGGTAAGTTGCACGACAACTCCGCCTTCCACACTACGCAACCTGCGAATTATCCCGAAATCTACAATGCGCTCCAGGCTAAGGGCGTTACCATGACAATCCACGACGTGAGCAATAGCAGTTGGGCGTGGCTTTATCAACTTGCGCCCCTTGGCTTGCTTGCGCTGCTTTGGTTCTTCATGATCCGCCAAATGCAGACAGGGGGCAACAAGGCACTTTCATTCGGCAAGAGCCGGGCGCGACTGCTCTCCATGCAGCAGAAGAAAGTCACTTTTAAGGACGTGGCAGGCGTAGAAGAAGCAAAAGAAGAGTTAAAAGAGATTATTGAATTTCTGCGTGAGGCTCAGAAGTTTCAGAAGCTGGGCGGAAGAATTCCCAAGGGCGTATTGCTTGTTGGGCCTCCGGGAACGGGAAAGACTTTGCTGGCAAGAGCGGTCGCGGGTGAGGCAAACGTTCCGTTCTTTTCTATTTCAGGTTCAGACTTCGTCGAGATGTTCGTTGGCGTCGGAGCCAGCCGGGTGCGCGATTTATTCGAACAGGGCAAGAAAAATGCTCCGTGCATCATCTTTATTGACGAAATTGACGCAGTTGGACGTCATCGAGGAGCCGGCCTTGGCGGCGGGCACGATGAACGTGAGCAGACATTAAATCAATTGCTCGTCGAAATGGACGGATTCGAGTCGAACGAAGGCGTCATTCTGATGGCTGCGACGAACCGTCCAGACGTGTTGGATCCAGCATTGTTGCGGCCGGGGCGTTTTGATCGCCGCGTGGTAGTGAATCGTCCTGATGTTCGTGGGCGGGAAGAAATTTTGCGAGTTCACACCCGTAAAATTCCGTTGGCGGATGACGTTGATCTCTCCGTGCTTGCTCGCGGCACACCTGGATTTTCTGGGGCCGATCTTGCCAACATGGTAAATGAAGCCGCGTTGAGCGCCGCGCGCCAAAACCGCAAGGCCGTGCTCATGTACGACTTCGAGCTCGCCAAAGACAAAGTTTTAATGGGAGTGGAACGCAAGTCGCTAATCCTGACCGAAGAGGAAAAGAAGGTCACCGCCTATCACGAAGCGGGACACGCATTGGTCGCGGCCAAGCTGCCGAATTCGGACCCGCTGCATAAAGTGACGATCATTCCGCGTGGCATGGCTTTGGGCGTGACCATGCAATTACCCATTGATGACAAGCACAACTACACTAAGGAATATCTCGAAACTGAAATTGCCATTATGATGGGTGGACGCATCGCCGAAGAAATGTTTCTCAACCAGATGAGCACCGGTGCCGGCAATGACATCGAGCGAGCCACGGAATTGGCGCGCAAAATGGTTTGCGAGTTTGGCATGAGCGATCTCGGACCGCTCACGTTCGGGAAGAAGGAAGAACAAATATTCCTGGGCCGCGAGATCGCGCAGCATCGCGATTACAGCGAAGCCACGGCTATCAAGATTGACGACGAAGTGCGCCGCATGATCGGCCAGGGCTATAACACGGCAAAGGGCATTCTCGGGGAGAATAACGATACTCTAGTGCGGATTGCGCTCGCACTGCTTGAACGCGAAGTCCTCGACGCCAATGAAATTAAGTTGATCATTGAAGGACGAGAGTTGCCGAAGGTCATTCCTCCGCCGAAATCAGACGATGGCGGCGTACAGCAGGTGTTAAAGCCGGAGCCGGGACGACCCGGCATGGTAAAGGGCGGAGAGCGCCCAGCGCCAGCGTAGCAACAGCGAGGTGGCGTGATTGTTACACCTTCCTCGTTCTCCTGTCCTTAGTAGGACAAATCGGGGCCCAGACTCCCATAGGGTCGCGTATTTCGAGCCCAACCTAACCGGCGGCTATACTTTTACCGTCCTGCCTGATCGTGCCGCCTCGTAGATTGCGGTAATCAGTTTCAAATCACGCAGCCCTTCTTCTCCCGGCGTCAGCGGTTCTTTGTTGTTCATCACGCACTGCGACATGTGGTCCATTTCTGATGCGAAGTGATCCTTTGGTTGGATGGTAATCTCCGCCAGCGAATTTCCGCGGTTCACGCGCATGCGGTTGCCGGTATACCACATGGAAGGCTCCAGTTCGAACCAGCCATCGGTTGTCACTGCACGAAAACGGGCCTGTCCGGAATAGCCGTAGCTTGAGGTGCAGTTGGCGAGCACGCCGCTCGGAAAACGCAATTGAAACGTGATTGTTTCTTCTACTTCTTTAAACCGCACGTCGCCGGGCGTGCTGTAACTCATGGCGTTGATCTCAATTGGTTCTTCTCCCGAAATGTAGCGCGCCGCCTGAAGGCTGTAGATGCCAATGTCCATCAGCGAACCGCCGCCAGCCATCGCTCTCTTCAGGCGCCACTGCGTGGGATCGCCGATCTTGAAGCCAGTGTCGCCGAGGAAAACTTTGAGTTGTCCCAGTTCCTGGGAGCGCGCCATTCTGATCATCTCCTGATTGAATGGCTCATAACGGCAGCGGTAAGCGACCATCAGCTTTCGATTGGCTTTGCGGCCAGCATCAATCATCGCCTGGCAATCAGCAGGCGTGTTGGCCATGGGCTTTTCCGACAGGACGTGCTTGCCGGCCTGAAGTCCGCGAATGGTGTATTCCGCGTGCATGCTGTTTGGCAAAACGACGTAGATGATGTCAACTTCAGGGTTGTCTCTGATGGAATCGTAATTCTGATAGTTGTAAATATTTTTCGGATTCACCCCGTACCGCAGCGCGAGTTTATTCGCCTTGTCGGGATGACCGCTGACAAACGCAACCGGCTTGGACTGTTCGCACTTGGCGAAAGCCGGCAGAATCTGGTTGATTGCCAGACTGCCGAGGCCGACGATGGCCCACCCCATCTTCTTTCCCGGAGGCTCGGGAACGATGAGTTGCGCAAACGAGCGTCCAAGGAATGCTTGCGAGGCATTCGCTGCAACCAGACCCACGCCGGCTTTCGCTAAGAATCCTCTCCGCGTAATTTCTCTGTTGATTGAATCAGACATAGTTGTTTTCCTTTCGGCGACTGCTCCATCGTTCGCGATACTCTGACGTTCGCGACAGCTTAAAGATTGATTGATCTCTCTTTCGATTGCAACTTCCATAAAATCTGCCGCAGAATTCCGAGCCAAGCTACTGTATCGCGTTCCGGAAGTTTGAGTCGGCGAACCATGCGGCGAATTCTTTCATCCACGTCGGCAATGGGACGGCGCTTTAAATATTCGCTGGCGCGCATCGTTTCGAGAAGCAAATCCGTGATTCGCTCGAAGTCGCGAGCGCTCGCCAGCTTGAGCTTTTCAGCCTTCGTCGCTGCCTTCAAATCTCGTATGAGTTCGTAGAGACAGACTGCCACCGCTTGCCCAAGGTTCATGGAAAAATTCTGTTCGCTGGTTGGGACTTGCATCAGCCAATGACAGTAGCTCAGGTCGTGATTTGAGAGTCCTCGCTTTTCCGAACCGAAAAGAAGCGCGACGCGTCCCGATGCGAGTTGCTTGCGGATGGCGCGAGAACCAAATTCCAACCGGCGCAATGGATGTTCGAGGTCGCGGTTGCGACCAGCCGTCGTGCCGACCACGAGAACGCAATCCGCAACTGCCTCTGCGACGCTTGGGAATGTTTTGGCTTTGGTGAGCACGCTCGAAGCGCCCACCGCGGAACGTGCCTCGCGAAATGCCGGGTCATAGGGATTGACGACGCGCAGGTGACGGAACCCAAAGTTGCTCAGGGCGCGAGCGGCAGCGCCAATGTTAAGCGGATTGCGGGTGGATACCAGGACGACGAGCAAGCGATCGAGTTCGGAGCGGGATGCCAAGGCGCCATTTTAGAGGAGATTCGAGCCACGGTGGAACTCGTTTACGGCTAACCCATTGAAAGGGCTATGAATTCTCCATCTTGACACATTGCAATATGCAATATTATTATCTCGATAAGCGATATGAAGCAGGGAGAAAAAATTCGATATCTGCGGGAAGTAGAGGGATCGTTGCGGGGCTTGGGTCGCCCTCTGACTCAGCTTGAACTGGTGCACGCCATTCGGAAAGAGAAAGGCAAGAACATCAGCCAGTCTTATTTGTCGCAGATCGAGAGCGGAAGCCGTCCGCATATGACGCAATCTACTCGGGGCGTGCTGGCGAAGTTTTTTAAAGTTCATCCCGGATTTCTGGTGGATGATCCAGAGGGTTATCACACGGAATTGATTTCTGATCTTCGAACTACGGAAGGGCAGCTTGACGTGTGGTTGTTGCATGGGGCGGAGCGTTTTGCGAGCGATCGCGAGGTAAGCGAAGTGATGATTAAACTGGCTCGCGAAGAGGACACGCGCCGTTGTTTTTTGTTGTTGGGCGCAATCCTGGACACGCCAGGACTGGCGGGCCGACTGATCGAAACGTTGAGGCCGGAACAGAGGATGACTACGAGAGAGGGGTGCTCGCTATGACATGGGCGGATTTTTATCTCGTTTGTTTCGTGGTGGGGATTGCCTTCAGCCTGGTTTCCATATTAGGCGGTGGAAGCCGCTGGCACTTTCATCTGCCTCATTTCCCTCATGCGCATGTAGGCGGTCCGATTGTGCATGCCGGACACGGCGCCGGCATTGGGAAAGCCGGGAACGCTTCCCATTCAGGTCATGTTTCCGCATTCAACTTCGTGACGCTAACTGCGTTTCTCGCGTGGTTCGGCGGCACGGGATACCTGCTTACCAGATATTCCTCGCTTTGGTTTTTAGCCGGGCTAGGGTTTTCGATCTTGGCCGGCCTGGTTGGAGCGGCTATTATTTTTCAATTCCTCATTCGAGTTTTGACTTCCGAGGATGAAAACCTGGATCCCGCTGACTTCGAAATGTGCGGCGTGCTGGGAAGAACATCAGTTTCGATTCGCACGGGCGGCACGGGAGAAATTATTTACTCCCAGGAAGGGACTCGCCGTACGTGTGGAGCGCGGTCCGAGGATGGCAATGGCATTGCCAAAGGAACCGAAGTGGTCGTCACCCGCTACGAGAAGGGAATCGCATACGTCAAATTGTGGAGCGAACTGTCCGGCGAAGAACTTAGCGCGATTGAGGGCGACGAGACGGGCGTTCAAACGTAAAAGGAATTATGAATCGCGCATGGTGGAAAACATTAATCGGGACAATGTGGCTGGCGCCGCCTGCAATCGGTTTGAGCTACTGGATGGCATGGGATCGCTTGCCCGCGCGACTGGCCACGCATTTCGACGCGGCCGGCCACGCCAACGGCTGGATGACGCCCGAACAATCCCTGAGGTTCGGCCTCGTCGTCCCGACCATCATGGTGGTAGTGTTCACCGCCGTTCTCACGCAAATACGAAGGAGCGAGGCGTTTTCCTGGGCCATGCTTGGATTCTCTTATGTGCTGGTGGGAGTGCTGGTTTATGCGAACGAATCCATCATTAGCTACAACCTGCATGGAAATCCGGTGCGTCCGTGGCCAGTTCTTTTCGCGGTTGGTATCGCGTCGGCGGCATTGGTGGTGGGCATTCTGGCTACAAAGCGCGGAGAGAACCTACCGCCCAGCAATGTTCTTGCGGAAGAAGTTCATGCCTCTCGTGTTTGGGGTTTGGTCCTCGCGGCGCCAGCGGTCGTCGAGTCGGTAGTAATCGCTATCTCGCATAATTCCGGGCTGCGAATTGGACTGGGTATAGGCGCGGTGGTTCTGCTTTTGGCCGCCATCCTCGCATGGAACGGGTTCCACTACATTTTCACGAACGCTGGACTTGAAATCCGAACTTTCGGTTACCGTTTGCAGTCAATTCCCCTCAGCCAAATTCGCGAGTATGGCATTGGCCGCTGGCATGTATGGGGAGGCTACGGCATTCGCGGCCTCGGGAACTGCCGCGCTTACGTTTGGGGTAACAAGGGAGTCCGCATCAAGATGAGTAATGGCGAAGTTTTTTTAGGACATCGCGATCCGCAGCGGCTAATTCATGATCTCGATGTCATTAAACAGTTCGCGCACTAAATGATTTCGATGGAGAAGGACGGGCGTCCTCGCCAGTCCTAAAAGGAGGCTTATATGTTCGGCTTGTCGGGCATGGTAGAGATTTGGATATTTGTTGGACTCGGAGTGATGGTCATTCTGCTGCTGATGAGCGGGATGGCGCGGCTGTATCGCAAAGCGGGACCCCACGAGGCACTCATCGTGTACGGCCTCGGCGGAACTCGCGTGGTGAAAGGTCACGGCACGCTGGTGTTTCCGATGGTTCAGATTTGCCGCGAACTTTCTCTCGAGTTGATGTCATTCGATGTCGCGCCTCAGCAGGACCTATATACCAAGCAAGGCGTCGCGGTAACGGTTGAGGCCGTCGCTCAAATCAAGGTGAAGTCCGACATGGAATCCATTCTGACCGCATCCGAACAGTTCCTGACCAAGACCGATCAAGAGCGCGAGGGCTTGATCCGCCTTGTGATGGAAGGCCATCTGCGCGGAATTATCGGCCAGCTTACTGTTGAAGAAATCGTGAAGCAGCCGGAGATGGTCTCCGACCGCATGCGTTCGACATGCGCTGAGGACATGAACAAGATGGGGCTCGAAGTAATTTCGTTCACCATCAAAGAAGTCCGCGACAAAAACGAGTACATCACCAACATGGGCAAGCCCGACGTCGCCCGCATCAAGCGCGATGCCGACGTGGCCACGGCGGAAGCGGATCGCGACACGGCGATCAAGCGTGCGCTGGCGCAACGCGAATCGGCCGTCGCGAAAGCGCAGGCCGATCAGGAGCGAGTCCTGGCGGAAACTCTTTCGCTGGCGAAGCAGGCTGAATCGCAGCGCGACCTCGAAGTTAAGCGGGCGCAATTCCTCGAAGTAACGAAGCGTCAGCAGGCGCAGGCGGACAAAGCCTACGACATTCAAACCAACATCATGCAACAGCAAGTGATTGCCGAGCAGGTGAAGGTGCAACAAGTGGAGAAAGAGCAACAGGTCAAAGTGCAGGAAGCCGAGATCAATCGCGTCGAAAAGGAACTTATCGCGACGGTACTCAAGCAGGCTGAGATTCAGCGTCAACGCATCGAGACCTTGGCCGCAGCTGAAAAGCAGCGCCTGATCGCCGAAGCCGAAGGCCACGCGTCTTCCATTCGCGCACAGGGCGAAGCGGAAGCCGAGATCATCTTCAAGAAAGGCGAAGCGGAAGCAAAGGCAATGAACGTGAAAGCCGAGGCCTTTCAGGAGTACAACCAGGCAGCTGTCATTGACAAGCTCTTTAGCAGCATGCCGGAAATTGTCAGAGCGTTGGCCAGTCCGCTGGCGAACGTGGACAAGATCACCGTTGTTTCAACCGGCAACGGTGATGCGGCTGGACTGAACAAGATCACTGGCGACCTCACAAAGATGGCAGCGCAAGTACCGGCGCTTTTTGAAACGCTGTCAGGGATGAGCATGAGCGAATTGCTTGGCAAGGTGCGGATGATCGGGGATAAAGGGCCGAAGCCGCCTGAAGTTCTTCCACCCGCAAATGGCGAGGGCAAGTAAGACTTTCAGGTCACATCCAAATAGGAGATTAAACATGGCTCACAGACAAGTTTCCGTAGGATTGGGCATCGCGATTGGGGTAGCAATTGGAGCCGCGATAGGAGCCGCGGTCGGACAAATAGGGCCGTGCCTGGCAATTGGATCCGGAATAGGCCTGCTCGTTGGTACTGGGATGGGCAACCGAACAGCAGAACGAGCAGATCCATCACAGAAGAGGTAACAGGGATTTTAGCTAAGAGTTTTTTTGAAAGGAGTCGCATATGGCACTACTAGAGAGAGTATCCACATTAGTTCGAGCGAACATTAACGATCTGGTTGACCGGGCCGAGCATCCCGAAAAAATGATCAAGCAGGTCATTCTCGACATGCAGAATCAGTTCTTGCAGGTTAAGACGCAGGTGGCGATTGCCATCGCGGATCAACACTTGCTCGACAAGAAACGCAAAGAAAACGAAGACAAAGTTGCGGAGTGGATGCGCAAGGCCGAACTTGCCGTTGATAAGAAGCAGGACGACCTGGCGCGGGCCGCGCTCCAGCGAGTCGAAAGCTATCGCGATCTCAGTGAAGGCTATGCCCAGCAGGTCGCCGATCAAAAGGCGCAGGTCGAAAATTTAAAGACCGCGTTACGCCAACTGGAGCAAAAGCTCACCGAGGCGCAAGCCAAAGCTGATCTGCTCATCGCACAACACCGGCGGGCGCGGGCGGTATCGAAGGCCAGCGATGCGAAGATGGCTTCCGGCAACGGATCAAGTGGCGCCGCGTTTGATCGAATGAAACATAAGGTCGCACACTCGCAGGCCTCCAGCCAGGCCAAGTCGGAGATGGCCGCAGACGACGTGGAGGACCGGCTTGCTGCGCTGGAAAAAGAAGACCGCATTGAGCAGTTGCTGGGGGAGTTGAAGACGAAGCGTGGAGCGTAAGGATACAGAATGGACTTTGACTTATATTACTAAGTATGACAAAGTCATACTGATGAGGGAAACAATTACGGTTACCGTGTCCCTTCCGCCGGCGATGGCGAAGCAGGTCGAAAAGGTCATGAAGATTGAGCAGCGTACGCGCTCAGAACTGGTGCGCGAGGCACTGAGGGTTTACCTTTCTACGGTACCCGGCGAGCGGCCCACCGCCGCGGAGACTCGGGCTTATCGTCGCGGAACGAACGCCTATCGGCGTGGCGACTTCGTCACGCTCGGGGAGTTTGTTGATGGAATGGACAGTCGTCCTCGCCGGGCCCGCAAGAAAGTCACTTAAGAGCGTTTCGGCGAAGGACCGCAATCGGATGCTAGCTGCGCTTGATGAAATGCAGCGGGATCCTTTCAAGGTGACATTCGCAAGCTGCAGGGCCTTCCAGGGTTTCGCCGACGTGTGGGGAATTGGCGAATATTCTTTGAGGCCGTGCCCGAACGCGGGCATGTCGTCATATCGGCGATTGAACGCCGGACTTCGACGACGTATTGAGCCTCGTACTTTCTTGGTTCCCTGTTAGTTGATAAATGCAAGTAACGAGTATTTGTAAAGTAGGGGTCCTTCGACTTCGCATAGCTTCGCGTTGCGAAGCTATGCTGCGCTCAGGACGACAATTTGCTGGGCGGAAGGGGCGACCTTACTCGCTGGTGAAGTAATCCACGGTCACAGGATTTTCAAACAGCGAGTAATCGCGAGTGACGACGGTGATGCCGCTTTCGGTCACGAAATATTTCTGGCGGTCGGCTTCGGGGTCGTAACCAACTGTCGTTCCCTCCGGAATATGCACGTCGCGGTCAATGATGGCGTTGCGAATGCGGCAATGCCGTCCGACGTTGACGTGAGAGAACAAAATGCTGGCATCAATGTCGCTGTAGGAATTTACGCGGACGTCCGGAGAAAGCACGCTGTTACGAACGGAACTACCGGAAACAATGCATCCGGCCGAGACGATGGAATCCAGTGCTTGCCCGGTGCGTCCCGCTTCGGCGAAAACGAACTTCGCGGGGGGATACTGCCGCTGATGAGTTCTAATCGGCCACTGTGAGTCGTATAGATTGAACACTGGCGAGACCGAGACGATATCCATATTCGCCTCGTAGTAGGCCTCCAGCGTTCCAACGTCCCTCCAATAAAGCGCTTCCTTCTTGTTTTCATCTACGAAATCGAAGGAGTAAACGCGATAATCGTCCATCATTTTCGGCAAAATATCTTTACCAAAATCATGGCTGGAGTGCTCGTCCTCGGCGTCTTTGAGCAGAACGGGAATGAGCACATCCGTATTGAAAATATAAATGCCCATTGACGCGGAAACCTTGGAAGGGTTGTAGGGCGAGCGCAGATCGGTCTGCTTGGGCTTTTCCAAAAATCCGACCACGCGATAGTCGCGGTCAACGTCCACCACACCGAACCTTGCAACCTCCTCGGGATCAACCTGAATTGTGGCCAGCGTGACATCAGCGCCCGAATCGTTGTGTTGTTTCAACATGCGGCCGTAATTCATTTTGTAGATGTGATCGCCGGAGAGAATCAAAACATGGCGCGGCTGCTCGGACCCGATGGAATAAATATTTTGATACACGGCGTCGGCCGTGCCCTGGTACCACTGATCGCTGACCCGCTTCATGGGAGGGAGCACCTCGATGAATTCTCCCATTTCGCGGCCAACGATGTTCCAGCCCTCGCGGATGTGGCGGTTCAGAGACAGCGCCTTATATTGAGTGAGGATGTAAACCCGGCGAAGATCGGAGTTGATGCAGTTGGAAAGAGTGATATCAATGATGCGATACATGCCGCCGAAAGTGACGGCAGGTTTGGCGCGATCGCGAGTGAGCGGATAAAGCCGCTCCCCAGCTCCTCCGGCCAACAACACTCCCAAAGTATCTTTCATTGTCATTCTGCTTCCCTAATTTTCGAAAGAACTTGGATGGTAATTAGGGTCCCTAAGGATGCGTTGCATGTATATCCGCGGGGAAGCGAAAATACTAGCATAGCTGGAAGGCGAGATTTTGGAACGTTGCGGCGACCCGTAAATTTCTCCAAGTTTAATGCTAGTCTGATTTCGTGCGTACTGTTTTGAGAGTCGTCACGATTCTTCTCGTTCTCTTATTGAGCGGTTTTCTTTTGCTTCAGGCCGCTACAGCGCAGGAGACCTGGTCGGTTCGATGGCAGCCTGCGCACCTGGTGAATGGCTCTCCGATCGTGTTTCAAGTCGCCGCGCCCGTCCACCTGAAATCTCTTCACGGAAAGTGGCTGGACCACGAGGTCTATTTTTCGTTCGATTCCCATAAAAAAAAGTGGTATGGCATTGCGGGCGTCAGTCTAGAAACGAAAGAGGGATTGTATCCGCTCAAACTGACTGGGGTTACTGTCCATAGAACGAAGATTACCTTCCTGCGGAAGATTGCTGTCGCGCGCGGGTCGTATGAAAGCATCGCGATTACCGTGGCGAAGAAATTTACGGAGCCCGACCCCGAGCAACTTAAAAAAGCCATGGAGGACAAGAGCTTTAAGCAGGAAATATTCCGCACACCGGCGAACCCGCTAAAGGAATGGTCTGGAAAGTTTGACCCTCCAGTGAGCGCGAGAGTTTCGGACGTGTTCGGCACTCAACGAACTTTCAATGGCCAGGTCCAGAGCATGCATCAAGGCCTTGATTTTGCGGCACCCGATGGAACTCCAGTTTCCGCTGTCAACAGCGGTACGGTTCTAGTGGCACGCCCCATGTTTTTTGAAGGAAATTGCGTAATGCTGGATCATGGCCAGGGCCTGCTGACGATCTACATGCATCTTTCGGAATTCAAAGTTAAAGAAGGGGAGCACGTAAAGCGCGGACAATTGATCGGTCTAAGCGGAGGCACTGGCCGGGCGACGGGCCCTCATCTTCACGTCGCCGTAAGGTGGGAAGGCATTTACGTGGATCCCGCAGTCCTGTTTAACCTGAAACTTCCCTAGAAGCCCTCGGGCCAAAAGACCGCCGATTCCGTGGCCGTTGTACGCGCAGCGGACACGGATATAGTATAAGCACCGTTTTTTATGCAATGATTCGATTTCACCCGATCCTGATGAAGGTGTGCCCCTCCGCTTTCGATAATCCCGTTCGCCCTTTGTTAGTAACTGCTTAGATAGGCTAACGCTACGCAAACAGTTCGGTATTTGCTGTGGCAACATAGCAGCGCTGTTCGGATTTCGTAACAAAAATGTTAAATCCCCAGGGATACACGCCGGAATGTTAAAAGGCTGACGGCACTGTTAGCAAAAGCGACCGGGGAAGCGCTTTCAGCAATCTTGCGCGACGGAGCCAATCGGGAGCGTTGAGACCCCCTCATCGAGCTCCCGATTTTTTTGTCTCGGTGGCGACTTAGCCGGCTCGCTGCGCATCATCGCGCTGGACCATGTCACTACGGAACCCGCGGCGACATCGCTGAGCGCGACACCATCGCGGAAGCTCACAGTCTTTCCCGAAATCGCGGGGATGCGCTCGCCGGGCACAAGGATTCCTACCAGATTCAATGGATCGGCGGCAGAAATTGTGATGACCTGACCATCGGGTTGTATTTTGCGGGCTGCGCGAAGCGATTCCAGCGCGACGGGTAGAGCGAACTGCTCGCCGATGAATCCGTCCACGAAACGGCCGCCGCGAATCTCGCCGCGATCTTCCAATCGCCGGAATGCGCTCTGGAGCTCGCGCCATTTGGGCAAATTGGTCTCCCGGGCCAGCACGTCGCGGAATACCACGCCATAACGCTTCAGCAACATCCAGCAGGTGGCTTGCACCGCGCGATTGCGTTCAACAGCGTGATCGGTATAGAGCAATGCCCATCGGCCAGAACTGTGGCGCGGGCGCGTGTTACGGCCATTGCCTTGCCCAGCGCGGCGTTTCGGATCAATCAAAGATCGCAAATTATCGAATCCATCGGCGGTGACAACTCCTGCGGCAACCAGTTCCCAAAGTGCGGTCTCGATTTCGGCTTTCAGTTTCTCCGTTCCGCGAACAATGTCGGCGAAGAACGACGCTCCGCGGTGACGCAGAAAATCCAGCACCTGCCGTGCGCCCTCGCTCAAACCCCGCGCATTAGGATCGGCGCTTGCCGGGTTATGCGGCGACATCCAGTCCGCATCTTCGCGAACAAAAAACGTGATTGGCGCAACACTTGTGGGAATTACGCGGCGCGTTCTTTGTGGAGCATCAGAAGAATCCGTGTTCGATTTTGCTTCAGGCCCATAATCAATGGTCGCGGGATGCGGCGATAGACGCCCCCATCCCACGGCCCCGGTCAGGCATAGCTGATCAAGCCACTTTGGATCGTAGTTCGCAATGCGTCTCGCGAGCACGTGGCGTTCCCATGCATTCGCCGGGATTTCGAATCCCTGCAACTGCCGCAGCACTTCGAGTGTCGCGCGTTCGCCTTGCATTTGCGAACCCGAGGCAAGATGCTGCCAGCGCAACAGCCAGGTCATGAATTGCGCAGAGGTCACGGGCTGGATTTGTTTGCGAAGCGTGGCAACTGTTAGGCGGTGAATGCGAGCCAGCAAACGGCGGTCACACCATTCGAGATCTGGCTGGTGTGGCGCGGGCGACCCCGCCCCCGCACGCGATGGATTATCGGTAAACCTTCCGCGAAGAATCGCACCGCTGGCCTCCATGCGAAGCAGGGCTTGGTCAATTTCAGAAGAAGAAAGCCCGATCAATGCCGAAAGCTCATGCGCCGAGACGGGACCGATGTGCGACATCCATCCAGTGACGAGTGCAAGCAATACATCTTCACGAGACGCAAGCTGCCCATCAATTTCCGCAGGCTGCGGCGTGAAGTTCGCATCGGGAAAAAGCAGGTTGAACGACTTTGCCCGTTCGGCCGTAACCCAATATCCGCGCCCCGCGGCGATAGCTGTTGTAACGCGCCCCTGGTCGAGCAAATATTGGAAATATATCTGCCATTGAGAATGGGCATCGGCCGCGTAGCCCCGGACGCCCCCATCCGGGGGGGCGAGTGCAAGCTTGCCAGAATCCAGCGCCGAGCCTTGCTCAGCCGGTCGACCGATGGCGTCCGCCCCTACGTAATTCACAGGTAGTGCAATGAGGGTATGCAGCACATCGTGCAATTCATCGGCGTCGCGCACATCCGGCCACGCTTCTTCGCGCACTTGGGCGATGGCCGCGGGATCGAGTTTTCCGACCTCCTCAAGCACCGATTCCGGAAGAATCCGCCGCATCTCGACCGCACGGGCGCGCCTCTCTTCGAGCGGTGCATCATCCAGATAAGCGTAAGGATTGGCGTTCAGAATTTCGTGGGAGAATTGCGACGGCACAGGTGTATCCACTGCGACGCAGCGAACTCGCCCGTCCGCCATGCCGCTTAGCAAATTCTTCAGGCCATCAATGTCCATTGCCTCGTGGAGAACATCTTTCATTACTTCATCCACCAGCGGATGCTTTGGAATCTGAATGTCTCCGACAATATTTTCCTGGCAGGCGGCCACATCAGGGAAAACAGAAGCGAGCAAATCGTCCGCACGCATACGCTGGATTTGTGGTGGAACTTTCTTGCCGCCCTGAAAACGAAGCAAGGCTAAGGAACGATTGGCGTCCCATCGCCAGCGCGTTGCAAATATCGGAGAAGTACATGCCGCTTGTATCAACACTTCCTCTACGGTTTCAGCATTGAGAAAATGGAAAACATCGGCCAAAGGAAAACTGTGCTGCTCGGCTAACGCGATATTGAGTCCATTGTCGGTGGCGGCGGCTTGCAATTCGAAATTAAAACTCCGGCAGAAGCGCTTGCGGAGAGCCAGTCCCCAGGCTTTGTTGATGCGGCCTCCGAAAGGCGCGTGGATTACCAACTGCATTCCGCCGCCTCGTCGAAAATCTCTCGGCAATCACCGTATCTTGAGTTGGGACCGTACCCAAGACGGCGCGGCCTTCGAGTACATATTGGATGGCCTGCTCGGCGCCGGAATCATCGAGTCCACATTCTTCTTTTAACCAGGCTATGGTCGCTGCAACCTCCGGTTGACTTGGAGAAAGCCCGACAGGCGAAGTGTTTGGTAGCATTTCACTGATCTGTCGGCGGAAATCAGCAACGTGCAGAGATAATTCTTCTGTGCGCGCGGGCGCTTCGCCACGCCAGAAAGGAACGCTGGGCGGAGCGCCATGAGCGTCTTCGACGATGACCCGTCCGGATTTGCCTTCCACTCGCCGAATGCGCCAGGAAGTATTTCCCAGCAGCATGATGTCGCCGGCGTTGCTCTCTACGGCAAAATCTTCATCGAGAGTCCCGACGACAGTTCCTTCTGGTTCCAAGACAACGGTAAACAGCGCGGTCTCGGGGATTGCTCCACCGCTGGTGATCGCGGCAAGACGCGCTCCGCGTCGCGCTCGCAGCTTGCGATTCACGCGGTCCCGATGCAGGTACGCGCCATAGCGGCCCCGTCGCGCCGCCATGCCTTCAGAAAGCATTTCGAGAACGGAATCGTAGATTTCTCGCGAAAGATTTCTATAGGGATAAGCACGCCGCACAAGCGCGAAGAGTTCGTCTTCGTCCCATCCATCGCTCGCCTGCTGGAGAGATTGCGTAGGGACAGCGGCCTCCGACTGCCCAGTCGAGCGAGGCTCGACAGCATTTCCACTTGACGCGCACGCCGCAACAATCTGCTGCGCCAAAATATCCAGGGGCGAGTCGGGAATGATAATGCGATCCAAATCGCCGTGCTTGATGGCTCGCACCAGCGAAGCACATTCCTGAAGCTCATCTCGCGTTGTGGCGAAGAAGCGCCCCTTGGGAATCGCGCCGCGCCAGTGTCCGGAGCGTCCAACGCGCTGCAAAGCGGCCGCAATTGCCCGCGGAGAACTGATTTGGACAACCAGATCAACCGTGCCAATATCAATGCCGAGTTCGAGGGATGCGGTGGCGACCAGTACTTTAACTTTGCCTTCCTTGAGTTTGTTCTCCGCGCTGAGGCGTAACTTGCGCGACAGGCTTCCATGGTGCGCTGCAACTTTGTCTTCCCCGATCCGTTCCGCAAGATGGTGCGAGAGGCGCTCGGCGAGCCGCCGCGTATTAACGAACACTAAAGTCGAGCGGTGCTGCTCCACGAGTTCTACCAGACGGTTGTAGATCTCGTCCCACATTTCGTTGGTCGCGATCGCTCCCAATTCGCTGCCAGGAACTTCGATAGCGAGGTCGAGCTTGCGCTTGTGGCCGACGTTCACGATGACCGGCGCGGGACGAGAACTACCCGTCAGGAAATGCGCAATTTCTTCGATGGGCTTTTGAGTGGCCGAAAGTCCAATGCGAACTAAAGGACGTTTAGCGAGAGCTTCGAGCCGTTCCAATGAAAGCGTTAAATGGGCTCCGCGTTTGTCATCGGCTACGGCGTGGATTTCGTCCACGATAACGGTTTCGACATCGCGCAGAATCGCGCGGCTCTTTTCAGCGGTCAACAGGATGTAAAGCGACTCCGGGGTCGTGACCAAAATATGCGGAGGCCGCTTCAGCATGGCACGACGCTCCGGCATGAGGGTATCCCCGGTGCGAACGGCAGTGCGAATCTGCGGCATTAGGAGGCCGCGATCTCCTGCCATCTGAAGAATCTCGCCCAGCGGGACTTCGAGATTCTTCTGAATATCATTGCCAAGAGCTTTTAACGGCGAAACGTAGAGCACTTCAGTACGATCCTGCAAATCGCCTGCCAAGGCTTTGCGCACGAGCCGATCAATGCAAGCGAGAAAGGCTGCAAGCGTCTTTCCGGAGCCAGTCGGTGCTGAAATCAGCGTAGTGCGCCCAGCAAGAATGTGCGGCCATCCTTGTTCCTGAGGCTCGGTCGGAGTGCCGAAGCGAGCTACGAACCAGTCGCGAACCAGGGGATGGGCCCAATCGAGCGCTGGCAGACAGGGGACTGTCGAGGAAAGGGACATGGGAATCCCATTCTAAACGCAATTTCTATTTTCGCAAACTGTTCGCCCCGTCAAGGCCGAACCACGTAGGGCCATGCTTGTCCTGAGCGAAGTCGAAGGACGCCCTCGTCTGGGCAGGTGAGCGCTAACTCACCGGTTGCGGAGCCAACACCCGCAGATGAACGCCCTGCTCGCCGCTCCGCCTATGATCTTACATTGTGATATGATGTAAGCCATATGCAATCTCACTTTACTACGGTTAGCTCCAAAGGACAGATCGTAATTCCAGCAGCGCTCCGGGAAAAACTGGGCCTTAAAACAGGCACCCGTTTGGCCATTGAGAGTGAAGAGAATCACTTGGTCCTTCAACCCATAAACGAAGCATTTATTGACAGCGTAAGAGGAAGTTGCAAGGGTAAAACGTCATTGGTCGCGGCGCGAGAACGTGAGCACAGAATCGAGAAGAACAGCTGGCCACATGAGTAAGACGTATGTCCTTGACGCCAATGCTGTGCTCGATTACCTGGAGGACGGACCCGGAGCTGACCGGGTAGGACGATTGTTAAAGAATGCTTTTCGGGAGGAAACCAGCCTTCTCATGTCGGTATTGAATTGGGGAGAGGTTTTTTATCACTCATGGCAGGAGCGCGGCGAGGAGAGTGCGCGCAATGCGATTGCCAATCTTTCGCGGCTTCCAATCGAAGCCGTCGCCGTTGATCTGGAACAATCGCTAAAGGCAGGGGAATTCAAGGCGCGTTACAAAATGCCTTACGTAGACTGCCTTGCCGCGGCCCTGGCGGAGATGCGCCAAGCTATTCTCGTTACCTCCGACCGGGACTTCGAGAAGCTGGGCCGTCGCATTGAGGTGCTTTGGTTGGCGCGTCCATGAAGCGCTCGCGAGTCTTTGTCGCAAACGCGGCTCCGCGCGAAACTACACGTTCCGCGTCGTGAATGCGCGGGGTTTCGGGATGAAGCCCGAAATCGAGTAGGCTGTCTAAATCTATGAAACGCGAATATCCAGAAGCGCCGATTGTCGGGGTGGGCGCAATCATTATCGAGAATGGCCGGGTCGCTCTGGTCAAGCGCGGTCATGATCCGTTTATCGGCGACTGGTCTATTCCCGGAGGAGCGCTTGAACTTGGAGAAACTGTTACTGATGCAGTCCGAAGGGAAGTCATGGAGGAGACCACCCTTGTCGTTGAGCCAGCCGGGCTGCTGAATGTCTACGATCGCGTGATTCTGGACAACAACGAGCGAATTCTCTATCACTACGTGCTGATTGACTATCTTTGCAAGTGGATCTCAGGGGATTTGCAAGCTGGCAGCGATTGCGATCGCGCGCAGTGGTTTACGGAAGAAGAAGCGGCGAAACTCTCACTTCCTGCCGACACGGCAGAAGTGATCCGGCTGGGATTTGAAAAGCCGGGTGCAGGTGCTTAAACTGCACAGGCTGTGACAGCGCCAGTTCGGCGGTCCCAAGCCGAGCTTGCTCGGCTGGCCTTTGTAAGTGAGGATTTATCAGATAGAGTGAATCCGAATGAGAATCTTTTTCGCACCCGCTGCAAGAGTAGCGTTCCTAATTTTATGCTGCGCGACTCTCATGTTTGGCCAAACTGACGAGGAAGCACGGGCAAACGAGATCACCCAATCTCTCGTAAAGGGGCACATTGCGTGGAAAACGAAGTTGTCCAGTCCCGGCGCGTCCGTTCGGGTCGAGGAGGTCGAGCGTCAGGGATCGGTGGTCCAGTATTACCTATACGTCTCGGGGCTGCCTCACGATAGGCTTTACTCATACGTCACCTGGCCTGTTACGCAGGCGAAACCGTCAACGGCAATGCAGGGTATTAGCCTTGGAAAAGATGGGATCGCGATGTGCGCGGGAAGAACACCAGAGCAGTGCGGAGACCCATCGGCGAAGGATGATCCTATCGGTTTTGCCTTCAACCCTGTCAAAGGAGAGCCCTACCGGGTTGCATTGGTCTCTCAAGACTACAGAGTCGCAATTGTGATTGTGCCCGACCCGATCACGGCCACGGATAAGGGATGTACGCTGAGCGTCGAACGCCTCCTCCCTCGATTCGAAGTAGCCTTCTTTAGCGGAAGTGGATTCCCGGCCAACGCCGAAGTGTCTTTTGACGGCGAATCCTATGGTGAAAAACATACGGTCAAGACAAGGACGGATAGCGATGGGAACCTAAAGTTTGCCATTTTGCCAGCCGTGACGGGACACAATCAAGGCACCACAACTGTGAGAACTGTTGGATTAGGGTGCTCACCATCGCTAAGATTTGACTGGGGAAACTAGGAGCAATTCACCCTAGGTGATCGGCGTAACCCTTTTCTGGCTGACCTCGTCGCGTTCCACCACCCCGTCCTTGATGTAAACGACGCGGTGCGCATATTCCGCAATGTCGTGCTCGTGAGTTACAACGATGATGTTATTTCCTTCAGCTTGCAGACGATCAAATAATGCCATGATTTCGTTGCCGGTCTGCGAGTCAAGGTTTCCGGTTGGCTCGTCGGCTAGAATGATGGATGGGCGATTCACCAGGGCGCGGGCGATTGCAACTCTCTGCCGTTGACCTCCGGAAAGTTCGTTCGGCTTGTGCATCATACGGGATTCCATGCCGACTGATGTCAACGCATCCTTCGCGCGCTGAACCCGCTCATCCGAAGGTACGCCAGCATAGATCAGCGGCAATTCCACGTTGTGAAGCGCGGTGGCGCGGGCGAGCAGATTGAAGGTCTGAAAGACGAAGCCAATTTCTTTATTCCGAATGCGAGCCAGTTCGTCATCGTCCAGTTCGCTGACACGCTGGTTGTTCAGCCAATATTCACCTTTGCTGGGCGAGTCGAGGCAACCAATCAGGTTCATCAACGTTGACTTGCCGGAGCCGGACGGGCCCATAATCGCAACATACTCGTTGCGTCGAATCTGAAGGTTCACGCCACGCAGGGCGTGCACCTGCTGCTCCGAACCCATGTCATAGGTCTTCCACAAGTCAATCGTGGCGATCATGCAGGATTCGGGCGGCGCTGCCACGACTGGCCCGGGAATGTTGAGTACTTCTGCGGTTGCCATTTTGTTCTCCTGACTCTCTGGGGACACTCACCCGCTCCGATCAGTGATATCTATACTTGACCTATCTTTACTTTGACGGGCTGCCTCAACTAACGTTAGACGCTCACCAAATGTTATGACTGGGCCGGACTCAAACTCGCTTTTCTAAGAGCTTTGTTCTTCTTCCTTCTTCGGCTCAGAATTGTCTATCTTGACGTTGACTCCGGGCCGCATCGTCCGCAGCACTTTGTAGCTCCCGGTGACAATCTCGTCGCCCTCTTTAAGGCCACTCAGCACTTCAATGTTGGTGGTTCCAGCAATTCCGGTATTTACGGGAACGAATTCAGCTTTGTGATTCCGAATCACAAAGACACCCTGAATCTCCTTGTTCTCCTTGGCTTTCGCTGCTTCGGCGCTTGATTGTGGTGCGGCGGCATGGACCGAACCGTTGTCCTGACCTTTATCTATCAGATCTTCGGGACGACGAACCGTCAACGCCTGAATCGGTATCGTCAGCGCATTGCCGCGGGTGGCCGTGGTGATTTTTGCGGTGGTGGAGAGTCCCGGTCGAATATCGGGCGGTGGATCCGTGAGCGTGACCACGACCTTGAAATCCTTCGCCTCCTCGTTCGCGGTGGTCTCCTGCGATGTCGCAACTCCGGTCGAGCGCACAATCGCGTTGTCGCCGATTTCCGAGACCACTCCCTTAAATACCTGGTTCGGCATTGCGTCAATGCTCACTTCTGCTGGCTGGCCCAATTTGACGCTCACAATATCGGTTTCATCCATCTCGACTTCGGCAGTGATCACCGACATGTTGGAGAGCGTCATGAGGGTGCTGCCCGGGGAATTCTGAATTCCAATGACAACAGTTTCGCCCTCCCGCACTGGAAGGTTCGTGATGATTCCATCAAATGGCGCAGCGTAAGTAGTTTTTTGGAGCACATCCGTGGCATGAGTCAGATTCGCGCCCGCGAGGGAAATATGTTTTTCCGCCGAATCTTTCTCGGCCTTGGCCTGCGCCACTTTTGCTTCGGATTGCGCCAATCCCGCCTCGGCGGTCTGCCAGGTCGCCCTTTGTGTGTCGTAGTCTTGCTTGGCGATAAGCGCGTCCTTGTAGAGCGCCTGCGTTCTGTTCCAGTCGAGTCGTGCCCGTTCGACTGTAGCTTTAGCCTGATTCAAGTCCGCTATCGCGGTATTCAGTGCTGCTTCGGCTGCAATTGCGTCGGTTTTGGAAGCATCCACAGACGCCACATCCGCATTCACATCGGCGGAGGACTGCACGTTTTCAAGCTGGGCCAGCAACTGGCCTTTCTTCACTCGATCGCCTTCTTTTACGTACAGATGCGTGATCTTGCCGAACGCATTGGCGCCGATGTTCACGTAAGTCTTCGGCTTGATCTCGCCCGACGCGCTGACTACCGATGCCAAATCAACGCGCGCAGCCTTTCCCGTTTGCACTGTAACCAGGTTCTTATGGCTCTGGTGAACAGTGAAACCCACGATGCATGCCAGCACGACGATTATTCCGCCGACCATTGCAATTTTTTTCCAAGTCTTCATGATCTGATTTTAGCTGGTCTTCCAGTGTCCACACACTCGCACGCGGTTAACAGTAAATCACAACGCAAATTTTCATGCCACGAAGGACACCCACGACTTTCATTCCGAGATACGACAGCAGCTACGCGAAAGTTCCCAACCAAGACAACGCAGAGGCCCTAAACTCAAGGAAGAGAAGTAACATTAAAATTATACCTTGCAGGCTGGCAGTTGCGGGTGCGAGGAATCATTCGCCCATCGCCACTTTCGAGCCAGAAAGTTAATCGTTCAAAATAGAAAAAATTGCGGGGCCAAATGCAGGAAGTCGTTGAGGCGAAACGCTTTGCATTGCTTGGGGAGGGGTGTGCTTTGGTCTATGGTTCTCTCTCCGGAAGGCGAAGGTGATACGTTGGAGGCACCTATACCTTGCATCGCCGCATCCGATAGTCATAGAATTGGTGTTACCAGAGTTGTTTTCTAAGGAGTTCCCCCGCATGTCCCGGTCATATTGGCGAAACCGCCTGACTTCATCGTTCCTGTGCGCGTCGGTAATGAGTTTTGGACTATTGGCTGCTGCGCAGCAGGCTAGTCCGGACACCCAAGATACCCCACAACAGCCGGCCGTATCTACGTCCAATCCTGATCAAACACAAAGCGATCCGCTAAAGCGCCCGATCAACGAGAAGAAAAAGAAGCAGAATGCAAAGTCCCTCAACCAGGAGCTAAGCAAGACCTATAAAAAGTGGCTGGATGAGGACGTCGTGTACATCATCACGGACGGAGAACGCAAGGCGTTCAAGCAGCTCTCCAATGACGAAGAGCGCGACCAGTTTATCGAAGCCTTCTGGCAGCGGCGCAATCCTAATCCCGATAGCGAAGACAACGAGTTTAAGGACGAGCATTATCGCCGGATTGAATACGCAAACGACCACTTCGCGGCGGGCATCCCAGGATGGCGGACAGATCGAGGTCGCATTTACATTAAGTTTGGACCCGCCGATGAGGTTGATTCCCACCCTTCCGGCGGAACCTACCAACGCCCGATTGACGAAGGGGGCGGCGATACTTCTACCTTCCCCTTCGAAGACTGGCGTTATCGGCACCTGGACGAAATTGGCGAACAGGTAGAAATCGAATTCGTGGACACGTGTCAGTGTGGCGATTACCACATGACCATGGACAAGAATGAAAAAGATGCTTTACTGCATACCCCGAATGCCGGACTCACGATATATGAACAGATGGGCTTGACCTCCAAGGCGAACCGCATAGATAACGGTATCTTCTCCACCGGCATGGATCCAATGGATCCTCAGCAGCAGAACACCAAAGAATTCGACATTCTCGAACAATACGCGAAACTGAACGCACCCCCACCGGTGAAGTTCAAAGACCTGGAAGAAGTGGTAAAGACAAGAATTAAATACAATCTGATGCCATTCGATGTGCGGGCAGATTTTGTCAAAATTACCGGTGATACCGTTCTGGTTCCAATCACGATCCAGATGAAAAACCGCGACATCACGTTTGTGAACAAGGACGGCGTCGAACTGGGTACTGTGAACATATTCGGCAGAGTTACCACTTTAGCCGGACGCACGGCACAGACTTTCGAGGATACGGTACAAGTGGACGTTCCGGCGGAATTGCTGCCAAAGTCGGCGGAAAATTCATCCGTCTATTGGAAAGCCCTACCGCTTCGTCCCGGCCGCTACCGCTTCGACATCGTAGTGAAGGACGTGAACGGCGACCGCAAGGGTACCTGGAGCAAGGGTTTGGTCGTACCCGATTTTGCGGATGACCGCCTTGACGCTTCGACACTGATCGTGGCCGATCAAATGGAGCCGGTAGCTTCAAAGAATGTCGGCACCGGGAGTTTTGTAATTGGATCAACGAAGGTTCGTCCGAGAGTCGCTCCTTCAGACGGTAAGCCGGTGAGTTTTAAGCGCAATCAGAAACTTAATTTCTGGATGCAGGTATATAATCTTAGCCTTGACGATAAGACCCATAAGCCGTCGGCCACTATTGAATACAACGTAGTTGACGCGGCGACGAACAAGAATGTAATTCATACCGTGGAATCTACCGAGCATATGGGGAACATTGGCGACCAGATGACTTTGGAGAAGACGCTCTCTGCGTCCAATCTTCCACCGGGAATTTATCGGATTCAGATTAAAGTGAATGACAACCTGTCAAAGCAAACAGTGAACCCCTCGGCAACCTTCTCGGTCGAATAGGGGCGAGCAGAAAGGGCGGATCGGCATGCTTCGTAAGCTTGGCTGTTTTGTAATTGCCTTTGGCCTTGTGCTCCCGGCGTACGCTGCGGACAGGTACGGTTCCATCTCTGGATACGTGCGAAGTTCTGCGGGCGCGCCCCAAATGGGTGCTGTGGTGGAAGTGATTAGCTCGGCAATGCAAAGCCTGAAAGTATTTACTGACGAGAAGGGGTTTTACTCAGCCAGCGGCTTACGGCCCGGCCTCTACAACGTTAGAGTTTCCGCGCCGTCTTTCCTTACTGCCGAACATCAAGAGGTTGGGTTGCGTGCGGGTTCAATATTGATACTGAATGTGACTCTAAGCACACTGTTCGATTCGGTTCGCCTGGCTCCAGTTCGTGGCGCAAGCGACGAAGACGATTGGAAATGGGTTCTGCGCTCGGCGGCGAATCGGCCTATTTTGAGGGCGGTAGATCCCAGCTCCGGAGCCGCACGCGAGTCGAGCAGCGAGAATCACGACCTTAGCGGCACTTTGTCATTCCTGGCAGGCTCCCCGTCGGAGGGTTTCGGCAGCTCTTCCGATATGGGCACCGGGTTCTCCATACAGCGGTCTCTTTTCAGCGACGGGACTGTGGCGTTTCGCGGAAACGTCGGATATGGCCAGGTCACTCCAGCCACGGTCTTGAGGGCATCGTACAGCCGAAAAATGGAAAACGGTTCGGAGCCGCGGCTGGCGATAACGTACCGCAGCCTGGCTTCACCAGATGCGCGATTGCCCGGAGCTGCCTTGCAGGCGCTGGCTTTGACGACTTCGGACAATTTGACTCTCGGCAATCTGGAACTCAATTTCGGTAGTGAGATGCAGACGGTCCAGTTTATGGGTCGCGTAAGCGTGGTTCGCCCATTCGGCACCGCTGATTTTCATGTTTCTCCCGATACGGTTGTGGAATATCAATATGCTACTTCGCTTCCGGGCAGTGGAAATGAATTCCGCGATTTTGGCTCTTCACCTGAGGGCCTCGATGATTCCACCCCTCGCATGAGCGTTGCCGGGTTTTCTCCAGCACTCCAACACGCTCACCACCAGGAAGTTTCAGTCTCCCATCGCTCGGGCAAGAATAATGTGCAGTTCGCGGTGTATTCAGATCGAGTGTCCGATCCGGCGCTCATCGGCGTGGGCGACCCCTCTGCCGATAGCGGTCAGGTACTTCCCGATATTCTCTCCGGGACGTTTACTTATCGCGGCAAGAATCTCGACACCCGCGGCGCGCGGGTTGTGTTTCAACGGAAGCTGACCTCGGATGTTACCGCGACGATGGATTACAGTTATGGCGGGGTTCTTGACTTGGGCGAGAACGCCACATTGGCTGACGCGAGGCAACTGAGCCTGGTTCATAATCGCCACAGCGTCACTATGAAGATGAGCGGAACGATCCCCGCCAGCAAGTCGCGTTGGATTGCGTCCTATGGCTACGTGAGCGGCCGGGCGCTTACTCCGGTGGATTTGTTTAACACTTCCGCAGGACGCGCAGATCCCTTTTTTGATGTATTTTTCCGCCAACCACTGCCTGGCACAGGTTTCATACCGGAACATATTGAAGCGCTGCTTGAAGTGAGAAACCTGCTGGCTCAGGGATATGTCCCTGTCCTCGGAAGCGACGGTAAAACAGTTTATCTGGTTCAATCTGCCCGCACGGTACGCGGCGGTCTTGCGTTCAGCTTCTAGGTGCGTCATCAGTCCCGCTCATGTTCTTCTCTTCCCCTCCCTTATTTTGAAGAGGCCGCTGTTCTGTGAGTTGACCATCACGCCCCTTTTCTGTGCCTATCTCGAGATCCGAAATCGAAAATAATTGCCGAGCATCCAATCGAGAGGAAAGTTACAGAATGTTAGTCAAGTTAATGAAATCGAAAATTCACCGTGCGACGGTGACTCGCGCCGACCTTAATTACGAGGGCAGCATTGCCATGGATGCTGTGCTCCTGGATGCGGCCGGCCTTCTGCCCGGAGAAGCGGTTCACGTGTGGAACGTGAATAACGGGGAACGGTTTGAAACCTATGCGTTACCATTGACGAGGGGATCGGGCGAAATATGCGTGAATGGTGCCGCGTCACGCCTGGTGCAGTTGGGAGATTTGGTGATTGTCACCGCGTTTTGCTGGCTCGAAGAAAAAGAAGCTCGCAACTACACCAGCAAAGTGATTCTTGTGGATGAAAAAAATCGGCCAGCGTAACCGAGCACTTCAGCGCTAAATCTTTAGCGGCTGACAAGGCTCGCAACCATTGTCAAAAATTCCTCAACTCGCTCCACTTGCTCAAGAAACAATTTACATCCCCTAAATGTTCGGGCATTACCACCGAGTAGAGCATTATAGGGACCCTGGGTTTAATCTTTCTGATCTCTTTGGCCAGTTCTGTCCCAGTTGTATCTCCAAGCATGTGGTCGGAAATGACAAGAGATACAGGAGAACGTCGAAGCATGTTGAGTGCTTCAATGTCCGACGTCGCGCCCAGCACCGAATAGCCATTTTGCTCCAGGACGGCTCGCCGCAGGCGAAGATATGCTTTATTGTCCTCTATGCACAAGATGACCGGTTTAGTGGGATTGATCGCCGCGCGCATGGATCACCAGAGCGAACCGTGAGTTATCAGTTGGAGGCCAATCTGGCTGCCGGGCAGCTAATAAGGGACGGAGGCAAACAGTATGTCACCAATCATGACTAATCGTCAAACGCGGGTGCCGTCCAAGGTCCAGTTTTACAGAATTCTCGCTTGGCTAGTCCTTACTTTTCCGCCCTTCCCGAGCAGCCTGCGCGAAATGAACGGTCGTCTAACCGGTGCAACCTTTTCGCCATTCCCGGAGCGAGCAGCGGGTAGTGACGGATCTCGAATAAATACTCCGCGATGAACCATAAAGGTTTGTCGGTCGTCATCCAATGAAAGTGGTCAAAGCGCGTGAGATTTACCGGTCGCGAAAAAGTGCGCAGCGAACGTTCCCTGCGAAGATTAAAGTAGACATCGAAATAGCTTAGCGCGAGTTCTCTCAGGGTACGGTAGACAGGCTCCCGATAGCGGCATCCCGTGTAATTGGATTTCGCGAGCGCTCCCCAATGGCCACTGGCGCGATAAATTGCGATCACGTGGTCCGTATCATTTTCAGCCTCGAGATCGAGAATCAGCGGAGGATACCCGTTCGCCCGGAGCGCGGCGGCGGCAAATGTCGCGCCCTCAAAACAATGAGCGGTATTTTCATTCAGAACCCGGCGGGGACTCCAGGCTGTATTCGCAAGGTGATAAGGCATGGCATCGAGAAATCGCTGGATGCCATAAGGGCTTTTTAGACTGCGGAGTTTGCGTAGTTCTGCGGATGTGAAGGCGGTATCGGAGTCCGTCATTTCTAAAGCAGTGTATCTGATTCGTTGCGCGGGGCGCGGAGAGACGGGCGTCCCCGCCCGTCACCGTTGACGTTACTCAAATAATTCCGCCAGCTCTTGCGGCTCGTCTATCAGCACGTCGGGCGGAGCAATGCCCAATGTTTGCGGGGCGAAGCCATACGTGACGCCACAGGTCCAGATTCCGGCGTTGCGTCCAGTCACGATATCAACGGACGAATCGCCAATAATGATTGAGTTGCTGGCGTTACTAGTCGTCTCCCTCAACAGAGTGTTTACGCCCAGCGGATCAGGTTTTTTAGTCGAGAAACTGTTCCCGCCATACACGCTTACAAAGAAATCCCCAAGCCCAAGTGCGCTCACGATCGCGCGCGCAGGAAGAACAGGCTTGTTTGTGAGCACTGCCATCTGGCGATGAGACCCATTGGAGCCACGGATCTGGCCCAATGCTGTCTTGATGCCGGGGTACTCCACGGTGTAGTCGAGCTTATGCTGGCGGTAATAGGAAAGGAAATATTCCAGGCCCTGCTTGAAAAAATCCTCATCGGCAGGGTCGCCAAGGGCACGGCGGACCAGCATGGATACGCCATCTCCAACATAAGAAGCCACAACGTCGCCCGGCAATTCGGCGAGGTTGAAGTGACGCAACATCGCGTTGACGGAGTGGATCAAATCTAGGCGGGAATCAATCAAAGTGCCGTCCAAATCGAAGATTAAGAGCCCAATCTGGCTGGGATCGAACTTTCGATTAAACTTGATCATTCTTCAATGGGCTGGCTTGACCTATACGGCTAATCCAGTATATTCGGAACCGACTCGCTAGATTTACAATGCATAAGGTTCGCACTGCTCGATGAGGGAGCCTGAATGGCTACCATGAAGGCAACTCCGAAATCCGCCGGGATTACCGATGCCGGCGTCACAAACACCGGGACTGCAAACGCTAGCGTTAAAGATGCTGGGGTTCCGGGAAATGGAGTTCAAAGCAACGTGCGGCGCATTACAAGAAATTACGAAGGCCTCTCTCGCGATCAGTTAATTGACGCCTACCGGATCATGTACACGTCCCGGCGTATTGACGACCGCGAGATCATGCTGAAGCGCCAGCAGAAGATCTTTTTTCAGATTTCAGGCGCAGGTCATGAGGCGGTAGGAGTTGCAGCGGCGTTTGCAATGAAAGCCGGCTATGACTGGTTCTATCCTTACTATCGTGACCGTGCCCTTTGCCTGGCTCTGGGAGCAACGCCATACGAAATGTTGCTGCAAGGTGTCGGCGCCGCGGATGATCCCAGTTCTGGCGGGAGGCAAATGCCTTCGCACTGGAGCTATCCGCGGCTGAACATCGTTACCGGCTCATCTCCAACCGGGACCCAGATTCTTCAAGCTGTCGGTTGCGCCGAAGTTGGACGGTATCTCTCGACTCATCCGAATGCGGCAAAAAAGGTGAACGGCGATTATCGTCAGTTCAAAGAGATTCTGTCTCATGAAGATGAATTGACACTGGTTTCGCTAGGCGATGGCACAACCAGCGAAGGAGAGTTTTGGGAGTCTCTAAATACCGCATCGAATCAGAAACTGCCAATCATCTTCCTGGTTGAGGATAACGGGTACGCGATTTCCGTCCCCGTAGAAGTGCAAACGCCAGGAGGAAACATCTCGCGGTTGGTCGCAAACTTTCCTCATTTCCATTTTGAAGAAATAGATGGCACGGATCCGGTTGCGGCCTATGCAGCCTTTGTTCGTTCTGTTAGCTACTGCCGGGCCGGCAACGGACCCGCGTTTGTCCACGCGCATGTCATTCGCCCGTATTCTCATTCACTGTCGGACGATGAACGCCTGTATCGAGCTGATGCCGAGCGTGAGCGGGACGCGGCCCGCGATCCGGTACCGCAAACGCAAATGTTCCTGATAAGAGAAGGCATTCTCGACGAACAGGGCATCACTGATCTTGAAAGGAAAGTGGATGATGATTTGCAAATTGCGGTGGATCGGGCCCTGGGCGCGTCGTTTCCCGATCCCAATACGGTCGGAGATTACGTTTATTCGCCGGACATGGATCCTACTTCGGCTAACGTCGACACTCCCGCAGCAGCGATTTCTTCAGATACACGTCCGGATGCAAAGAAGCTTGTTCCTAAGACGATGGCCGATCTTATCAATGCCACGCTGCGCGATGAAATGAAACGGGATGAGCGTGTCATTATCTTCGGCGAAGATGTGGCAGATTGCAGCCGGGAACAGTACCTGAAACAAAAAATGGTGAAAGGCAAAGGAGGAGTTTTCAAGCTTACGTCCGGCCTCCAATGCGACTTTGGATCGGACCGGGTTTTTAACTCTCCGCTTGCGGAAGCAAATATCGTGGGCCGCGCCACCGGAATGGCAACCCGGGGACTTAAGCCGGTAGTGGAGATTCAGTTTTTCGATTACATCTGGCCGGCGATGATGCAGTTGCGAAACGAACTGCCAGTCATACGGTGGCGATCAAACAACGGATTCTCTGCGCCGCTGGTGATTCGAGTCGCGATTGGCGGATATCTTACGGGAGGGGCCATCTATCACTCGCAGTGCGGCGAGAGTGCGTTTACGCATATTCCCGGTTTACGTGTGGTTTTTCCTTCCAATGCGCTTGATGCGGCTGGATTGTTGCGAACCGCGATTCGCTGTGACGATCCCGTGCTATTTCTCGAGCATAAGCGGTTGTATCGCGAGACCTATGGACGCGCCGTGGATCCGGGACCGGAATACATGATTCCATTCGGTAAAGCGCGAGTCGTTCAGGCGGGGACGGATTTGTCCGTCATTACGTATGGAGCGGTTGTCCCAAGGGCTCTTCAAGCAGCGCAAAAGCTGGAAAGGGAGCATGGTATCAAAGTCGAAATCCTCGATCTGCGATGCCTGAATCCTTTTGACTGGGATGCGATTTCCACCTCCGTACAAAAAACCAATCGCGCGCTGGTAGCGTATGAAGATACTTTGAGCTGGGGATATGGCGCCGAAATCGCCGCCAGAATCGCCGACCAGATGTTCGAACATCTCGACGCCCCGGTACGCCGTCTGGCAGCCAAGGATGTTTATGTTGCCTACCAACCCATCCTGGAGAATGCCATTCTTCCGCAAGTCTCGGATCTTTTCGACGCCATGAAACAACTCGCCGAATACTGAGATTCTTCTCAAAAGATATCGGAAGTAATCACCTACAATGCAAATATCGCCAAGCCGGCACCGCGGCGGGTGTCTTGGTCGGAGACTAATCTGAAGCCGAGGTGCTCCAGATGCCTAAAGAGAGGTCCCTTACCTAAATTGCTTTCTGCGGGCATCTCGTGGTATTGAACTGCAATTCTCTTGCATCGCTTTAGAACTGACGCGGGCGTAGACATCAGAATCTCGTATTCGCTGCCATGAACATTAAGTTTCATCAAGTCGCAGTCGCCAACTTTTGCCATCTGAAGCGCTTGGTCCAAAGTTCCGGTCTTAACTTCAACGCCATTCGGCGTCTGTTGAACCATGTTTCTATGAATCATATTCAGACTCTTGGTGGCTTCGGAGTACAGGCGCCTATACTGACTTGGCACTCTGCCGATATCCATGTTTCCCAGACCGGATGTGCTAGCAAGGGCACATTTCAAGACGGTTACTCTGCCTTGAAGCCCATTCCGCTCAACGGAAAGCCGCAGTCGATCGTATGTCTCAGGGAAAGGCTCGATGGCGACTATGTGCGAGTGGGACGCTTGACGTGCCGCATACAACGTAAACATCCCAATGTTGGCGCCCACATCAACGATGGTTTTATCGGAGGACTTGACCGGGTAGTGCTGGCGCATAAATACTAACCACAAAACGATCAGGTCGGTGCGCTCGTGAAGAGTTATTTGCTGCCTGGTTCGGAGCTGCAACTCATAAGGGTATTTGAGAGGTCGCACTCCCAGATAGGCCAGTGTCAAAGATAGCCACTGCGCCGTCTCGCGTAAGCAGTTAGCTACTTCACGGATTCGTGCGAGCATCTGTTTGCACTTCCCGGCTTCCATCTTTCTGCGCATGCACTCTAAATAAAACCTCGGCGTTCGAACTGAACGCGGTCCAACTCAGATTAAGTCGTTCTAGTGTACCGTCAACACGGCGTTGGCGTTTACGCCATTCAATGAAGCTGTGACAGTCGTGGTTCCGGAACCGGCGCTGGTGGCTATCCCGACTCCATCGATTACTGCCACGTTTACGTTCGACGAGGTCCAAGCTACCTGTGTAGAAAGGTCCATGGTGCTCCCATCGGTGAAGGTTCCAGTGGCAACAAACTTTTGACTGTTGCCCAGAGAAATATTGGAGCTGGCCGGTGAAATGGCAAGCGTTTGTAACGTAACGTTCGTGACCGTTAGAGCCGCCGTACCGACCTGTCCGGCGAACAGCGCTGAAATTGTGGAGTTGCCGGGTGCGAGTCCCATAGCCATACCCTTCATGCCTGACACATTACTCACGGTTGCAACCGAAGCGTTTGAAGATGTCCATGCGGCCACCAATGTCAAATCAACCTGCTGGCCGTCAGCGAACGTGCCGATTGCGCTGAATCCTGTTGCTACCTGTTGTGGGAGATTCGAAGTTGATGGGGTTACAGCGATAGAGGTCAAAGCGTATGAATCTACAACCACATTCGAAGTTGCCGAGACTCCTCCCAGTGAAACTGTAATGGTCGCGATCCCGGCCGATTGTCCTGTCGCCTGACCGTATGTAGTAATGGTCGCGACAGAAGCCGACGAAGTGCTCCAAGTCGCGGAAGTGTTCAGGTTTTGAGCGGTGCCATCGCTAAAGGTTCCAATCGCCATGTACTGGAGAGTAGCGGCAGGAGCCAAGACGACGGTCGCGGGAGTCAGTGCGATGCTCACGAGACTCGCTCCGGTGATATTCATTTGCGCGGTGCCCGTTACCGGAGTGCCAAAGGTGGGTGTGGCGCTGATCGTGACACTTCCCCCGGCAATCGCCGTTGCGATTCCGTGTGCCCCTGAAGCATTACTGATTGTTGCAACCGTCGTATCGGTTGAAGCCCAAGTGACGTTGTTCGTAATGACCTGCGTGCTCGAATCGCTGAATTGCCCCGTGGCCAGGAATGGGACCTGGGTACCGGCGGCGATTGAAGAAATCGAAGGTGTTATGGATATTGATACCAGTGTTGCAGTTGTAACCGTGAGATTGACTCCGGTACTAGCCCCCCCAGTGACGCAGTCATTGTAGTTTGACCCGGGTTCACGCTTTGCACACGCCCGCCTGATACGACCGTCGCGAAAGCAGGAGCCGACGAGATCCAGCTTGCCAGATAACTCACGTCTCGTGTGCTACCGTCGTTAAAGGTTCCAATCGCGTTCAATTTTGCAGTCGTGCCATTTGCAATACTGGCATCTCCGCCTTGAATCGCAATTGACGTGATATTGGCGGATGTCACATTGACCGACGTGGTGCTTCCGCTCACGGCACCCGAGGTTGCAGTAATTGTCACTGTCCCGATGCTGCGGGCAGTCGCCGCACCACTGACCGTGATTGATACTAGCGCGGGTTGCGAAGAGGTCCAGGCCACGGTATTCGTGATGTCCTGAGATGTACCGTCATCAAATCCTCCCTCCGCGGTGAATTGCTGAGCTACTCCAAGTGGAATGGTGGTGGTTGCCGGCGTCACAGCAATAGAAGTAAGTTTTCCATGGCTGACTGTCAGAGTGGTTGAGCCAGAAATGCTGCCTGAAGAAGCTGTAATGGCGGAAGGGCCGGCCGACAGCGCATGGGCGAGGCCACTAGTCGGCCCCAAGGTGCTGATGGTCGCTTTAGTTGAATCGGAAGAACTCCAACTGACCGTACCGGTTACATTCTGCGTACTGCCGTCCGTAAAAGTTCCGGTGGCCTTGAATTGTTGGGCCGTGCCCGGGGCAATGGTGGGAAGAGCGGGCGTAACGACAATTGAAACTAGCGAGATCGTGATCGTCAGAGGCGCTGTGCCGGTGATCGAGCCTGAAGTAGCCGTGATGACTGCGGAACCATTCGATTTTGCGCTGACCAGGCCACTGCCGGAAATTGATACGAGGGCGCTATTCGATGCACTCCAATTTACTGAGTTACTAAGATTTTGAGTGCTGCCATCGCTGTAACTTCCAGTCGCCGTAAATTGATCGGTAAACCCAACCCCAACCGATGCGCTGGCGGGGCTAACTAAGATCGAAACTAACAGTGGCGACGTCACGGATAAAGAATTTGTTGCAGTCACGCCTCCCAGCGTAGCTGTAACCACTGCGGAACCGATTGTCTTTCCCGTGATCAGGCCGGTGTTCGAAATAGATGCGACTGTAGAGTTAGAAACACTCCACGCAACTGAGTTGCTAAGATTTTGGGCGCTACCATCGCTATAGTTCCCGGTCGCTGTCGCTTGAACGCTAAGGCCAGCCCCAACTGATGGGGTAGCAAGACTGATGGACATCGAAGTCAAGGCAGCGGAAACCACTGTCGCAGGGACGCTCCCCGACACCGTGGACAGAGTCGCGATTGCGTTGAATGATCCTGGAGAGATGCCCTTGGCAATTCCGGGGGCAGTTATCGTCGCGACACTTGGATTCGACGAACTCCAAACGGCAGTGCTGGTGAGATCCTTGGTGGTTCCGTCGCTATAAGAACCGGTGGCCGTAAATTGCTGACTAACTCCAGCGGGAAAAGACTTGTTGGTAGCGACTACCTGGACTGATTGAAGGACAACACTGGCATGGGATCCACTGCTTCCGGGAGTACCACCTCCACCGCACGCAGTCATAGTTCCCAGGAAAATGAATGAAAAATATCGGAGAAACTTTGCCATAGAACGTTGCCCTCGCATAAAAGTCAAAATGCAGATCTGCCAATAGGCTCGCTGTCACTAATTCGACTTGTTCCGGAGCGTTTGGCAGCCCCGCTAATGCCCCTACACGCTGAAGCCTTTTGGACTTGTCAGTGACTAAGCAAGGCGATCACCAACTGCAAGATTGTTTAGATTGAGAGGCATGGACAACTTCTCTCGCACGTGATCTCTAGAGAGCCTTGGAGCGGTGGAAATGGTTTTCCCTTGGAGGAGAAAAAACAGGGCTTGCAAGTATGTCGCGTAACGTTACGAAAGTACCCCTGCGAAAATACTCACTCGTAAGTATCTCCGGCGTTTACCAATTCTATTGCCTCCGCCATGCCATGTAAGATTGACCGAACGGCGGCGGGTTTGAATTCTCATGTCCGGTCTATACGTTTTAGGGGCAAGACAGCGGCGATTATTCTTAAAGGCCGAGGAAGAGTGGAGCCTCTATGAAGCTGCGCTCATTTTGCGGGTTGATACGGAAACTGGAACTGTAAAAACTTGCGTCGAGTATAAAAGCCCCCCCGAGGCGCGTGCCAGCGAACATTCCTCGAATGTATTCAAAGCCGGAACCCTCGTCGGCGATACGCTTTACACATGCACCTCTACGGAAGTACTAATTTTCAAGCTGCCCGACTTCGAACAAATCGGCTATATTTCTTTGCCGCTATTTAACGATCTCCACCACGTTACTCCCTCCTCAGACGGCAATCTGCTGATTGTCTCCACGGGATTGGATATGGTCGTTAAGGTCAGCCCTGACGGCAAAGTCCTGGCTTGCTGGAGTGTGGTGGACGAGGATCCGTGGTTGCGTTTTTCCAGTACGACTGACTATCGCAAGGTAGAGAGTACAAAGCCTCACAAGGCACATCCAAACTTTGTGTTCGAGTTGGATGGTGAGGTTTGGGTCACGCGCTTCCGTCAACGTGATGCAATAACAGTCGGTGGCCCGGCAAAACGGATCAGCATAGACGTTCAAACCCCGCATGATGGGCTGGTCCGCGATGACCACATTTACTTTACTACTGTTGACGGCCAGGTCGTCATTGCCAATCGTCACACTTTGAAAGCCGACGACATTATTGATCTTAAGAAAATCAATGGCCACAATTCATTGCTGGGCTGGTGCCGGGGAATACTATTAGTGGATGACGAAAGGATTTGGGTCGGATTTTCGCGGGTTCGGAAGACCAGTCTTACAGAAAATATTCTCTGGGTGAAAAATATTTTCCGGGATGACATGGATGTGCGGCCTACTCACATCGCGTTGTACGACATTTCCAGGAGGGCGTGTTTACAGGAATTCGCTCTAGAACCCTATGGCGTGAATATCGTGTTCAGCATTTTCGAAGCAAAATCTTAAAGTGCTGACGCCTCGTTGTCCGAGCTGGCAACCCAGTGCTGTTCGCTCGAAGTAGTCCAAGTAGGAGGATGACAGCCCGTGGTTCGTTCGCGCCGGCGGCACGATCCAACTCTTCGACGAATAGACTTGTGGTCGCAGAACAACAACCAAAACGGAAGCGGATTGAATAAGTCAGAAACTATGCCCATGAATTCGGACATTGCCGCGGTGGAAACAACCCGGCCTGGCACTCCACCGTCGAAGCCTACGGGTTCTCTAGCGGGCAATCTGGCATGGAGAGCGGTCACCGACTGGGGTGCCCAAATCGTATCGTGGGCTTCGTTACTCATAGTCGTCAGAATTCTCGCTCCCTCCGATTTTGGATTAGTGGCGATGTCGGCCGCCTTTTACTCGTTCTTGCGTTTGGCAGGCGAGTTCGGCATTCCAGTCACAATTGTGACGATGCGGGATTTGTCCGAGGACCAGATTGCGCAACTGCATTCCGTGGCTGTTTTTTTCGGCGTAATTGCGTTCCTCATCGCGTCGGCGTGCGCGTGGCCCGTGTCGGTCTTCTTCAAGACCCCCCGTTTGGTGCCAGTGATAATCGTGAGTTGTCTATCGCTCATTCCGCTTGCACTTCGAAGCGTGCCAGAGGGCGTTATGGGCAAGGAGCTAAAGTTCAAGCAACTTTCCTGGTTCAATGCGATTCGCGATGTAATCGCCGCCATTGCGACTGTCGCACTCGCGCTCCTGGGCTACGGCTACTGGGCTTTGGTTGCGGGAAATCTGCTGGGCATCACGGTGCGAAGCGGCTTGATTCTGGCCGTGTGTCCGCAGCGCTTCGCGTGGCCAAATTTTGCCGCGGTGAAAAGACCTCTCCTCTTCAGCCGCCACGTTCTAATTTATGTTTTTGCCTGGTCCTCTTACAGCGCATTGGATAATGTGACGGTCGGAAGAGTGCTGGGGTCTGCTGCTCTGGGTTTTTACGGTATGGCATGGGTCTTGGCCAATA
Organism: uncultured Acidobacteriaceae bacterium; assembly: GCA_963702325.1. Lineage (GTDB taxonomy): Bacteria > Acidobacteriota > Terriglobia > Terriglobales > Acidobacteriaceae > PALSA-188. Next base: position 113,556 of record CAVPCG010000030.1, on the reverse strand, counting down.
TGCCGCTCGAAAAAGTGGTTTCGGTGGTGACAACGATCATCCCCAGTTATCTGGCAAAGGTGCAAAAAAACCCTGTCGCTCTGCGCCATTATTTGAGCACCTTGACAGAAGCGGTGGCCTTGGCGACCTTTCCGGCCACGATCGGAGTGGCCTTGGTCGCCCGTGAGTTGGTTTCCTTCGCCCTTGGCAGCAAGTGGACCCCCATGATTGTCCCGCTTGAAGTTCTTTGCCTCTACACCGCTTTCCGGTCGGTTGAGGCGCTCTTGCCGAAACTGCTCACCGCGGTGGGCAATGCCCGCTTTGTTATGCGGGTGGAGTTATCTGCTTTAGTGGTCATGCCGATCTCCTTTTACTTTGGCAGTCATTGGGGCATTGCCGGGGTCGCGTTTGCTTGGTTGTCATATCCCCTGGTGACGGCTCCTCTTTATTGGAAGACGCTTAAGACGATTGAGATGAGTGCCTGGGAATACTTTTCAGCCGTACGTCCTGCCCTTGATGGTGCCGTCGCCATGGCTCTCGGAGTTGGATTGTTGAAGTTAGAACTGCCTGTGGGCGCACCCCTATTGTTTCGGTTAATCACTGAAATAGTAACCGGCGCGGCTGTTTATCTGGGTACAGTGCTGCTACTTCATCGGGAACGTGTCGTAAGCTTTCTACAGATTGTGAAACGAATGCGCAGTTCTAGTCGCCCTTCCGTTCCCTCTCTAGGGTCAGTGTAATCAAATCCACGGGCTGGCGATTCCGAGGCCGAAGATAGCAAGCTTCAACGCTTGCCCTTGAGTACCCTTACCGAAGTAATCTAGGGCTCAGAGTGTACTGAAAGAAACTCCTTGCCAAGTATTACGAACGATCAGAGAAAATGTGTTGTTTCTATTTCCTCAATGTAAGATTGATGATGGCGGTAAAGGTGAAGCGTTGGAAATAAGTTCCCGAAAAATGAGATCAGGATTGGTCACCAAAGAGACTAAACCGGCGTTAAGCGCCAATCCGATTTTTAATTACGCTCCCGGCACATTAAAACCACGCTGGGGCGCTGCGTTTTTTTGGTTAAGCGCCTTCTATCTGGTGTACTGTGCCCGCCCCGAAGATTGGATACCCGGACTGAAAGGCATTCCGCTAGCCAAGCTTACCGCCATCCCGGCTCTGATATTGCTATTCTCGTCAAAAACTGGAAGAAAATTCCGGGATCGGCCTAGAGAAGCGAACTATTTGATTGCGCTGGTCGTTATTTTGTTTGCTTCGGCAGCGTTCTCTCCACTGTGGAGGGGCGGCGCCTTCTACCATACCCTTGATTTTTCCAAGGCCCTCGTAATTTGGGTGCTCACATTCCTGGTGGTCATGGATTTTCCAAGATTGCGGCGCATAATTTTCATACAAGCTGGCTCCGTCGCGGTGATTGCGGTGGCCTCGATCGCAAAGAGCCAAGGTCATCCCCGGCTTGAAGGCGTACTGGGAGGGATTTATTCCAACCCAAATGATCTTGCGTTTGCCATTGTGCTCTCGCTTCCGTTCTGCCTCGCCTTCCTTCTTAACTCGAAAAGCGGACTCAAAAAGATCTCATGGGCTGTTGCAATGTTTGTGATGTCTGCGGCATTGTTTCTCACGGCATCCCGTGCAGGTTTCATTGATTTGGTCATCTCGGGTTCGGTGTGCTTGTGGCACTTCGGTGTTAAGGGCCGTCGTCCCCATCTGATTGTGATTGCAGTAGTACTTGGAACGATCATTATGTTAGCCGGCGGAAGACAGCTCAAGGATCGCTTCGCGGCAATTGGTGGAGGAGATCTGGAAACAACGACAGAAACGAAAGCAGAAAGTTCTTTCGAAGCAAGGAAACAGCTGATGATACGCTCTCTGGAGGTAATTGGGCATTACCCGATATTGGGCACCGGAGTCGAGAATTTCGTCCTCGTTTCTGGAGACTGGCACGAAGTCCACATGACGTATCTCCAGGTTGCTGTTGAGGGCGGCATCCCGGCGCTTATTATTTATCTTATGTTCTTCGCCCGCGGCTTCTCTTAACCTGAGACGATTACGGCGAAGGCGTGATCTGGATCTTGAAACGATTTTGTTCGTTGGAGCCCTGCATAGCTCGCTGATTGGATTTGCGGTGGGTGCGCTTTTTGCGCCGGAAGCGTATCAATTTTTCCCCTATTTCGCGGTCGCCTACACCTCAGTTCTCTTAGCCATTGTCACGGAAAGAGACCGCAATTCGGCTAGCCCAACCGATTTTTCCAACCGGACAGATCGTCCTTTGATGACGTATGCAAATGAGCCAAGAGCAGGGTTGCTTGCTCCGCAATAGTAGCCCTGTCAACACCTAACTCGAGGTTTTTCACCGCCTCGCAACAGGTCAACTTTTTCCTATGCGTGACTTCGGATTTCTTGAAATGAAATTACCCTCTGGAGAGAAATCTTGCGCCATTTTTCCTGAGAGCAAACTTCTCGGGGGCGGAACGAAAGGATAGTGTGGGCTTTCTGCTTCGATTCGGGATCTGCAAACCTGAGAAATATCTTCGGGCGCGCAATTGCGGCCGGATTGCTAATCGGCCGGTGTCCTACGATCTTTTGGATGTCGGCGAAAATCCTACCGAAGAGCAGATCCAGATTTTCGAGGATATAACTTTCAGATTAAAACTTTCCAACGGAACCTACCGTACGACTCTCCCCAATCGCTTTCAAGATCTCGACGAGATCGCGATGCATTGGATACAGAAATCTTATCGTCCCGATATTGAACTGCGTGTGCAAGATCGCGCCGCGTCACATGCATTGACCTCGTTGGAGTGGGCAAAAAAAATCTTTGAGGTCTTTCCGAACGCAACATTTGATGCATCCGACACGATTTTAACCTTCACGAGGCTTACTTTGCGTGACGGCGGAAGTTACATCGTCGAACCTGATGGCCAGCCGCTTCAATATCGGAAATGGCGAATTGTAGTTTCATTGCAACACCGTGAATCTTGGCGTTACCCGCTCAACCGCTGGCTTACGGCGAGAGCGAAGAAAAGATTTGCCCGGCTTCCCTTGTCACCGAATTGGATGGAATCCCCTGGTAACGAAAGCTACAAAGTGAGCAAAATCTCTACTATTCATCCCGGCGTTGTGCATTTTAGTGCGCGAAACGCCCGTTTTCGGTTGAGACAGCAGTCGGTATTCGAATGTTTTCCTGACTCTTGCCACGTCCTCCGCACGATGAACATCTTGAATGTCGGCTATTTCCCCCAGATTGAATTAGTGAAGGGCATCCACGCCGCGTTTCATACCCTAAAGGAAGGTGGTATTTGGATCGTCGGACGAACCCTCAAACAAAATTTGAGCAATCACGTAACAATCTTTAAAAAAGAAAAAATGGGTTGGAGAGTACTTGATCGCTTTGGCGACGGATCAGAAATCGAAGATTTGGCGCAGAGTGTTTCGCCGACACCGGCAGCGGATGTTCAATGCCAGAATAGTGTCGTCACATGAGACTCATTTTTGTGCCCCGATGTGCCCGGAGATGAGATATTCGGCCCCGAATCTGATGGTGGGCCGGATGTATGAAAGGGCAGAATATGTGTGGAATCGCCGGAATCGTGGATGATCGTCCCGACGCATGGGTTGACCAATCTACGATTCACCGGATGTGTCAGACGATCGTCCATAGGGGACCCGATGACGAAGGAATCTTCGTCAAAGGAGGCGCCGGCTTGGGCATGCGACGGCTCAGCGTAATTGACTTATCAGGCGGCCACCAACCTGTCTTCAATGAGGACCGAACGGTCTGGGTGGTGTTCAATGGAGAGATATATAACTTTCCGCGGCTTCGCCGAGAGCTCGAAGAGAACGGTCACCGCTTTTACACGAATAGTGATACTGAAGTTATCGTCCACCTCTACGAGGACTTCGGGACGGATTGTATTCAGAAACTTCGCGGGATGTTTGCCTTTGCACTGTATGACGAGAAACGCCGTTGCCTGGTGATGGCTCGCGACCGGCTGGGAAAGAAGCCGCTCCACTATTCGCTTACGAATGGCCGGCTGTTATTTGGATCTGAAATCAAGGCTATTCTCGCGGTCGCCCCTGATCTCGCCGAGGTCAATGCCCAGGCGCTCCTGGAATATCTATATTTCGGCTATGTCCCCGATCCAATCACCGCCTTTTCGAGCATTCACAAGCTTCCCCCTGGTCACCTGCTGCAATTTCAGGACGGAGTAATCACGGTCCGCCAATATTGGGACTTGCCAGCGTACGATACGTATTTTCCCAAGACCGAAGAAGAGTGCCTCGAAGAGTTGGAGCGGCGCTTATTCGAGGCTACGCGAATCCGTCTCATATCCGATGTTCCGCTTGGAGCTTTCTTGAGCGGGGGAGTGGATTCATCTACAGTTGTCGCGATGATGGCGCGCGCGAGCTCTGGCCCTGTAAAGACCTTCAGCATCGGCTTTGCCAAAGACGATTTTAATGAGGCGCATTATGCCCGTCTTGTGGCCGCGAAATTCGGCACCGAACATCACGAAATGATCCTCGATCCCGACGTGGTGCAGACTGTTGACCATCTGAGTAGTTCATTGGAGGAACCATTCGGCGATTCTTCCATGCTGCCCACGTATTACGTTTCGCAGATGGCACGCCAGCATGTGACCGTGGCGCTGTCCGGCGACGGCGGCGACGAAATCTTTGCTGGCTACAATCGCTATCGAATCCACGCTGCCGGCAACGTTTCGAGTATATGCCGGAGTGGGTCCGCCGACTCTATCGCACCAGGGTTTTTCCGCATATTCCGGCCTTGATGCGAAAACACAAATTCAGCTATAACGTGTCCTTGTCATGGCAGGACCGATACGTGGACGGACTCTCATTCGTGCCCGCCTTTGAACGCGACATGCCGCTGCTTTCCGATGACTTCCGCGAAGTTCTGCGCGGGTGTGACGTCCGGGCAACGTGTTGCGGCGCTACTTCTCTCAGGCACCCGCCCAAGACCCTGTCAGCCAGCTCCTCTATGTGGACACCAAAACGTATATGGTTGCCGACATCCTCACTAAGGTGGACCGCATGAGCATGCTCAACTCGCTGGAGGTTCGAGTGCCCCTTCTTGATCACGAGTTAGTTGAGTGGGCCGCGCGATTGGGCTCCGCATGGAAGTTGCGGGGTCGCCGGCAGAAGTACATCCTCTTCAAGCTCGCTGAGCGACTAGGCGTCCCTCGAGAAGCCCTTTATCGCAAGAAACAGGGTTTCGCGCTTCCCCTCGACCACTGGATGAGGCATGAATTGAGAGACATGCTGATGATACTGATTGAGCCGCGCACACTTCAGCGCGGATATTTCGAACCAGCGGGGATTCGTAAGCTGATGGATGACCACCTTCATAGGGGACGATCCGTGAGCGGACGACTCTGGCGCCTGCTGATGTTTGAACTGTGGCATCGCAATTTCCTTGAGAAATCTACAAAAACCGCCGGTCTATTTTCTCTTGCCCTAGCTGCGGACTCTCGAAGGAAAGCGGCGGCTATTCCGTGCTAGCGTTTCCCTTGGCCATAGAATGATCGCGATGGGGAACACCAACTCAGAGACCGCCGACGCGCCCCGTTCTGGCCGTTCGCCAATCGGCCTTTTCCTCATGATCAACACCTTAGAGACGGGCGGATCGGAGCGTCAGTTCACCTTGTTGGCTCAGAGTGTCAACCGCTCGACTTTCCGTGTGCACTTGGGATGCATCAATCGCCGGGGCATGCTATCCGACGAATTGGAGGATGTCTCTCAATTTCCTCTTGGCGGCAACCTCTTCGGATGGAAGTCGCTGCACACTCGCTTCAAACTGAGCCGCCACTTGCGTAGTAATGATGTTTTAGTCGCGCATGCTTTCGATTTTTATGCCAATTTGACTCTCATCCCCGCCGCGCGCCTCGCACGTGTCCCAGTTATTGTCGGCAGTCATCGCCAGGTAGGAGATTTGCTCACACCGGCGCAATTCCGCGCCCAAACCGCCGCTTTTCGATGGTGCGATGTGGTTGCGTGCAATTCCCAGGCCGCCGCAGACCGCCTGCACGAGGCTGAAGTGCCTCGGGATAAACTCGTCATCATTGGGAACGCCTTGCCTCCCAAGGCTTTTCAAGCCTCACTTCCAGCGTTACCCCCGCGCCCGGGCGTGCTGCGAGTGGGCATGGTTGCCCGCATGAACGCGGGCTATAAGAATCACGCTGGATTCCTACGCATCGCGGCGGGGATTCACAAGCATATGCCTGATGTGGAATTCCTGCTCGTCGGCGATGGGCCGCTCCGGCCGGCACTGCAACAGCAGGCCGCTTCACTCGGGCTTGGCGAGCGGGCTATCTTCCTTGGAGAGCGGCGCGACATTCCCGAATTGCTGGCCTCTATGAACGTTGCCGTCCTGACCTCCGATTCGGAGAGCCTGTCGAACGCCATCCTCGAAGCCATGGCGGCGTCCTTGCCAGTTGTCGCCTACAACGTCGGAGGAAATGCCGAGTTGGTAAGCGACGACCGTGGAGCGCTCATTACCCCGAAGAATGAAGCCGAGTTCGCCAATGCAATCTGCCGTCTTCTTTCCGATTCCAATCTGCGCGCCGACCAGGGTGCTCGCGCCAGGCGCTTCGCGGAGGAAGAATTCAGCCTTGATCGAATGCGTTGCCGCTACGAAGATCTCTACTTGCATCTTCTGGAAAAAAGGAAGAGGGAGGGAAAAACAACCTAAGTGAGAGGTGAACCCCATCCTTCGAGGGGCAAGTTGAAGGTCGCCATTGTCGCGCCCAGCCTTCGCTATATTGGCGGACAGGCTGTCCAGGCTGACTTGCTCGTGCGCCTCTGGAAGGGCGATCCCAACGTGGAAGTTAGCTTTCTGGCGGTTGATCCTCCGCTTCCTACCCCGCTAGCATGGGCTCTCCGTGTTCCTGGATTACGTACGGTTCTCCGGCAGCCCATCTATTTCTGGCACCTTTGGAGGGAACTGGGAAGGGTTGACATTGCCCACATCTTTTCCGCGTCCTATTGGTCGTTCTTGCTTGCGCCGAGTCCGGCGTGGCTCGTAGCAAAATTGCGGCGTAAGAAAATCATAATGAATTACCGCAGCGGAGAAGCAAGGGACCATCTTCGCCGCTCTCGAGTCGCGGCAAGAATCCTGCGACTCGTGGACCTGCTAGTGGTGCCCTCCGGGTATCTGGTAGACGTATTTCGCGAATTCAGACTCGACGCCAAAATCGTGCCGAACATTGTGGACACGTCACAGTTCTCGTTTCGGAATCGAAAACACTTTCGGCCTTACCTGGTCTGCACTCGGGGATTCCATCGCTACTATAGTGTTGACGTAGTAGTCCGCGCCTTCGTCGAAGTGCAGCGAAGTTTTCCGGAAGCTCGCCTGGATCTGGTGGGGAACGGCCCGTCAGAGGCGCAGATCCGCGAGCTTGTAAGGGAATTGGGAGTTACGGGCATAACCTTTGCTGGAGCGGCGGACCGGCAACAAATCGGCCAATTCTACGATCACGCCGACATTTTCATAAACGCGTCCTGCCTGGATAACATGCCCGTTTCTATTCTGGAGGCATTCGCCTCTGGGACGCCAGTGGTTAGCACCGATCCGGAAGGGATGCGCTATCTTGTTGATCATGAACGCACCGGATTATTGTCTGAGGTGGGCGACCCGATGGCTTTGGCGCAAAATGTCATACGTCTTTTGAAAGATCCTGAGTTGGCGTCACGGCTGGCTCGGAATGCCCACGATGAATCTGGCCGTTATTCATGGGAAGCTGTCCGCGAGCAGTGGCTGAGCCTTTACTATTTGTTGATTCCAGAAACCCACGCGGCGATCAAGGTTCGAACCGAGAATTAAATTGTGGGCTGTCGCGAACATGAGTTCCGGCCCTACCAAAGGCCTAAAGACGCCTATGAAACCTGCTGTTTTTATCGTGGGCTGTCCACGTTCCGGCACAAGCTTTCTCTATCACCTGCTGCTTTCGGCCGGCGGCTTCGCCGAGTTTCGCACACAAATGAATGCGTTCGACGTTCTTGAACCAATCTACGGTGATCTCAAGCAGGCTACGAACCGAAAGAGAATGATGCAAGACTGGCTTCAGAGCAAGGCATTCCAGGTTTCCGGGCTCGAGGCACGAACGATTGAAGCCAAGGTGCTGTCAGAGTGCAAAAGTACAAGCGACTTCCTGCGAATCGTCATGGAAGAAATCGCTCGCGAGCAAGGAGTTGACCGTTGGATTGATTCCACCCCAACGAATGTGCCCCACATGCTCCGAATCCATCGGGACTTTCCAGACGCTTTATTTGTCCACATTATCCGCGATGGCCGGGATGTTGCTCTTTCCCTCGACAAGCGGCAGTGGAGCCGGCCTCTCCCTTGGGATAAAGATAACGGGCTGCTGGCTGCGGGGCTGTACTGGAAATGGATCGTGCGCAAAGCCAGAGAGTACGGGATCAAGCTCGGTCCAAACTATATGGAAGTTCGGTACGAAGATTTGGTGGAGAATCCTGAAGAAGCGCTTGCGAGAGTCGGGAAGTTTCTAAAGCATGATCTCGCCTATGATCGGATTCAGCAGGCAAGCATAGGTTCGGTCAAGAATCCTCTTACCTCATTCAACGAGGATCTGCGTGAGGGGACATTTTCACCGGTAGGGAGATGGAGGATTAAGTTTTCTCCGGAGCAGTTGAGTTGGTTTGAAGCTCTTGTCGGCGATTACCTTCAGGAACTCGGCTATGCTTTAGCAGGCGCGAGCCTATCCAATCATGCGATTGCAGTGCGAAGGAAGCGGATTGTGTACAACGCCTTCTACGAATTTAAGCAGTGGGCCAAAATCCACACTCCACTGTCGCGCTGGATGGTGGACTATTCAGAGATTCTGATCGACAAATAGCGGGACGAGCCAGCCTAGATTACGCCGGCAGTGGCTTTTTCAATACCCCCGACATCAGCGCCAACAGCCTTTCCATCAGTTCCCTTCGCCAGTGCGGGTGAAGATCGAGTGCAGGTGCCACCGTCACCCTTATTCTGGCAAAGACTATAGTCCCCACCCTGGCCGCCATTGAAATTACGAAACCCTGCGTCTTCAGGATTCTTGACGAGAATGTTATCCCGCGGCCAACTGCCAGATCCGCCAATGATCAGATTGCCGCGGAAAATGGCATTCGCGAAACAGTTGTCTAACACCGTGGATGGTGCATCGCGGGATCTGGCACAATTTTCAGCTCCCCCGCCGGCGCTGGCAATCTGCCTCTCGCCAGCCGCAAAAATGCTGTTCGAAATCTGAAAGTCCTCGATCTTAGCACCCAAGTTCGTAATCGTAAAAATCGCCCGCTGCGGAAAGGCGGTGACATGGTCAATATGTACGCTCTTTAGGGGAGGCGCCTGGGACATTATTAGAGCGAAGTTGCCGAAGCCTGCGAGTGCCGTTCCTTCAATATCGTCCACCAGAACGTCATGAATGCTGTAGCGTTCCCCGCCAGAGGAAGGTGTGGTTTGTCTCTTGAGTAAATCGGCGATGTTAAATGCGCTTGCGACGTGGCGAATCACGTTGTACCGGATGGTAATGTCGGTTACGCGACATTGCGGGCATTTGCCTTCCTGATTGGCTGGCGTAAGTACGATTGAAAAGCCAGCTTGCGAGAAACCTCCCCAGCAGTTTTCGAGTACATTTGCCTCGAATAGGACTCGCTGAGCATTTTTTAATTCGAAATGGTTCTTTACGATAAAAGGAGTGCCTGTGTAGGCAGCTACGAATCCAGGCTCGCCGGTTTTCCAAGTCATAGGCCGGAACAAGTGGTTGCGGCGAATTTCGATATCGGCCGGGGTGGTCGTGCCGGGCGCGCCGCCAAACATTACGCACTCACCCGAGGCTTCGAGAAAATTATTGACTATCTTATAGGGACCGCCCGGGGCGTCCCCTCCGCCTCCATTGATGGCTTGTGCGTCCGTGCACGAACCCTTCATCGCGATGCAATGAAAGTCGCTGAAGTAAGAATCAACAATTGAAACATAAGTGGTTCCCGTGAGATGAATGCCGCCCTTAGTTTCATCCTGGGCCGTACCGTGCAGCCAGAGGCGGTCGAAAACGAGGTGATCGGCTGTGCTATCCGGTTTATCGGGTTGCACCAGATTCCGCATATGGACTTCAGGCTTGGCACGCGTCACTTCCATGCCGATGAAACGGTAGTGGTTCGCTCCCGGCAAGAAAAGGATTGGTCCAGAATCTCCGTTAGCATCGAATACGATTCTCGCCATTACATTCTTCGCGGCTGCGCAATGAAATTCAGGCCTGCCTGGCAGAGATGCCACTCCCGCATAACAGGGCAGGGCGCGGGAACCTTCCCGTGGCAACGCCTCGTTTGACGCGCTGCTTCGAACAATAATCCAGTGAGAGTCGTCGCATGGCTTATTGGGAAACCGAAATACTCCGCTGAAAGTCGCTCCCGCCTGCAATGTTAAAGTGTCTCCGCATTTCGCGTCATTGATTGCATTCTGGAGGTTCTCACCTTCTCGAACTGGGCGGACCCTCCCGGGTGCCGGAGTGTCGCTTAAACTGCTGCGAATGTAAACACGAGGGAGTTCGGCGGGCCCATCAAAGCGGGGCGGAATGGGATCATCAGTTGGAGACGGTGGATTTGCCGGATGTACATTGCCCGCCCATCCGACCACAAACAGAAGAAGAGCAACAGAGACTCTACACCGCCCGAACGCCATACCTTCCTCTCTCTCGGCTCCATTAAGCAATATTAAGTGGGGAGGACGCCGAGTCTCGAAGGATAAGCGGGATCATAGCACGCAATGGCGACATCTCCAGGTTGACACTTCCGGGAACTGCCGAAACGGTTCGGGCGTGCGCACTATTTCAATAAACGCCTGCCAGCGTTGTTTCAAGGGTCTCAATATCGGCCCCCGGATTGGCGCCGTCCGTTGCTTGGCCCCAATATGGACTAGAGGGCAGGAGAAGAAAGTCATGATCCGCATAGTTCAAGAAATCAACCGCCTGAAAATCATCAGGGAAATGGTTCCCCGCTGGCCACTCTGATCGCGCATAAGGCGACGCGATAATGACGTTGGAATTGAATGTATAAGTACTAAAGCATTTAGAGATACTTGTGATTGGCACGTTTGAACTTGCGCAATTCGCCGAACCACCACCGGCCGACCAGACAGGATATCGGCCTGCTCCCACGATATTGTTCGTGAAGATTAAATTTGACATCTGGGGTTTTGAAGCAAGATCGAGTAGTGTAAGAAAATGAGTCTCCGGGAAACCCGTAATATGATTAATCGTGACATCGTGCAAGGCGTTTCTAGACCATGCGTTCATAATTTTCACTAATGTGCCCGGGCCGTTGTATTGAGTGGTTACATCATCCATCACGACATCGTGAATGCTAAATCGGCCTCCGGCGAGAGCGCGAACGCCTGAGCCGGTAAGAACCGTAGCAATGTCAACTCCACCTCCTACATGGCTGATCGTGTTGAATCGAATCGTAATATCCGACACCTGGCAGATTGGGCATCTGTTTACAGTACTGTTTGGATCGGTGTATCCCTTGGGTGTCAGGGCGATAGAAAATCCGACCTGACTAAACCCTCCCCATGCGTTTTCCAGGATGTTGCCCTCAAACAAAACTCGCTGAGCATTCTTAAGCTCGAAATGATTCTTCACGACGAAGGGATTCCCAGTGGGTCCGCCTACAAATCCAGAGTGACCCGCCTCCCAGAGCATTGGCTTGAATAGGTGGTTTCGGCGGATCTCTATATCCGTGGGTGTGGTGGTGGAAGCGCCTCCGCCAAAAAGGATGCACTCACCAGCCGCCTCCAGAAAGTTATTCACGATCTTATAAGGGCCTCCCGCGAGAGTGCTGCTACCGCCAGCTATTGCCTGTGAGTCAACGCACGAGCCACTCATTGATGTGCAATGGAAGTCGCTGAAATATGAATCCACGACAGCCGCTGTGGTGATCCCATCAAGCAGGATCCCGCGCCGGGTCTCGTCTTGTGCCGTGCCATGAATCCAGACACGATCCAAGACAATGTGGTCACCGCCCGCTTGCGCGTGTATCAAGTCAGCCGCCGGCCCGTTGCCGGGAATCCGGGTGATTTCCAGCCCCAAGAGACGGTAGTGGTTTGCACCCGGCGCCAGCAACAGCAGTCCTGAGGCCCCACGTTGAGCGAGAATGAGCCTCGCCATCACGTTTTCCGTCGAAGTGCAATGAAAGTCAGGACGCCCCGCTAACGACGCCAGTCCCGCATAGCAAGGAGTGATTCTCGAACCTTCGGGCGGCAGCGCGTTGTCAGGTGCGCTGGTGCGAATAATGATCCAATGTTGATCGTCGCAATCTTTGTCTGGCAGGGTGAAAGGACCGGCAAAGGATGACCCGGCCTGAAGCTCAATGGTGTCTCCGCAACTTGCATTGTTTAATGCCAGTTGAAAGTTCCCCCCGATATTCACATGGATCGCATTGCCTGGAGCGGGCGTGTCGGCGGATGTTGATTGGATATAAACCCTTGGCAACTCCGCGGGGCCATCGAACCCCGTGCGATTGGTCCCACCGCCGAAAGCCGCTGTCGAGCTCGACACTAAGAGAAATGCAAAGAAAAAAAGCGCAACCCCCGACAAAGTAGGGTGCTTCAAACAGTTAATGGTTTGCGCAAGACGCAAAATGTCCCTCATTCGCTGCACCCCAGATGGATCGTCAAAACCGCACCTATTTTTAATTGGAATTGTAATTTCGCGGTATCGGCTGTATTGACTAGCCCCATGGGTTACCTGCGGAGGCAGCTTTTAGCAGACGATTAAGTGAGTATTGGAAATTCTTGCATATACTGTCAGAAGCGCTAAAGATGAACGTATGGCTCAACAAAACACAATGAGTCACGAGAGCGAAGAGGAAAAAGGGGCCCAGCGGAAAAACGCGCCGGTGTTTGTCCTTGGGTGCGTGAGATCGGGCACCAAACTGCTGTACCACAGCTTGCTGTCCTCGGGGAATTTCTGTGTTTATCGTACTGAAAGCAATGTGTTTAACCTCTTGGGAGTCAAATTCGGGAAATTACAACACCGGAGAAACCGGCAGCGACTGCTGGACGTGTGGCTAAGAAGCAAACTCTTCAGGCGTTCGGAGCTGACGGTGGAGGAGATCGCGCCCCAAATTTTGGAAAACTGCCGGAACGAGGGAGATTTTTTACGAATATTGATGGAGACCATGGCTCGTAAGCAGGGTGTTAGACGGTGGGCCGACTCAACGCCACAACATCTGCTCTACCTGCCGCTCATCAAAAAGCTTATTCCCGACGCGCTTATTATCCACATCATTCGCGATGGGAGAGATGTAGCCGTTTCGTTGAAAAAGATTGGTTGGATTCGCCCCTTTGCGTGGGATCGAAACGGGAGTCTGCTGGTTTCGGGTTTGTTCTGGAAATGGATGGTGCGTAAAGGCCGGAACGACGGCCGAAAAATGGGCGCAGACTACATGGAAGTTCACTATGAAGAGCTTGTAAACAATCCCCGGGAGACATTGGCTGAAATTAGCAGGTTCATTTGCGAGGATTTGGATTATGACCGCATCAGCAGCATGGGCTTGGATTCGGTAAAGTCGCCCAACTCCTCATTCAAGTCGGATGAAAGTTTTAAGAGTTTCAGCCCCGTGGGCCGCTGGAAGGCTGTGCTTTCCGCTTCTGAGGTAGGCGAGTTGGAAGCGGGAATCGGAGACTTGCTCACTGATTTGGAATACCCCCTCGTTGATATATCCCCAAAGACTGGCTCGGCCCTACGATTAAAGAGTCTCGCGTATTTGGGGATTTTTGATCTCAAACTGTGGCTGAAATCACATACTTTTCTGGGGCGAACTGCAAAGGTTGGGCGAATGGAAGTGGACGAACAAGCAGGCCCTTAGGAATCATCCCGCCTTTACACACGTGGAGCTTTGGCCAAAGGGAGAGACGAAATTAGGCCGAATGGAACGAGTGCCCCCACGTCTCGGTTCCTCAATAAATCGCGCAGGCTGTTTATTTCTTCTTAGGCGGTTTTTTCTTTTCGCGTTTTGGCGCGTCCTTATTTCCCATATCCACAGTTTCCCACAGGATGTGAAACTGCGCCAGTCCCTCAGATTGATACCCTCGCGAAAGGGGACGGATTCAGTTTTGTTCGCAGACTACAGTTCTCAACCTGGCCAAAGTCCATGTGAATGCTGCTAGCGAAGCACCCCAAAACAAGAATGCAATCCTCACGAACCAAGCGGGTGCTTCGCCGACTCTTTTCAGCAGAAATGGTAGAAAATTCCAGGTGGTTATGTGGACGTAGTCCCACGGGTCTTCGGTCATGGCGTGATTGTTCAGGCCCCACGCATCCATTTTGCCGAAGGCGAATGCGGCGATGTCCTTGAAGCGCAATGCAATGACGAATGTCGGATGACCCAGAGTTTCCATCTGATAAATTTCCAGCGGCAGCCAAAAAGCCAGGGAAGCAATCTGTATGATCGCGCTTACCCCTATGAGCGCGACGCCGATTCCCCAAACGAATCTTCCCAATTCATGCCGGTATCGAAGCAACAGCGGCACCGAGATAAATGCCGCCAATTCGGCCGCGGTCGAGACGTAGCGGTCTCCCCATGCGAAATCACCGCTCCATACCGTGTACTTCGCATAAAAGCAGATGTAGGCAAAAAGTAAAAAGAATGCGGCGAGCAAATATGATTTGATCTGAGGCGAGAATCTCTTCCAAGCCAGTGCGGCGATCAGAATCGTCAGCACCAGAAGTGGGTCGAAGAGAAATATGGATTTCTCCGGCGTAAACAATGCGCCGAAGAATCCAGCATTGAATGGTGTCTCAAATGGGTAGTTCGGAGGAAGCGATGGATCCTGGAGCCGGTGTTCCAGAGTGAAATAGTGGACGTATGTATTAGTGAACGATCCGAAACGGTAGAACTGGTAAAGGCGATCCATCAATAAAAATATCGCGTACACCGGCGCAGTCGTTTTTACATAAACAATAGCTCGTTCCCACCATTGCCTCGAACCTGTCTGCTCAAACCAAAGCACAGCAAATAGAAAGACTGCTCCCGCAAGCAGATCGAGGCCGGCGGTAAGTCGAGTCAGTAAATTCAATCCAAACGCCGCCGAGCCGATCAGCAGCGCTCGATGACTGCCCGTGCGCAGCCATTGATATTGAAATGCGAAACCAGTAAGCGTGAGCAGTTGAATGTAATTGTTTTCCATCATGTTCTGCGTGTAGTGCAGGTGTGTTGTCGCGAACAGCAGAGCCAGAACTCCGGCAATGGACTGCCTAACACTAAATTCCAGCAGGCGCAGAAAATGGAAACAGATCAGGGCGGTCAGTACATTGATCAGAATATTGGTGGTGTAACTGACGAAGATATTTCGAACACTTGGATCGTTGCCGTTATAGGCATCGAATACGTGCCACTTTTCAATATATGTACCGATCATGTCCGCCGGCAACATGAGGAGCGGCTGCCCGATTCCGTACCAGTCATAGAGCTTGCCTCCGCGGCCATGGACCCCGAACTCCGGGTACTCTTGCGGAAAAACCGCCGGTTCCGAAGTAAAGAATGAGGTCGCGGTCTGAAGGCGGTGCATGGTGTCCGCGCTGCCAAGTTCTCCCGATTGAACCGCGAACGCACCGAGTCCAGCGGCGAGACAAAGAAGAATTAACGGGTCGCTGAGCGAGCCGCGAAGACGGGCGATCATTGAAGAACGATGTTAAAGCACAAGCTGCGCGCTTTCAAAGCGCGCTCGGCCCGGGCGGGGAAATTAACAAAACAAAGGCCCCTTCTGAAAATGAATAAAGAAGGGGCCTGCACAAAACCTACCTACTTCTCGCATGTATCTTTGAGGTGCTTTAGCGAAGTGACGGTCATATGGCCGTGTTCAGTATCGCTTTTCGTCATGCCGCTATCCTTCGCCATGTCTTTTGTATCTTCTTTCATGTTATGCATTTTTGCATTAGACACAGCCCCGGTCGCAGTTACCGTGTGCCCGACATGATCCGCGAGCGCCACTTGGCTGCTACGGACCTCCCACGTGCTGCCATCGTTTCCGGTAAGCAGGAACTCATCCGCACTGTCCCCCTTTGACAAACACCCTGTGACTGTCCTGACGTCTGCCTTTGACTTTGCTTGTGCGGGACTGGAAAAAGCAGCTATTGCTATTACGAATGAACATACGAGCAAGAATCCTAGTTTACGTTTCATGTTTCCTCCTTGTTGAAATTTCCTTCTTGAAGCAGAAACCTACCTGAAGATGGGCATTGAGCCTATCTCACGTCCGGGCATTGGATGCGCAACTACCACCCTTCGTTTTCCGTTATTCCTGGGAGTAGGTTCCACCAGGCTCTACGCTCTACCCCAACGAGAAGAACGCGCAGGATGCTTCAACCATCCCTGTCGCAAAGGAGCGACAGGGGTGGCTTGCCCTATGCAGGAATGTCTATCTAATCTATGCCCCGCCTCGTCCGCGCTCGGCACTCTCGCTGGCTAGTGCTCGTTCCGCTTGTTTTGCAGTGATAGGCACACTCGGAGTTTGAATCATCGAGAATACGCCGGCCGCAGCCATCGCTCCCACCACGGGGGCAACGATGAATAACCATAGCTGATTGATAGCCCAGCCTCCCACGAACAATGCGGGACCAATGCTGCGAGCTGGATTTACTGAAGTGTTGGTGATGGGTATTCCCACCAAATGAATCAACGTCAGAACCAGCCCAATGGCCACGCCAGCAAACCCTACGGGAGCTTTATTGTCGGTCGAACCGAGGACGGTAAGTACCAGAAACATGGTGAGAACCACTTCAGTGATGAATGCAGCGAGAAGAGAATATCCTCCGGGCGAGTGCTCTCCAAAACCATTCGCCCCTAATCCCGCCGTGCTTGGATCGTAGCCGCCAGGGGCTCCCCGTGCGATCATCAGGATTAGAAATGCCGCAATGATCGAGCCCGCAATCTGGGCAGCGATATATCCGGTGGCTTTGCGAGCGGCAATCTTTCGGTGCAACAGCAACCCAATTGTTACTGCTGGATTGATGTGACATCCGGAAATCGGTCCGATGGTGTAAACCATTGCAAGGAGCGCCAGGCCAAACGCAAATGCCACGCCCACGATACCGATTTTGCTTCCCGCAAGCACGGCGCTTCCCACTCCGCCAAATACCAACACGAACGTACCAACCAGTTCGGCCAAATATTCTTTCATGTGGCCTCCTCTAAATTGTGATCTGGAGAAATCGCGAGAAGTATTCACCACTGCCGGCTTTATTGCAACATTTCCGTCAAAGAATAACGGGCGTTGCGGGGGATGAGACGATTAACTTCGTTGCCGTCCTAGGTTACGTTGCGATGGTTCGGATGTCCGGTCTGTGGCAGGCTGCGGAGAATTGATCGGAAGGGAATAAGGCTTAAACGTTCAAACGAAAGATTCCAGAGCGGCGTTCTCGTCTGGGAAGATTTCAAACAGATTCAAAACTCCTACAAGACGCAACACCTGGGTTGCGAATTTGGAAGGATTGACCAATTTCAGGCCGCCTCCTCGCTGCTTGGCTGAAACCATGTATTTCACGAGAAGACCGATGCCGCTGGAGTCAATATGTGGCACGTCCGCCAGAATGACAACCACCTTGCTTTCGCCGGCCCCAAAAACCTCATCACAAGCGGAGCGCAATTCGTCTACCGGATCACCCAACCGGAGCGGGCCACGTAGTTGAATCACGCTCACGTCGTTGCGTCTTCGGACGTTTATATCCATCGTGTCTCCTTGCCTCAATACTTTCGATTACACTACTACAATTATTGTGGCAATGTAGAACCGCCTGAGAGGGTAACAGCGTGGAGTTTTGCGCTTCGACAATAATTCTTCATGCTGCATCCGAAGCAGCGAATTGAGAACAGGCAAAATGATCTTTATTCGACGGAAACGCCGGGGGCCGTACGAAGGCACTGAGCATACGACTTCCCAATGGTCTAGACGGCTTGTCTCGCCAACAACCTCAGCGATGCGATTGCTGATTGCTGTGTGCGTATTGACTGGGCTCGCGGCAGCCGAACCCGCACCCTCCAATCTTATTGCGAATGTTGCGGGAAGAACTGTAACGAGCCTGGACGGTACCTGGAACACAATCGTGGATCCGTATGACGGCGGAGTCGGCGCCCGCTTTTATCAGAACGCGAAACCGCGCAGTAAGAACGATCTAGTGGAATACGATTTTGACGCATCGCCAAAATTAAATGTGCCGGGCGATTGGAATTCGCAGCGCGAGTCGCTGTTTTTGTACGAGGGCACGGTCTGGTATCAACGGTATTTTTCGTACTCAAAGCACCCACACAGCCGATTGTTCCTCTACTTTGGCGCGGCGAATTACGTGACGCGAGTCTGGGTGAATGGAGAGAAAGTAGGGGAGCATGTCGGTGGTTTTACTCCGTTCAATTTCGAGGTTACAAGCAACGTCGTGGAGGGCGGGAACAGTGTGGTGGTTGAGGTGAATGACGTCCGCCAAGCTGACGGCATTCCTGCCCGGAATACGGATTGGTGGAACTACGGCGGCCTTACCAGAAGTGTTGATCTCGTCGAAGTGCCTGAGAATTTTATTCAGGATTATTTCTTGCAATTGGCAAAGAATTCGCAGGGCACAATTGCCGGCTGGGTGCGGCTTAATGGAGCGCCGCAGGGCACCAAAATCACCATCGAAATTCCCGAGATGCATCTCAAAGAAGCGGCCACTACTGACGTGAAGGGCCTGGGCGAGTTTACCTTTCCTGCAAAAGCACAACTATGGTCGCCGGAGAATCCGAAACTTTACAGCGTTGTCGTCTCTGCGGCTGGAGATACCGTAAAAGATGAAATCGGGTTTCGCAGTATTGAAACTAGAGGAACGCAGATCCTGCTCAACGGCAAACCCATATTTCTTCGTGGCGTCTCCATGCATGAAGAGGCGGCATTTCGAGGCGGACGAGCCTTTTCCGAAGAAGATGACAAAGTGCTGCTGGGATGGGCCCACGAGTTGGGTTGTAATTTCGTTCGCTTCGCGCACTATCCTTACAACGAAGCCATGACGCGACTGGCTGACCGCATGGGACTGCTAGTGTGGTCCGAAATCCCAGTTTATTGGAGCATTGCTTGGGAAAATCCGGACACGCTGGAAAACGCAAAAGAACAGCTACGCGATGAAATTGACCGAGATCACAATCGCGCGTCCGTAATTTTGTGGTCCCTGTCCAATGAAACCCCACCGTCCGAGACCGGGCGCACAGAATTTATAAAATCGCTGGCACTGTATGCCCGCCAACTCGATCCTACGCGGCTGCTGACGTCTGCACTGAACCACACGGACAGAACGGGCCCCGATATCAGAACGCTGAATGACCCTTTGGGAGAATATTTGGATGTTTTAGGCCTGAACGAGTATGTGGGCTGGTATGAGGGAAGAGTCGAAGATACAGACCGAATTCAATGGCAATCCTCGTATCAAAAGCCGTTCATTCTCAGTGAATTCGGGGCGGGCGCGGTTGCCGGAAAACACGGCGACGCCGAAACCCGTTTTTCGGAAGAGTATCAAGCTAATCTATTCGACCATCAGATCAACATGCTGAAGAAAATTCCGTTTTTGGCGGGAATGTCCCCTTGGGTTTTAATGGATTTCCACTCACCAAGGCGCATGCTCCCGGGTATTCAGGACTTCTACAACCGGAAGGGTTTGATTTCGAATCGCGGTCAGAGAAAAAAGGCCTTCTACGTGTTGCAACACTTCTATCAAGCGAGAGAGATTGAAAAATAGCAGCTTGAACGATCAATCGCTTTCCGCTGTCCCATCCTCCTGAAATTCATCATTTATTAATGTCTGCGCAACACTCATGCAACAGCGCTACCGCATAATCTCCAAACGCACGATTGTGCTTCAGCCATGAGCTTCGCGGGAATGAATCCCCAAATACTGGACGTAGAAAGAAAGGCGCCGGGACGAAGTGTCTTCGTGGTGGAAGACGACGCCGATATTGCAGGGCTGGTTTGCTTCCATTTGAATAATTCGGGATACGCGGCGAGATGGATTTCCAATTCCACGTCGGTCATTGAGGAAGCCGAGAAGGAACGCCCTGCATTATTTCTGTTGGACATCATGATTCCCGGAAGCGACGGCATTGAACTCTGCCGCCACATCAGGGCAAACAAGCAACTATCCGGCACCCGAATCATCTTCCTCACAGCAAAAACGGGTGAGGCCGATCGTATTAGGGGCTTTGAACTGGGTGGAGATGACTACATCACAAAGCCGTTTTCTCCGCGAGAATTGGTTGCCAGAGTAAGAGCCGTTCTCCGGCGCGCAGGGCAACCTGAACCGCCTGAAGTTCTCAATCTCGGAGCAATCGAGATTGACGCTTCTTCCATGATCTTGAGGGTAGAAGGACGGACGGTTCTCACAACGGCGCGCGAATTCCGATTGCTGCATTACCTAGCTTGTCATCGCGCCCGGGTTTTTACGCGCGATCAGTTGCTCGATGCAGTGTGGTCCGCAGGATGCTTTGTCACGCCGCGTTCGGTGGATGTTTATATGCGCCGCCTGCGAGAGAAGATCGAACCGGATCCGGAGAATCCCGTTTACTTGAAGACCGTGCGTGGAATTGGTTACCGCTTTGATACTCCCAGAATTGACACGGCCCGCTAGAAGAGGCTCATGCGCAGCGGTTGGAATGCGAATCGGACACTTTTACTGGTTCAGAGTTCCTGTTCAATGATCCTTCAGTAGTAATTCGAGTGGCTTTCGATATTTCTTTCGCGATGTTCAGCGCGGACTGATTCGCGCGATTTGGTTCATCTTCAGCGATCACGGAACTCGCCGCGAGCGTAAAAAGCAACGCGTCTTCCTGCCTGTCGAAATAGAGAACAACTTGACTAGCCGCCATTGTGAAGACCTCCCGCCTGGCGATGGTGATCGAACTCTTCCCTACATGATAAAGCCTTGGCAGTAAGAACCGGGGTACTCTCTTGGTGCGGCTCAACTCAGAAGTACTGTTTGGAAGGTGCCGTAGAAAAAGAAAATCCGGCGGACGAACTCTGGAATTTGGGTAACGATTAAGACGTCCGAGGCGCTTTCCCGGTGCTAACGATTTTGGTGCATCCTAACGGGCAAACCTCTTTCGCACCAACCCGCCCAACATAAGTAAGCCGGTGCCGAACAGAGCAAGAGTCGAGGGTTCGGGGGTCTCAGAAACGACTGGTGGTGGAACGCGCAAAACGAATTGGTGCGGAGCAAAGCCAGATGTTTGAATCAGCCCAGTTGCACCAGGAATTTGGTGATCGCCATTGCTTCAGCCGTCGCTCTAGCGAAGAATTGAAGAGTCCTCCAACGTTGGCTTTAAAAGATTGGGATAGTCCGATTGTTCCACTCACGATAGGGGTAGCGCCGGCGGGCATAGCCAGGGCGAGCATTACGAATGAACTGCAAGCGATCGAACTCAGGAAACGAGTCATTTCCCATCCATATCTGAATCGCGTCTGCCAGGGACGGGTCCCTAGGCGAAATACACCATTCAGTGTCAGGAGTGCAGGTTGAATGCCACTTGCAATGTATTGCAGGGATTGGGCTTAGGCCTTCGAGCGGATGCGCTTGTGAAATCATCTTCCCTTCCGAGCCAAGAATTGTTCTTACGAGTACTGCGGTATGGACGACTGGGGGCGTATGTAAAGTCAAGCCGAAACTTCGGCCGCGAAATGCTACATTGAGAGGTCATGTCGGCCCCCGGTTCCCGCTTTGTCAAAGCTTGCAGATCCGAGGCAGTGGATCGGACGCCCGTGTGGTTTATGCGGCAGGCGGGGCGTTACATGGCCGAATATCGCGACCTCCGGAAGAAATACTCTTTAATCGAGATATGCAAGAAGCCTGAACTGGCTGCGGGAGTCACGATCACCGCGGCTGAAGCCTTGGGTGTAGATGCGGCAATTATTTTTGCCGATCTGCTGCTTCCTCTTGAAGTCATGGGCCTCCCATTCCACTTCTCCATAGGCGAAGGCCCAGTGATTGAGAAGCCGTTACGCAGCAAACGTGATATTGGCCGCCTTCAAACAAATCGAGCGGCCGATTTGGGGTATGTTTCCGAAGCCATCGCCCTGGTGTGCAAACACTTTGGAACTTCACTGCCCGTGATTGGTTTTTGTGGAGCGCCTTTCACCCTTGCCAGCTACATGATTGAAGGTGGTGGCTCCCGCAGCTATCTCAATACCAAGAACATGATGTACTCGAGTTCCGCGTGGGACGAACTCATGCAAAAACTGGTGAAGGTTGTTTCCGAATACGCGGCGCAACAGGTGCGCGCAGGCGCGGACGCAATTCAGGTTTTCGATAGTTGGGTTGGCTGCTTAAGTGTCGAGGATTATCTTGACTACGTGTTGCCTCGCACCTCTGAACTCATCCATAAATTGCAGAGCAACGGCGTCCCTATCATTTATTTTGGAACTGACAGTACGGCCCTATTGCCTTGGATGAAGAAGACGGGGGCCGATGTGATTGGACTTGATTGGCGGGTTCCGCTTGATGAAGGATGGCGCAGCCTGGATTTTAAGGGCGCCGTGCAAGGCAACCTTGATCCAGTTCTTCTATTTGCGGATTGGAAGTTGCTGAAGTCGCGGGCCACTGGAATTTTGGAACTGGCGGGTGGACGGCCGGGACATATTTTCAATCTTGGTCACGGCATCCTTCCCGAGACTCCCGTCGAGAACGTGAAGGCACTGACAAAATTCATTCAAGAGACGCCTGTGCAGAGTTTTAGCCAGCATCCTAAGGAGTCGAAATAATTTGTTGTCCTCAAAACAAAAGGCTGTGATGCTTCTAGCTCATGGAAGCCCGGATTCGGTGGAAGACGTTCCGGAATTCCTGCTGCAAGTTACGCGCGGGCGGGCGCTCCCGTCCGAAGTGGTGAAGGAAGTAAAACACAGGTACGGACTGATAGGACGCTCTCCCCTGACTGAGCTGACCATGCGGCAAGGGGAACTGCTGTCGGCTGAGGTCGGTCTGCCGGTGTATGTGGGAATGCGAAACTGGAAGCCTTTTATTGCCGACACGCTGAAGACAATGGCGATGGACGGCGTTGAACACGCCATCGTGATCTGCCTGGCGCCGCCAGAATTCCCGCACCAGCGTGGGCCTGTATCGCTCCGCGCTCGGTCTTGAAAGCGATCTTCCGTTTAGCGTGGACTTTGTCGAATCCTGGCACGATCATCCTTTGCTGATCAAAGCCTTCGCGGAAAAACTCTCCGCTGGACTGACGAAGGCTCGCGCGGAAAACGGAAGCATTGTTCCGGTGATCTTCACGGCGCACAGCGTGCCGGAGCGCACTATTTTGGAGGGCGATCCATACGAGCAACAGGCAAAGGAAACTGCGGGATTGGTTGCAGCCGAAGCATCGCTTGCTCGAGAAGATTGGACATTCGCATTCCAGAGCCAGGGAATGTCAGGAGGCCCGTGGCTCGGGCCAACGGTTGAAGAATCCATACTCGCACTGAAGGCTCGTGGTCATAGCGGACTATTCATTCAGCCCATCGGGTTTCTGTGCGATCACGTAGAAGTTTTATTCGACATTGATATTGCGTTCAGAAAATTTGCGGATGCCGAAGGCATGCGGCTTTGGCGCGCGGGATCTTTGAACGAATCCCCGTTATTGACGGCAGCGCTTGCCGAAATAGTACGGTCGCGAATTGCAAAAAGAACGAATCATCTCTTTGCTTCCATGCCCGCAAACTCATAGTTCATTTCGAGACTCCGTTCGAAACCATGAAGCGCATCGCGATTATCGGCGGCGGAATTTCGGGGCTGTCTGCGGCTTTTACTCTTGAACGGCAGCGACAGGCCGGACTGCCGCTAGATTATGTGTTGTTTGAAGCAAGTCCTCGTTTTGGCGGAGTGATTTTTACCGATCACCTGGAGAATTGCACTGTCGAAGCTGGTCCCGATTCGTTTCTGACCGAAAAGCCATGGGCTTCTGAACTGTGCCATGAAATTGGGATAGCCGAACAATTGATCGGATCGAATGACTTCCAACGGCGAACTTACATTTCAGTCAACGGGAAATTGATTCCGATGCCTGACGGGCTCGCCTTTTTGGTTCCCACCAAGGTGATGCCTGCTGCTCTTTCACGATTATTCTCTCTCCGCACGAAAATTAGAATGGCTGGCGAATGGTTCTATCGCCCACGGGAAGTTGACGCCGACGAAAGCGTCGCTTCGTTTGTAAAACGCCATTACGGTGAGGAAATGGTCGAGCGTTTAGCCGATCCGCTCCTTTCTGGGATATATGGAGGAGATGCGAGCGACCTCAGTTTGCGGGCCGTGCTGCCCCGTTTTGCGGACATGCAGGCGCGCTATGGCAGCCTGGGCAAAGCGCTGATTGCAAATCGCAAAGAAGCGATGAGATCGGTCGCGCGTCCCGTGTTTACAACGCTGAAAGACGGAATGCAGCAACTGGCGAACACTATCCTGGCTCGGCTTCCCGCATCGTGTGTCCGCTCCGACAGCGAAATCCGGTCACTGCAAGCGCGAGAGCGTGGATGGTTGATCTCATCGAACGCGAATGTTGAGAATTTTGATGGGGTAGTCATGGCAATTCCGGCCCACGCCGCGGCGAAACTTCTGGAGGATTCCCATCCGAAACTTGCCTCCGAATTGCGGGACATTCGCTACAGTTCCTCGGTTACGGTATCTCTTGTCTACGATGAAAAGGTCCGCGCAAGTTTGCCTGCGGGCTTTGGCTATCTTGTGCCTCGGACTGAGGGCAGAAGAGTTTTGGCCGCGACTTTTGTGCACAATAAGTTCCCTCATCGGCGCTCCTGAAGACCGCGCGTTGATCCGTTGTTTTTTGGGGGGAACTCGAGAACTTGGCAGTTCTCGATTTATCGGAGGATGAAATCTTACGTATCGTTCGGGCAGAACTCCGTCAGATTCTCGGCATTGAAGCTGAACCGCTTTTTGCGCGCGTTTATAAATGGAAAGCGGCAATGGCGCAATACAAAGTCGGCCATCTCGAAAGGTTGGAACAGATTGAACGACTACGCCCGAATGCTCCAGGCTTGTTCTTGGCCGGAAATGCCTACAAAGGCATCGGCATTCCTGACTGCATACGTTCCGGCAAGGAGGCGGCGAGCCAAGCCATCGCAGCAGTGGGAATGGGTGATTTCAAGGCTGTTGCAACTTCCTAAACTTTCGCGAAATTCTCAGGTCCGTTACCTTGCTGTCACTACCGTAATCTGTAGTAACTTTCTGGGATTGCCGGAACTAGTTGGATCGCTCAGGGTTCTACGAGAGAGGGAGATTATTTTATGAAACCGGCCATGACAACACTTACATCGGTCCTGATATTTGTCCTTTCGAGCTTGTGCCCGGCAGGGGCGCAGGAACAAGCCTCCCATGGCTCAGGCGATATGTCGAATATGGATATGTCTTCTCACGATACGTCGCATAACCATTCCGCCATGCCGGGGATGCCGGACACGAATAGTGATGGCAGCGCATCCGCGATGCATGCGATGGAAGGCCACATGGACATGGGTCCACACATGGCAATGACGGCATTGCGCAAACCGCAACCGGGCGATAAAGAAAAAGCCGATCAAATTGTGGAGGCAGCACGCAAGGTCGCGGAAAAGTATCAGGACTACAAACTTGCGCTGGCTGATGGATTCAAGATTTTTTTGCCCAACGTCCCGCAAAAGCAATACCACTTCACTAATTATTCATACGCCTTTGAAGCGAGAATGCATTTCAATCCCGATCATCCGACTTCATTGCTCTACCAAAAGAATAGCGAGGGCTACAAATTGATTGGAGTCATGTACACGGCTGCAAAGGGCGCCAGTGAGGACGATCTCAATTCACGCGTTCCTTTAAGCATTGCGCAATGGCACCGGCACGTTAATTTATGTATGCCACCAGCAGACAAAAAGAACGAGGCAATTGGTCCGAATGCGAAGTTCGGATTGGCCGGATCTATTGCGTCCCAGGATGCTTGTGACGCCGCAGGCGGAAAATTTATTCCGCAAATTTTCGGATGGATGGTCCATGTGTATCCATTCGAAAAGAATCCGGAAGACGTGTGGTCGGTTGAGCGCCAGGCTCCCGGTCATTTGGATTGATTCATTACTCTACGAACCATTTCCCGCAGCAGATGAAGTGTCGCGCCCGTGTAGAATCGCCATTTGATGGCGAATTCCTCTGAAGCTCTTGAACCAGGGCAAACCGGCGGGATCTGGCAACGTATGCTGCGTCAGCTTCGCCCATCTCATCAGCACACCGCCTTTTCCGCGACCCTGCTCTTGATGACCACGGTATTCCTGTCGCGCCTCATCGGCTATGTGCGCGAGCTTTATGTAGCGTGGACTTTCGGAGCAGGAGTACAGACGGACGCGTTCTATGCCGGATTTACTATTCCAGACTTCTTGATGTACCTGGTCGCGGGTGGCGCAACATCCATCACGTTCATTTCTATATACACGCGATTTTTAGCCGAAGACAAACGGCAGGATGCGCACGAGGCCTTTTCCGTCGTCATCACCGTAATGACCGCGATCCTGGGTGCTGGGGTCATCTTGACGGAAGTCTTTACGCCGCAAATCACTCATTGGTGGTTCAACAAATTCAATGCTGAGCAGCTGCGGCTCTGTGTCCACATTACCCGAATCATCTTGCCGACACAGATATTCTTTTACATCGGCGGTGTTCTGTCAGCCGTGTTGTATTCCCGGCGGCTGTTTCTACTGCCATCGCTGGGTCCAATTTTGTACAACACGTTCATCATTGCGGGCGGAGTGTTGCTTTCACGACGGATCGGCGCGTCATCCCTGGCCTACGGCGCATTGGCTGGCGCGTTTTTCGGCCAGTTCGTACTTTATGCAATTGGCGCGGCACGCACGGGAGCGCGTTACAGGATTTCTTTTGATGTGCACAATCCGGCATTTCGCGAGTGGGTGCGGCTCTCGGTACCGCTGATGCTCGGACTCTCACTCGTCACCGTGGATGATTGGTTCATTCGGCGCTTTGCGTCCGGGGGCGTCGGAGAGATTTCGCTCTTGAGCTACGCCAAGAAGCTTTTTAATGTGCCGATCGCCATTCTGGGACAAGCCGTCAGCCAAGCCTCCTTACCTTTTTTTGCGCGGCTATTTAACGAGAGGCGGCTTCAGGAACTGACCGACGTTGTGAACGGCGCTGTGTATCGGACGGCGGCCATCTCGCTACTCGCGACAAGTTTCATGACGGCGGCAGCTCTTCCGCTTATTGATCTTGCATATCGCCACGGACGTTTCAG
Source organism: uncultured Acidobacteriaceae bacterium (assembly GCA_963702325.1). GTDB lineage: Bacteria > Acidobacteriota > Terriglobia > Terriglobales > Acidobacteriaceae > PALSA-188. Next base: position 86,298 of record CAVPCG010000030.1, on the reverse strand, counting down.
TTTCTCCGACAGTAAAGAAACAGCGATTTATTTTTTCTGGTTTTCCTTGTCGCTGGTCTTCTGGTCGGCACAGGGATTGTATGCACGGGCATTTTATGCGGCCGGCAATACGCTGACGCCGATGGTCGCAAGCACGCTAATCACAATAGCTTCCTATCCCATGTACGCCGCCCTTTATCACAAGTATTCGGTTGTCGGTCTTGCGATCGCTTCCGATCTGGGCATCACCGCCAACTGTCTGGCTATGGCCATCCTGCTGAACCACCGTAAATTGATTCCAATCGCGCAATTGCCCTGGAGGGAATTAGGAAAGGCAACCATAACCGCGGTCGTTGCAGGGATTTTGAGCTTTCAAATGGCTCGCACCGTGAGAATCGCTGGCAGCCGAATCGCCGACGTTCGCGCAGTGGGCTTGATACTTGTCACGTGGGCTGGAGCAGTCGCGGCAGGTCTTTGGATCACTAGATCGAAATTACTCCGGGAGCTGCGGCGGCGAAAAGAGACGATTTATCCCCGGGTAGCGGAACGACAAGCAGGAGAATCCAACGGGGGTCTCGAACCATAGCGCCAAGTTGTGAAAGGATCTCTACTGAGGTTCGAGGACGTCGTCCAACGTTACTTTTCCGCCACGCGTTACTGTAACCACGTGGTGAGCCGTCTTGTAACCGGAGAGCGTCATGTCAACGACGTAAGTTCCAGGATTGAGATAAAAATCTACCGGTGACAGTTTTTCCAGAAGCCGGCTGTTGACCGCGATTTGTGCGCCCTTAGGCTGAACCTTGATGCTGACGATTCCCATGCCAATGGGATCACTGCTGCCGAAGAACTTCTTTATTTTCCCAACCGTTCTAATGTTGTCGGTATCGCCGAGCGCGATCAGTGTCGGCGAGTAATGGAAGGTCTGTCCGGGGGCCAGGTTTGCAGTCGTGGTTTCGTCCAGGTAGCCTGGCTTTTTCACAAGGAGAGTATGGCTGCCAGGCCTATCAAGCGAGATTTGCGCCGGCGTCACATGTCCGGTGTCTTTGCCGTCAACGAAGATGGAAGCGCCGACGGGCGCGCTCACAAAGAAGACAGTGGAGGGCAGCTGATTGAAATGAACCGTAACCGTGGACTTGCCGCCGGAAATAGCATCTATGGTTCGAATTTCTGGAGCAAAACCCGCTTTGCTGATGTAAACAGTATGTTGGCCCGGCGGCAGCCCCGAAATGTTGTACGGGGTTATCCAGCTCGGGTCGCCATGGCCATCAACTTGGATCTGTCCTCCGGCGGGGTTGGAATTCACCATTAACTGCGCCGGGATAACAACGGGCAGCGGCTGGGGCGCTTCAACTTTTGCCTTTGCTTTCTTCTTTGCCCCAAACTTGCCTTTTACCGAGACTTCCGATGCGTCGTTGCTTGGCGATTCAGAAGCAATCGGTAACTGCATTGTTGATTGCCTTACGGGCGAGTTCTGACTACTACCCGTACTCGTGGTCGTGGATGCACCGGCAAGAGGCGATTCAACAGATGTCCGAGGCGTGCTCTGATCTTCAGCGCTGTCGGAGCGAATCCGGAGGGCGATGATGGCTGAAATCACCAAAATGACGGCGACTGCTGCACCGATCGAGTACAGGAACATCTTCGGCGGAGTTTTTTTAATTTCTACGACAGCTTTTCTTGCTATCTCCCGGACAGGCAACGCCGCCGGAGCAGTTTCAGATTTCGCATAAATACGGGCTGATGGCTCATCCAGCAATATATCCTCGCTACCGCTCGAGGATGTCGGTGGCGGAGGCGGAGGTGAGACATACACTTCTTTGAGCGGTGGCAGCTCATCAATTTCCGAGAAGCTGCGGCTCGGAGTGACGCCAGCCTTCCTGCTTTCATCCATCATCGGATCCACTGCAATTTTCGGCGCCTTAACCTCAGGTTCGAGAGTGGCCGTTGACATTTTCGCCTCAGGCTTTATGACGGCGTCAATAGAGGCTTTGATACAGGTGCTGATAAATTGCTGCGAAGAATCCATCTTTGCCGCCTTCAGAGACTGAAGGGTAGGCGCTGCTGTTTGCGGCGTGCCCGCGCCAGCGGCCGCAGCGGCCGTCCGGGCCATTGCCGGAGCTTGAACTTCCACCCGGGCAGCAGTTGAAGGAGCACTCGGCGCCTCGCGCTTTTTCTGTGGTTCGGGGGCGGCCTGGGCGGGTCTGCCCTGCGAGGCTTTGACGGTTGCGGCGGGTTGCACTGTCTTGTTAGCAGCTACTGTCTTTACGGGATTGTTCTTGCACTTTTCGAGGTCGTTAATGAGCTCCTGGCCCGATTGATATCGGTCAGAGGGGACCTTCGCCAGCGACTTCATGATCACGTCGCTCAGAGCCGGATCAATTTTGGCATTAATTTCGCAGGGCGGCGCGGGCATCATCTCCAGCACGGCTTGCTGTACTTGATCCGGATTTTCGCCGGCAAAGGCTTTCTGTTGGGTGACCATCTCATACACGATCGCGCCCAGGCTGAATAGATTCGAGCTTGCGTCGAGCGTTTGACCCTGGATCTGCTCGGGAGACATGTAATGAAGAATCTTGGGGATGCCCGGACAAAATTCAGCCGCTGAAACCCCCATCATCGAAACTCCGAAGCCAAGCATCTTGACGATGCCGTCCCACTGAACCATCACTTTTCCAGGTTCGAGGCTATAGTGAAGAACTTTGTTTACCCGCGCGTGATCCAGGCCCTGGCAACATTGGCGCGCAATGTCCTGAACATCCCAAATGGAAAAAACCTCTTTCCTCTCCAGCATGGTTTCAATGCTGTTACCCTGCACGTATTCCATGGTGGCGCAAAACTTGCCCTCAATCTCGCCAGCTCCAAAAAGCATTGCGATGTTATGGGTATTGAGAAGTTTTGAACTCTCCGCTTCTTCAAGAATGCGCTTTACTACCGGCGCTGCGTTTGCTCCGAAAGGCTTCAAATCCACGACTTTCAACGCAACGATCTGCCCACCGGCAGAATCGCAAGCCTTATTTACCGATCCGGTGAAGGAGCGTGAAATTTCAGCTTGAATTTCAAAGCGGCCAATCTTGGTGGACATTTTCTTCGAGCCTCGTGCAAAAACGTCGTCGAATTAAAGACGCAGGACTACAACTGTGAGGAGGAGTTCATCTAGGATAATGCGGAGTAACAAATCAAGGGAGTTACGAAAGTGACTCAACTAGCGAGGCGGGGTTACGTTAGAAACCACACCAGTTAACGCGAGACAATCCGAAGATCGGCGATAGGTTCAGGTTCAGAGTTGTTCGGGCAGGTCCTACCTTAATCCGGTCACGACATAGGCTTCCGAGAGCTCCCGGCCATACGTATACGCGTATGCCGTGTTGCTGCCGGAAAGGTTGGGCGGACCAACGTTATTGATTCCCGCAGCCATTTCTGCGCCGAAGGTTCTCCAGGGATCCATCTTTCCCGTCACTATATTCACCTTGAGCACCTTAGCTACCGTCTCGCTGGCCCGCGTTTGGAACGCGTACACCGACCCGGCATCGGGCGACCAACCAATAACCAAATAGGTCGAGTCTAGTCCGGGAATTAGACGAACTTCTCGCCCCTCAAGCTGCCAGATTCCCCACTTTCCATCGGGACCCAGGACAGCAGTACTCGCTCCATCTGGCGAAGGATGCACGCCGGCAACACCTTCCGGCGTAATGGGCTTTGAGTCACCACTGCTTATATCAATGAGGTAGTCCCGCGCAGCATGTCCCGGTTCGATGCCCTGGGCAAGTAAGTGTTTCGCGTCCGGCAGCCACCGAACTGCGGAATAGCTCACCGCGTCGTGCGTAAGCTGCCTAGCCTCGCCTGCTCCTGTAGGCACAAGGTTCAAAGGTCCGCCCCTTGGGAGCTTGCTGATCACCCACTTCGCATCAGGTGAAATTGCGAGGGCGAGTCCTTCGCCGACGCGCGCTGGCGGCGAACCATCCGTATCACGCACGAAGACGGTGTAGTTGGGGCCGCCACCATTCCCTTCCTCTTCAAACACAATCTTGCGGCCATCGCGGCTTATATCGCGCACAATGGACCATCCGAACCAACCCAGTTCGCGCTCTTCTTTTGCGCCAGGCGCGAATCCCCGAATCCCAATACGATCCTGATGAGTGATCATCAGCGCCGTCCCACTCCGCATATCTTCCAGCCACATCCCCCCGGGTACGTTCGTGATTGCCCGCTGTTTTCCTGAAAGAGTCACCGCATTCGGATTCGTGGCACTGCTGTTACTGGCTGAGGTAAACCATATCTCGTCACCTCCAGGAGACCATAGAATGCCCTCGATCGTTTCCCAACCGGAGGATAGTTTTCTTTCTTTGCCGTTGCCATCTGAGCTGATCACCGCGATTGAACCCTCATCATCACCGCCCGGATTCTCATGATCAGCGAAAGCTACCCACTTGCCATCCGGTGAAATTCTTGGGGCGCTGATCCAATTAATACTGTCAAACAGTACCTTGCCGATTGGGTATTCCAATCGCCAGTGATTGTTTTCCGGGACATACCGGACGATCGCCATGCTTTCGCCATCAGCCGCCCAATCCGCGTCCTGCACGTTGTCGAGCAATTCGCGCGGTGTCCCACCGCTGAGGGGAACGCGCGCTAAAGTTCCGGCTCGGGCATAGCCGCCAAAAATCACGGTACTGAGACGAACCGCCAGTTCTCCATTTTTGGAAATCGCAAGCAGCTCTGCATCTTTCAGCCCCAGTTCGCGCGCCCCTGGGTCGTCGGTGCGGGACATGTAAAGCTCGTATCCGCCTCCCTCCCACGACGCGCTATAAACGATGCTCCCATCTGGAGTAAATCGCGCATTGCCAATGGAGCCAGTGCGAAAAGTGATCTGCTGATACTGCGCTAACGGTGCCCGGCCGCTGCCTTTGCCGAGCCACCACCCGATACCCAGCATGATCAATGCAAGCACCACTCCACCTGCGATCCCAGTCAGCAGCCTATTGCGCGGCCTTGCCTCCAAGGCCGGCGCTATTCTTGACGTGCTTCCGGAAATCCCCGACAAATGTTCGAGATCGAACGCAATATCGCTCGCGGAATGAAAGCGTCCCTCAGGCTTCTTCTCCAACAATGTTGCACAATGCGCTCGAGCGCCGGAGAAACATTGCGATTGGTTTCGTTCAACTCGGGAGGGTCTTCCTTCAAGATCGCGCTCATCGTGTCCGCGGGAGTGTCTCCATGGAACGCGCGTTTTCCAGACAGCATCTCGTAAAGAATTGCCCCAAAACTGAAAATGTCGGAGCGCGTATCCAGAGCAATTCCTCGCACCTGCTCAGGCGACATGTACCCGGCTGTCCCCATCACGGAGCCCGCCTCGGTGCCGTGAGTGACTGTTGGCAGCGAGGAATGAGAAGTGGGTTCGTTCTGGGTCAGCTTCGCGAGACCGAAGTCGAGTATTTTGATGCGCCCATCATTCGTGAGAAATAGATTCTCCGGCTTCAGATCACGATGAATGATTCCCTTTTCATGGGCTGCCGCCAGCCCATGCGCAATTTGCAAGGCATAGTCCAATGCCTTCCGCACCGGGATGGGTCCGCTGCGCAAGCGTTGGCGAAGAGTCTCTCCCTCGAGCAATTCGGATACGACGTAAGGCGAGCTCTCGCTGGTTCCAATATCGAACACCGCCAGGATATTGGGATGGTTCAGGGCAGCGGTTGCGAGAGCCTCCTGCTCAAATCGGCGCAACCGGTCGGTGTCGAGCGAAAGAGCTTGCGGAAGCACTTTAATCGCGACGTCGCGTTTTAGACGCGAGTCGCGAGCGCGATAGACCTCGCCCATCCCTCCCGCTCCGAGCAGCGCGACGATTTCGTAGGGTCCGAGTTTAGTGCCGGATGCTACAGCCATGTGTGGCCGCAATTATAGCTTGAGCAGCCTCTTGCGCCGAATGCGGTGCGAGGAATGACATTTGTCATCAAACTCGCGTGACGATCTCCACTACCTGGATCGTTTCAGATTGCCGATCATCCTAATGGAGGTCGGAGGTTGTGGATTGCACATGTCATCGTCTATGCTGAGTGTCTGCTTTCAGGGCTTTCTGTCGTCATATAACATGCTTTCTCCAGGGATTAGAAAATGACTCTGACTACTTTTGTCCGCAAGAATGCTTTTCGCAATCTGCGCCGGAGCGTCCTGACGGTGTTGAGCATCGGCTTTTCGCTTCTGCTGCTTACGATCATGATGGCCATCTGGAAGAATTTCTATCTGCAGAAGGGGACCGAGGTTTCCGCGCTGCGTCTGGTTACGCGGCACAAGGTTTCGCTGGTCTTTGAAATGCCCAGCTACTACCGCGAGAAGATTCGCGCCATCCCCGGAGTGGCTAACGTCATCCCCGGCAACTGGTTTGGCGGCAAGTATAAGGACGACAAGTCCAACAACTTCTTCGCGCAGTTCGGAACTGATCCCGAGGAGTTTTTCCAGGTTTACAAGGATTGGAAAATTACCGACGACGAGATCACCGCATGGCAGCACGACCGCGCCGGTTGCGTCGTGGATACCCATGTCGCCAAGAAGTTCGGCTGGAAGCTGGGCCAGAGAATCATCATTGTCGGGACGATCTTTCCCGTGAACCTGGAGTTGAACATTCGTGGTTTTTACACGGCTCCCGAAGACACCGGTTCTCTTTACTACAACCAGAAATATGTGGAAGAGGCGGTGCCGTACTTGAAAGGTCAGAACGGTTTCTACACGATCTTGGCTAAATCGGCGGAGGACGTACCCAAGATTCAAGCCGCGGTGGATCAAACGTTCCACAGTTCGCCGCAGCCGACCAAGACCGAGACCGAGAAGGCTTTCCAACTTGGCTTCCTGGCCATGCTGGGCAACGTCAAAGCGTTCATCCTGAGCATCTGCGGCGCGGTAGTGTTTGCTATTTTGCTGGTCTCGGCGAACACAATGGCAATGTCTATCCGTGAAAGGACGCGCGAAGTTGCTGTGCTAAAAACTCTCGGCTTTACGCGGACTACAGTGCTCAGTGTTTTCGTCGGGGAGGCTGTTATCCTGGCGCTCATCGGTGGAATTATCGGTTCTTTCTGCGCATATTCGCCGCTCTCACTAGTTGGCGCCATTGCTTGCTCGCTAGCTTTGTTTCTGCTGGGGGCCATGGTGAAAGTTTTTATCCGAAGAGTGCCGCTCGGGATGCTCGCATTAATCGGTGCGGTTATCGGCGCACTCCTGGGGCTAGTCGCGGGTAAATTTGGAAACGTGATACCGAACGGCGGTTTCGGAGATGCTTTGAAAGTTGCCCCCACAACCATGCTCGTAGCTTGGGCAGTAGCGGCGCTGATGGGTTTCTTCAGCGCGCTAGTGCCGGCATATCACGCCTCGCGGTTAGGCATTGTGGACGGCTTGCGGCACATCGGCTAGCGGAAAACTTATGGCAATCCCTATTAGCTACAACATTCGGAATCTGAGACTGCGAAAGAGCCTCACCATCATGACCGCGCTGGGCATCGCGTTGACCGTCACCACGGCGCTTTTCATCATGGCGCTGCTGGCGGGCCTGAACCGTGCCTTCAAGACCAGCGGCAACGCGCTCAACGTCATGGTGCTGCGCAAAGGATCTACCAGCGAACTGACTGGCCCGTTTCCGGCGGAGGATTTCCCCGTCCTCAAAACTTTGCCGGGTGTTGCCAAAGACAGCCACGGGGACCCACTGGTTTCGGGAGAAACGGTAGTCGTGATCGTGTTGCCGCGCTCCGATGGTTCCGGCGAGGTCAATGTCTCAGTGCGCGGCATGATGCAGGACGGCTTAGAACTCCGCAGTGGAGTGAAACTTGCGCAAGGCCGATGGTTTACTCCCGGGCAGCGCGAGGTGGTGGTTAGCGACAGCATTCATAAGCGCTTCAAGCATTCCAACGTCGGCGACACCATGGAATTCGGCAAAGGCTTGTGGACGGTCGTCGGCGTATTCGACGCTGGCGGCACGGCATACGAATCCGAAATCTGGGGCGACGTCAATCAGATGAATTCCGACTTTGACCGCCAGGGCGTTTACAGTTCTGCCTACATGCGAGCTACCGATCCCGTCTCAGCAGAGGCTTTGAAAAATCGCGTCAGCGACGATCAGCGCCTAAAACTCGACGGCTCACTGGAGACCGAATATTACGCCAAGCAAACCAGCTCCGGCGCGGTAATAAAGTTCATCGGCTTGCTGGTGGCTGCAATCATGGCGATTGGCTCGAGCTTTGCCGCCATGAATACGATGTATGCGGCGGTCGCTTACCGCTCGCGTGAGATCGCAACCCTGCGGGTTATTGGATTTTCGCGGCCCAGCATTCTGACTTCGTTTGTCCTGGAAGCGGTGTTGCTATCTCTGCTTGGCGCAGCCGTCGGTATCGTGCTGATGCTCCCGTTCAACGGCATGACTACAGGAACGCAGAATCAGACCACGTTCAGCGAAGTCGTATTTAGCCTGCAGATGACCTCGGGGGTGATCGGCGCGGCAGTTGCATTCGCCGTCGTGATGGGATTGCTCGGCGGCATCGCGCCCGCCTGGCACGCGGCGCGGCAAAATATTTTGAACGCTCTCCGAGGCTAAGGGATTACGAACATGGCGATTGACACCAAACATGACGACCTGCAAAGTTTGCGCATCGACCGCTCCGCAGCGGCCCCGGGGGGTGAGGGATCGCCATGGGCCCGCCGCTACATTGTCATCGGCATCGCGATTGTGTTGCTCCTCGGCTTGGGCACTTTGGGTTATCGAATGTTTGGCGGGGACGCTCCAGAAGTTGAAGTGGCCCGTGCCTCGGTCGAAAGCAGCGAAGTTGGCGGCACCATTCTGAGCGCGACGGGATACATTGTTCCTCATCACACCATCAATGTGAACTCGAAAGTTACCGGCCGTCTGAAATGGATCGGCGTGGAAAAAGGCGACGTGGTGAAAGAAGGGCAAGTACTGGTGCGCCTCGAAGATGACGAATTCCGCGCCCAGTATCAACAAGCGATGGGTGCCGCGGAAAGCGCCAGGGCTTATCTTGAAGAACTGCAACACGGCTCGCGTCCCGAAGAAATCGCGCAAGCGCAGCACAATCTGGACGAAACCCGCGCCACGCTGGCGAATGACAAGCTCACGTTGGATCGCACCCGCGATCTGGCCTACCAAGGCGTGGTTTCGAAGCAGGCGCTCGACGACGCCACCGCTAAATTGACGCCGACCAGCAGCGGGTGAACTCTCTCGAAAAAGTTGCGCAGTTGCCGAAGCTTGGACCTCGCGCCCGAGGAGATTGCTCGTGCGCAGGGTGCTCTCGAACAGGCTGAGGGTCAGGCGGATTATGCAAAATCTTTGCTGGATGCCACGGTGATCCGCGCGCCGGTGAGCGGCACGATTCTCGAGCGCGCTGCGGAAAAAGGCGAGCTGATGACCTCGGGATTTGCCAGCACCGCCGAAGGCGGCCCCCAAGGTTTGGTGGTTTCCCTGGCCGACCTGAACGATTTGCAGGCCGAACTCGATATCGCGCAGGACGATTTTTCCAAGCTCGGCGCCCAGGCAAAAGGGCATCGTCACGACGGATGCCTATCCCGACCGCCAGTACGACGGTGTGATCTCAGAAATCTCGCCGGAGGCCGATCGAGCCAAGGCTACTGTCCAGGTGAAAGTGCAAATTCTGCATCCGGATTCCTATCTGCGGCCCGACATGAACACCACCGTAAAGTTTCTGGCGAACGAAAACCAGACCGCCAGTTCGCAGCCGCAAGGCGTTCTGGTACCAGCCGCTGCGATTCATGAAAGTGACGGAAAGAAATTTGTGTCTTATCATTCGACGGCAAGGCGACCAAGCGGGAAGTAAAGGTCGTTTCTCAAAGCAGCAGGGGCACGCTGGTGCAAGGCCTAAATGGTGGCGAAGACGTGATCACTTCGGCCCCACAAGATTTGAAAGACGGCGACAAAATCAGGATCAAAGGACAATCATGAGCACAGCTACACTTCCAAACACCGCAACTCAGACGAAGGTTGTTCGAGCGAACAACGTCAGCAAGGTCTTCAAGCGCGACGCGTTTGAAGTCGAAGGCCCTCGACAATGTTTCCATAGAAATCGCCCAAGGCGAATTTCTTGCCCTTATGGGGCCCTCCGGTTCCGGCAAGACTACGCTCCTGAACATGATCGCGGCCATTGATCGCCCGACTGCTGGCGAATTACTCGTGCTGGGCGAAAACATCTTCCGCTTGAGCGATGCCCAGTCAGCGCATTGGCGCAACGTGCATATCGGTTACGTTTTTCAAACGTTTAATCTGATTCCGGTGCTCACGGCGTTTGAAAATGTTGAGCTTCCTCTTTTGCTCACCAAACTCAGCTCACAACAGCGGCGCGATCATGTGATGACAGCTTTGAAATTAGTCGGGCTCGAAGATCGCGTCGGCCATCTGCCAAAGCAGCTTTCTGGAGGACAAGAACAACGCGTCGCGATTGCGAGAGCGATTGTAAGCGATCCGACGTTGCTGCTTGCTGACGAGCCTACGGGCGACTTGGACAGCAATTCCGCCACCGAAATTTTGGACATACTGAAACGGCTCAATGAGGGGTTCAAGAAGACGGTCGTGATGGTGACGCATGACCCTCATGCCGCGTCCTACGCTCACGTTGTAAGGCATCTGGAAAAAGGAATGTTGCTGCCGCCGGGCTAGTTTTTACAGCGACTTACACTCACTTAATCACTCCCCGTTCGCTCGCCTCAATAAACTGGATCAGCATCTCCACGTCTTCGCCTCGGTCCTGCTCTCCTTTTAACTTTTCGAGCGCCTGGGTGGTGTTCAGTTTGGAGGCCAGCAGGACCTTATACGCATGATGAAGCTTGCGGATGCGGTCCTTGGAGAAGCCGCGGCGCTCCAGGCCTGTGGCGTTGAGTCCGTAGGCGTGGGTGTCGCGGGCGGCAACGGTTTTGGAGAAGCGGAAGCACGTCGCGGGTGATGGTGGTTCCTCCTCCGATAAATGAGTGAGCGCCGATGCGAACAAAATGGTGCACCGGACAAAGCGCGCCCACCGTAGCCCATTCTTCGACGGTGACGTGTCCGCCCAACGTGGCCGCATTCGCTAGAATCACGTCGTCGCCGATCACACAATCGTGCGCGACATGGACATACGCCATGATCAAAGTACGATTCCCAACCCGTGTCAGCACCCCCGCCCTTAACCGTCCCGCGATTAATAGTCACAAACTCGCGCACTACATTGTGGTCGCCAATTTCCAGCCTCGTAGGTTCGCCCGCATAGGAAATATCCTGCGGAGCCAGTCCGATCGAAGAAAACGGAAAGAAAGAATTATCGCTGCCGATTTTCGTCGGCCCTTGCACGGCAACGTGCGAATGCAATACACAGCGTTCGCCAATTTCCACGTCCGAACCAATCACGCAATAAGGGCCAATGTTAGAGGAAGGATGGATTTTTGCTGCGGCGTCAATGATCGCCGTGGGATGGACGTTCATCAAGATCGCGTGGGGACAGCCGTCCCCGGCTGTCCGTGGGCCGCAGGCCCATGTGCTGGCACAGCCAAAAACTTGTCGAGCTTTGCTCGACCGGACAGCCGGGAGCGGCTGCCCATACGCATACTCATGCGGGCGTCTGGCTCGGCTGATTTTTCATTCGGGCTCTCGCCACCAGACGGCAACTGATCGTCGCCTCGGCCACTTTCTTGCCCTCCACGTACGCGATCCCCTCCATGCGGCCGCCGTCCCCGCGCCATACTTTCACGTTGACCTCAATCCGCAATGTGTCGCCCGGAACCACAGGACGGCGGAAGCGCGCGCGTTCGATTCCCGTGAAGAGCACTAGCTTTTCGTTACGGTCCTCGAACTCACTGAGCAGCAGCACTCCGCCAGCCTGCGCCATGGCTTCTACAATCAGCACTCCCGGCATGATCGGAAGATTGGGAAAGTGCCCGGCAAAAAAATGCTCGTTAATAGTTACATTCTTGATAGCTACGATTCGCTTCTCGCGGATCAGTTCCACGACCCGGTCAATCAGCAGGAACGGATAACGATGCGGCAGAATCTTGAAAATCTCGTGAATATCCAGCGTGCCCGGCGTAGCGGTAGCGTCCACTGCTGCCTGTGTAGTGTCAGTCATAACCGGTGCCATTGAGAATGAAGATTATACTGTACCGCGCGGCGAAGAAGCAGTCAGCACTCAGCAGTCAAGTGCTTTGGCTGATTGCGGAATGCTGAGTGCTCACTGAAAGGAAGAATGACGAAAACAGTTTCGATTGGCAAGCCTCGCGCCGACGCCATGTCCACAGATGCGAATGCCGTCCTCGCCTATTTCGAAGGGATTAAAGATGACATCGTCGAAACCATCCAACGATTGGTCGAGATCGAGTCCCCGAGCGACATTAAGCAGGCGGTTGACCGTCTCAGCACAGTCGTGGCCGGCAGGTTCGACGCGATCGGCGGAAAAGTAAACTTCCATCGCGCGCAAACATTTGGGAACCACCTGCAAGTGGACTTTCGCGGTCACGCAGCCTGTAAGCCTGTCTTGCTCCTCGGACATCTCGATACGGTCTATCGGCTGGGCACAATTTCAAAGATGCCATGCCGCGTTGCGAACGGTCGCGTCTGGGGACCCGGCGTGCTCGACATGAAGTCGGGAATTGCGTTGATGCTGCATGCAGTGGAAGCCCTGCGAACCTGGAATGGTAGCCGCCTGCCCCGGCCCGTGACTGTTCTGCTGGTTTCCGACGAAGAAGTAGGCAGCGAATCCTCAAGAAAAATTACAGAAAATCTAGCCCGCCAATCCGCAGCCGTCCTCGTGCTGGAACCCGCTTACGGACTCCAAGGCGCGCTGAAAACGGCCCGTAGAGGAGTCGGCGAATACGGACTCAAGATCACCGGGAAGGCCGCCCATTCGGGCTTGGATTTCGAGAAAGGCGAGAGCGCAGTGATCGAATTGGCAAATCAGATTCTCGCGATTTCAAGTATGGGTGATTTGAAGCGTGGCATAACGCTAAACGCAGGCATCGTCCGCGGAGGCACGCGGTCGAATGTGATTCCCGCAGAGGCTTCCGCATTCATTGATGTTCGGGTTCCCACAATGAAAGATGCCGCAGCCATTGACCGGAAGCTGCACAATCTTAAGCCGATGAATCCCCATTGCAAAATTGAAGTGTTGGGAGGAATAACCCGTCCTCCCATGGAACGAAATGCAGGAATTGCCTCGCTTTATCGAAAGGCTTCGCACATCGCGAAAGAACTAGGCTGGAAATTGGAAGAAGCCGCGGTCGGCGGAGGCTCCGACGGAAATTTCACCGCAGCGTTGGGAATTCCGACTTTAGACGGTCTGGGTGCCGTCGGCGAAGGTGCCCATGCCAGTCATGAGTCGGTCATTATTGCAGAGCTGCCGCGACGGGCCGCGCTCTTGGCCAGATTGATCGAATCAGTGTGAGTTAACAAGGCTCCGGCTGGCGGTTTCCTTCGTGCAACTTCGTGTCCTTCGTGGTTAACGGGTTTCGAACCTTGACCCACGCGACCGGCTCACCAGCGCTTTGACTCTGACCCCCGCAAAGCCTAGAATTTTGAGAGTAAGCGTCGCACAGGAGGAAACATGGGTGAAGGTCTATTTCAGCCGATGCACATTCTGCTGATCATTGGAATCGCCCTCTTGATCTTCGGTCCCAGCAAATTCGCCGGACTAGGCAAGGGTCTCGGCGAGGGCATCAGAAATTTTAAGTCAGCCATGAAAGACGACGAAAAGAAACCAGAGCAGAAGTCCTGAAATTGGCTTCGTGATCCTTCGTGTCCTTTGTGGTTCATTGATTCTTCCGATGGCGGAACAAACTGACCCTCTTGCACAGGTCAGATTACCCCGTGTTCCCTCAGCATGCGGTAAACCAGCGACACCGGCAATCCCACCACGTTGAAGTAGTCTCCTTCTATCCGATGAATCCAGCGCGAAGCAATGCCTTGGATGGCGTAGGCTCCGGCCTTATCCATCGGCTCGCCGCTGGCAACATATTGGCGGATGTCATCCTCGCACAACTTCGACATGGACACGATCGTGCTTTCCGAGCTGACTTCCTGAAAACCCGCGCCAATAACACACACCCCGGTTATCACCTCGTGCTTTCGTCCAGATAGCATTTGCAACATGCGCTGGGCATCGGTTTCGTCGCGCGGTTTTCCGAGGATTTCGCCATCAACAACGACAATGGTATCCGCGCCGAGTACGACGTCCGCCGGACGGGAATTAAACACCGCACGTGCCTTTTCGGACGCCAGTCTTTCCGCACAATCCTTTGGACGCTCGCCGCTAATCAAATTCTCGGCAATGTTCGCGGCCTGAATCGTGAACTCAATACCCGCATTGCGCAGCAATTCCTGCCGTCGTGGCGAGCCGGAAGCTAGGATGAGGGCCATTGAGTCCCGATTGTAATCCGACGATTCACCTTAAGATCGCCATTGAACGCTGTTTCAGGAGTTACCTCGTCTGAACGGGGCGTGACCCCATTGTTATTGTGTGTTCAAGGGGACAGTTCCTCCTGGCCAGGTTCTCGTTAACAGGGGCGAACGAAAGTGGACGGAACAGGAATCCTCGCCCTGTCTCTCCAAGAAGCGGAGAGACAAACACGCGGCAACCCACTGGTTACCGGTGGCTGGTCTCTCATCCCATGGCAGGCTGGTCAAGCCTACTCGTCTCAATCCTTTGTGATCAGTCTTTTGCGATCAGTTGGCGGTCTAGGTGCGGAGTGTGGCGAGATTGGCCAGTGTTAAGTTCACACTTCTCTCCCGGAGCAGCTCCACAAGTCGGACATGGGATGGCGAGTATTTTTTTTGGGCTGAGTCTCTTTTTCATCACAATATATGTCCAAATGGGGTCCAACTTGAATCAGTCCCAGGTCTATGCTCTATTGATAACGGACATGGGCCGATTTTGCAGAAAGGCCCTGATAAGTTCGCTGTTTATTTGCAAGCCGCCGTTGTAGTGGACGAAGCCTTTCTTCTTGAACCCATTCATAAATTTACTTACCCTCGCGCGGGTGGTACCAACCATCTCCGCGAGCGTTGCCTGGCTCACCTTCAGAGGGCGCTCCGCGTTTGATTCCTTGATTATTTGCCCAAACAACAACAACACCCGTGCCAGCCGCTTTTCGCTGAAATTGAAGAATTGATCTACCAGGTCTTCTTCGACTCGAATGACGCGGGAAAGCAGATATGCATTAAACAGCGCTCCAAACTTCGGGTCTCGCTTCAGCGCGCGAACTGTGCTCTCCTTCCCCAGACGAATGACATTGGACGGCCCAATTGATCTCGCCGTGTACATCCGCAGAGATTGCCCTCCCAGACAGCCTTCGCCAAAAAAGCTGCCCCGTAGCAGTACGGCGATTATGGCTTTTTTGCGGCGCGTCGCGGCCACGGTAAGTTTCACCGTACCGCTCTGGACGTAAAACACAGCGTCAGCTGCATCCCCTTGCGCAAAAATGACCTCGTTGTCCCGGTAGCTCCGAGCACTCATCCCCGAACGAAACTTTTTGCGGAAAACTGCGGAACCGAAACCGGGATTTTGTTTCGCCAACCCGTCTCCTTGACGCGATCAATTCACGTGGAAAATATCCATTCCCAGCGTCTAAAAAAGAGGCTAAAGCATACGGCTCGCAAATGTGGCTTGGCTGGTCAATATAGGTCATACACAATTGCACACAGTTCCCAATTGGTTAATCCGGGCAAGCCTGAATAGGTGATGTCAACGAGTGGAAATTGCCTCAGTCCTGCTGCGGGTGGACCAGGTTGGTCTTCTAATCAAAACCAAAATCCCCGCCCTGTCTCTCCAAGAAACGGAGAGACAAGGACGGGGCACCCACTCGTTTCAGGTGATTGACTTGGCGGTGTCGTCCTCCTAAGATGGTCGCTCGCGAGCAGCCCCCTTGATCGGTCAAACCATTTCGCACTATCGCGTCGTAGAGAAGCTTGGCGGCGGCGGTATGGGCGTGGTTTACAAGGCTGAAGACACACGGCTGCACCGCTTTGTCGCCCTTAAGTTTCTTCCCGATGACGTTGCGAAAGATCCTCAGACCCTAGCCCGTTTCCAGCGGGAGGCCCAGGCGGCTTCGGCTTTAAATCATCCGAATATCTGCACGATTCATGACATTGGCGAGTACAACGGGCATCCGTTCATCGCGATGGAGTTTTTGGATGGTGTGACGCTGAAACACCGCATCGCCGGACATCCGATAGATACCGAGGTACTGCTTTCGGTCGCAATCGAAATCGCCGACGCGCTGGACGCGGCGCATGCCGAAGGGATTGTTCATCGCGACATCAAGCCGGCAAATATATTTGTCACAAAACGGGGCCACGCGAAGATTCTGGATTTTGGGTTGGCCAAGCTGACCCCAACCGGCCGGATGCTTGACGTGGTTGCGTCGGAGGCGACGGCAGCGGAATCGGTCGAGCACCTAACCAGCCCGGGCACTGCTTTGGGCACGGTGGCTTACATGTCCCCCGAGCAGGTGTTGGGGAAGGAATTGGACGCGCGCACCGATCTCTTCTCGTTTGGAGTGGTGCTGTATGAAATGGCGACAGGCGGCCTGCCTTTGGCGGAGGGACATCCGGCGCAATTTTTGACGGGATTCTGCATAAAGCTCCAGTCGCGCCAGTGCGGTTGAATCGGGACATCCCTCCTGATCTGGAACGCACCATCAATAAGGCTTTGGAGAAAGACAAGAATCTGCGTTACCAGCATGCTGCGGACCTGAAAGCGGATTTGCAGCGGCTGAAGCGTGATACGGAATCGGGGCGGTCAATCGCGGCAAGCTCAGTGTCCGATGCGGCGGCAGTCTCGAGCGCCGTGGTTGATACGGTTCATGGGTCAGGGACATCCCAGGCTGCACAGAGGACCAGCTCCGCTGCGGTTCAAGCCGTAGCTCAAAGCGGTCCGTCAAGCATTGGCAGCAGCACGCCGGTTCCCAAGTCCTCGCGCTGGAAGATTGCCGTCCCAGCTGTGGTGTTACTAGCGGCCCTTGTTGGCGGAGGTCTTTTCCTACGGTCGCAGAAAGCTCATGCGATCACGGAGAAGGACTCGATCCTGATAGCGGACTTCGTGAACACAACGAATGAGCCGGTGTTCGACGGCACCCTCAAGAAGGCGCTGGCGGTTGATCTGGAGCAGTCGCCTTATCTGAATGTATTTTCCGATGCCAAGGTCCGGCACACGCTGGCCTTGATGGGCAAGCCGGAAGACGAGCGCGTCACGGTGGAGAGTGGCCGCGAAATTTGCCAGCGGGACGGGGTAAAGGCTTTACTCGCGGGTTCTATCGCCAACCTTGGAAGCCAGTACGTGGTCACCCTTGACGCTATCAACGCCGCGACTGGCGACAATCTCGCAGAGGTTCAAGGCCAGGCCGACAGCAAAGAGCAAGTGCTGAAGACGTTGGACACAACTACTACGCAGTTGCGGGGAAAGCTTGGCGAGTCGCTGGCCTCCATTCAAAAGTTCGATAAACCGTTGGAAGAGGCCACGACCTCTTCATTAGAGGCCTTGAAGAGTTTTACTCTCGGAGACGTGAAGCATAACCTGGGCGCCGATTTCGATGCGATCCCGTTTTACAAGCACGCTATCGAACTCGATCCGAATTTTGCCATGGCGTACGCGCGGCTGGGCACGATCTACAGCAACCTCAATCAGATGGACATGTCCGAACAATATCGCAAAAAAGCCTTTGATTTAAAAGACCGGGCTAGCGAACTGGAGAAACTTTACATCACGTCGCATTATTATGCCGACAATGGCGAACTCGACAAGGGAATTCAGGCCTATGAACTTTACAAGCAAACCTATCCCCGAGATGTGACGCCGTATGTGAACCTGGCGGCAACTTACGTTTTGCTTCTCGGTGAATTTGACAAGTCGCTGGCCAATGCAACGCAGGCAATCCAAGTTGATCCAGATGAAGTACGCGGCTATTACTTATCTGCGGCTGCCTACCTCGGCCTGAATAAAGTAGATGAAGCCAAGGCAGTCCTAAAAGCCGGGTTGCAACGCAATCCAAGCTTTGTGTTTCTTCACGATCAGATGGCCATCGTTGCCTATGCCCAAGGCGATATGGCTACGATGGAAAAAGAAGAGACCCTTCTGCGGGATCGCGCAGATTTGGCAATGGGTGTGAACAACCGCCACGGAGATATAGCGGCCTCTCACGGGCAACTTCAAAAGGCGCACGATTTCTATCAGAAGATGGGCCAGACCGCGCAGCAGTTGCAACTCAAAGACCAGCAAGCGCAATCTCTAACGTCAGAAGGATGGGCGCTCGCGGTCTTTGGTTATCCAAAACAAGCCGTCCAGGACGCAAATGCGGCGTTGGCACTCTCGCAAGACTACTTTACGCAGCTTTTTGCGGCCGGCGTTTTAGCCTTCTCAGGAGAGAACGCGAAAGCGCTTGAGCTCGCCTCGGAAGCCGGGCGCAAGCGCCCTGATGACACCCTAGTGCAAGCGGTGTTCGTGCCGTCCGTTCAAGCCGCAGTTGCGCTGAATGGCGACGGTCAGAAGGCTCTCGAGCTATTGCAACCGGCCTTGCCCTACGACAACGGCTTTCTGGCGGACCACTATATTCGCGGCCTTGCCTATCTCAAGACTGGGCAAGGGAATGAAGCCGCACAGGAGTTTCTGAAAATGCTTGCGCTACGGAATTTTGCGCCCGCGGAACCGCTTCTTTCCATGGCCCAGTTAGGTCTGGGCCGCGCCTATGCGGTTTCCGGCGACAAAGCTAAGAGCCGCGCCGCTTATCAGGATTTCTTCGCGCTTTGGAAGGATGCCGATCCGGATATCCCGCTGTTGAAGCAAGCGAAGGCGGAATACGCGAAGCTGCAATAAGGCCCGCGCCGGGTTCCGGAAGCAGGTTTTTGCCAACGACCAACGGCGCACGATCCACGACCGCTCAATTTACCATCAGAGGAATGGCTACGCTTGCGTCGGCTTTGGCATTCGATCCGTCACTGACGTTGCTCTCGGTAAATGCGTAAACGGTCACCGAGTACGATCCCGGAGTCGTGCCATTACTGCCTTGTGTGGTCGTCGTAGCGGTTGTGCTGTTGCCGCCGCCACAGCTTGCGAGTAAGACGGTGAGAGCCAGGCCTACAACCAGCGCCCAGAAGTAAAGATATGTTCGTCTTCTGCGGCCGCCGCCACCCGGCATTACTATTGAGAGGAAAAATCCTACGAATGTAATGGGCAGCCATGTGCGTCCGGAATTGGATCGGCGGGGCGGCGTCGCTTTCGCTTCGCTTGTATTTGCCGTGGTCGTGACCGCAACGGTGACGCTTTCCCCGCCGCTCGCACTAATCACATGCGGATTTAGCGGGTCAGTGGTGGTTATCGCGCAACTCGCCTTTGGTGCGTTGGTGCTGCAAGAGAAATACACGTAGCCTGTGCCCGTAGCCAGCGTCGGTGAAAACGTGCTGGCGTTACTCGACGTCGCTCCAGCTTTAACCGTAATAGAAGGAGGCGTGCCCAAAGCAGGAACGGTTACCGCCGTGGACGGCATATATTGCCGCACATAGTCCACCATCATGATCCCCGGATTAGGAGTGGACGCGCTCGGCGTCCCCCCCAAGGTGCCTCCAACCGCCACATTCATCAGAAGGAAGATGTTCGCATTGAAAGGCCATGTGTCCCCGGCCGCGAGATCAGCGGTAGTTTCAATGAGGAAAGGCTTGGTGGGGTCGTCCACATAGAACTGCATCATGTTCGCGGACCAAATCGTTCCGTAGGTATGGAAGGCGGTGTCGGCGCGCTGGCCACTGGGGAAAGTGAAGAGGCCTCCGATTCCGTTGCCTCCCGTGACTGTCGTGTGGATAGTTGTCTTGTTTCCCTAAGGGCCCCGGCCCGTTAAAAACTTGAGGGGACCAGTCCTCCATGAAATCGGTTTCTCCGCACGCTGGCCAGGGGTTTGTATTGATATCGCTTCCGAGGGACCAAAAGGCCGGCCAGAGTCCCTGATTCGTCGTGTTGGGCAACTGGATGCTTGCCTCGATGCGGCCGTACTGAAAATTCTCCAGCCCCTGTGTCTTCATGCGGGCCGAAGACCAGGCGCCACCATTATTTATGGCCTGAATAACGAGGTGTCCACCGCCGTCAAGGTAGGCGTTAGAGGTGGCCGTCGAGAACGTGCTGGGACAACTGCTGGGATTGCCGGCAGATCCGGGAGGTCCACAGTATGTTTCTATTTCATTGTTGCCAAACCCGCTGTTTCCGAGGTCAAAACTCCATACCGTGGTATCGGGCGCAGCGGGCGTCGTAGCGTTAAATTCCTGGCACCATTGCGGATTCCATGTCACCGTCCCGGTAGTGGTTGGGGAAACACCGGAGCAACCTTGTGCATTGGCTCGCAGCGAGACGGCGAGAAACAAGATCGGGATTACGATCAGATATCTTGACGCGCGCCTAATCATTGGAATCTTCCGAATGCTCATAAGCTCATCCCCTTTCGCGGAGCACGACCCGTTGCGTGTCAGACAAATTTTGTCATGGGTAGCACACCTTCGGAGGTACAGTCAAGGAAGTTGCAAATGGAAAGCCCGTGCCTTCCAAAGCAGCAACATCAGCGAAGACGCAGCCTGGCACGTCTGCACGCGCCCATCACTCAATCGAAACATCGGCGGCTAGACGTTACAGCAACACTCTACTTGAGATTCTGGTCAAGGATGCGGGCAATTAATCTGATTCATTCAGTTCCACTGTTAGCCCGTTATCCGAAATGCTCACCATCACATCTTTCAAGGCGGGAACAATTGCGTCAGCCTCCTTCAAAGCCGTCGCTTCATAAGTTGTCGTTAGCGCGATTACTTTCATTCCGGCTGCGTGGGCGGCGGCGATTCCTGCGGGAGCGTCTTCGATTACCAGGCATTCTGCGGGATTTATCTTTAAGCGCTCGGCTCCCTTTAGATAAGGCTCGGGATTGGGCTTGCCGTTTACGACATCGTCGGCAGAGATCAATACTTTTGGCACAGGCAGATGACCAACTTTTAAGCGGGACGCCGCCAACCTGCGCGTCCCGGACGTGACCACGCACCACCGGGCGGGAGGCAGCGACTCCAGCAACTTGTCCGCCCCTCGCATAACTATGACTCCGTCGTTATCGTCCACTTCCCGCTGCTCGATTTTTTTCGTCTCCGCTTCGGCATCGAGATGCGGAGCCAGCATCCGAACGCTTTCGATGGTGCGGCGTCCATGAGCGATTTCAACAGCTTTTTTCGGGTCAATGTGATTTTCCCGCGCCCATAAAGACCATTGCCGGGAGACCGACGGAGTGGAGTCCACCAGAACGCCGTCAAGGTCGAAGAGGATTGCAGAGCATTTGAATGTTGGCATTGTTCAAGAATGGTACAGCAGGGAGCAAATAAGAGTAACTTGCGGACATCCGCGTCTCTCATTCAGCACTTTGTGAATGCTATCTGCACCTCGACGAATTTGCGAAAAAGTAGGGGTGTTTCGACTCTTTGAGCTTCCCCAATCGGAAGCTCAACATCGCTCAACATGACAATTGCTTTTCTTGATTTACGAAGAAGTGACGGCGGGTAGTTGAATCACTTGACCTTGGGCAAGAGCCATACGCTTTCGAGCCTGTAGATGGCGCTCGCGAAAATGTTTCCGGGCCCTCTCTCCCCACGCCCGCAGAAAATAGTAGTTCAATCCCGCTCCAATGATCGAACTCGCCAGAGGAATGAGGCGCCCCGCCCATTTTTCGACAACTTCTTTGCTGGCCTGCGCGGCGATGCGCTGAATCACGCGCGGAACGAACTTGTTTATGACTTCCTTCTCCAACAGATCGCGGCTGATGTCCACACCGGCGGCGCTGGCGGCTGCGATCCAAAGCTCGGCGATCTCTTCGTCATTGCTGTATTCGAATCCATACACAAGACTGAGTTTTTGAATCGTTCGGAGGGTAATCCCCGCCAGGAAGCTTAAATCGGGGACAATTGTCATAATTCCGCCCAGACCAAGACCCGCGCCTTCGGCTGCTGCAACCTTCATTCCGCTGCGAATGACTCGTTCCGCCAGTTCATCCAACACATTCATTTCAACCGAATAAAGTCCCTCAAAACTCACCACGGGAACCCCATAGACGGTCTGCAATTGCCGAAGAAATTTCGTGGGATTGACTTTGACGGTCTCGTAGGCCCGCTGAAAGCCGCGCTGAAGCGCACTTTCAACCTTCCGCCGCAGCCACGACTTGCGAATCTGCTCAATCATAATCATTCATTTGGATGCAAAATTACGCTAGGACGGCGGTTATTGGCGCTCGTGCCAGAGTATCGCTTCCAGCCAGGCTCGCACAGGCATCCTCAATGACTATCCTACTCCCTTGTGTAAGTGCGTCTTGATCGGCTTGTGCTACGATCAATCTTCCTTCTTCTTCGATGCCAACTGGAAAACTTCACGTCATACCGCTCGGTGGCTTGGGCGAATTCGGCATGAACTGCATGGCCGTGCGCTGGGGCGATGACATTATCGTCATTGATGCCGGCCTTATGTTCCCCGAGGCTGAGTTGCTCGGCGTGGATATTGTTGTCCCCGACATCTCCTACCTTATCGAAAACCGTGAGCGGGTACGCGGAATCGTGCTGACTCATGGCCATGAAGATCACATCGGTGCTTTGCCATGGATTCTCTCCGAGCTAAATGTTCCTGTTTGGGGCACGGAATTCACGCTGGCGTATGTCGAAGACAAGCTGGATGAACACGGACTTCTCGACGACGCCGAGTTAAATGAAATCACGCCGGGAGAACGTTTCAAGATCGGCCCTTTCACCATTCATCCGATTCAGGTCACGCATAGCCTGGTGAATTGTGTTGCGCTGGCGGTGCACACGCCTCTGGGTGTGATCATTCATACGGGCGACTTCAAGGTTGATCCTACGCCAACTGACAATCGGCTTTTCGATCTGCACCCTTTGCGGAATATGGGAAAGAAGGCGTGCTGGCGCTGTTTCAGGATTCGACGAACGTCGAGCGCAAGGGATATACGCCGAGCGAGCGCGCGGTTCGCCGCAAGTTCGATGAAGTGTTTGCGCATACCAGGCGGCGGTTGTTTATTTCGTGCTTTTCTTCTTCTATTCATCGCCTGAAGCTGGCCGTGGAGATGGCCTTCGAGCATGGGCGCAAGATTGCTTTCGTTGGGCGCTCGATGAACAGCTCGGCGGAGATCGCGGAAGACCTTGGCTACGTTGAGATTCCCGAAGGGTTGCTGATTCATCCTGGGGACATGAAGAATTATCCGCCGGAAAAAGTTTGCGTCATGATCAGCGGAACGCAGGGCGAGCCAATGTCCGCGTTGTCACGCGCGGCGGTGGACAATCATAAGCACGCGAAGATCGAAAAGGGCGATACCGTGATGCTTTCATCACGGATCATTCCCGGCAATGAGAAGGCGATCTATCGCATGATTGACCATTTGTTCCGCCGCGAGGCTCACGTGATTTATGACGACGGCTCTTCGCCGCCCGTGCACGTGAGTGGACATGGCAGCCAGGAAGAACTGCGGCTGATTATCAACCTGGTGAAACCGAAATATTTTATTCCGGTGCACGGCGAATACCGTCAACTTAAATTGCACGCCGAGTTGGCGGGCGCGATGCACGGCTCCGTCGGAAACGTAATGCTGATTGAAAGCGGAGACATTTTAGAGTTTGACGAACTGGGCGCGCGCAAAGCCGGACGCATCAACGTAGACCGCGTCTGCATTGATTCCGGATCGCGAACAGATGTTGTGGAAGATTTGATAATAAAAGACCGGCGGCATTTGAGCGAAGATGGGATTGTGCTTCCGATTATTGCAATCAATAAGCTTACCGGGCGCGTCGAAAGCTCTCCCGAGATCGTGACTCGCGGATTCTCTCCGGCGAAGATGGATTCATGGGCGAAGCTCGCCAGATCGTAATGCAGACGCTGAGTATGTCGAGCGCGGAAGAAAAAGCGGATTACGGCGTGATCAAAGAAAAAATCCGCACCGACCTGAAGCGATATATCTCCAAGCAGACCCAGAAGCGTCCGCTGATCATGCCCGTGATTTTGGAAATTTAACGACAGAGTTATTGGACGGACAATCATGCGAAGTTCCGAGAACGTAGATAAACTCCAGTGCCAACGCTGTGGACAGCATGTCGCCGAGGGGCCTAACTGCGACGGGCGACCTTTTGTGGTAGGCGGTCCACAAAACTCAATCGTTGCTACGGGCTCCCGCAAGGAGTTACTTGACAGAAAGGGATTCCGTCAAACATCGAACCCGAATGGCGACTTTTACTATCATCCTATGTATGGTGTGGTCTGTATCTATCCCGGCGGAGGATTCGCAATCGGCTATCGTGAGACAACCTTGGCATTGGACGCGTATTTGGACTCTCTGAGCGACTCTAGCTACAGCGAGCTCACGAGTGTCGATGAACCCCCCTGGCAGACTCGGTGCGGCATCTGCGGAGGAGTTGGCCCTTTGTTTCCGGACGAGCACAACCCATTCCCGCACAAGATTTCTTGCCCACAAGCAAGAACCTAGGCAATCACGGCCAGACGAGCCGGTCTCAGGAGTAAGTCGGATTGCAATAACGTGCGCCACTTGCCCGTGACCTTATCGGCCCTTCAAAAGCGTGTGGCCATGCAGCCCAAAAACGACTCGCGTACAATTCCGCCTTATGCTCCAGTCCCTGCTGTTGAGCGTACGCCTCGTCCGCAAGCTGCTTCTCCAGCAGTGCCTGCTTAACCAATTCTTTGATCCACCTCTCCAGCCTAGGCTGGAAGAACCATTCGAAGACGAGCGCTATGGCGAGGATGATGAGCCAACTTAGCTTCTCATGCGGATAGAAGAAGTCGCTGAGCCAGAGCAAGCCGAAGACGATGACGATCTTGAGAAACGCCCAAAGCCATCGGTATCGGTGCTCACTGCCCATGTAAGGTAACGGTACCGAAGCTCAGTCAGCGGCACAAGAATCAGAGATGGTTCTGGGCTCGTCGATCCTGTCCCATAGGCCTTGTGTGGTGCCTCGCATTTCGCAGTATTCCAAGGGAACCACGCCAACTCTTGGCTAGCCAGTAGCGCTTTAATATCCCGGCTGCCTCGAACCACATGAAGAATCAGCACGTCCTCATCTTCGATGCGATACAGAATAATGTACTCACCCACTGGAAAACTACGCAGGCCAGGACGCAACTCTTCATCGCGGCGGCGTCCAACGCGCGGGTTGCGCGCAAGAACGAGAAAACGCTCGGTGATCGAATCAATTAGGCGATCCGCAATCTCTATGCTACCGCTCTTGGTCGCGACGTAGTACCAGACATCGTCAAGTTCGGCTTCGGCTTGGGGAGCGACGCGGTGCGCCATCAGCGATGAGAGGACTGTTCGGCGGCAAGGCGAGCGCGACCGCGCTGTTTTACCTCATCGGCGAGTTGTTGCATTGATTCCGGCGTAATGGTGCTCCCTTCGCCGGGGCGAGAGAAGCTTCTGCCGTGTCAACTGCCGCAAGAATCTCGGCGCGGGTGCGCTCCTTTTCTTCCCACAGCGACAATGCTTCTTGCACGGCATCCTCCGGACTGCGAAAACGGCCTGAGTCAATGGCCTGGCGAATGAACGCCTCCTGATCGGGACTTAAGCGCACTTCCATGAACACAAGGGTAAGAGGCTATAAATGTGGTGTCAAGCTATTGCATGGCTTCAACCGTCAGCCTCAATCCTACGGCCTTCGTTACTGCAACGAGGGTCGAGAGCCGAGGATTTCACGCAGGGACAAAACGCGATACAGGCTCTCGCGCTCAATGCCGGCCGCCTTAGCGACCTTGGCATCCGCCCCGGGCCTCTGCGATGCGGCGAAGGGCGATTAGAAGCACTCGGGGCTCGTCGTCATCTTCCAATGTGGCGCGGAGATACTCGGCGGCAAACTTTGGATTGTTGCGCAGTTCACGAGCCGTAGCTTCGTCGTGGGAGATGCTGGCCTTGCGTTTCATGATGCCCTTTCCTTGTAATCTCTGAGGTGCTCCGGCGCACGCGTGATGTCGGCTGATTGCTTCCGTTTTATCTCCGCCACAAAGCAGCAAGACGCAAGCTTTGCGGACTAGTGCATTTTAAACCCTATAGCGACGGTGTGAGAACTCGGTCGTCCCTCCGGGACTTGAATCGTTTTTCCCACTTCTCCCCAGTGCTGAAGCACTGGGCTAATATCATTCGCCCCGCCGGGGCTGTTTCCATTGGATTATCGCTAACAACTTCTCACGCAACTTGTAGGCCTGTCGACGACTTCTGCGGGGCTCTGAAGACTCGCGAAACGTCTTAGGCCAGCGGATTCGTCCACCGGAGCCCCGGAAAGCGGGCAAAATCGCGGTCCGTCGTATGCAGCACGGCGCCGTATTCTATCGTCAAGGCGGCTAATTGTGCGTCACTGATGAGGGCACCTGAAGCCTGCCCCTCGACAATCATGCGTCGCAATAAAATCCAGTGCTCGTCTCCGGGCGAAAGAACTCGCACGTTGGGCCGCTCCAGCCAGTCATCTATCAACTGCGCCGCTTGCTCCAGGCTCAGACGGGGTCCCGGCAATCGGGTATTAGTCATGACTCGCAGAAATGCAGTCACGGTTTGCCACGGAAGTCCAATGGATTCGAGACCCGAGAAGCTTTTTTCCACCCAGGCTCGCGCCTTTGTATATTGAGATGAGCCACTATCGTATGAGTAGATGAGAATGTTCGCGTCTACTACGATCACCGATGCTCCGGTCCTTCCAGGAATTCGAGCAACTCCTCGACATTGTCATAGCTCAATCCTGGAGGAAGTCCGAGATTTATGGGTTTCACTACGAAAGGCTTCCTGGGCGGTTGTCTGGAAACCATTAGTCCCAAACGCAAAAAGTGATTGACCACCTGCTTAAACGAAGCCCCCGATCGGCGACTCTCTTTGTTCAAGAGCCGGGCAACATCATCGTCCAGAGAAAGGGTGGTCCGCACATCATGATGCTATTGCGATAGGCATCATGATGTCAATACTCTAGGGCGAAAATCCCCGCTCTGTCTCTTCAAGGACGGACTGGGAGCGGGATCCAGTTATGGATCGCGATTAAAGCCGCTTGCTGAATGCTGAATGCTCTCCGCGGTACATGACCGCTCGGAATCTGTTTAGTGCCGCCGGGACACCCCTAAACTTAAATCTCCCCGCAAGTAACGTTCCCCCTGATTACTACTTAACCCTTCCAGCGATATGCGTTTGGTTGGGGCATGCCGATATGCGCGAGCACGCGGTTAGCGAACTCGTGGGCCATATCGTCAGCAGTGGCCGGGTGGTTGTAGAAGGCTGGGATCAACGGGAAGACAGTAGCACCGGCATCCGCTGCGCGGTACATGTTGCGGATGTGGATTTTATTAAGCGGGGTTTCGCGGATACAGAGGATAAGAGGACGCTTTTCCTTGAGGCTCACGTCGGCGGCACGCTCGATGAGTCGTGACGCGATGCCATTGGCGATACGCGCAAGAGTGCCGACGCTGCATGGGATCACGACCATCGCGTCGGCAGGATAAGAGCCGCTGGCTACGTTTGCGGCAATGTCGGTGTTCGATTGCTGATGAATTTTGCGGGAAGGCTTCCCAAGAAGTTGCGCAACGAGTTTATCGCGGCCGCGCAGACCGAGTTCCTCGGCCATGACGCGCAGGGCGCTGTCAGATGCGATGAAGTTTACATTCTGAATTCGTTTATCGCGTTCGACGGCGAGCAGGAAGTGTTTCACAAAAAAGCGATCCGCTGGCGCCAGTGGTAGCAACAGTCAGATTGGCGGGCGGTTCGGTGGACATGCGATTCTCCCTAAGAGGTGAATAAACGACCTCTGAGCATAGGGACGCGGCGGAGAAGAAGTCAAGGAACGGAAAAAGTGGCGGGGAGATAGGTTCCGCAGGACGGGCGAGGACGCCCGTCGCTCAATCGCTGCAGGCTAACGGTGTAGTTCGGTCCAGAAGATATAAATGGCGACAATCACCAGTTCGCGATTTCGTAGAAACGCCGATCAAGTTCGGGCTTTGGCTGCGATTGAGCCTGAAGTTCGAGCTTGCGACCAGACCTGGCGGCGAAAATATCTCCAGGAATACACCCAAGCCTTCCGGTCTTACGAAGCTGTTCTCGAACCTGCACAACTCGATTCGATAATTGCCAACGCCAGCATAATGCTGGTCGGCGACTACCACGCGTTGCCTGCTTGCCAGAAGTACGTTGCAGATTTGATCAAGACTTGTGCGCGGGAAAAAGATCGTCCGGTGGTGCTCGCAGTGGAAACCGTCTTCGCGCGCGATCAACATATTCTTGATGAATGGTGGAGGGGAGAGATTGGCGAACGAGAACTGCGCCAGCGCATTCGCTTCGACTTGGATTGGGGATACGATTGGGATCCGTTTTACGAGTTACTGGTATCGGCACGTAAGTACGCCAGTGCGGTCTTCGGCCTCGATTGCATGCCCCGGGAAGATTTGCGCAAAATTGGCATTCGCGACCGGCATGCGGCACACAAGATCGCCGAGATTCGAGAACGCCATCCTGACGCAGTTATAGTTGCTTTAATCGGCGAGTCCCATCTCGCGCCATCGCATTTGCCAGCGCTCGTAGACAAGAATTTGCCACAAGAGAATGTCATTAAGGTTCTGCAAAACGTGGATGCTCTGTATTGGAGCGCATCTCGAGAGAAAGACGATGTACAAGCTGTGCGCCTAAACGAAAACACAGTTTGCGTGTTCAATTCCACGCCGCTGGAAAAATATGAGAGTTACCGGGTTTGCCTCAACCGATGGCGAAGGAATCAGGAAGAAGAACTCGACTTCGCGCCGGTAATTTACGAATTGATTGACCGCTTGCTACGATTCCTCGACGTTGATCGCTATTCTTCTCGCAACGGGAAACAGCCGAAATTCCTGATTGATTTGTTGCCTGAAGTCTGTGGCCCTTCAACAACCGAGTTCCGAAAGCTGCTGATCCGGCACAAAGTAAGCGACCAAGAATCAAAACTCATTTTTCAGCAACTAGAAGAGCGCGGATGTTTGTACTGGTCCCAACTCAATACTTTTGTTGCCGGCGAAGTCCGGATTGATGTCGCAGCCGAAGAGGCTGCGCGTTTCGTGCATCACGCGTGCCAAGCGTTCTCATTGCGTTCGAACAGGCGGAAGACGACTGACCCTGAGGATCAGTTCTATTCGGGGACGATTGAGCATGCGCTGGTTTACTTGGGTTCGCGAATACTTGCGCGAGCGGTGACGGCGGACTCACCAGCGGAATGCGGGGACGCGGCACCTTCCAACAACAATCCGTCACGTTCCCGGCAATCGGGTCATGCGCTCGGTGCTGCCCTGTATGCGGCGCACCTTCGTGGTGACCTGGCCAGGACCGATCTTAAGCGACTATTCCTCTTCTCCATCAAAGAACCGGGGAGGGCTATTGAGCTTTGCTCACAACTCTGTAAGAGGTTGCGATTAAGCCTCTAAAGATACAGGCCTGGCCCGCATCCCAGACAACCTTCCAACACAGGGAGAGCAGGGGCCTGCGACTTGGTTCTTCCACGCAAGCGACGATGAACGCGCTCACGATGATAACTATCTGAACGTGACTGCCGCGAGGTTCGAAATATTGTTTCCGTAACTAGTTATATCTTCACTGAAATTCTTATCCTTTGCCCGCGCTGTAAAATCCCGCTATCTTAAGTGCGGGCGTCCCGATGAATTCCAAGTCACTTCGAAAATTGTTTCAGCAGGTTCGCAACGGCGATGTTTCGCCCGACGACGCGGTGGAGCAATTGCGACACTTGCCATTCGAGGACTTGGGATTCGCTAAGGTTGATCACCATCGAAGATTGCGGACTGGGATGCCCGAAGTGATCTTCGGCCATGGGAAAACGCCCGCACAAGTAGCTCATATCTTTGCTAGTTTGGCGAAACACGGCGGCAACGTCCTGGCAACCCGCGCGAATGAAAAACAGTTTGCGGCAGTGAAGAAGAGAGTCTCTCGCGCCAAATACCACAAATCAGCCCGCGCCATCATCCTGCATAAGGATGAAACAATTTATGGAAAGGGGTTAATTACTGTCATCTCCGCTGGAACCAGCGATATTCCAGTTGCCGAAGAAGCAGTAATCACGGCGCAGATCATGGGAAATGAAGTCGAGTCCCTATACGATGTCGGCGTCGCCGGGATTCACCGTCTATTGGCAAATCGAAGTGTTTTGAACCGCTCCCGCGTCCTGATTGTGTGTGCGGGAATGGAGGGGGCCCTCCCGAGTGTCGTGGGCGGCTTAGTTGGAGTGCCTGTCATTGCCGTGCCAACCAGCATAGGATACGGAGCTTCTTTCAAAGGTTTGGCAGCACTTATCGGCATGATGAATTCGTGTGCTTCGAATGTAAGCGTGGTGAATATAGACAATGGGTTTGGGGCCGGTTACGTGGCGTCGCTGATCAACCGCCTATGAAAGTTCTTCCGCAAGAGAATTCTGCGCACCTCGTCTTGTTGAACATTATTCGTTATCACGATTATACTCGTAACGATGAGTGTTTCCCCTGCAAGACACACCAGCGCACCTTTGGCAGAGAAGGCTTTCGTCGCTATACTCCGCGTTGCCGACGGATTGGAGCAGCAGGCTGCCGCCATGCTTAAGAGATACGGCCTCACGTCAACCCAGTACAATGCTCTGCGGATTCTTCGCGGCGGGGGGCCTGCCGGGTTGGCGTGTAGCGAAATCGGAGAGCGAATGATTAACCACGACCCTGACATAACGCGACTGCTGGACAGGTTGCAGCGCCGCGGACTCATTTCGCGAAAAAGAGGACAGAAAGACCGCCGGATCATTAAAACTTTTATCACTCCTTCTGGTCTCACTTTGCTTGAGACAATGGACGGACCAATCGAGATTTTTCATCGTCAGTTACTGGGTCGTGTAAACAAGAAGCGGCTCAAGAATTTAATCAGAATGCTGGATGAGCTTGAAGGAACGCTCGCGAATCGAAGATAGCTTTCGACTATGTTTTGATCAAATCGAGTCAATCAAATCCGCGTAAGAGGAGAATTGAATGGACAACTCGAACATGCGATCGTGGGGCATTGCCATACTCCGCGTCGTTGTGGGTGTCGTTTTTCTGTTTCACGGCAGGCAAAAACTGTTTACATTGGGCTTTCACGGGTTAGGTGGAATGTTCGCGCACATGGGCATTCCTCTTCCCGCGGTGTCTGCGGTCGTGGTTACGCTGGTCGAATTTCTGGGAGGATTAGCTCTTATCGCCGGCATTGGCACGCGGGTTACCGCAGCGTTACTGGCCATTGATATGGCAGGTGCGATTCTATTCGTCCACGCGAAGAATGGCTTTTTCGTGCCTGCTGGAATCGAGTTTCCCCTGACCTTGCTTGCCGCGAATCTGTGCCTGATGCTCGTGGGTGCTGGAGCACTGTCAGCCGATGGAATCTTTCACAGAAAGTCCTGACGGCCAGCAACTACCTTTCCGTTTTCCTTTTACGCCGGGATACGTCGTCCAAGTGCAGAATGGCGGCGGCCGCCGCGTATCGGACGCCATACTTCGGATCGTTCAGGGCGTCGGCAATCTTCTCAATGGCAGATGGGTCGCCGCGCTTGGCAACTGCTTCGAGCGCGGCAATTCGAACGAGCTCGCTCTTGTCGGCGACAGCCTCCTGCGCCAGCATATTCTGGGTCACCGGATCGGGGTCGTCGGCAAGAACCTTTGCGGCGGAGGCGCGAACCGGGGCGCTGCTATCTTTGGTGACCGTTCTCACCGCGGTATACCCAATATCGCCAAATGGAATGTATCCAATTCCCTCCCTTAGTCCGAGAAGCGCCATCTTTTTCGGATCCTTCAATATGGCTACCTGACCGGAAATCATTCCGCCGCCCTTTCGGTCTCCGGTCAATATTGCGTAATACACATCGTAGGGGCTCGTTTCTTTGAGGCTGAGTAAAGAATGGGCAGCAGCTAACACGACGGTCAATTCTCTATCCGCCAGCGCTTCTTTCAGGCTTGGAATGGCAGAAGTGGCATGCAATTCCCCCAAGGCGGTTGCAGCGGCTGTCCTTACTTCGGCATTAGGGTCGCTCAACGCGAGGGTGGCAAGTGCAACTGCGCGCTTCTCGCCCCGCAAGAGCGAAAGAGCGCGGACAGCGGAAGCACGATGGTCCGCCCCCTTTTCTTTGGTTCCGGATCGAAGAAGATCCCATGCCTTGCTTGCGAGCGTCGTCTTAGGCTCTGTTTTTGTGACTGCTTGCGGCGTAACTTGCGCATAGAGAAGGGAGGAGAAAACACATGCCGCCAATAGGAGAACGTTGGCGACTTTCAAAGCGCTAGCCATGAAGACGCTCGATTCATAGTCAGGTCTCGTATGGATTACATTCGGTGCTTAATAGTTGCCCGTTTCACGGACCGATTCCTTTTGTAGCGATCCTTTCTCCTGCGATTCTTTTTAAAGACCCGTTCAAAAATCTTGTCAACGTTCTTGAGTTGCCGCTTCAAATCGAACGCGCGCTCGATTTGCGGCACAGGAACCCGGCTGGTGATTTCTGTATCTTTTAACACCAGATCTCGCAGGTTCAGCCCTTCTTTCCAGGCCTTCATGGCGTGAGATTGCACCAAACGATAGGCGTCTTCACGTGATACTCCGTTTTCAACCAGGTCCAGCAGAAGCTGGCCACTAAAAACAAGGCCGCCGGTACTTTCCAAATTCAACTTCATTCGCTCGGGATAAACGAACATCGTCTCTATAAGGTTGGTGGTTTTGTGGAGCATATAGTCCACAAGCGTTGTGGAGTCAGGGATGATTACCCTCTCCACCGACGAATGCGATATATCGCGCTCATGCCACAAAGCAACATTCTCAAAGGCGGCTTGCGCATTCGACCGCACGACCCGCGCCAATCCACTTATTTGTTCGCAGGTCACGGGATTGCGTTTGTGCGGCATCGCCGACGAGCCTTTTTGTTTTTCGCTGAAATATTCTTCTGCTTCACGCACCTCGGTACGTTGCAGGTGGCGGATTTCAACCGCGATCTTGTCCAGCGTGCAGGCGATTACGGCCAGTGTCGCCATATAGTTCGCGTGACGATCGCGCTGGATAACCTGAGACGAAATCGGCGCCGCATTCAATCCCTAGTCGTTTGCAAATTTTCTCTTCCAGTTCCGGGCTGAGGTGGGCGAACGTTCCGACTGCCCCGGAAAACTTTCCCACCCGCATATCCTCAGCGGCGCGCTCGAACCGAACTATATTGCGTTGCACTTCCGCGTACCAATTGGCCAGCTTAAATCCGAAGGTAATCGGCTCGGCATGGACCCCGTGAGTTCGGCCCACCATCGGCGTGTCTTTGAATTCCCACGCGCGCCGCTCCAGAACCTTTGCTAGCGCTAACAAATCTCCCGCAATTACTGCCGAGGATTCTTTGATCAAGAGCGCTTGAGCGGTATCCACAACATCGTTCGAAGTCAGCCCGTAGTGAAACCAGCGGGCCTGGGGACCTACGATCTCCGCAACCGCGGTGGTGAACGCGATCACATCGTGGCGCACTTCCGCTTCAATCTCATGAATGCGGTGCAACTTGAAGTCGGCGCGTTGTTTGATAACCTTCGCCGCAGTCTTGGGGACTAATCCGGCTTCGGCGAGAGTTTGAGTAGCGGCCACTTCAACTGCCAGCCAGGTGCAGAAGCGATTCTCCTCGCTCCAAATCTTGCCCATGCCTGGGCGCGTATAGCGTGAAATCAAAGTTCCCTCATTCCGTTGCCATAAAAACTAAAGGACTAGGGATTCTAAATGCAGGAGGATGCGGATGACTAGTACTGGCATTTGGCTCGTAGCTCCAGAGTAGCGAGATGGCCTCGAACTTTCCACAGGCGAACAGGTCATGATGACTATTGTGAGCCGTCCTGATTTTTGTGAACGGATTATATGTCGTGATACGATATAACTATAGTTGCGATACGACCCAATTTCTCATGGTAAGACGACTCACTCTGGCTGATTATCAGGCGCTTGCAGAACTTCGTCATCAGGTACGCCTTTTCCTGCACTTCAGCGAGGAAGCAGCCCGCAACAGCGGCCTGGAGCCACGCCAGCACCAACTCATGCTTGCCCTTAAGGGGCTGCCGAAGGACGTCCGGCCTACGATTGGCGAACTGGCGAAACGCCTGCAAATTCAACATCACAGCGCAGTCGAGTTGGTGAATCGGCTGGCATTAGGCGGCTTTGTTCGCCGCCACAGAGGAGATTTTGACCGGAGGGAAGTCTTTCTCCTTTTGACCCCCAAGGGTGATCGTGTTCTGCGAGACCTGTCACTCCATCATCAGGCAGAACTCCGAACGCAGGGCCCTGAGTTGTTCGCTGCCTTGAAACGCGTCATTCAATCCAATAGACAATCTCGCCATGGAACTGGATGAGTTTCGAATAGCAATCCTACGCAGCGAAAACCGGAAAAGGGAAAAAAGGGAAAGAGAAAGAGAAAGAGAAAAGGATCGAGAAATGTTCAGGAATAAAGACAATTCTGCTAATGTGACAAGCAACGGCCCCAGTTCCCCTCCCGCAACGATTGGCGTCACCGGAACGCAAGTTGGGGATGTAACAGTTGCGGAACCGGCGCAGTTTCGCATGGTAGTGGTCTCTTTTTTGGCTGCCGGAGTTGGTTTGCTGGCGGGTCTGATTGCCTTCCTGCTGTACCGCCTGATTGGACTGTTTACCAATATTGTTTTCTACCATCGCTTTGTCGCGGACTTCACCAGCGCGCGTCACAATCAACTCGGTCTATGGGTGATAGTCATGCCGGTGATCGGTGGCATTATCGTCGGCATTATGGCCAAGTACGGCACGCCAAAGATCAAGGGGCACGGGATTCCTGAAGCCATGGAAGCGGTTCTCGTCAACCGCAGCCGTATTGCCCCGCGAGTGGCAATCCTTAAGCCAATTTCAGCAGCAATCGCGATTGGCACGGGCGGTCCGTTTGGCGCCGAAGGGCCCATCATTCAGACGGGCGGAGCGGTCGGCTCGCTGGTTGGCCAGATCTTCCATACGACTGGGTCGGAACGAAAGGTTCTGCTGGCATGCGGAGCGGCGGCAGGCATGTCCGCCACGTTCAACACGCCGATTGCGGGCGTCATTCTAGCCATCGAACTTTTGCTGTTCGAATTTAAAGCACGCTCATTTATCCCCCTTGTGATCGCCAGCGTGCTTGCAACCGCGGTACACATGCGGCTTTTGGGCGCTGGGCCTATGTTTCGGGTGACTCCAATGGATTTCGGGGTTCCCCATGCTCTGCCGTTTTACTTGAT
Organism: uncultured Acidobacteriaceae bacterium; assembly: GCA_963702325.1. Lineage (GTDB taxonomy): Bacteria > Acidobacteriota > Terriglobia > Terriglobales > Acidobacteriaceae > PALSA-188. Next base: position 51,055 of record CAVPCG010000030.1, on the reverse strand, counting down.
CCTGGGGCTTGTCTGCGGGGTGGCCGCAGTGGGATTCAGCAAGCTGCTTTACTGGACGGAAGATCAATTTGAAAAGCTGCCCATTGACGAACTGTGGTGGCCGGCAATAGGCGCGCTGGGTCTGGGGATCATCGGCTACTTCGTTCCTCGCGTCCTCGGTGTCGGTTACGACACGATTGGCGATATTCTTAACGCGAATCTCGCGTTTAAGTTGCTCGTTGTCGTAATGGTCGCCAAGGCAATTGCTTTGGTCGTTTCACTCGGTTCGGGCACTTCTGGCGGATTGCTGGCCCCGATGTTCATGTCGAGTGCGGCTCTCGGCGGACTTTTTGCCATGGGCATAGACAAAATATTTCCGGCCGCACAGCTTTCCCCCGGAGCCTTCGCGCTGGTGGCCATGGGCGCCGTCTTTGGGGCCGCTTCCCGCGCAACGTTTACTTTCATCATTTTCGCTTTTGAAATCACCCGTGATTACAACTCGGTTTTGCCGCTGATGCTGGTTTGCGTAATCGCGGACGGCATCGCCATGCTGCTCATGCCACGGGCGTCCATCATGACTGAAAAGCTTGCAAGGCGCGGCTTGCGAATTGACCAGAACTACGAAACGGACGTCCTGCAACAGATGGTCGTTTCCGAAACTATGGATAGTGAACCACCTACCATCACCGGGGACATGCGAATCCAAGAGCTCGCAGATCGGCTCGCGAAGCATGATCCCTCAGTAAGCAGGCATCAGGGAATTCTCGTTGTGGACGCAGAGGGGAAGCTTGCCGGGGTCATTACGCGCGGAGATTTATTTCGGGCTCTGGCGAAGGATTCCACCGGCCAGATGAGCGTGCTCGAAGCCGGTACGTCTCGGGTCATCGTCACTTATCCAGACGAAGGGCTGCATGAAGCTTCCGCAAAAATGCTGCGCAACAACATCGGCCGTCTTCCGGTCGTTGACCGCCAAAATTCCGGCAAACTGGTCGGGTACCTCGGACGTCCCGGAATTATGGCTGCACGCATGCGCCGCCTCGAAGAAGAACATGTACGCGATCCGGGCTGGATCCGGCGACGGCGGAAGAATGGCGCGTAAGCAAGAACCGGGCAGGCCCGGGCGTTCTCGCGGACGGGCGAGGACGCCCGTCTCTCCACGCGACTTCTAGGCTACGCTGACGGTATCTTCGATCCGTGCTGGAAGTGATATTGCAGTATTTTCGCGGCGATGGCTGGGCTCATCCTGGATTCCGACCCTTCCACCGCGCGCACAATCTCTCCCCGGCAAACCACTTCGGCATCGGACAATCCTGCAATTTCCCGCGGTAACACGAGATTGATCTCCAGTTGAACGTTGGGGGAAATCAATTCTTCAGCGCGGAACAACATTCCCGACCGGCTGATATTTTCGGTAGTGCCACTGTGCCAATTCTGCTCACCCAGTGGGCGATATTTCAGCGGCAATTGAAGCGAAAAACGTTTGGCGCGGAAGGATGAGAGGGCATCTTTACGATCGCGAGCGGGGCGAGCTTGCCGAATTTCACGGAATGACATTACAGCCTCCTGAGGTAATGGTGTGTCCAGAAGTTCCCGGACTTTCGCCTTCAGGTCCGGAAGTGTGAAGGGTTTCTGGAGCAGCGTGATACCTGCGTCCAATGTGCCGTTGTGGCCTATCGCATTTTCTGTGTAGCCAGACATATAAAGCACTCTCACTTGGGGTCTGTCTTTCGAAATCCGAATCGCAAGTTCGCGCCCATTCATCCCAGGCATGATTACGTCGGTGAGAAGAAGATGGATGAAATCGGGATACGATTCCGAGACTCGAATCGCTGCATCGCCCTCAGGAGCCTCGAGCACTGTGTATCCCTGATTGCGTAAGTAGTCGCTGGTCAACCTGCGCAAGTTCGGCTCGTCTTCAACAACCAGGACAGTCTCGTATCCCTCATTAATGTTTTGAGCCGGAAGAGCAGGCTGTGCAACTTCATGTTCACGATCGGCAACCGCGCGCGGTAAATAGATTTTGAAGGTAGTCCCCTTTTCTGGCTCGCTGTAAACCCATATAAACCCGCCGCTCTGTTTGATGATTCCGTAGACGGTCGAAAGCCCGAGACCGGTTCCCTTGGCTCCCTTGGTGCTGAAGAACGGTTCAAAGATGTGCGATTGTGTTTCCGCATCCATTCCAACGCCGCTGTCGCTGATTGCCAGCATGATGTACTCGCCGGGCGCGGCGGATGCATGGAAGCGCGCATAGCTTTCATCGAGCGTGACATTGGCTGTCTCGATGGTGAGCTTGCCACCCTGTGGCATGGCGTCGCGGGCATTTACCGCCAGGTTCATGATGACTTGCTCGATTTGTCCAGGATCAGCTTTGACTGCTCCCAAATCAGTGGCTGGGGCCATCACCAGGTCAATGTCTTCCCCGATCACGCGAGTTAACATTTTCAGGTTCTCGCTGACCAGATCATTCAGGTCGAGAACTCTCGGCATCAGCATCTGCTTGCGACTGAAGGCTAAGAGCTGTCGGGTTAACGCAGTTGCGCGGTTTGCGGCTTTGGCAATCTCCTGTGCAGGGGGGCGGAGGTTGGGGTCATCGCCGATTTTCTCCAGCAGGAATTCCGAGTAGCCCGATATCACCATCAGAAGATTGTTGAAGTCGTGAGCGATGCCGCCCGCAAGCCTTCCGACGGCCTCCATCTTTTGCGATTGCCGAAGTTGCTGCTCCAGGGAATAACGTTCGGTGACATCCTCGGCAAAGAGTTCGAAGAAAATGGTATTGCGCTCGGCGCGGATCGCCCTGCCGGAGAGCCGCAAGCTGGTCGTAAGTCCATCCTTTTTCTTCCATTCGGCAAGCAGCCCGTTAAAAGATTGCAGAGAGCGGAAGTAGTCCGCGACCTTGAACCATTCCTGCGAGTCCGCGTAGAGGTTTGCGACATTCATTCCAACCAATTCAGAGGCAGTCACGCGGCCAAGCATGGAAACCAGTGCTGGATTGGCGTCGAGAATGATCGCATCCGCGTTGCAGCGGCAAATGCCATATGGAGCATTCATCACCAGCGAACGGAAGTTGGATTCTGAGCGCCGCAGGCCTTCCTGCGCCGAGCGCAACGCGGCATTGAACGAGCATATAAGCAGGGCGACAAATACAAATAGCGTGAGATGTATGATGGCCTTGCGATAGTCGGCTGGGGACCGCGCCCCAGCGAAGGAAAAATACGAACTGACCGTGAGTGCAAACGACGTGGCTACCAGCCCCGGCTTCCAGCCGCCATACCAGGCGCTGACCATGATGGCGACCGCAAAAACGACCAGCCGGCTTTCTACCAGGTCAGACAGCAGAAACCCCGGTATTATGGCCAGAATAGTGCTGAGGACGGCAACTCCGTAGCGCAATGCTGTAGCGCGGGCGGGAGCGACGTGGCGGTTGCGGAGAAGAGGGGGCTTCACTCGCATATTTGCCATCGTAGTTCCAGAACGGGAATGGCCGCGAGTTACGAGAGGGCATGTTGTAGTTGGCGGCTAGGACGCGTCAGACACGACTAATGCCACAGGCAACTGGGAATCGTGATCCGTCATCGCGCTTCAGGACGACCATCGCAATTTAACTTTAATATGAATATCGGATTATTTGGCGGCACTTTCGACCCGATTCACAAAGGCCACATGGCATTGGCGCGCGCGGCGAGAGACCGGTTCAATCTCGGTCGCATCGAGTTCGTTCCGTCCAATATTCCACCTCACAAATCGCAGCAGCCTATGGCATCCTATTTCCATCGCTACGCAATGGTGGCACTGGCAACCATGAGCGAGAAGGCCTTCCTGCCTTCACTCCTCGAAGCTCCAGACATAAATGCTGAAAGTGGTACTTCGCGGCCGCAGGATCGAAAGAAGTCTCCGAACTACAGCATTGACACGGTGCTGCGCTTCAAGAAGACGCTGAAGAAAGCGGATAGGCTTTTCTTTTTGATTGGGATGGATGCATTCAAAGACATCGCGAAATGGCGTGAACCCGAAGCGCTCTTTCGGGAATGTGAGTTTATTGTGGGCAGCCGTCCCGGATACTCGCTCGCGGAGGTTGCAAACGCCTTGCCTGAGAAATTGCGCCCGAAAGCTGCCGCCATGAAGCCTTTCGCGAAACAGCCCGCCACTGGCGATTTGGCATTGACCGGAGTCACGTTGCATCTTTTGGGGGATCTCAATGAGGAGGCTTCCGCAACCGCCATTCGGCAAGCGGTAAAGGCCAAGCGGTCTTTAGCGAAGTTCCTGGACCCCGCGGTAGCCGAGTACATCCGGAAGAATGGGATCTATAAAGGGCTGTGACGCTGAACCGCCATATCCACTCATGCCGCCGTCTCGAATCAATGCTGCACAACCGCCATCTTCGTTCCCACTCTCTTCAAGACTTCTAACGCCTGCTGTAACTCTTCGTTCGTATGCGTCGCCGTCACGATGGTTCTGATTCTGGCTTTGCCTTCCGGGACGGTTGGGAATGCGATTCCTGTTCCCAGTACGCCTTCTTTGAACAATTCGCGGGAAAAATCCATCGTGAGCTTGCCGTCGCCGATGATTATCGGAGTGATCGGCGTCTCGCTGGCTGGAGTGGTTTTACCTCCGATATCGAAGCCCAATAGACCTAATTCTTTTTTCCAGAAGCGAGTATTCTCCCAAAGTTTTTCGATGCGCTCAGGCTCGTCTTGCAGCACCTCGAAGGCCGCGATGCAAGTTGCCGCAACCGATGGCGGATGCGAGGTCGAAAACAAAAACGGACGCGCCCGGTGGTATAGGAAATCAATCAGGTCGCGCGTTCCGCAGACGTAGCCGCCGAGTGCGCCGATCGCCTTCGACAACGTGCCAACTTGCACATCCACGCGCCCGTGCACATTGAAATGATCCACCGTGCCTCTCCCGTTGCGGCCTAATACACCGGAGGCGTGAGCATCATCCACCATCATGATGGCGCCGTATCTTTCGGCGAGATCGCATAGTCCGGGCAGCGGGCCAATATCTCCATCCATCGAAAATACTCCGTCTGTGATCAGCAATTTTCTACCCGGAGCATCTTTCACGCTTGCCAATTGTTCTTCGGCGTGGGCAATGTCTTTGTGCCGGAAGACGAGAATCTTTGCCCGCGACAGCCTTGCGCCGTCAATGATGGAAGCGTGGTTCAATTGATCCGAAATAATGAAATCGTCCTTGCCCAGGATCGCAGACACGGTTCCCGCATTCGCGGCGAATCCGGACTGAAAGACCACGCAGGCTTCCACATTCTTGAACCGCGCGATCTTCTCCTCGAGTTCCATGTGAATCTTCATTGTGCCGGCGATGGTGCGCACCGCTCCTGACCCAACGCCATACTTGCGGGTGGCTTCCAGCGCGGCCTCACGCAATTTCGGGTGCGTGGTCAGGCCCAGGTAATTATTCGAAGCAAGATTGATCACCTTCTTCCCGTCGAAAGTGCAAACGGCGGCCTGTTCGTCATCGAGCACACGCAAGCGAAAGTGCGTGCCCTTTGCTTTCAGATCATCGAGTTGTTGGGAAAGGTATGAGAGAGGGTTCGTGCGGGAAATACTTTTCATGCGGGAATGACTACTCCGTCATTTGGTATCAATCCTTAGAATTATGCTCACCGTTTTTCTATCGTCAAACTGGCTTACGGTCTTGGTATCGCTTTTGTGCCCGCGATATTGAGCATAGACTTCGTAATCCACGTTGGGAGCGAGCGCCGGGAAATCGTATGTGCCGCTTTCGCCGACGATGTATGTTTTCACCGCCCGGGTGCGAGCGTTCGACAAATAAACCACGGCATCAGGCACTGGGTTGTCCTGCCGGTCCAGGACTCTACCGTTCAGCAAACGGCCAGAACTGCTGTCCTTGTCTTTGGCGTAAGAGGGCGAGAAGAACACCGCGATGCCCAGCACAAGCAGGCTCAGAAGGAAAATGCGATTAAGTCTCACGGTTTTTGCGGAGGAGTTCACCAAGCTACTATTGTAGATGCATTGACAGCAGATGGTAAGTCCCTGATGCTCTCGTGCAAATCTTTTTAGTGGGAAGAAGAAGCGGAAGACTGGAGGAAAAACCAACATCTCGCGGACTTGGGAAAAATTACGAAAAGTCGCCGTCCTCTGCTTCTTCTTCCTCTTCTTCCTCGTAACCCTCACCCTCAACGGGCTTTAACTCAATAGGGTTAATGGTTACAACTTCGTACTCTGTCCCACACTCGGGACAAGAGACTACTTCGCCCTCATCTATTTCGTCTTCTTCAAGGTCGAGGTTGGTGTCGCATTCCGGACAGTAAACCAAAACTTGCCTCCGTTCTATGAATTGTCCCCTGCTAATATTTAGTGTCTTCCGGGGTTCAGGTCAAGTGGCTCTTCCAACTTGTCCGGCTTCGGATGATAGTTGATGATACAAGGCTGCTCAAGCTCCGAATAAAATATTGCATTAGCCGGTAAAACCCATCGTTGGAAGTATACAAATGAACATAAACAATCTGTTCAAGCCGATTCTGATATGCATCGCGCTGCAATCTTTAGTTCCTCCCTTATTATCTCAGGAACGGGCCGCCGCCCCTGATCCCCAGATTGCAGCCGCGCTTCAGCAAGTCTCCACCCAGCGAATACAGGACACAATTGCGAAGTTGGTGGGTTTTCAAACCCGGTCGACTTTATCAGCCCAAGATCCAGCTTCGATTGCCGCTGGACACGGCATTGGCGCGGCTCGCGAGTGGATCAAATCCGAGTTCGAACGCTATTCACGCGATTGCGGCGGGTGCCTGGAAGTCAAAACGGACAGCTTCACCCAGAGTCCTACCGCTCGAATTCCCACGCCTACACAGATTACAAATGTATATGCCATATTGAAGGGAACTGATCCCGAGAACGCCAAGCGAATTGTGCTGGTGACGGGCCATTACGATTCCCGCAACAGCAATAATTCCGACGTTAGCGGAGCCGCACCTGGCGCTAACGATGACGGGAGCGGCACTGCCGTTAGCCTCGAATGTGCTCGCGTGTTGAGCAAGCTCAAATTTCCGGCCACTATTATTTTTCTCACCGTCGCCGGAGAAGAGCAAGGACTGAACGGCAGCCACCATTTCGCCGAAATGGCAAAGGCGGAAGGATGGGACATTGAGGCTGCATTGAATAATGACATCGTTGGCGGTGACCGCAGCCCGCAACAGGACGCGACGACAGTACGCGTTTTCTCCGAGGGCGTGCCTGTTGCGGCCACCGAGGCTCAACTTCGCATGATCCGAAACCTTGGCGGCGAGAGCGATTCTTCTTCGCGCGAGCTCGCGCGATACGTTGCGGAAGTGGGCCGTGCCTATGCCTCTACCGTGAAGCCGATGCTGATTTTCCGATTGGACCGCTATCTTCGCGGCGGCGATCACTACTCATTCAATCAACAAGGATACGCCGCAGTTCGGTTCACCGAGTTCCGCGAAAATTTTGATCGTCAGCATCAGAATATACGCACCGAGAATGGCATTGAATTTGGCGACTTGCCCAAGTTTGTGAATTACGATTATGTGGCGAACGTCGCCCGGTTAAATGCGGCTACGCTCGCGTCGCTAGCGGCAGCGCCTGCGCCTCCGGCAAATGTACGCATGGTGACCAAGACGGTGGAGAACGATTCGTCTCTGAAATGGGAAGCATCACCAGGCGGGCGTGCAGAAGGATATGAACTGTTATGGCGCAATACCAGCAGTCCCGATTGGGAGCATGTTCAGCCAGTGGGGAACGTCACTCAGTTCACATCGCCGCTATCGAAAGATAATGTGATCTTCGCGATTCGGGCGGTTGATAAAGCAGGACACGCTAGCCTTGCCGTCGTACCATCGCCAGAACGTTGAGGTTGCGCGAATAGGATTAAATGACGACCGCTAGATATCAGGGCGCATCCAATGGCTCATAACCATGGCTAGAGACATCTCTTCCAACCTCGGATTTCCTCCCCTTCGCGGGGCGGTCCGGCAGATCATCATTGCCAGCGGCGCGATCTACGTCGTCATCCTGCTGCTGATGGCGTTTGCGCCTGAATTTGGCAATCGTGTCCATGACCTTGGCGTTTTGGACCCCGGGGACATTCGTAAAGGATGGCTTTGGCAGTTCGTTACATACGCCTTCGTGTATGTGGACCCGCTGGATTTTGTGTTGTCCTTGCTGGGAGTTTACTTTTTAGGATGGGCGGTTGAAGACCGCGTCGGCTCGGCAAGATTTTATGGATTATTCTTTGGCAGCGTAATCCTTTCCGCGATCGCCGGATTCGGGCTTTCGTTCACGCATGTGATTGCGCAGGGCACGGCGCTTGGCTCCGGTGCAGCGGCAAACGCCATTCTAATGGTGTTTTACATGTTCAACCGTGACGCGCCGATTATGCTTTTCCCTCTTCCAATCCAGATTCCAGTGAAATGGATTGTCATTTTTATCGCAGCCATCGAAACAGCCTACCTGCTGCTGAATCATTTTGCCCTGTTTTACTGCATCCAGTTGCTGGGCCTTGGCGCGGGATATATCTGGTACCTCGCATTTTTCGCGCGGCCAATTTCCCGCCGAACCTCTAAGCCATCGGATGGAATGCGCAACGCCTATTACCGATGGAAACGCCGCCGCGCAGCCCGCAAGTTCGAAGTCTATATGCGCAAGCACGACCGCAAAGTGACGTTTGATGAGCACGGCAATTACATCCCCCCAGAAGAAGACCAAGGCGGCAAAAAGAACGGCGGATCGAAATCGGGCTGGGTGAATTGATTTGAGGACATGCTCCGCGCAAAACGCCGACATTTCGAAGGGCTGAGATGGCACGGTTTCGATGAACACCTCGTCCGCCGCCATGGAATGTAGCGATGATCCTCAAGGCATCTTGGATCCCCGTCGCGAGTTCAACGCAGCCTTCAATAATTCCCGCGCCGCCCATACCGACGTTTCAATACTCTCCTCTTGGCTTAGGCCTCGTATGTCGCGCAACACCAACACCGCCTCGATCCCAATCACCATTGAGAGCGCGGAAACCAATCGTTGAAACTTACGGTCTCCCAGCCGTTTGCGAACGGGCTCTAACGCGGTTTCAATCCATGAAATTCGCCGGACTCCGCGCCGCGCTCCCGGCACAACAGGCGCTTGCTTTTCGGCTCCGAGCCGCCGCTCAAGTGAAAGCTTGAGAATAGTCTGCAATGCCCCTTCGTATTGATAAGCGAGCCGCTGAACCGCCCTTGCAAGCAACTCGACCCGCTGTTCCGCATCACCCGGCGCTCCCTCGAAGGACTCCAGAACCATGGGCCGAAGCGCTTCCAGGGCCGACTCGGCCAGCAATTGCTCCTGTGTGGGAAAGTAACGGTAGGCAGTTCTGCGCGAAACTTCGGCCGCGTCGGCAACTTCAGACACCGAAGGCACCCGCCCTGAGAGCAACAGCTTCCCAGCAGCTTGCAGCAACCAGGTCTTGGTCCGCGCCCTCTGTTTAAATCTTCCAGATAACGCTTGACCAGATTTCACCCGCATAGTATACATAAATGCCGTAATGTCACTAGAGTGTCATTATGACACTTGAAGGAGGAAAAGTAATGAAAGCGATTAGCTCAATTCGATCCTCACCTATTGTGCGTTGGACCCTCATGCTGGCGGTGTTAGCGTTGCCTCACATGGGTATGGCGCAATGGCAGGCTACTGCGGGCGCTCAAAATGGTAGCAAGGCAATGCAAGCGCTGGCTTTCTTTCCGAATGAGATCTGGATTCATGCCGGCGACAGCATCACCTGGACCGTCGCTTCCGATGAGCCCCGCACATAAGTTTTCTAATATCCGGCCAGCCCCGCCCGCCGGTTCGCCGTCGGCTGTCCGGGAACGACTCCAAATAACTCCGCCTTCGACGGCACCCACTGTGTCAATACGGGTCCCGTAGGGGCTGGACAAAGCTATACGGTTTTCTTTCCGGCCACCGGGAACTTCAAGCTCGTCTGCTTGATTCACGCGAATATGACCGGAACCATCCATGTTCTCGATCCTTCGCAATCCCTTCCGCACGACCAGGATTTTTATGATGACCAGGCATCCAAACAACGTTCAGACCTGCTTTCAGACTACGACCGGTCGCGCAAAAATCATTCATGGGATCACGATCAAAACGAACCGAACAAGGTAACAGCAGGCACCGGAGAAAACGCCGCATCTCCGGGCGGGGCTAACACTCTATCGGTGATGCGTTTCATGCAAGCGAATAAAGTCGTGCATGTGGGAGAAACGGTTGAGTGGGAGAATGCCGATCCCGTAACCGCACACACCATCACATTTGGAGTCGAGCCCGCAAACCCTATTCCTCCCTCCTCGAATGTAACCCTGGACGCGGACGGGGCTCGTCACGCCACGATAAGTTCGCCCTCAGACAGCGTGCACTCCGGCTTCATAGTCGCCGCCCCGCAGGACCGTATCGGACTCTCGCAGTCGCCGCTGCCAGTTACCCGCTTCAGAGTGACATTCACGAGCGCGGGCATATTCCCCTACAAATGCGCCCTCCACGATGCCCTGGGCATGACTGGTCAAATAACCGTTCTGCCACGAGATTAGGATGAAATAGAATTGGCAGCCCCATCCTTTGCGAGGCAAAGGATGGGGATCTTTTTTGTGCGGGGCGCTCTCTGCTCATCCCTGGATGCCCGTGTGCAGGGGTTTCATCGATTCTCACGCGAAGAACATCAAGAATTGAGCCAAGATGGCAAGCGGCAAATCTCTTTTCTGCGGTTCCCCTTTGAATCCCAAATCGTGGCCTGCGCCCTCGACTGGTATCAGCAAGTGTTTTGAGGGAATCAGCCTCACAGCTGATTCGATTTCTTCGATGGAGCCAAATGGATCGCGCGTGCCGTGCACAAACATTGCCGGCGTTTGCAGCTTCGGCCAGTGCTGGGTTCTAAGCTGCTCTGGCTTGCGTGGGGGATGCAGCGGGTAAGACAGCAGAATCATTCCATTCACGAGTTGCGGTTCGTCGGCAGCCAGCATTGTAGCCTGACGGCCTCCATAAGAATGCCCGCCGAGGAAGATCCTGCCTGAAACCTCTTTGCGAAGAGCCGAGACTGCGCTGTTTAGACCTTTGCGGTCTCTTGCCGCATCACCCGGGCGCGGAGGCCCGTAAGGTCTAACTTGGCGGAACGGAAGATCGCAGCGCATTACCGTAAATCCCGCTGCGGTGAAGGCATCTGCGGCAGCGATCAGCAGCGCCGACTGGCAATTCGATCCGGCGCCGTGGGTGAGTATGAGGCCGTCTCCACTGGCACTGGGGGGACGGTGTATGAAGCCTTTGACTGTCAAATCAACTGAAACGTCAGAGAAAGATTCGAGGGTGGACGTCATACGTATTCAGCTCAATATCGAGCGATTTTTAAAATTGCTTTCATCGGGCTTTCTGTCGTTCCCCCGAGCCTACGATTTGCAGGCGCATAAAATTCGTCGAACCCGTTGACATGCGGGTACCTCCGACGACGCCGATTACGTCCGCTGATTTAACCGCGCCCTGCCTCAGCAACTGCTCTTCGGCAGCCCCCACCATTCCTTCGACGGTACCCGTCTGCGCGTGAAAGACCGGCTGCACTCCCCAAAGCAAATTCATGCGGTTGCATACGGCGGGCACATGGCTGAAGGCGTGTATCAGCGGGCGCGGACGATACTTTGAAATCAGGCGAGCTGTGTTCCCGGTATCGGTAAAGACGGCGATCGCGGCCATGTGCAGGTCTTCGGCGGCATGCGCCACGGATTCACAAATAGTCTCCGCAATGGAAAGCCCATGGCGGTCGCGCCGCCGCCGTGGCTGTGTGAATTCGCCCATGTTGCTTTCCGCTTCGATAATAATTCTTCCCATGATTGCCACTGCTTCACGGGGATAAAGCCCGCTAGCAGTTTCCGCCGAAAGCATGACCGCATCCGTGCCGTCGAAGATGGCGTTCGCCACGTCGCTGGCTTCCGCGCGAGTCGGACGAGGATTCTCGATCATGGATTCAAGCATCTGCGTGGCGATGATTACCGGCTTGCGCCATACCGCCGCGCGGCGAATGACATGTTTCTGAATGACCGGAACTTTCTCCGGCGGCATTTCCACGCCCAAGTCACCTCGCGCTACCATTACGCCATCGCAAGCTTCAAAAATTTGCTCCAACTGTTCGAGCGCCTGCGGCTTTTCCAATTTCGCAATCACGGGAGTCGCGGCGCCGTGATTCTTGATAATTTCCTTGACCAGCACAACGTCGGCAGCGGATCGCACAAATGAAAGCGCAACCATGTCCACGCCATTTGACAGTCCGAATTCCAGATCCTTGCGGTCTTTGTCCGTGAGGGCTGGTATGGTGAGCGCGGCACCGGGCAGATTGATTCCTTGATGCTCGACCAGAAGTCCGCCATTGATGACTTCGCACAGCACGTCCTTGCCCTTGACCCCGACCACCCGCAGCTCAATGCGGCCATCGGAAATCAAAATTCGCGCACCCGGCTTGATGTCGCGAGCCAACGTCTTAAATGTGGTCGAGATGAGTGTGGGAGTGCCGTCCACATCGCGCGGAGTGATGGTTACCTGCGAGCCGGCTTTCAACACGATTGCAGCATGATCCGTCAAACTACCTGTTCGAATTTTGGGGCCCTGCAAATCCTGCAAAATACAAATGGTCCGGCCTTCGCTTTCGGCCACCTCTCGCAATCTGCGGATATTGCATGCGTGTTCCTCATGACTGCCATGCGAAAAATTCATGCGGGCGACATCCATGCCAAGCCGCATCAGGTCGCGCAACATTTCCTCCGAACTACAGGCGGGGCCAATGGTGCAGATAATCTTTGCGTGGCGAGAAGTCACAATGCGCGGGATAGGGCTCGGACTTGCAGGCTTCTGGGAATTACGAATCTTTTTCAAAGTTGTTCCTGATTGAGGCGAGAAGAGCAATTATAAACGCACGAAGCCGCTATCGCTGGACCGTCTTTAAGCCGGTCATTTGCCGCAGTTCGCGTCCCAGCAAAGTTCGAGGGAAAAGCATGGCATTGAACTCTGCGCCAATTAGAATGACGAAAGAAATCAGATACATCCACACGAGCAGCGCAATGCCGACGCCAAGCGATCCGTAGATCACGCTGTAATCGGAATATGCCTGAAGATATCCACCAAACAGTGCGGTGGCCGCAAACCACATCGCGGTAGCCAGAGTGGCGCCGGGCAGCACACTGTGCCAGGGCTGGGTGCGCGGAACGGCATAGTGATAAATAAGGGCGATTACGGCAACGCTAGTGAGGGCGGCGATGGTCCAGCGAACGGCCGCCCACATCAGCAGAACGTAAAGGCCATATTCACCGCCGATGTAATACATGATTCGCAATTCAATGCGATTGCCGAATGCCACAAGAATGGTGGCGAAGGTCATGGGGATACCCGCCAAAATGACCAGTAAGAACGCCATCATTCGTTCTTTGACCAATCCCCAAATTTTGGGAAGTTCGTAAGCATGGCGGAAGCCTTCCATCCACGAAATCATCACGCCGGAGGCCGTCCAGAGCGTGATCAGCGAAGTCGTAATGAGCAGGCCAGCGGAGCGTTGTGCGCTATTGGCTTTGAGGTAGTCCAACGCGTTCGCGCTCCCCGCGGGAAGAATACGGCCAAGCGCGTATGAAATTTCGCGCAGATAAGCGGCCGTTTTTCTCGAATTTGCAAGGAGTGAGCCGACCACGAGCAAAGTGGGAAAGAACGTCAGAATCATGGAATAGGCTGAGGCTTTTGCAACAGCAAAAGCGTCGTGTTCAAACGCGCGCCAGAACGCAAGCCGCAGCAGCCGGGCAAAACGCAGCATGGGCCTCAGAGTATTGTGCGCAGGCGCAGGACGCAACTGCGAAATTCGCGCAGGTTCCTGAGTTTGCAATCGCTGGGGGTTAGCGTGCATTTGGATGCAAAATTAAGGGCGGTTTTTAAGCCGCCCTCTTAATATTTTCTAATCTACTCCGCGGCCAGTTCTTCGGTCTCGCCTTCCGTACGCATCAGTTCGAGCGCGCGCTCGGCTTCTTCGTAGGCTTGCGAAACTTCTTCCTGAACCTTGGCGGCAGCCTCTTCCATCTCTGGCGAGAGGCGGACGTTGCGGTAGTATTCCATTCCCGTTCCGGCAGGAATCAGCCGTCCGACAATTACATTTTCCTTAAGTCCGCGCAAGTGGTCCACCGCTCCTTGAATCGAAGCTTCGGTGAGCACTCGCGTGGTCTCCTGGAATGACGCCGCGGAGATGAACGAATCCGTCGAGAGCGACGCCTTGGTGATACCGAGCAGCAGCGGCCGGCCCGTTGCCGGACGTCCACCATCGCGAATCACGCGCTCGTTTTCTTCGGAGAAGCGGAATTTGTCAACCTGCTGTTCCAGAAGGAACGTCGTGTCGCCGACATCTTCCACTTTGCGCCAACGCATCATCTGACGAACGATCACCTCAATGTGCTTGTCGCTGATGTTCACGCCCTGCAAGCGATAGACTTCCTGGATTTCGTTTACCAGGTAAGATTGAAGCTCCTTTTCTCCGAGGACAGCGAGGATGTCGTGCGGATTGAGCGGCCCGTCCATCAGCGGTTCTCCCGCCTTGACGCGCTCGCCTTCCTGCACGTTGATGTGCACGCCGCGCGGAACCGAGTATTCCTTTTCGGTACCGTTATCGGCGATCACATACATTTTGCGCTGGCCCTTGGAGACTTCGCCGAACTTCACCGTGCCATCAATTTCGCTGATGACCGCAGTTTCGTGCGGCTTGCGGGCTTCGAACAATTCGACGACGCGCGGCAGACCACCGGTGATGTCCTTGGTCTTGGTAGTCTCACGCGGAATCTTCGCCAGCACGTCTCCCGGATGAGCCGTGTCGCCATCCTGCACCATCAAGTGGGCGCGGGACGGCATGAGATACCGCTTGCTGGTCTTGCCCTTGATCACGATCGCAGGCTGACGTTTTTCGTCCGGCGAATCGGCAACCACGTGACGAGACAGGCCGGTGACTTCGTCCACTTCTTCGTGGAGCGTGACCCCTTCCTGCAAGTCCTTGAACTGGATGGTTCCGCCGATTTCAGTCAGAACCGAGAAGGTATAAGGATCCCACTCGACCATGACGTGGCCTTGCTGGACCGCATCGCCTTCCGCGACCTTTACTTTCGCGCCGTAAACCACGGCATAGCGTTCCCGCTCGCGGCCCTTTTCGTCCACGACCGCGATTGAGCCCTGGCGGTTCATGACCACCAGGTCGCCAGACTTCGCTTTCACCGTTTGCAAGCTGATGAAGCGAACCGTGCCGCTGTTCTTGGCTTCGAGACGCGATTGCTCGGAGACTCGTGACGCGGTTCCTCCGATGTGGAAGGTACGCATCGTCAGCTGAGTTCCGGGCTCGCCGATGGACTGTGCCGCAATGACGCCGGTAGCTTCGCCGAGTTCGACGAGGCGGCCAGAGGCGAGGTTGCGTCCGTAGCACATCACGCAGACTCCGCGCTTCGATTCGCAAGTCAGCACGGAGCGGATTTTCACTCTCTCGATGCCGGCTGCTTGCACGGTGCCCGCCAGTTCTTCGGTGATTTCCTGATTGATTTCGACCACCACGTTGCCGTCGTAGTCTTTCAGTTTTTCGAGCGAGACACGGCCAACGATGCGGTCGCGCAACGGCTCGATCACTTCGCCAGCTTCGACGATTCCGGCGACGTAGATTCCGTCCACGGTTCCGCAATCGTATTCGCTGATAATTACGTCTTGAGCGACGTCCACCAGCCGGCGAGTCAGGTAGCCTGAATCCGCCGTCTTCAGCGCCGTGTCAGCCAAGCCTTTACGCGCGCCGTGGGTTGAGATGAAGTACTGCAACACGGTCAAACCTTCGCGGAAGTTGGCCGTGATCGGCGTTTCGATGATTTCGCCGGACGGCTTTGCCATCAATCCGCGCATTCCTGAAAGCTGTCGGATCTGCTGCTTCGATCCTCGAGCGCCAGAATCGGCCATGACGTAAATCGGATTGATGAAGCCTTCTTTATCGCGCTGCTGCATTTGCCCGAACATCTCATCCGCAACTTTTTCGGTGATAGCCGACCAGATTTCGATGACCTTGTTATAACGTTCGCCGTTGGTGATCGCGCCGTCCAGGTATTGCTGCTGGACGTTGACGACCTGCTTCTCGGCATCTTTCACCAGCGTCTTCTTATTGTCTGGGATGACCATGTCGTCAATGCCGATCGAGAGTCCAGCCTTGGTCGCGTAACGGAATCCCAAGTCTTTGACTTCGTCGAGCATCTTGACTGTCACTTCGAGACCGAAACGCAAGTAGCAATAGCTGACCAATTGGCCAATGCCCTTCTTCTTCAACAGGCCATTGACGTATGGCATCGCCTCGGGAAGATGGTCATTGAGAATCGCGCGTCCTACGGTCGTATTGAGGAACGTGCGTTCGTATTGTACTGGATCGGTGTGAGTGATGTCCTGATCGTCATAAGCGCTAACGAGATCAATCACTTCGCCGGTATAACGCAGACGAATCGGCGTGAGCGTTTCGACTTCGCCGGCTTCGAGCGCCATCAATACTTCCTCGATGTTGGCGAATGCACGTCCTTCGCCCTTCGCTCCGGGCTTTCCTTTTGTCAGGTAATAGAGGCCGAGCACCATGTCCTGAGTAGGAACGGTGATGGGATGTCCTGATGCAGGGGACAGAATGTTGTGCGATGACAGCATCAACACGCTGGCTTCAACCTGCGCTTCAGGAGACAGCGGAATGTGGACGGCCATCTGGTCGCCGTCGAAGTCGGCGTTGAACGCCGTGCAGACCAGAGGATGAATCTTGATGGCCTTCCCTTCAACCAACACAGGCTCGAACGCCTGAATGCCAAGCCGATGCAATGTTGGAGCGCGGTTCAGCATTACCGGATGATCTTTAATCACTTCTTCGAGGATGTCCCAGACAATCGGCTCCTGCTGCTCGACCATCTCTTTCGCTTGTTTAATAGTCGTGCAATGTCCCGTCTGTTCGAGCCGGTGATAAATAAACGGCTTGAAAAGTTCCAGAGCCATCTTCTTGGGAAGTCCGCATTGATGCAGTTTGAGTTCGGGTCCGACCACGATGACGGAACGTCCCGAGTAATCCACGCGCTTGCCGAGCAGGTTTTGACGAAAGCGTCCCTGCTTGCCTTTCAGTGTGTCGGACAACGACTTCAGAGGACGATTGTTTGCGCCACGAAGCACGCGACCACGGCGTCCGTTATCGAAGAGCGCGTCAACGGCTTCCTGCAACATGCGCTTTTCGTTGCGCACGATGACTTCGGGAGCGTGAAGGTCCATCAGCTTCTTCAACCGGTTGTTGCGGTTGATGACGCGGCGATAAAGATCGTTAAGATCGGATGTGGCAAAACGGCCGCCGTCCAATGGAACCAGAGGACGAAGCTCGGGCGGGATGACCGGGATGACATCGAGGATCATCCAGTTCGGCTTGTTGCCGCTGCGGCGGAATGCTTCGACTACTTTAAGGCGCTTGGTATATTTCAGGCGCTTTTGCAGCGAGCTCTCGTGCTTCATCTTCTCGCGCAGTTCGACGGAGAGGCCTTCGATGTCCACGCGCTTGAGAAGTTCTTTAATCGCTTCCGCGCCCATCATTGCTTTGAAGCCAGCGGGACGGAATTGCTGATCGAGTTCGCGGTACTTGGCTTCGTCCTTGATGACCTCGTGATCTTTTACCGGCGCGTCGCCAGGTTCGACGACGACGTACGCTTCGAAATAAAGCACGGCTTCGAGGTCGCGCAGAGAAATATCGAGCAGGTGTCCGATGCGGCTGGGCAGTCCTTTGAAGAACCACACGTGCGAACAGGGAGACGCAAGTTCAATGTGTCCAAGGCGCTCGCGCCGGACTTTCGATAGAGTAACTTCCACTCCGCACTTGTCGCAGATCACTCCGCGATGCTTCATGCGCTTGTACTTGCCGCAGAGGCATTCCCAGTCGGTTACAGGGCCGAAAATGCGGGCGCAGAAGAGTCCGTCGCGTTCGGGTTTAAAAGTGCGGTAGTTGATGGTCTCGGGTTTGGTGACTTCGCCGTGCGACCAGCTCCGAATTTTTTCGGGCGAGGCCAGGCTGATGCGAATAGCATCGAAATCGGCGACAGGGTTTGCCAGATCAAAGGGGCTCGAACGAAACAAGGTGGTCCTCCACTTCCTGCGGCCGTTCGCCGTCGCGGGCGGCTCCTGAAATCTGTCGTTGGTCGTCGGCCATTGGCCCGCCAGCGAAGCTCTGATTCACAGTTTCAAGAGCGTGAACCGTGAATCGTTTTTCTAAAAATCACATGTCGTGTGCGTTGGCCGCCAACGACGGACGGCCAATGAAGAAGCCCAACGACGGCCCTAATCGTTTGCCGCGCTCAACACCGGCTTCTTCTCTCCGGCTTTGATTAATTCGACGTCGAGGCACAGCGATTGCAACTCACGAATCAGCACGTTGAACGATTCCGGCACGCCGGGCTCCATGGCGGCTTCGCCCTTGACGATGGCCTCGTAAATCTTGGTGCGGCCATAAACGTCGTCGGACTTCGCCGTCAGCAGCTCTTGCAGAATGAACGCTGCGCCGTAAGCTTCCAGCGCCCAAACTTCCATCTCTCCGAAACGCTGGCCGCCGAACTGCGCCTTGCCGCCCAAGGGTTGTTGGGTGATCAGCGAGTACGGACCGATGGACCGGGCGTGGATCTTGTCGTCCACCAAGTGCGAAAGTTTCAGCATGTAGATGTAGCCAACCGTGACTGGCTGCTCGAACTTGTCCCCGGTCATCCCGTCGTGCAGGGTCGTCTTGCCCGATTCTGGCAGGCCAGACTGACGTAACAGCGCCTTGATCTCGCTTTCACGCGAACCGTCGAATACCGGGGAGCCGGTGAACACGCCACGCTTCAGAGTTTCCGCAACGGCCAGCAGTTCGTCGTCGGGAATCTCGGAAATTTCCTGCGCTAGCGTAGTGTCTTTAAACAGCGCTTTTAGTTCGCGGCGAACCGTGGCTTCGGTGGAATTCTCTTCCATCATCCGGGTGATTTTCTTGCCCAGCTCGTGCCCCGCCCATCCCAGATGCGTTTCGAGAATCTGCCCGACGTTCATACGGGAAGGCACGCCCAGTGGATTCAGCACAATCTCCATCGGCGTTCCATCTTCGAGGTAAGGCATATCCTCTTCCGGCAGGATGCGCGCGATTACGCCCTTGTTGCCGTGACGGCCTGCCATCTTGTCGCCGACACTCAGCTTGCGCTTCATCGCGACATAGACTTTCACCAGCTTGATCACGCCCGGAGGCAGTTCATCGCCCTTAGTCAGCTTGTCTTTGCGCTCGTTAACGATCTTCTTGAGCACATCAATCTGACGCGAGGTCATCTCTTCGATTTCGTCAATCTGCTCATTCACTCGCGGATCCTTATCGGCGTATTTAATCCGTTTCAGATTGCGAGTGGAAATGCGCTCGATGGCATCGCGATCGAGAACCGTGTCTTTCGTTAAAAGACGCTTGTTGGTGCGCTCGTCGTGCAAGTCAGCCTGAACTTCTTTGCCGCCGAGAATGTTTTCCAACCGCTTGAGACGCTCGTCGGTAAGAATTCGAATTTCGTCGGAGAGGTTCTTCTCCAGCTTGCCGATTTGCGCCGCTTCGATGGATTTCGCGCGCTCGTCCTTTTCCTGGCCCTTGCGCGAGAAAATTTTCACATCCACGATCACGCCTTCGATTCCCGGAGGGCAGTAGAGCGAAGCATCGCGCACGTCGCCGGCCTTTTCGCCGAAGATCGCCCGCAGCAGCTTTTCTTCCGGAGTTAGTTGAGTCTCGCCTTTGGGCGTGACTTTGCCGACCAGAATGTCTCCCTGCTTGATGCCCGCGCCAATGCGAATCACGCCCGCTTCATCCAGATTGCGCAGCATGGTTTCGCTGACGTTGGGAATGTCGCGGGTGACTTCTTCCGGCCCCAGCTTCGTGTCGCGGGATTCAATTTCGAATTCCTCGATGTGAACGGAAGTGTAGTAATCGTCTTTAACCAGTTTTTCGGAGACCAGAATCGCGTCTTCGAAGTTGTAGCCGCGCCACGGCATGAAGGCCACGAGCACGTTGCGTCCCAGAGCCAACTCGCCGTGATCGGTGCAAGGCCCGTCAGCGATGACCTGTCCCTTGACGACCTGCTGCCCTTTGGTGACGACCGGCTTCTGATTGATGCAAGTGTTCTGGTTCGACCGCTTGAACTTGGTCAGCTGATAAATATCGCTGCCCACTTCGCGGGAAAGCTGTCCAGGATGGTGCTCGCCCGCCACCCGCACGATGATCCGCTCGGAGTCCACGGAATCAATCACGCCGTTGCGACGCGCTAGGATGACCGCCCCTGAGTCGCGCGCCGTAACGCCTTCCATTCCGGTGCCGACAATCGGAGCTTCCGCACGAAGCAAGGGAACCGACTGCCGCTGCATGTTCGCGCCCATGAGTGCGCGATTCGCATCGTCATGCTCGAGGAATGGAACCAGCGAAGCAGCGACTGAAACGAGTTGCTTCGGACTCACGTCAATGTAATCAATGTCGTCGCGGCTGACCAAAACGAAGTTGCCAGCCTTACGAGCATTGACCAGTTCGCCGACAATGCGTCCTTTATCGTCCAGCTCGACGTTGGCCTGCGCGATGATGTGACGGTCTTCTTCCCACGCGGATTGATAGAACGAATAAGGCTCAATCTCCGCAGGACGCTTCTTGCGATCTTTCAAGTCAGCGTTTAGTTTTTCGAGTTCGTGCTTCTCAATGTGGTCTCCCACTTTAAGGTCGCTGTCGCCGGCGTTTACGATGCTCACAAAATCGAGCACGCGGCCGCCCTTGACGCGTCGGTAGGGAGACTCGATGAATCCGTAGTCGTTGATGCGCGCATAGCAACTGAGGGACGAGATCAGCCCAATGTTCGGACCTTCCGGCGTCTCAATCGGACAGATGCGTCCATAGTGCGTCGGGTGAACGTCGCGTACTTCGAATCCAGCTCGTTCTCTGGAAAGCCCGCCCGGCCCAAGGGCCGACAGACGCCGCTTGTGGGTGATCTCCGACAATGGATTTGTCTGATCCATGAACTGCGAAAGCTGCGATGATCCGAAAAACTCGCGAATCGCAGCCATTACCGGCTTGGCGTTTACTAGGTCGTGCGGCATCGCCGTGGACATCTCCTGGTACACGGACATTTTTTCTTTGATCGCCCGTTCCATGCGGACGAGGCCAATTCGGAACTGGTTCTCCATCAACTCGCCGACGGCTCGCACGCGGCGATTGCCGAGGTGATCAATGTCGTCCACGGTGCCAATGCTCTTGCGAAGCTTTAGCAGGTAGCGGATGGTGCCGTAGAAGTCGGCTGGCTCGAGCGTGCGATTGTCGAGGCTCGACGCTTCCGCGTTTTCGAACAATTTAATGTTGAATTTCAGACGGCCCACGCGGGAGAAATCGTACTTGCGCGGATCGAAGAACATTCCGTGGAATAAAGCCGTAGCCGTGTCCAACGTCGGAGGATCGCCGGGGCGCAGCTTGCGGTAGATTTCGATCAACGCTTCCTGCGGCGTCTTCACCGAATCGCGCTTCAACGTCTGACTGATAACCACGCCCACATCGTCGCGTTCAGGGAAGAACAGGCTGAGTTCGACCACGCCGGACTCGAGAATCTTCGCAACCTTGTCGGCGGTGAGTTCGGAGTTCGCCTCAAGCAGCACTTCGCCAGTGGTCGTATCCACAACATCGCCAGCAACCCACGCGCCTTCAAGATCGGAGACATCAACTTCAACTTCCGAAATCTTCGCCTTCTGAATTTCTTTCAGAGTTGCCGCGTTGATCTTGCGTCCCGAGTGCGCGATTTCATCACCGGACTTGTTTTTGATGCTGTGCGCCAGCTTCATCCCCAGCAAGTTGGTTGGCTTGTCGGAAGCGGGGTCCAGCGTCCAGAACAGCTTGCTGTCGCGAACGACCAGACGGTCTACGGTGTAGAAAGTCCGAAGAATGTCTTCGCCAGAACGTAATCCCAAAGCGCGCAAGAAAATCGTGCCCAGGAACTTGCGCTTGCGGTCAATGCGAACGTACAAAACGTTTTTCTGGTCATACTCGAATTCAACCCAAGAGCCCCGATAAGGAATGATCTTGCCGAGGAAGTATGTGCGGTTGTTCGCGGTCTCAAAGAACACGCCTGGAGAACGATGCAACTGGCTGACGATAACCCGCTCGGTCCCATTAATAATGAATGTCCCGTTCTGGGTCATCAGCGGCACATCGCCGAAAAATACTTCCTGCTCCTTAATGTCGCGAATCGAGCGGTTGCCGGTTTCGGCGTCTTTATCGAAGATGGTCAGGCGCATCGTGACTTTCAGCGGCGCTGAATATGTCATGCCGCGCTCTTCACACTCGTTCACGTCGTACTTCAGTTGCAGCCCCACGGGGTCTCCGCACTTATTGCAGAAATCAGGTGTATTCGCGTTGTAAGTTCCGCACTTGGTGCACAACACATCGCCGGGATGAAACGGATCGGTGATCACCGTGTGCCCGCAATTTTTACAAGTGGTGCGTAGGTGATGCAGGCCTTTGAGGTGGCCGCATTTGCATTCCCAATTGCCAATGGCGAAGTCAACGAACTCCAACTGAGAAACGTTGCGAAAGTCGCTGATGGGAAACACCGACTGAAATACCGACTGCAATCCTGCATCGTCGCGCTCGCTCGGCAGGCGGTCCATTTGCAGGAAGCGCTCGTAGGAGCGTTTCTGCACCTCGATCAGGTTCGGAATCTGAATAGTGGCTGGGATTTTGGAAAAATCGAAGCGGTGACGGAATCCATTGCTTTTTGCTGCTGACATGTGTGCTCCAAACTTTGTGCGCAGCTATGCGCCGCGGCAAAACTACGAAATAGTTAGGACGAACGCCTTGCGTTTGCTGAAAGGAACCGCAGCCTGCCGAAGACACGGATACGCCCGCAGAGGAAAGAGGTCCCCGCGGGCGCCATTGATGGCACTCGATCTCGATTGCAATTGTGTCGTTTCCGCGCCAGTTCTTTTAGGCCTGTTCCGGTTCCGCTATTGCGGAACAGCTGCCAACCCGTGCCTGCGATCCGATCCCGTTCTTTGGGACGGTACTTCTCGGTGTGCGCAGCCACTCGTGATGAAACAGGAAGCAGTGTGAATATTTAGATGATACCACTGTCTCCGAAGCTTCAGGAAGTTAGTTGTCAAGAAAAATCGCTGGCCCGGACCCATTTGTGTCACCGGGCCTGACAAATCCCCTTTTTGGCAGCTATTTCACTTCGACGACAGCGCCCGCATCCGTAAATTTCTTCTGGATGGTGGCTGCTTCGTCCTTGGAAACGCCCTCTTTGATGGTCTTGGGAGCGCCGTCAACCAGATCTTTGGCTTCCTTCAAGCCCAGGCTGGTTACTTCGCGGACCGCTTTGATGACATTGATCTTATTCGCCCCAACTTCTTTCAGGACGACGGCAAACTCGGTCTTCTCTTCCGCCGGTGCCGCGGCCGCGCCAGCGCCGCCGCCAGCCATCATCACCGGAGCCGCTGCCGCTGCCGATACTCCAAGCCGCTCTTCCAGTTTCTTGACCAATTGCGCCGCATCAAGCAACGACAGGCCTACGATTGATTCTTCCAACTGCTGTAAATCCGCCATATTATTTCTCCTCTGAATTTTTGAAAACTTAGCTGTCAGCCTTCAGCTATCAGCCCTGAACCATTTAATGAAAATTCGCCTTTGACTCTCAATTGCACACCTACTCAATGCCTAGACTCCCGCGGGAGCGTCGTTCCTAAACTTTTCCTTGTCCACCCCTTGATTGATGACCACCGCCAAATCGCGTCCAATGGCGTTCATAACCGTGACCAAACGCTGCGCCGGAGCCGAAATCAGGAACAGCAGCTTCGAGTAAATTTCTTCCTTCGACGGCATTGTCGCCAAGGCCTGAATCTCGTTGATCGAAACTACGCGGCCTTCAACCACGCCAGTCTTGAAAGTAAATTCCGGATTATCCTTTGCGTACTTCGACAGCGCCTTGGCCAGTGCCACCGGGTCGCCTTCTGTATAAGCGATTGATGTCACGCCACTCAGATTCTTCAACGCCTCTTCGACTTTGGTGCCCTTCGCCGCGCGCTCTGCCAGCGTGTTTTTCACCACGGCATACTTCGCGCCCGATCCACGCACCGTCTTGCGCAATTCAAAATCCTGCGCCACCGTCAGCTTACTGAAGCTGGTCACGATCAGGCTCGAAACTTTCTTCAGTTCCGCGCCCAACTTCTCGGTTTCTTCAACTTTTTTTGCTCGACTAACCGCCATAATCAATTCCTTTATTTTGTAATTGGGTAATTTTGTAATTTGGCAATTGAAAATCAAAAGCGCCAATGCCCGAGTTTGGATTTCAATTACCTAATTACAAAACCACCGATTACAAATTGTTTTTGACTCTCAATTACCAAATTAGAAAATTGCCCAATTACCAA
Organism: uncultured Acidobacteriaceae bacterium; assembly: GCA_963702325.1. Classification (GTDB taxonomy): domain Bacteria; phylum Acidobacteriota; class Terriglobia; order Terriglobales; family Acidobacteriaceae; genus PALSA-188. The sequence continues at coordinate 26,630 of CAVPCG010000030.1, read as the reverse complement.
ATGACTTTCATGCCTTCGACGCCGCTTCAACCACGCTGGTATCAATCGAAATCCCAGGCCCCATCGTAGAACTCAAATAGCAGCCCTTGACATACTTTCCCTTTGCGACGGCAGGCTTGGCTTTGACCACGCTGGTAATCAGCACCGTTGCGTTCTCAATGAGTTTGTCGGGAGAGAATGAAATCTTCCCGACCGGTACGTGAACCAGCGCAGTTTTATCAGTCCGAAACTCCACTTTGCCCGCCTTAACTTCCTGAACTGCCTTGGCAACGTCAAATGTCACGGTGCCAGTTTTAGGATTCGGCATCAGTCCCTTCGGCCCCAGAACTTTACCGAGACGCCCCACGGACTTCATCATGTCCGGCGTGGCGATTAGCGCGTCGAAGTCAGTCCAATTTTCCTTTGTGATCTTTTCGACCATGTCTTCACCGCCGACGAAATCCGCGCCAGCCTCTTCGGCCTCGCGAATCTTGTCGCCGTTCGCAATCACCAGAACCTTCTTGGACTTGCCCAATCCATGTGGAAGGACTACGGTACCGCGAACCATCTGGTCGGCGTGTTTAGGATCCACTCCCAACCGCAGCGTGATCTCAACTGTTTCGTCAAACTTCGTGTATTTGATCTTTTGCAGCAGCGGAACCGCGTCGCTTAGCGTGTAAGAGCGGTTTTCGACCGCCGCCCGCGCTTTGGTAATGTTCTTTCCAGGTTTTCTCATGTAATCCTCGTCTCCCACCGCTCAGCTATGTTTCGATGAGCCGTAGTGATTTCGACCTCACATTGGGTAATTTGGTAATCGGGTAATTGTGTAATTTGAAAACCAACACCGTGTCCCGTGAAATTCAATTGCCAAATTACAAAATTACCCAATTACTCAATGTTCTCACCCAACGACATCAATTCCCATGGACCGCGCGGTTCCACGCACGCTATTCACCGCAGCTTCCACCGATGCGGCATTCAGGTCCGGCATCTTCTGTTTCGCAATGTCTTCGACTTGCTTCAAAGTCACTTTTCCGACTTTATCCTTATTAGGAGTCCCTGAACCCTTCGCAATCCCCGCGGCACGCTTCAACAAGATGGAGGCAGGCGGAGTCTTCGTAATAAACGTAAAGGTACGGTCGCTATAGACCGTTACCACCACCGGGATAATCAATCCCTCCAGTTCTTTCGCGCCGGTGCGCGCGTTGAACTGTTTGCAGAACTCCATGATATTGATCTGAGCCTGCCCCAGCGCCGGTCCCACTGGAGGCGCAGGCGTAGCCTTGCCAGCCGCAATCTGTAACTTTACCGATCCTGTAGCTTTCTTTGCCATCTATCCCTCTTATGAATCACGTGGGGACAGCCGCCCTCGGCTGTCCAAGTCGAGAAAAGCTCGACACACTATCTTTTAACGACGGCGGTCAACGCCAGCATAATCGTTGGCGTCAGCCGCTTCTGGATTGGATCGGCCGCCACACCCAACCCTTCAAGACTGTGCGCGCCCAACATTTCCATCTCTCCCGCCTCCGCCATCACCACTACGTCAGGCGCGGAATACTGATCGCTTGCAATGTAAACGGCGGCCAAGTCACGATCCAAAACTCGTCCTTCGATGGTGCGGAACGGCATGCGCCGCATTGGAGTTAGCCCAAGCCTCTCTAGTCTCGTCCGCGAGATCCAACTGAACGCCGCTCCGGTATCAACCATGGCTTCCAGGTCTTCGACCTTCTCCGGATGCGCCGGATTCCATACCCGAAATTTTGCAGTGAAAGTGCTCATAAACTGGCTACGACGACTTCTCCACCTGGCCGAATTCCAACTCCACCGGAGTCGAACGCCCGAAGATCGTGACCATCACTTTTACTGTCTCTTTGACCTCGTTCACGTCGTCAACGATTCCGTCGAACGTCGCAAACGGGCCTTCGGTGATCTTCACTTTCTCGTTCTTTTCAAATTTGACCTTCAGTTTTGGCTTGTCTTTCGCCTCGCCGACTCGATAGACAATGTGCTGCACTTCTTCTTCCGACAGCGGAGTTGGCTGCTGGCCCGTGCCCACGAATCCAGTAACTCGCGGCGTGGATTTCACTACGTGCCAGACATGATCGTCCATATCCATTTCCACCAGCACGTACCCGGGATAGAACATGCGCTCGACGGTGTATTTCTTGCCGTTACGCACCTCGGTCACAGCTTCCGTAGGAATCAGCACCTTGCCGATGCGCTCCTGCAACCCAAACGCCTGCACGCGCGATTCGAGCGACTCTTTTACTTTGCGCTCGAACCCGGAATAAGAATGGATGATGTACCACCGCATGTTCGGATTGCGGGGAGCCTCGGTGACCGTTGCTGCGCCCGCCTCAGGCAAAGTCGCTTCGCTCGAGCCTTCCGCCGGCGGAGTCTTTTCGTTGTCTTGCGAATCGTGGTCCTGCATATCGGGTTGTAAAACTCCAACTTCTTTAGTTGCCATTAGTCCTGTTATTAACGATGCGTGAAATACCGGAACAGAGTATCAATGCCTCTTCCAATGACGTTGTCAACGATCCAGAAATACAAGCCGAAAAGAAACACAGTAATGATGACCACCGCAGTCGTCGCCTGGACTTCCTTAAGCCCCGGCGCGGTCACTTTCTTCATTTCCGTGCGGACATCGTTATAAAAAACCTTAATCCGCTCGGGCCACGACTTAACCCGGCTGCCAAAGCTGTCGTTCGCCGATGCCGCAATCACCTTTGCCATTCTCTTCTCTCGACTTCCTGTCTCAACGCCCCACTTACAACTCCGTATCGCCCGCCGCATTCAGCCTACAAAATATGGCAGGGGCGGAGGGATTCGAACCCCCAAGTTCGGTTTTGGAGACCGACAGTTTAACCGTTGAGCTTACGCCCCTAACTTCATTGAGCAATTGTGCAATCGGGGAATTGAGTAATTGAATCCTGCGGTGTTGACCTTCAATTACAAAATTACACAATTTCTAATTACTCAATGCTCTATTTTACTTCTTTATGCGGCGTATGCTTCCGGCAGCGGTTGCAGAATTTTTCCAGCTCCAGCCGCTCCGTCATAGTCTTCCGGTTCTTTGTGGTCGAATAATTCCGTTCCTTGCACTCACCGCACTGCAACGTAATGATTTCGCGTGGCATAAAACCTGCCTCCCCAGTTCCTGGCTTCTAGCTCTTAACTAAGAACTAAAAACTAGCAACTGACTACTGATCTTTCTTGCGACCTCGCGGACAAGAGCCTCCGCGCTACTTACTGAATGATCTCTGAAATCGTGCCTGCGCCTACAGTGTGGCCGCCTTCTCTGATGGCGAAGCGCAATCCCTTTTCCATCGCTACCGGCGTAATCAGTTCGATTACTAAGCTTACGTTGTCTCCCGGCATCACCATTTCTGTGCCCGCGGGCAATTCTGCCACTCCGGTCACATCTGTTGTGCGCAGATAGAATTGCGGACGGTATCCTTTGAAGAATGGCGTGTGACGGCCACCTTCTTCTTTAGTCAGAATGTAGACTTCGGCCTTGAACTTGGTGTGCGGAGTGATTGATCCGCCCTTCGCCAGCACCATGCCGCGTTCGACATCTTCTTTCGCGATGCCGCGGAGCAGCAAGCCAGCGTTGTCGCCCGCAAGGCCTTCGTCGAGTTGCTTCTTGAACATTTCGACGCCGGTGACAACTGTTTTCCTGGTGTCGCGGAAGCCCACGATTTCGACTTCTTCGCCAACTTTTACTTTGCCACGTTCGATACGGCCCGTGACTACCGTGCCGCGCCCGGAGATCGAGAAAATATCTTCAATCGGCATCAGGAACGGCTTGTCAAGTTCGCGCACCGGTTGCGGAACATTTTTGTCAACCGCTTCCATCAATTCGTCGAGCGCCTTCTCCCACTTGGCTTCGCCATTTAGCGCGCCCAGCGCGGAGAGTCGTACCACCGGAAGATCGTCGCCGGGAAACTGATACGCTTTCAAAAGTTCGCGCACTTCGAGTTCAACCAGATCAAGCAATTCGGGATCGTCAACCGCATCGCACTTATTCAGCGCTACGACGATATACGGAACGCCGACCTGCCGCGCGAGAAGAACGTGCTCGCGGGTTTGCGGCATCGGACCATCGGTTGCCGCAACGACTAAGATTGCGCCATCCATTTGCGCCGCGCCCGTGATCATGTTCTTGATGTAGTCGGCGTGGCCCGGGCAATCGACGTGCGCGTAGTGACGGTTCGCCGTCTCGTACTCGACGTGCGCCGTTGCAATGGTTATGCCGCGCGCCTTCTCTTCCGGAGCGTTATCAATCGAATCAAACGACCGGAACAGAATCTTCGGATTATGTTTCGACAACACCTTGGTGATGGCCGCCGTCAATGTGGTCTTGCCATGATCAATGTGACCAATGGTGCCAACGTTCACGTGCGGCTTATTGCGCTCAAATTTCTCTTTCGCCATTTTTTGCCTCTAGCTTCTAGCTCAAACCCTTGTCATCCTGAGGCGCGTCTTCTGCGCCGAAGGACCTATGCATTTTCGTTCGTTGCGGGCGAACTCGCCCGCGAACCTTAATAATACTGATAGAGCTTCCGAAACTTATGTCGCAAAGTCGGCTCGATTTCCTCGACCTTCGACAGGTAAAACTCCCGCATCTGCGCCTGATCTGAAACTGTCAGAGCCTGATATAGACTCAACGCCGTCGTCCCAGAATTCTTCTCGTCGAAAATCCCGTTCTTGAAAGCCGCTTCTACTTGTCTGACCCTAACGCCCTTCTTCTCCGCCTTCTTGAGGAAATTTTCCATCTCCTCTGGCGCGAGAGCGCGGCCGACTAGGCTTTTCAGTTCTTCGAACTCTTTTTCTTTGTCAATCTTTACAACCGGCTGAACAAATGCCACTTATCGCACCATCCCAAATTTTCTGGAGCGGGAGACGGGAATCGAACCCGCGACCAACAGCTTGGAAGGCTGTGACTCTACCACTGAGTTACTCCCGCCCTGTTAAATCAGCTGTCAGCTTTCGGCCGTCAGCTCTCAGCTCAACTTGAACGATTGAATGTAACGCTCAGACCCTTCCTCACTATCCGCCGCATCGGATGGGCTTTCCGCGAACATCCTAACCAAAACAAAGGTTGAGACAATCGCCGCACCTCCGACCATGAGCATCCCGATTTTCCCTGCCACGCGATTCTCAAAGAAAAATATGTCACGGATAGCATCTGAAACACCCATGAGGACCGTCATGACTATTAAGACTCTGTGGCTTCGTTTCTTCCGGTCCCCTTTCAACCGCCGAAGCGCCATCACTTGCACCGCAAGGTAGGCGAAAACAAACGCTGCCAAAACCCATCTAACAATTTGCCAAGCGTCGTCCACACTAACTCCTTAAATCTCTGGAGCCGATGACCAGGATTGAACTGGTGACCTCTCCCTTACCAAGGGAGTGCTCTACCAACTGAGCTACATCGGCTCGTTATCGCTCTCCCCGTGCTCTTCGTCCGCGTGCATCGCGTCTTTCCTATGCAGCAGCGTCTTCACCGTGAACATTGCCAAAATCGCCAGCGTCACCAACCGTATCTTCTGATCACCAATCGTCGTCCACGACAACACCGCTAAGACGACGTACGCGCCCAACGCTAGATATAGTCGCTTCACTCAAATCACTGGTGCACAGGGAAGGATTCGAACCTTCGTACCTCGCTAGGAGGGACAGATTTACAGTCTGTTGGCTTTAACCACTCACCCACCTGTGCGAAATCGCCCGGCACTCGCTAACTCACAGCCGGCAACACAGGCACATAAGCGCGCACAAAAACCGCTTTCGCACGCAATCACCACAATCGGAAATATTCCTATGGAGTGCCGTTGAACGAAGTGTTATGCCGAGCCGCGCGCCGCGCAAATGCGTTATCTATTATCTATACTGGAGCTGGCGAAGGGATTTGAACCCCTGACCCTCTGATTACAAATCAGATGCTCTACCAGCTGAGCTACGCCAGCAGTTGGGACAACAGGCCCTTGCAGGCACAAGCATCCCTAATCCCCACAAATGTCCGGGACAATTTTAAAAGATACCATAAGGGGGTAGAGGGTGCAAATGGGGGCAAACATGTCTGAGATCGGGTCAACCGGAATAAATCCGAGGGGCTGCCGTGTGGCGGCCAGCTGAGGTATTCTCTCTTCAAATTGGTTTTCCGAAAAAAATAACTGTGGAAACGAAATATCAAGTGCTCGAATTTGTTGTCTTCATGGCTTTAGTCACCCCAGAAGAAAAAGTAGCCATCCTGAGGCGGCATCTTGTGGACAAAGTACCCGTCTCGGAGCTGTGTGAAGAACTGGGCCTGCGGCCAACGGTGTTCTACCGCTGGCAGAAGGAACTGTTCGAGAACGGAGCCGCCGCTTTTCAGTCTCAAGAGCGTCCCCACCGCCAAGTGGAGGAGAAGCAGAAACGGATCGAGTTCTTGGAGAAGAAGGTGCAGACCAAGGACGAGGTCCTGGCTGAGCTGATGGCTGAGCACATCGCGCTAAAAAAAAGTCTTGGGGAACTCTAACCGGTATCTGGGTGCCGCATGATGTGCGGGATCTAGTCGTGGATTTCGTCCGACGCTGGTCGGAGAAGGCCGAGATCGGCGTCGGACGGTTCATCCCGTGGCTGGGCGTGACCGCCAGCAAGTTCTATGACTGGCGGCAGCGGTACGGGTGCGTCAACGAGCACAACGGTTGGGTTCCCCGTGATTTCTGGTTGGAGCCGTGGGAGAAAGAAGCAATCATCGGGTTCCATCTGAAGAACCCGCTGGAGGGCTATCGGCGGCTGACGTTCATGATGCTCGACGCTGATATTGTGGCGGTTAGTCCGGCGAGTGTTTGGAGAGTGTTGAAGCAAGCTGGATTATTATCCCGGTGGAAGAGCAAACCATCGCGCAAGGGAACTGGTTTCGAGCAGCCGCTGCAGCCGCATCAGCACTGGCATATCGACGTTTCCTACATCAACCTGTGCGGCACCTTCTATTACTTGTGCAGCATTCTGGATGGCTTCAGTCGTTTCCTCGTGCATTGGGATCTGCGTGAGTCCATGCGAGAAGCTGATGTCGAAGTGATTCTGCAGCGAGCCAAGGAGAAGTACCCGGAAGCGAAGCCGCGAATCATCTCCGACAATGGCCCGCAGTTCATTGCTCGCGACTTCAAGGAGTTCATTCGCATCTCGGGCATGACGCACGTCCGAACCTCCCCTTACTATCCACAGTCGAACGGCAAGATCGAACGCTGGCACAAGTCGCTGAAAAGCGAGTGCATTCGTCCGGGAACGCCGCTGTCGCTGGAAGATGCGCGGCGTCTGGTCGAGGGCTACGTGGAGCATTACAACAACGTCCGCCTGAACAGTGCCATCGGCTACATTACGCCGAAGGACGTGCTGGCGGGGCGTCAGCAGGAGATCCACGCGGAACGCGACCGCAAATTGGAAGCCGCCAGGCAGCAACGACGGATCCGCCGCCAGCAAGCCGCAAGAGACGAGAGCTTAGATAGGGTTGGCAGTGGTACTGAGGTCACACCAAGGATTGACCGACGGCCCCGGATCAAGATGGTTTCTGCGCGGCACGAAACCTCACGTCCATAAAGTGCTTGGGAACCCCATTCTCAGCAGGAGTCCTTGTAAGAAACGCCTTCGCCAAAGCGACATGTTTCAGGTAGGCGTCGAGGAACTTCAGAGTATAAAGCGCAACCCAGGCATAACTGATGTTGGCGTCGTCCCGTCCGTAATCGGCGACCTGGTTTTCCGCGAAGCGTTGCGCACTCTCCCTGCGTTGAAACATCGAACCGAATTCCGGGTGTGCCATGCCCAGCATATTCACGGTAAGCAGATCGCCGTGTATCCAGGCGTTCAGAACGTTTGGACCATTTTTTTCTGCGGGAGGAACATCGTCCTTTGCCAAATCTTCAAGCTCACATTTCGCGTGAAGAAAAGAACGGTATGCTCTTTGCTCCGGATGCACCTCCCCAGCGCTTTTCACAAGTCCGGGGTAGTAGCGCATGCTGCCGTCCAGGGATATCAGCGCATCGATGCGAGATCTCGTGCGGCTGCAATCAGGCTCGAAATTCCTCCCCACTCCAGCTGACCACAGCCACGCGGGATCCGTTCGGGAAGCGACTTGGCATAACTGATAAGAAAAGAGATGTCGCGAGCCTGCGCATCGATCCCAGCCAGATCGTCTGTCATATCGCGCTTTGACGGCCCCATTGACGGGCTTGCGAGAACCACATAGCCATGACTGGCAAGATACTCACACAGATCGGCATTCTCCCACGAAACGGAGGAATCGCTGGGCGCGTAGATGATAACCGGATAACGCCCTCTTGCCGGCTTAGCTCCCGTACCGGCCAAACAAGTTATCAGAAGACTTTTTCAATAGCGAACGCCATCGATTCTGTTCAGGACGGGGCACGTCAAGTGGTTCTCCGTGTCGGCAAGCTGGGCGTAGTCGCCGACCGTCATCGGTTTGCCCGTGCTTCTCAGTGACGGATACCGATCAGCGTCTGCAGCGGACGGGCTCCTTCGCTCGCAGAGGACTTTGACAAGTTCTTGGGGGAAGCGGGGTAGGCGCGTGAGCGATCGTACTGATCGACGACCTTCAAACCCACCGGATACGGCCCAGGTTTTTGCAGGAATTGAAATGGTGATGTTTGGGAAGCTGCGAATGGAGAACTAGGCCAAACGCACAACGCGATGGCAATGAAAATCCTCGCTGTCAAGATCTCGGTTCTCCCAGCTCTCTGTGCGTGAAGGCCCTTCAGGTTGATTCACGATTCGTTAGCCAGTCAACCCTACGTCGAGATTGCCGCGTTTAGATTCTTCGTTAATCTTAGCGCTTATGGAGGTCTCATCCAACAGGCAGCGTCGCTACACAGCTACAATGAATTCGCCGGGTGAAACGGAAGCGGGAAATGCAGGGATGCAACCACGCTGAGGGATAGCCTGGAGGGCTCATCGAGCCGATGCTTAGCAGCGCGGGAGAACTCCTTCTCTCGCGCCGCATACTCACGGGAGCAAGTCATCGGACGATAGACCCCCATGCCTTGAAAATCCCCGCCCCGCAGGGGCGGAATCTACACTAACGGAGAACGCCGCTTGTCCATTTCACGCTGAACCAAGACAATATCGCCCCCTGCGACGTTCTGGAAGCGATGCTAGCGTGGTTCACGTGTGGCAGATTGTGGAAACTCAAATTTTCCCTATGAAAATTTGTTGTCGTTCTTTCCATTTTGGAATTTGTAAAATTCTTTGCTTAATAGAGCCAAGAAAACCCCGAAGAGTTTGCCGTCTACGCCCCTGCTATAATCATAAATTCTGCTCATGAGCCAGAAGCGTCTGATACGTTCCACTACAGTTCTATGTGTCCGCCGAAATGGCATTGTCGTCATGGCCGGAGACGGCCAGGTTACGCTTGGCGAGAGCGTAATCAAACATTCCGCCAAGAAGATTCGGCGCTTGTACCAGGACAAAATCCTTGCCGGATTCGCGGGTTCGACTGCCGACGCCTTCACGCTCTTCAGCCGCTTCGAGGCCAAACTCGAGCAGTATCATGGCAACATCGGACGCGGTGCCGTCGAACTGGCCAAAGATTGGCGGACTGACAAATTTTTGCGCCATCTCGAAGCGTTATTGCTGGTTTCCGATAAAGAGCAAACGTTTCTGCTTAGCGGGCAGGGCGACGTGATCGAGCCGGACAGCGGCATCGCCGCCATCGGCAGCGGAGGACCTTATGCTCAGGCCGCGGCCCAGTCGCTGCTAGAGCATACCGAATTGGGCGCACGCCAAATCGCCGAAGAAGCAATGAAGATTGCCAGCAAAATGTGCATCTATACTAATGAGAAGGTAACGATCGAAGAATTGTAGAGAACCGTCGTTGGCCGTCCGTCGTTGGTCGTTGGCTTAACCACGACGGCCCTGAGTCTAACCAACGACGCGCGCCGAACGACCAACGACCGCACTTATGGCCATTTACTTACCCGGAACCGTCGAAGAAGAACAGATCGCGTTGGATGAACTCACTCCACGCGAGATCGTTGCTGAGCTTGACAAGCATGTCGTCGGACAAGCCGCCGCCAAACGAGCGGTCGCCATTGCTCTGCGCAATCGCATGCGCCGCCAAAAGCTCGCGCCAGAGCTAGCGGAAGAAGTGATTCCGAAAAACATCATCATGATCGGACCCACCGGCGTAGGCAAGACGGAAATCGCGCGCCGCTTAGCAAAACTCGCGAACTCGCCCTTTCTAAAGGTGGAAGCTTCCAAATTCACCGAAGTCGGTTACGTCGGCCGCGACGTGGAATCCATGATTCGCGATCTGGTCGAGATCGCAATCGAAATGGTTCGCGAGGAAAAACTTGAAGACGTCTCCGACAAAGCCGAGCTTAATGCCGAAGAGCGGCTTCTCGACATTCTTCTGCCGCCGGTTTCCTCGCCACGACCAGAGCCGTCAAATGGCGCGCCAACTATTGACGGCAACACCGGCCTGACCGAATCCCACAGCCGCACGCGCGAAAAGCTGCGTCAGCAGTTACGCGAAGGTAAGCTCGACGAGCGCACCGTCGAAATCGAAGTCCGCGAGCGCAATTTCCCATCTTTCGAAATTATTTCGAATCAAGGCGTCGAAGAGATGGACGTCAACATCAAAGACATGCTGCCCAATCTCTTCGGCCAGCGCACCAAAAAGCGCAAGATGAAGGTGAATGAAGCTTTCGAATACCTCATTCAGGAAGAAGAGCAACGCCTGATTGATATGGATCAGGTTACGCGTACTGCGATTGACCGCGTGCAGGATTCCGGAATCATCTTTCTCGACGAAATTGACAAAATTGCGGGGCGCGAGAGCGGACATGGTCCCGATGTTTCGCGCGAAGGAGTGCAACGCGACATCCTGCCAATCGTCGAAGGCACTACCGTCAACACTCGTTATGGAATGGTTCGCACCGATCACATTTTGTTTGTGGCCGCGGGCGCTTTCCACGTATCGAAACCCAGCGATTTAATCCCTGAATTACAGGGACGGTTTCCTATCCGCGTTGAACTGCAATCGCTCACCATGGGCGACTTCATTCGCATTCTCACCGAACCCAAATCGTCGCTGGTGAAGCAATACACCGCTCTGCTTGAAACGGAAGGAGTCGCGCTGGAATTCGCCGCCGATGCTCTCGAAGAAATCGCGCGCTTTGCCTTCCGTGTCAACGAAGGCACAGAAAACATTGGCGCACGCCGTCTTCACACCATCATGGAGCGGGTGCTCGACGAGATCAGTTTCGAGGCTCCCGAGAAGAAGGGCGAGCACGTCAAGATTGATTCCGATTACGTGCGCAAAACCTTGGCCGATATCGTGAAGGACCAGGACCTCTCGCGATACATTCTGTAAAAGCAAACTGAATGAAGAGGCGTGCGTCTCGCACGTCATGTCGGGCGAGGTCCCGACCTCCATTAATCTGAATTCGTGGCGACTCTCTACACCATCGGCCACTCCACGCGTTCCTTCGACGAATTTCTCGAAACGCTTAAAGCCCATTCCATTCAAACACTGGTTGATATTCGTTCCATCCCCATGTCGCGGCGACTTCCACATTTCAATCGCGACTCTCTCGAACAGACTTTGCCACAAAATGGAATTCGCTACGTCTGGATGAAAGAGCTCGGAGGCCGCCGTAAGAAAACTCTCGAAGATTCGCCCAATCTCGCTCTACGAAGTCCAAGCTTCAGGAATTACGCGGACCACATGCTCAGTGAAGAATTCCAGAATGCGATTGCGCGATTGATCCAACTGGCCGAGGAATCCAAAACTGCTTACATGTGCGCCGAGCGCGTTTACTTCCGCTGTCACCGCATGTTGGTTTCAGACTGGCTGGTGGTGCACGGACATGAAGTCCTGCATATAGATGGCGCGGGCCCAGTTCGCGCTCACAAACTGATGCCCGAAGCCCGTTTGATTGACGACCAGGTAATCTATCGCGGCGACCGGTTGCTCTGACAGAAACGGGGATATGCGTCCTACTTAACGCCCTTTGCTGGATTCCAGGATCCCTGCTCTTTTCGGACATAAATAATCTGACCGACGTGATAGGCGTTGTGCGTGTTTATGTGCGAAATAGTCGAGTACCAGTCCTTTAATTTGTTTTCGTCCGCAGCTTCGATGGCTTTCTCCCAATCGTTCAATACGCTGTCGAGTTGCTGCACCGCGGCGTTCCATTGCTTGCTGTCAAAGCTATTGAAGGTCTCGTCGTTGTTGCCGCTGTATTTCTCCTGCGGCTCGCCTTTGAATTTTTCCAATGACCGGCGGTCCCAATAAATTAAATGGTTCGTCAACTGCCCGATGGAATGATTGCCTTTGCCGTCGGTCCAACTGGCTTGTTCTGGAGTAAGCCCCTCTACCGCAACGTTCGCGGGAACAAACCATTCCTCGCTGTTGTGAGTGGATTTCAATTGCTCCAGCAAGATGCTTTTGAGGGTTGGCGCCGGCTTTTTATCCTGCGCGAAAGTTGGCAATGACAAGACCAGAACAAAACACAATATTGAGTGCTTCATGACGTGACTTCCCTTCTTTGGTGCAATTCAGGTTCAGATTGTGTGGCAGTATAATCCAGGGCTCTCCAACTGAATAGCGGAAGCTCCGTCAAGCCAAAATCAATCCCTCTGTTAGACTGGCGCATTCCCTTCGCAACACTATGCCCGTAACAACCGACAGAACGGTTGGATCTCTGACTGGCGCGCTCAATGATGTGCCCGAACGGGCGTTGCTCGCCGGAGTGGCACTCAGCAGTTTCGCCGCTCTATTGCTGGAACTGACCCTGACGCGGCTTTTTTCCGTCATCCTCTTCTATCATTTCGCGTTTCTGGCCATTTCCATCGCCCTGTTGGGACTCGGGGCGGGCGGCGTTTTCGCTCATATTCGCAAACCTTCTTTGTCTCGTTTTGAGCTAAGGAAGTTGGCCGCGGCACTTTGCATCGTGAACGCGATTGTCATTCCCATTGCGCTTGAAATTGTTTTGCATATCCCGGTGTCGGTGCAACTGACGCGCCAAAACCTTCTGCGGCTGACCGCGATCTATCTCTATTCCGCAATACCTTTTTTCGTCACCGGTATCGAAATGTCCGTCATCTTTGGGCGCCGGTCAGCGCACATTTCTCGCCTTTACAGCGCCGATCTCGCTGGCGGTGCCATGGCGTGCCTGGGCATCGTTCCATTGTTGAATTGGATTGGCGGGCCGAACGCGATTCTTTTTTCCGCGGCGAGCACAGCAGCGGCAGCCGTTATTCTGTCGCCCGGTGCGCGATTTCGCAGATGGGCTGCTGGGCTGAGTGCGGCCTTGGTCCTTCTCATCGCGCTGAACCATTCCGGTGGTCTCTTCGATATTGTGTATGCGAAGGGAGCATTTCGAGATAAGGCTAAAGTCGAGTTCGCACGTTGGAATGCGATTTCACGAGTGGAAGTAGATCGAATCGGCGACGCCAAAGCGATTGTGATTGACGCTGACGCCAATACTTACATCATGAATGCCGATGTCGCGAAGTGGCGCGGCTCGCTTTGGGAAAAGAATCTCATGGCGGCGCCGCCGGCCATTGCGAACGTTCTTCGCCCTCGCGGCAGGTATGCCATTATCGGTCCTGGCGGAGGCGTGGACGTTTTGCGAGCGGTGGCAAACGGAAGCCCGAGCGTGACCGGAATCGAAATCAATCCAATTATTGCGAACACGATCATGCGCGACCGCTACGCGGATTATGCTTATCACCTCTACGATCGCCCCGATGTTCACATGCACGTGACCGACGGGCGGTCGTTTATTCGAAACTCGAAACAAGAATATGACGTGGTCCAGATGACGCTGGTTGATACGTGGGCTTCGACCGCGGCCGGCGCATTTGCGCTTAGCGAAAATAATTTGTACACGGTGGAAGCCTTTCAGGAATATTTTGACCATCTCAAGCCAGATGGAATGATTGCCATCACGCGCTGGGAGTTTCAGCAGCCCCGGGAAGCTTTGAGAGTCGTTTCCGTTGCCATGGAAGCCTTGCACCGGCTGGGCGTGAAAAAACCCGCCAGGAATTTCATTGTTGTTTCGCAGGGCAGTTTGGATGAAGACGGCATACCCGTTGTAGTGTTGGCAAAGAAAAGCGCCTTCACCCAGGAGGAAGAAGCCTCGGTAAAGGCATATCTGGCCAAGGAAAAGATATTGGTCCCCCAATATATTCCGTCTGATCCCGCGGACAATCAGTTTTCCCAATTGATTGCCATGAATGACCCCTATGCGTTCGCAAGGGGATATGCCTATAACGTTGCACCGGTCACCGATAACGCTCCGTTTTTTTTCTTCACCTTAAAGCCCAGTCAGGTATTGCACTCCCAAGCTTTTCGTGGAGGAATTGACTGGAAAGTGAATCTCGGAGTCGCCGTCTTATTGATGGTGCTCGCTATGTCGCTCGTCGCAGTGTTCGCATTTCTTATCGTTCCACTCGCCATTGGCGGTGAACGCAATCATGCCCCTGTACTCCCTCTGTTTTACTTCGTGGCAATCGGATTGGGCTACATCATCGTCGAGATTACGTTCATTCAGCGCTTCGTTTTATTTCTGGGTCATCCCACTTACGCGCTTACTGTCGTGGTTTTTCTGCTGCTTCTCTCGAGCGGGGCGGGCAGCATGTTTTCGAAGCGATGGCTGCGCGATTCGGCAAGATTGTGGATGCCGTTGTCCATGATTGTTTTGGTATTGCTTTTCTACGTTGGCATTCTTCCTTGGCTTTTAGATTTCCTTGTGGGATTACCCTTCCCAGCTAAGCTTTTAGTGAGCGCGGCTTTGTTGGTGCCATTGGGATTCATAATGGGAACGCCTTTTCCAACCGGCTTGCGAATGCTAGCCCGCTTTTCGAAACACGCCCCAAATGGGACACCAAAGCGATGCAACTCAAGGGCCTGTCGAATGGGCGTGGGCGTTGAATGCGGGCGCCAGTGTGCTAGGCTCCGTTACGGCGATTCTGGTGGCAATTCAATTCGGACTGAACATTACGTTGACGTGCGGAGCGGCGGCTTATTCGTTGGCTTTACTGCTCACCCCAACCCTCCAGCGCTATTGCGTTGGGAAGCCGGTTGACCGTCTGATATGATCAGCCGATTCTTGGTGTGCCTCGGCGCTTAATAGATTTTCACGCATTGAATTTGCTCGGGAGAAGAACGTGCCTAGCCAAAAGCAACTGAAGTGGTCTGAACTAAAGGTCGGCCTCACAGTGCTGATCGCCAGCATTACGCTCGGAATCCTGATCCTTCTCATGACCGGCACCGGCGGTTTTTTTACTAAGAAGGTCACTCTGAAGTCATACTTCGACAACGCAGGCGGTTTGAGGGAAGGTGCGCCTGTGCGCCTCCAGGGAGTTGATATCGGCAGCGTCACCGGTATTCGCATCGTAGCCGACGCCGACAAGCGACTAACGCCGGTTGAAGTGACCATGAAGGTGCGCACTGTTTATCGCAATAACCTTCACGTTGATTCCGTGACCGCACTTGCCACCGCCGGAGTATTGGGCGAAACCTATATTGACATCAACAGCGCGCTCGCAAGGGGTCCACTGGCAAAAAATGGGGACGTGCTCTCCACGCGTGATACTCCGGATATTCAGGATGTCGTCCGCGCCAGCCAGGGAACGCTTCAAAATATGGATGCTCTTTTGAAGCGGCTTGACAGGATCGTTGCATTTGTCGAAAGCGGGCAGGGGTCAATTGGGAAAGTAATTTACGATCCCAGCCTCTACAACCGCATCAACACTACCGTCACCCAATTTCAGGGGGTGGTGAACCAACTCAGTGCTGGCAATGGAACGCTTGGCAAACTCTTTTACGATGATCAACTGTACCGAAAGGCGGCAGATACAGTAGACAAACTGAACGCAATCATCGCTGATCTGAACGCCGGCAAGGGTACGGCCGGGAAACTACTCAAAGATCCGTCCGCCTATAACAATCTCAATGACAGCATAGCTAACGTTAAAAAGCTTACCGACGACGCGGAAGCGGGCAAGGGCGCCTTGGGGACACTCGCGAAGGATCAGGAATTCGCAAATAAGCTGAAGGATGCAATAGCGAAGCTGTCAGATCTAACCGATCGGATGGATGCCGGGGAAGGCACAGTGGGCAAGCTGATGCGCGATCCTTCGCTCTTCAACAATTCGAACGACATGATTGTCGAAACCCGCTCATTGATTAAAGCCATGCGCCAGGATCCGAAAAAGTATTTGACGATTCACGTAAAAATATTCTAGCGCTTGGGATCGTACAAGTGAGTTAACAGGCGCGCTCCGCGGCTTCCCTCAACAATCGCCTTGCGCGTGCGCCGGAAATCCTTCGAGCACGGAGAAGTTTCCGCAAACAAACCGCATAGATAAACCACAGCAAAGTTCCCAATACCACAAGCAGAAGACTCAGACTTCAGATATTTACGACGCTTCTCAACAGGCTCGTCATTTATTTATCTTCCGTCCGCTCCGAATGGCTGCCTGCCTGCGCTTCGTGAGAAACAACGCTGCGAGGTTATGCATTGGCTTCGACGCCTAGAGATTCTCGGATTGCGTCGGCAATTCTCCGCGTAAGTGCCTTCATCTTGTCTTCCGATTCTGCTTCGACCATAACTCGCGCCAGAAGTTCTGTTCCTGAATAGCGCACCACGACTCGTCCATTGCCCTCTAATTCCTGTTCGGCGGAATGAATTGCGCGTTGAATTTCCGGGATCTCGCCAAACGCAATCTTTTCCCGCACGCGTACGTTTTGAATAGTCTGAGGAAGGGTCTTTAAATCGCCGATCAGATGCGAGAGTGATTGTCCGCTTCGAACCATGAGTTCCATTACTCGCAGCGCCGTCAATAATCCATCTCCCGTAGTCGCCTCGCCGTCGCGAAAAATTATGTGGCCTGACTGCTCGCCGCCCAAAATTGCCCCGGTCTTCAGCATCTCATCCAACACATATTTATCGCCCACATTGGCACGTAGAAGGCGGATCCCGGACGAGCGCAATGCAAGCTCCAGACCCATGTTCGACATTGTCGTAGCTACTACGGTTGAGCCCGACAAAACATTCCGCGACTTCATATCCCGCGCAGCCAAAAGCAAAATCCCATCGCCATTTACAACGCGGCCACATTCATCGCTGAAGAGGGCCCGGTTGGCGTCCCCGTCGAAAGTGATTCCGAGGTCAAAGGAGCCATCGCTCTCGGCGACAGCAGCGGCAACTTTTTGCGGATAAAGCGCTCCACAACCATCGTTGATATTTCTGCCGTCCGGTTTGGCGCTAAGGAATGTTGCCTGTATGCCGCAGGCAGCGAACAGCTCCGGGGCTTCCGCGGTGGCAGCGCCATTCGCGCAATCCACGACCACCTTCAGGCTGCGCAGATCTGTATGGACGCTTTTAGCCAGCCAATCAATGTAGGCTCGTCGCAGCCCGGACTCCCCTGGCAATGTCGGAGTCACGGATGCGCTGGGTTCCGAGCGCGCCTTAGGATTGTGTATCAATGAAAAAATTTCTCGCTCGATGGCGAGTTCTTCGGCGTCAGGCAATTTGAATCCGTCGCCGGAAAAAATTTTAATTCCATTGTCGGTCCAGGGATTATGAGAGGCGGAAATCACCACGCCCGCACTGTACTCTCTGGAGCGCGCCAGATAAGCGATTCCAGGAGTAGTGATTACCCCCGCGCTGTGCACTTCAATGCCGGCGGACGCAAGGCCATGCGCGATTTGGTCCGCAATCCATTCGCTTGATTCCCGGTATCTTGCCCAATCACCACCCTGGCAAGAGAGCTTCGCTTCGCCAAATCGTGGCCCAAGGCGCGTCCGATAAGGTATGTGCACTCCGGCGTGAGCGGAAACTCGCCGGCGACGCCACGAATCCCATCGGTGCCAAACAGTTGTCTTGTTTCGGGGACCATGCTTATTGTCAATTCTTCCCGCTCTGGGCAGGTTCTTTCTCGACGGGCGCCTTCTCGACGTACACGGTCACCTGTACAGGTTCAGAATAAGTTACCTGAATCAAGGGATCGGATACGTAGGCATGTCTCTGGACGGTGATGTGGTCCATTACTCCGCTCACGTCAATCGGATCCGTGATCGCCGAATCCACAGCTTCCACCCGCTTTTGGGGGCCGCTAATGCTGACGCTCAGAGGATTCGTCACAATCCGTCCGATCCCGTACCCCTGTACAAAAGTCCCGACCACCCGTGGCCGTACATCAACCTGTTTCGTCATCCGGGTATCGAAACTCAAATGAATTTGGCTGGGAACTACTTGTACCACTTCGAGCCCGCTAGGGTGATGAATTTGTTGAGAAGTAATATCGAATGTGTGATCGCCGGGATTCTGTCCATCAAGTTCAATTCCGGCGTATACGTCAGACGGTTGAAGCCGCCGGATGCTATGTTCGGGCCCGCGAAATCGAATCTGAATTCGTGGAATACTCGGCGAGCTGATTTCAAGATTTTGTGGAATATTGTCAAACTCAAGCGGCACTTCGACTGCAACCACAGCCTGCGGGTCGCGCGCAACGGCCAGCCACAGCACGACCGCAAAGCCCAGCGAGAGCATTTTCAACCAGAGATTGTGTGTCAGCCGGCTGCGCAGCGAACCTGGCATCAGCGTCCCACCTTCGGTTCCGAATCACTCTTTCGAAAACCGGCCCGGTGAGACATTGCGTCCTCAGGCTCACTCAGGCTTTCGCTTCCATCGGTGATCACTGTAGGCAAGGTTGACTGTGGAACGTAGCGCCGCAGCAATCCCGCCAGGCGCTCACGTAATTCCTCAACTGATAGATCGCGCTCGATATTTCCTCCAACCGCCAGACTGATGCTCCCTGTCTCTTCCGACACAATCACAGCGATCGCATCTGTCTCTTCCGTTACTCCTATACCCGCGCGATGCCGGGTGCCAAGTTGAGTGGATAAGATTGGGTTCATGGAAAGAGGGAGAAAACACGCCGCCGCGGCAACCCGGTCCTTTTGCACGATCACGGCGCCATCATGAAGAGGCGCGCTCGGCCTGAAAATTGTAGCGAGCAAATCGTAGGAAATGTGCGCGTCCAGCGGAACCCCGCTTTCGATGTAGGTTCGCAAGCCGATTTCGCGCTCAATCACAATCAGCGCGCCGGTTTGATTTTGAGAAAACAAGTTCGCCGCTAACACAATGTCGTCATAGGCGTCGGCTTCAGAAGTATGCACACGGCTGAGGGTCAACCTTCGCCCCATTCGCGTCAGCGCCTGCCGTAGCTCGGGAGCGAAGACTACGATCAGCGCGAATACTCCATAGGGCAGCAACGTGCTGATCAGCCAATTCAGGGTGGTAAGTTCGCCGAGGCGGGAGAAATAAAAAGCGAATCCCACTGCCGCAACTCCCACAAGCATGAGCGCGGCGCGAGTCCCCTGGATCAGGGCCAGGAACTCATAGATAACCAACGCCACTAACAGGATGTCAATGATTGCGATCAGTGACAGGTGCGGCCAGGCGGCTGAGAAATGTGTCACCCAAGGCCCCTTTCCCAAAATGGCGGTCTATTCGCAATTGTAATCTAGGGTTCCAACTACGTGCAGGATGGAAATGTTGGTCAGCGGTAATGCACTCCTGGGACGTGAATTGACCGCAGAGGTCGCTGAGTCCGCAGAGCTTAGAGAGTTAACCCTTAAATTCCTCCGCGTTCTCAGCTGTGATTAACAGAACCGGCCCTAAACTTGTTTTTTCACAATCGCCGTAACCGTCCCACGCGAGAGTCGCGCCGAAATTTCGGAGTCTGGCTCAACCTGAGATGCGTCTTTCAGCAGTTTACCCGACGCGTCAAACACCAGCGCATATCCGCGATCTAGAATCGCCAGCGGAGACAGGGCTTCAACCTGCCGTGTAACCCTATCCAGATGTGCCTTCTGCTGAAGCAGTTGGTTGCGCGTGGCCGCAATCATCGCCGCCATATGGGAGGCCAGTTCTTTGCGGATTCCCGCCAGTACTCGCCGAACATCGTAATGGCGCACGGCGCTCGCTGCCTTTTCCCATCGCCGTCTGCTTTGTTCGAGCAGGTTTCGTTGAGATTTCTCCAGCCGATATGTAAAGTCGTCCAATTTTTGCTGGCGCTGATTGATGAGGTCCATCATCCGCGCAAACGCACCGTGTTGAGCCAGTTCGGTGAGTGCTTGCCTGCCCATGAGCAACCGGTATCTGATAGCGCGCGCAAGGCGTAAATGCAGTTCCTGGGATTTATCCTCGATATCTTGCCGCGATCGAATCACTAATTCCGCAGCAGCCGAAGGCGTTGGAGCGCGAAGATCGGCGACAAAGTCAATGATCGTGAAATCGGTCTCGTGGCCGACCGCGGAAATGACCGGAATTTGAGAAGAGGCGACGGCGCGAGCCAGCCCCTCGTGATTAAATGCCGCGAGGTCTTCGGCTGAACCCCCTCCGCGAGCCACGATGATCACGTCCACATTGCCCGCTTTATTGAAATACCGGATGCCGGCCCTCACTTCTAACGGCGCTGATTCTCCCTGAACTTGCGAAGGAAAAATCAAAATATTTGCGGTGTGATGACGACGTTGCAAGATGTTTAAGATGTCCCGCAAGGCGGCGGCCTGCGGCGAAGTCACGATCCCTATGCGGCGCGGCAATGTCGGGATCGGCTTTTTGCGCCCGGCATCGAACAGTCCTTCCGCTTCCAGTTTGGCCTTTAGCTGCTCAAAAGCAATCTGGAGAGCGCCCGCGCCCTTGGGCTCCAGGTATTCCGCAGAAATCTGCAACTGGCCGCGATCTTCATAAATCGTGATCCGCCCGCGCACGACAATCTGCATTCCATTTTCAGGACGGAAGCGCAGCAGCTTGGCTTGCGATCGAAACATCACCGCGCTGAGCTGAGAATTCTGATCTTTCAATGTGAAGTAGAGATGTCCGGAATCATGCGCCCGAAAATTCGATATCTCGCCTTCCACCCACGTGTCCCCGTATTCGCGCTCAATGTGAGTTCGGACCGCGGCAACCAGATCACGAACCGTCCACACTCGTCTATCTGGAGGCCTGAAGGTGAACCCTAGCTGGTCGGCAAATGCCATGGGAAGAAGTCTAACGCAGAACCGATTTACAACTTACGGAGCGACGCGCGTACCCCGCCCGTCGAAGCGAACAAAAGCTCCGCGGGCTGTCCGAAGGAAACACCAGCCTGCTAGAACAAGCGTTCTTGCTTCCGCAGGTTTCCAAACGCGCCGATGTTTGCCAAAGCAAACGTGAAACGAAACTGATTCTCGTTGCGCACCGATCCCAACGCAAATCGGCGGTATTCGAGGTCAACTCCGCAACAATCCCAGTTGTAGGCAGTTTGTATGGACCCATATTGCAGAGCGTTAAGATTGGCGTCATAACCGATATTCGTCGCCCCGCTGAATCCGCGCTTACCCGTGTGCCCGTATCCCAAAACAACGCGGAACTGATTGAACGATTGTTCAGAAGAAGGTGGCGCCGTTACGGCCTGAGCCGTACTAACCTGCGAAACTTGAATTCCGCTGGCTGCCTGCAAAAACGCGTCGCCGCCACCGACCGTAAATTGTCGAAAACGAAAATTGAGCAGCGCGGTACTGGTATTGATGCGGTGCTGCTTGAAGTCGTAATCAAAATCCCATTCAACATCCGTGCGCTCGCTGTTCTGAACGCGAAGCCGCGAAATTAACGGCGAAAGATTCCGGGGCGCCGTCAGGAAGGCAATACCGGTCAAATCGAGAGTAGTGGTCAAAACGTTGGGACGCCCCGGTACCAGCGCGCCTCCGAAAGTTGGATCGAAAAAATATTTTTGCGCGAGCTCCCATGTAACAACTTCCCGCGTCTGTTGTTCGGGCTGGCAGGCCGTCTTGTCGGGCTCTTTCACGCGCTCCCAGGGAACAGAACTCGAGGCCGCAGGTCCTCCAACCATCAACGTTGACATCCCTTCGGTTTCGCAATCCTGCTGACTGGTCTTCGACTTTGCGTACAAACGATTGACCACGGAATACTCAACCTCGTTCGTGTCGCTTAATACATCCCGTTCGTCGAAGCGAACGATGTTGGAAAAATTATTTATGCCGATTACATAGTTGTAAACCACGCGCGGCTCGATGACATGCTTCCATTTGCGGCCTAAGACCTCTTTGTCAAAAACGCGCTCTACGGATGGCGGCCTCAGTTCCACGGAACCCTCCAACGCCTTACGGTCAATGACGCTGGATTTCGGCGTTCCAACTTCGCCAACCGGTAGAAGCTGTTCGGTGTAAAGAGTGTTTCGGATGGCGAAATCTGGACGAAGCGACCAGCCATGAAATTTCAGAGGAAGCGACAGATTCGGAGCGGCATCAAAGCGGCCCACCAAAGGCGCGGTGCGAAATGAAGGCTCGCTCCGCGAAAGCCCCTCCGCAGCGCCGTCATAGGACCAAAAGAAAGGTGATCGGCCGATTTGATGGTCCACGCTCGAAAGCTCCAATCCTGGGGCGTGAAGAATGGTGATTAGATCCCCGGACGTAGTACTCTCGAAATTCTGATAGCGCTGCACCGAAGCGTTATAAAAGTATCCATTCGTCGTGTTGGAAAGGAAAGCTTCGGACTTCACTTCCGAGTTGACCGCCTGAGTGAACACATCATTGAAGGCGAGGCGGAATACAAAAGAACTCAGGTAATCAATATTCGCCACGCCGCGGAAGTTATGCGCAAAGGCGCCTTCGGCATCGAGCTGAACTTCGGTGCCACCCTGGTTGACGCCTTTCAGCCCGCGATCAAGCACGCTGAAGAAATTAAGATCCAAAAATGAGGTATCGGTGGGGCGAGCTCGAAAATTGCCCTGCGGAGCCCATCCTCGCGTGGAAAAATATTCTGCGCCTAGTGTTGCATCCATACTGCGGTTGATGGCCCAGAAAACCGATTCGCCCAGAATATTGCCTTTTGTAGAGGACCGGCCAATATTGGGGACAAGAAGCCCCGAGTGTCTCGGCGATCGCTCAATCGGATGTGTGGCAAAGGGCAGGTAAAGAATTGGAACCCCGTCAATGCGAAATGTACTGCGATAAATACTCGCATTTCCCCCTACTTCCACCACAACTTTATGCGCATAAAATTGCCACTTGGGACGCGGCAATTCGCAAGTGGTTATCGTTCCGTCATAAACAACGTAGTGGTCGGGGCCCGTTTTACGCACTGACCTGCCGCTGAAAACGAATGGAGTCGCCGATGTAAGAATCAGCCGCGATCCCTTCATGCGCATACCAACGGTTCCCCGCACATCTTCAAAGTTTCCCACTTCCGATTGGAGATTGTAGGTTCCCCGGCTGGCGCTGATATGTTCGTCATTCGGGCCGCCATCGAGAACTACATGGCCATCTACTGTAGCGTCCCCAGAATCGCGGTTGTAAGTCATTTCATCGGCAGACAGAATGAAGACCCCATAGTGAATCTGGGCCTCTCCGTGCAGCTTAATCACCGGACCATCGAGCTCCTGAGTGATCGCAGTCCAACTGACATCCTCATATCTTTGTGAAGGGTCGTCCGAGAGATTTTGCGGAGAAACCCGCGGCGTACGCAACTGGCTGGTAACTAATGGAGGATGCAGTAGTGCATGACAAACGAGGGCCGCCGTGATAAGGAATCGTAAGCGGGACTTCATTGCAAACGCACAAGCTCTTCGAATAAAGAAGACACGATCTCGGCCTAGGATATCGGTGACCTTAGCACGTCACCAGCTTAGTGGCAAAACGCATACCGTTCGATCTCTTGTCGCTTGTAAATCAGAGGCCATGAAATCCAGATTTGAACCCGATCGAACTTTCGAAGACCACGCCTCGGAGGCACGGGCCGCTACGGAATTCATTCATTCCGACGCGATCGAACCACGATACGTTGACCCCGAGTCTCTTGGTCTTGATACGTATGATGCGAGCGAACGTTCTTTCGCCATCAGTCTGGACGAATCAGGTACTAAATCGTTTGTCGTGGAAGAGCATCCGTATTTTTCGGACGCCGCTCCCAGGGAGAGTGCAGGAACACGATCTGATACCCAAAAAGGCGAAGTCACAGACATACCGACTTCAAAGCAAGGCGATTCTCTAAAACTTTTGGATCATGAATTGAACCAGGCGGAACTGGACGGTGTGCCCTGGCGGCAAGAGGTAAGCGCCCGTTTAACCAAGTACCAGGCTCGCCGGCGCGTTCGACAACCCCGATATCCGTCATTGCAGCTTAAGTTTGAAACACAGGAAACATGGCGTTCTTCTCCAGCAGTGGAACTGTCTTCCGGTTCTATTGCGAATCATGCGGAAGTTGTGGGGCGTACATCGTCCACAAAAGCCTCTCCACTCGGAATTTTGCCTACCCCTTGCCCTCCGGCCAAGGTTGAGGCCACATCGAGAGTGATTGAGTTTCCTCGATCTTCAACCGTTGTGCCAAGCCATTCCGAAGAACTCGCGGAACCGGTCTTTGTCCGGCCGCGAATTATGGAAGCTCCGGAACTTGTTCCTGACGCTCCCGCTCTCGGAGGCATTCTGATCGAACCGGTGGACGCACCGGGGTATGAAAAGCGCCCCGGGTTCGAGATGCCATTGCAGGCGGCGCGAATGGCAAGGCGCATCGCGGCCACGCTGATGGATGCGGTGGTAGTCATCGCTGGATTGGCGATGTTTGGTTATATCTTTTCGCGGGTTACAGCCTCCGTCCCTCCCATCCGCACCGCCACTCCTACACTATTGGTTGTGACCGCAAGTCTATGGGCGGCGTACCAATATTTGCTGCTGGTTTATTGCGGAACTACCCCGGGCCTGAAGCTGGCAAAGTTGAAGCTAAGCCATTTTGACGGCAGTCCTGTTCCGCGAAAAATGCGGCGCTGGCGTGTGTTCGCGGCCATACTCTCTGGATTCTCGCTGGGCATGGGATACGTTTGGTGCTTCCTCGACGAAGATCAGTTGTGCTGGCACGACCGGATCACTCGCACTTACATCGCCCCAAAATAGCAGCAACCAGACGCCGGCCCACATTGGAAACGCCAAACCTCTGCCCCTTTGTGTTAGATTTTTAAACTTATACCTTTCGACCTGAACAGCTAAGTGTCCATTCCAGTCCAAAACATGCGGCCAGCGGTCAAGGTGTTTGTCGCCACTACGGTGATGCTGACATTCATCTCTTTTTGGCGCGCATCGGCCATTGTCCTCGCCGATCTCGCGTCCTCCGCCTATTACGCTGGTGGGGACGCGGAGAAGGTAATCGGAAAAAGCGCGCCCTGGTTCATTCTCGCCGTCATGTTGTTCAGTTATGCCGTGCGAGCGCTTTACATCGAGTCGAGCAGTATGTTTGTGAGAGGCGGGGTGTACCGCGTCGTCAAAGAGGCGATGGGCGGAACGCTCGCAAAGGTCTCCGTTTCGGCTTTGCTTTTTGATTACGTATTGACCGGGCCTATCAGCGCCGTTTCCGCCGGACAATATCTAGCTGGCTTCGTCGAAGACATCGCGCGATATTCGCATCATCCTTTTCCTAATTTTCCCGAGAACACTTTCGCCGCGGCCTTCGCGATCCTCATCGCGCTCTACTTTTGGTGGAAAAACATCCAGGGCATCCATGAATCCAGCGGCAAAGCCCTTCAGATCATGATTGTCACGACCGTTATGGTGGTGATTCTCATAGTTTGGTGCACTATCACCATCCTTCGAGCGCCGATTCAGATGCCCCCAAACCCGTTGCATCCGGGCGTAGTGCCGCTGACCAAAGAATCTATGGGATGGCTCTACGGCTCATGGGTCAGCCATCTGACCTGGATCATTTGCTTCGTCGGATTCGGACATTCCGTCCTCGCAATGAGCGGCGAAGAGACTCTAGCTCAGGTCAATCGCGAGATCGACATCCCAAACTCAAGAATTTGGAAAAAACCGGCGCGATAATTTTTGTCTACAGCCTTCTGTTCACGTCACTGGTTTCATTTTTTGCGGTGATGATTATTCCCGACAAAGTCAGGCCTGAATACTTCGGAAATCTTATCGGAGGCATCGCCATGTTCCTGGCTGGTCCTACGTGGGCCCGCCTGTCGTTTCGTGCGTTTGTGGTTTTGGTTGGAGTCCTGATCCTGGCGGGAGCGCAAAATACTTCCATCGTCGGCGCAAATGGCGTTCTCAGCCGCATGGCCGAAGACGGCGTTCTTACAGTCGGCTTCCAGAAGCCTCACCCCCGGTTTGGCACCAGTTATCGCATCGTGAACCTGATCGTCATTCTGCAAGTACTCACCATCATCCTGACCCGCGGCAACGTCTTTATTCTTGCCGGCCTTTATGCATTCGGAGTGATTTGGAGCTTTGCGTTTATGTCGCTAGCCGTCGTAGTCCTGCGATATAAAAACCCCGGAAACCGCGAGTGGAGAGTGCCCGGCAACATCACTATAGGCGGCAAGGAATTACCGATAGGACTGTTTATTATTTCCCTCGTCCTTTTCATTACTGCGTTGGTAAATCTGTGAACTAAGTCCGAAGCCACGATCGCCGGAGTCATTTTTAGCGGAGTCTTCTTCAGCATCTTTGCCTACTCCGAACACCACGTCTCAAAAACCAATAAAGGAAAGCCGGAAGGTTTGGCGCAATTCCGCGTCTATGGAAACGAAGAGCTCGGCAGCAACGAATTGGGAGTGCGTCCCGGAAATGTTCTGGTCGC
>CAVPCG010000029.1:0-33741 GCA_963702325.1 uncultured Acidobacteriaceae bacterium | reverse complement strand
AATGCATCTTTGGCATTGTAGCGGCTGGGGAACCATGCATAGACGGCGGTAATAGTACCGGCGTATGGCGAGACCACAGCCGGAAAAGAGAATGCGTAATGGCCGTCTTCGCCCCGGCGGGCGGTGACCGTGAGATCGCCGCGTGCTCGAGCCGGGGTATGAATCCTTTGCATTCACAACGGTAATAAACCGTTTCTTCGCGGAACGCTTCTGCCAGTGCATAGCGCGTTGTCGTGGTTACTGCGGCGATGCCGAAGTCGGATCCGAACCGCTGACCATAGGCTGCCGCTCCCTGCTTCCATTCTGGAGGCGTGCTCTCCGCCTGATTAATGCCTGCGGCGAATGCTGCTCCAAAAATTGGATACGGCCCAATCACTTCAAAGACGTAGCTGCGAAGTTTAGTTTTCTCGTCCGGCCGCACATCGACGATCACTGGTGGTTGCAACCGCGGCTGGACGTGATGAGGCGGCATCATCCGGAATCGAACTCCCCGAAGGTCCATTTGATTGTGCTCGTAGGGACGTGGGTAATAGTGAAGCTGATACCGCGAGCAGCAATGGAAAAATTCGGCCGATCCTCATCGCAATATCCTCATCGCAATTTCTCCTCGATTTTCGCTACTGGCGTTCGGCGATCATCCCTGACGTGACTCTTTGCAAGTTGGCATCAAAGTGACATCCTAGCAGAGTCGTCGCAGCATACTTTGAAAACCATTTCAAAGTTGGAGTCTCAGCGAACCGTGAAGTTCACAGAAGTCCCTTCGATCACTTTTTGTCCCGGAATGGGATCTTGAGAAACGATGACGCTCGCGGCCGTCGCGGACGGTACAGGCGTGGGCGAAGAAGGAACTGTCGCCAATGTGGCTTCATCCCGCACCGCAACCGTTACTTTTCCAACTTGCAATCCCGCGCCTCGCAAACTGGAAGTTGCGCTGCCTAAGGTCTGCCCGGTAAAGGCAGCCATGACAAATGCTGTCGGAAGAGGAGCATCGCTAACTAGAAGGTTTATGCGCGGCGCTGAGATCTCACTCGCATTGGGTCGCGGGCTTTGTGCGAGCACGCGGTCGGCGGGTGAACCGGGTACCGCTATTTGAGCGACCGAACTGATATCAAGGCCGCGCCGTTTAATATTTATTTCCGCGGCTCGCTCACTTTCTCCGATTGCGTCTGGTATCTGCACCCGTTGCGGTCCCAGACTCGCGGCCACGCGGACTTGCCAGCCACGGCGAACCTTTGTTCCGGCGGCAGGGACTTGAGACAAAATCTTGCCCTCAGGAATTACGGAGCTGTAGTACTGGCTCTCGACATCCGCGGACAACCCGGTCTGTTCGGCAATCCTGCGCGCTTCGACCGGAGTTTTACCTGCCAGATTCGGGACAGTAACCTCCCGCCCGTGGATTGCAATCTGCATTGCCGTAACCGCCGACACTAATGCAACAACGAGTAATATCAACCCGAGCAAAACTAATCGAAAAAACGAGCTCATTGAAGGCAGATTATATCCTGCCAGCAATCACCATTCTCTATACTCGAAATATGATCCCCGCCGGCAGCCTTCAAAGTGTGCTTCGAAAATACTGGGGATACGCTGCTTTTCGTCCGCTTCAGGAACGTATTGTGCGCAGCCTGCTCGCGGACCATGACACTTGCGTCGTCATGCCAACCGGCGGAGGAAAATCTCTCTGCTATCAGTTGCCGGCCCTACTTTCCGGAAGGACCGCGATCGTCGTCTCGCCTCTGATTGCATTGATGCAGGACCAGGCTGCGCAACTGGCGCAAATGGGAATCCCATCCGCAGTTTTGAATAGTTCGGTCACCGCTGAACAGCAAGCGGGATTGATCTTCCGGGCACAGCAAGGCGAATACCGCCTCCTATATTTCTCGCCGGAACGCCTGGCGCGTGCCGACACCATGGATTGGTTGCAACGGGTTCCCATCGCATTTTTTGCCGTTGACGAAGCTCACTGTATCTCGGAATGGGGACATGAATTCCGCCCCGAATATCGTCAGCTGAAGCGTTTGCGAACATCTTTTCCAGACCGTCCCATTGCGGCGTTTACTGCGAGCGCCACCCAGCGGGTGCGGCATGACATTCTCAGCCAGCTTCAACTTCGTAATCCTGACAAATACATTGCGAGCTTTCATCGCCCGAACCTGCGATACCTGATCCGTGAATGTCATAGCCGTGAACATAAGGAACTCCTGGTTGCTGCGTTACGTCAACATCCCGAGGGAAGCATCATCGTTTACGCTCCCACCATTGATAGCGTGAACGGAACGGTGAATTCCCTGAAGAGCGAGGGAATCCCGGCTGTCGCTTACCACGGCAAAATGGAGGCTCCGGAACGCCGGCGCACTCAAGAGCAATGGATGTCTGACGAGGTGGGCGTATTGGTCGGAACCATTGCTTTCGGATTGGGAATTAATAAGGCAACCGTCCGAGCAGTCATCCACCTCTCTCTTCCGAAGTCCATCGAACAGTACTATCAGGAAGCAGGTCGCGCAGGCCGCGACGGTGATCCGGCAAACTGCATTCTGCTCTGGCAAAAGCGCGATGCCGGACTGCTCGCATATTTTATTGAGCAGGTGAGCGATTCAGCAGAGAAGGAGCGGTCTTGGGAGCGATATCATACGATCCGGCGTTTCGTCGAATCGAAAAGTTGCCGTCATCGTTATATCTGTTCCCACTTTGGTGAACGCACTCAATGGCAGACTTGCGACTCTTGTGATGTGTGCGGCGCCTTGCCGGAATGGCTGGCTAGTGGAGGCACTTCAAAGCGCAGGGCGCCAAAAGCAGCTGCCGCTTCCAAAACACCATTGACGGTCCCACAATCAGCAGACGGGTTGCCTCTCGCCCCGGCAGCCGACCTACGGGAAAGACTTCGCCAATGGAGGCGGACGGCCGCGAAGCAACAGGGTGTACCTGCCTTCGTAGTAATGCACGATACATGTCTCGAAGAGATTTGCCGTGTATTGCCAAGATCAAGAACGGAACTGCTTCGTGTCCAAGGTATCGGCGAATACAAGGCCGCGTTGTACGGAGAGCAAATTATTGAACTACTGAAAACTGACCTGCTGAAAACGAAGTCCTGAAGCCTTGCTGGAGAGGTTTCTCGTCAAGGCAGTTTTTATATCAGCTTCGCCAAAATTACCGGGAGGAGAGTGAAAAGATCGCCTTAGGGGTCTATAATATATTGAGAATACGAGACTTATCGCCCTAAGGGTTTGGCATCAGAACTGTTATACGAATGTATAGATACCAGCATCTTAGGTATCGTACTTTCCCGCCAACCTTGGCGTTTTTGACAGCAATTCTCGGGGTATCGGACCCCGCAACTTGGAGGAAGTCGAAATGAAAAAGCGTGCCCTCGTAGTGTTGATCGTTGCCGGCGCGATGTGCCTGCCAGCAGCAGTAGCACAGCAGAATGGCTCTACAACACAAGATCAGGTGGCTGCTCAGCCATCTCAAAGCACTCAAACTTCTGACCAGATGAGCGCCACGGGGAAACCGTTACAACCGCCCGCTCGCGAAGGCTTCTGGGGACGCGTGAATCCTTTTGCCCGCAAAAAGTATGTGCAGCGTCAGACTGGCCCGATCCGCGACCGGCTGAACGAATTGGATGACCTGACTGCTACGAACAGCAAGAACATAAAGGACGCTGATTCGCGCGCGCAGCAGGGAATTCAACTAGCCTCCGCAAAAGCCAACGAGGCTGACCAGCACGCAATTGACGCCGGCAACAGGGCGCAAGCGGCGCAGCAAACCGCCACGCAGGCCAATACGAGAATTGGAAACGTGGAGCAGGTGGTCAGCAATATTGATCAATACAAGGCATCGAATCAGACCGAAATCCGCTTCCGCCCCGGCCAGAGTGTCCTGAGCAAGAACGCGAAATCGGCTCTAGATGATATGGCTACGCCCTTGAAAGCTCAGCACGGCTACATTATCGAAGTGCAGGGTTTCTCCTCAGGAAGAGGACAGGCTGCGATCGCAACTTCGCAAAAGATGGCCGATTCAGTTGTCCGTTATCTGGTAGAGAACCATGACGTGCCGGTTTACCGTATCTATGTAGTTGGTATGGGCAACGCTCCTGTTGCCTCCGCTGATCAGGATGCCAAGGCACGGCACTCCAGCGGCGGTCGCGTCGAAATTAGCCTGTTAAAAAATAATCTTGAGCAGCTTGCATCATCCGACACCGCGGCTCCCACCGCCCAGGATCAACAAGCTCAGCCCAAGTAGTCCGTTACCGCAATAGCCTCCCCCAAGAAAAAGACTCTTGCTTTCGCAAGAGTCTTTTTTCTTTTCGTGGGCCGTGCGTGTCGGCTAGAACCTACTGGGGTGCAGTCTTGTCTTCCACTTTTTGCGCACCCTCATCGGTTTTCTGGGCAGCCTTGTGTGTGACCTTCTTAGTAGTGTGCTTTACGGCATGACCGGTCCTCTTGGCTGTTTTCTTGGTTGCGCTGCCAGTGTCTTTCGCAGCGTCCTTGGTTTCGTGGCCTGCGTCTTTCATATCCTGCTTGGCGCTGGTATCCTGCGAAATTCCAACTCCGGTTAGGGCAGCGATAACCAGGAATGAAAAGCACATCCGTTGTACAAATTTCATATGATTTTTCTCCGTTGAAAGTCTGAAGGCGGTAGTGGCTTGGTAACTATACCGTACCGTCTCAGTTTGGGAAAGAACGTGGCTGACTGCTAACCGGTGATTTGGGTATATTCCGTAGGCGCGGTAGAATTCTCGACACAATGATTTTGCATCCCAAGTCGTTCGCTAGAATTCAATCGGAGGAATGATGGCAGATCGTCCCAAGACTGATTCCGTTGCGTCAGGACCAGCGCCCGCGGATGAAAGAGGCCGCCCCAGCCCCAACAAGGAACTGGTTCGAGTTTTTGACACGGAACAGGAATCCGAAGCATTGGTCGTGAACGGACTTCTGCAATCTGCCGGCATCGAATCGGATATCACATCTCTGGATGCGCCTCAAGATGTTCTTCCTGGTGTCGGTGGCACCGTTATTCTGGTTCGCGAGGAAGATGCCGAGAGGGCGCGGGAACTCATTCAGGAATCGCGAAGAGCCGCTGCCGAAGATGATACTGCCGAGGTTGACATCAGCGGCGATCCAACACCTCTGGAATAACGTTCTTGCCATCCAGAAAGAAACTTACTGCCCCACTCGTATCCGTGCGATAAGTACCAATTTTCCTTTCAGCCAGCCGGTCCAGCACTTCTTTCCGCGGATGCCCATAGGAATTTCGCGCCCCGACTGAAATCACAGCGAAACGAGGATGAACCGCAGCGAGAAAATCCTCCGCGGTCGAAGTCGCGCTGCCATGATGCGCAACTTTCAGCAGATCAGCGTGCGGCTCTTCCCGGGATACGAGGCTCTCTTCTTTTCGTTCGGCATCGCCTTCCAGCAGGGCCGACGTCGCCCGATAACTCACCTTCATGACCAGTGACGTGTCATTCGGGCGCGCCAATTGAATATCGGGCCGCTCAACTGGGGCCAGTATGCGCACATTCGCGCCGCCCATTTCGAAGCTCTCCCCATCAAAATGCAAAATCACAGGGATGTGAAGATCTTTGGCGACCTGCACAACCCGTTGCAACTCTGGAGAAGGTGAATCCACTCCCAGCCACAGTTCGCGCGGATGAAAGTTCGAGATCACCGCGGCCATCCCGCCAAGGTGATCCGCATGGGCGTGCGTGATGGCTACCGCGTCGAGCCGCGATATTCCTCGTGACCACAAATACGGGGAGACAACATCCTCTCCAATGTCGAGATCAGAATGCATCCATGAAGGCAAACCGCCGGCATCAATCAGCAGAGTACGCCCCTGGGGAGAAACTAGCAGGATTGAATCTCCCTGCCCAACATCAATTGCTGTTACCTCCAACACGCCCGCGTGAAATTGAGGACTGGGAGGGATGACGGTGATCCAAATTGCAACTCCGGCGACAGCCGCCAAACCCGTTGCTACGAATACAGGACGCCGGCGTGACAGAATCATAGCCAGGACGAGCGCGCCACAAGCCGCAAGACCGACCCATCGTTCTGGCGTGGCAACGCGCGCGTCGGCGATTTTCAAGTTGCCCATCCAATGCACCGTGGCGCCCGCAGCCCGCAACACGATCGCCGTCAGGAATGCCGAAAGCCTCGCGGCAGCCGTCGAGACGTAGCCGAGCGAAATCGCTGCGCCGGCGGCGATCATCATGATTTCAGTTAAAGGCACAACGACGATGTTCGCAGGCAAAGACACAATAGTGGCGCGATGAAAGTAAATCGCCATGGGCAATACAAATCCAGCTTGTAGAAGCACGGATATGAAAACAAAATCACCGGCGATGACAATGCCGCGGCCAACGATTGCAATGGCTTGTAACGGGATTCTCTCCCCAAAGAATCGCTCTATCCGGGTTGCGATCATGCGAAGGTCGAGCCGAAACTGCACCAGCTTCGGCGATAGCGCCAGGTCGTAAGTGGTCGAATCGAGATTCCTGAGTGCGCGAGCTAATTGCTTGGAAGTGCGCTCGAGTATCGGAGCGCCTATTCCACCGATCACAAGCACACACAGGAAACTCAGCTGAAAGCTGGCCCCAAACAATTGCTTTGGGTCAACCATCAGTAGGACCAGTGCCGCTCCGCCAATAGTGTTGAGAATAGATCTTTCCCGGTAAATCATTCTGGCGGTCAGATAAAAAATCAGCATCAACGTCGCTCGCCAAACCGGAGCCCCAACATCGGTGAGCACCGCGTAAGAAATGGTCAAGAAAACAGTAATTGCACTGGCAACGAAATCGTTGACGCGCAAATGACGCAGCAACCAGAACATTACGAGTGCCAGAATTCCAACCTTTAGGCCAGAGACAACCAGCACGTGGTAAGTACCGGTACGCTGAAAATTTGTTCGAGTGTCTTTTCCAAGAAAGGTATCGTCGCCGAGCATAATCGTGTCAAGCAGTGCCGCTTGCTCGGTGGGCCAGAGAGTGTGAATCTTAACGATCAGGCTACGATGCAGCCGAGTTCGCCAGAGCTCAAAACGATTTCCAGAAAAGCCGGGGAGAATTTCTATGTCGTCGGCTTTGACTGATCCAAGAGCATTGATTCCGTTTTCCGCAAGGTAGCCCACATAATCAAACGCCCCTGGATCGCGGAAGTTACGCGGCGAAGAAAGTTTGACGAGAAAGCGTAGCCGCGCGCCGTAACGGAAAATATCCGTTGAGTCAGATGTCGCAACATCGGCAGGTCTGTTGCGCTCGGGCATTCTGAAAACAGAGAGTCGCAGTCCCGCACGAACCGGCGATGTATTCCCTTCGTCCACAATTTGCTCCGTCTCAAGGTCTATTCTTTGCACCTCCTCGCCAAAATCTTTTTCCTGCCAGGTTCCTTCCATCGTGACATGAGCTGTCACCCAGACTTCGCCGCTATCGGCAAATCGAGAAATGCCCGAATCCGCCGAATTTTCAGGTCCGCTTACTTGGATCACGAACGCCCCGATTACAAGCACCACACACAACATGAGGGCAAAGGCTGGACGAACCCGCCTGCGCAAGAAATAAGTTCCTGACGAACCAAAGACTATTGCTGCGAGCAGCCACCCGACTGCCGTCCGGCAAGCATGGTTCCCAATAAACAGGCCGGCGGCAAATGCGAGCGCGCTCCATAACAGCGGCTGCCGCGGGGTTTGTGGGCAACTCGTGTTTACATAAGAAGGAGATTGAGAGGTCAGAGTTTCACAACATTCGCTGTACTCTCAAGAGCGCGGCTACCGGATTAAATGAAATGCGCTCTCGATGTGGAAAGTCTGGGGGAAAAGATCAATTAAATGTGCCTGCTTCAACTGGTATCCCGAATTAAGCAATCCGCGCAGATCGCGAGCCAGTGTTGCGGGATCGCACGATATGTACGTGATCTCAGGCGCGTTCAAGGCGACTAGACCCTTGAGTGCGTTCGCGCTAAGCCCGGATCGCGGTGGATCAAGCACCACAAAATCGGGCCGAAACTTTCGCGGCATATTTTCCAGGTACTGCTCGGTCGTGGCGTGAACTGCTTTCACATTCGGAGCGGAATTGTACAGCAGGTCGGAATACGAAGACTGTGACGACTCCACGGCGATTACGCGGTGGAAATCCCGATTCAGAACTGAGGAAAAAAGTCCAACACCCGCGTAAAGATCGAGAACCGTTTCCCCCGAACGCCCTGCGGTCACGATATTCACCAACTCATCAATGAGATGACGATTCACCTGAAAGAACGATCCGGCGCTGACGCGATAGGCGCCATTTGATGTTTTATATTCGATCTCTCTATTGACGATCGTGGCAAATCGTTCTTTTCTTGCCGGTACGGAGCCATTCCTGAATGCGACCACTCCAACGATCGCAGGCATTCGGCTCTGGCAATCATGTCCGAATTTTTCGATGACGCCATTTGAGGCTTCGTCTGCGCAATAAGCCTCAATCAGTAGACTTGTATCATCCGCATTGGCGAACAGTTCGATCTCTCGAATGTCCTTCGGTATCTCACCGGCCCGGCTCATAGCCCACAAAGTTTGCAGGCCTTGATTGATGAGCGGAGAACTTATGGGACACTGTTCGACAGGAAGCAATTGGTTCGAATTGAGCTTGTGATAGCACAAGCCGAACTCCGGCTCGAAGCGAACAGTGAAGCGGCTGCGATTGCGGTAATTCCATTCGGGCGAAGGATGAATCTGAAGTTCAGTTTCTAATTCCAGTTTCGCGATGCGTCGAAGGTTTTCGCGAAGTATCGCCGCCTTGATCTCCAACTGATGAGAGTAGCCGCTGTGCTGATAATGGCATCCGCCACAGCGCATGAAGTATGGGCAACGCGGCTCAATGCGGTGTGCTGAGGGCGCAAGTATCTCACTGACCACACCTCTCGTGAAGCCCGGCTTTTGTTCGGTGAGAGAAATACCAACGGTCTCGCCCTCCAAAACAAAAGGGACGAAAACCGCTTTGCCACGGCCTTGATCGTCGGCGGGAAGCCGCGCCAGTCCATCTCCACCATAAACAAGCTTTTCGATTGTCAGTTGCAAGCAATGATTCTAAGTCATATAGAACAAGCTCAGTCTCGGCACTTTATATTTTTCGAGCAGTTTTTTGTGCAGATATTGTTTCTGCAACTGTTGGATCTGTGCCGCGGGCATACGGGTGCGGTACGGTGACAATTCACGGTCGGCTTCAGCGCGCACCGTAACGATTTGCTCATCCGGCGTGACAGCCAGAAGTACTGCGAAGATTTTGTCTTCCAGAACCGTCAATCTTCGCTCCAGATCTTCCAGCCGTGGCGAAACCTTACCAGCCTCAACTTCATCCGCAAGCCTGTACAAAGTAGCCGCCGTCTCCAACGCGACTGCGTGAGCGGAAACTCCAACCCCGTCGGGCAAATCCGCGGATTCCAGCTGCGCCGCATTTCGCTTCAGAAAAACGGCAATGTCGGCAGTTTGAAATCCTCGATCCGGTTTGTCTGCAACGGCATCTCGCGACACCCCTACCGCCGCCTCTTTCATTTCTTCAGCGGCGCTCAGAACTTCTTGCGCGCAATAGGCCACGCTGTTTACTTTTTGCGATTGTGTGGGACGTTTTTCAAACCGCTCAAATGCCGAGTCAATTCCACGAAGCGCGGCCTCAAGGGGAATGCCAGCATCTTTCCACGTCTCGATTAATGCCCAATCAAGAGTGGATAACAGCAGAGCGCCTCCGCGACGGCGCTGAAAGTGTTCTTCGATCTCAGTAAAGTAATTGAAATAATTTTCCACGAAGGTTCAGCGGGAACGTGACTTGCCAGCGCCGGGCATTAATGCACGTTTCGCTGGGGCATTGCGCTCCCAGATGATTCGCAACCCTTCCAGCGTCAGCAAGTCGTCCACGTGTTGAATGTATTTCGAACCTGTCCCAATGAGCGACGCAAGGCCACCAGTCGCGACTACTACAGTTGTCTTGCCTAATTCGGCCAGCAATAGCGAAAGAATTCCGTCAACCAATCCTAGGTATCCATAGTAGAGGCCGGACTGGAGGCTGCCGACGGTCGTGCTCCCAATTACCGCATCTGGTTTTCGAATATCCACTCGCGGCAGGCGCGCGGTGCGCTCAAACAGTGCATCCGCAGAGATTCCAATGCCCGGAGAAATCACGCCACCCAGGTATTCACCTTTTGCGGACACGCAGTCAAAAGTGGTCGCAGTGCCAAAGTCAACGATCACGCAAGGTCCGCCATACTTGTCAAATGCCGCTACCGAATTCACAATACGATCCGCGCCCACCTCGGCGGGATTGTCATAATGCACCGGCATTCCAGTCTTTACGCCGGGCTCGATGAAAAGTGGCGTCGCCCCAAAATATTTCTCGCAAACTTGCCGCAGAACGGAATCGAGTGGCGGCACGACAGAAGAAATCACAATGCCATTAATGTTCTTGACTTCAACATTTCCCATCGCGAAGAGATTGCGAAACAAGACACCATACTCGTCTACCGTCTGAGTGGCCACGGTCGCAACCCGCCAATTCGCCGCCAGTCGCCCGTACTGGTGCGAGTTCGAGTCGCCTTTCGTTTCATGATCAAAGACACCCAGCACCGTGTTTGTATTCCCAACATCCAGAACGAATAGCATTGATTCCTTTGAACTCACTCAATAGTCTTTACGGACCCGCTTAAAATCGTTTGCAGACCACTGGACGTGCGCACCCTCAAAAATCCGCGGTCGTCCAGCCCTTCGGTCACACCTTCAAAGCCGCATTCGTCAACGATCTGCACTCGTTTGCCACGCGCCATGGACGAACGTTCCTGAAACCTCCGAAGAATTGATTCGCGCGCGCCGGGGCCAGCCATCAGCGAGCGGTATTCACGATCCAGCGATTTTAACAAAGCGGCGCACAATTCGATCCTCGACCATTCCGTGCCAGTCGCGAGACGCAAGGATGTCGCGACTGATTGCAGCTCTGGCGGAAAACTTGCCTGGTTCACGTTGATGCCAACGCCGACGACAATGTACCGCACGCGAGTCACTTCGGCGTTCATCTCGGTTAAAATGCCGCAGAATTTCTTTCCGTTTATCAGCAGATCGTTCGGCCATTTCAAGTCTGGGACTACTCTCGAATCCACTTCCCGAATCGCATCGTAAACTGCCAATCCGGCCGCAAGCGAAAGAATCAGAATTTCGGATGGCGGTAATACTGGCCTTAACACGGCCGAGCAATAAATTCCCGCAGATTGTTCTGAATGCCATTCATGAGCGCCGCGTCCCCGCCCCGCGGTTTGCTGCTCCGCCAAAAAAACTGAACCTTCGGGAGCGCCCTTAGCGGCGGCCTCCATGGCAACATCATTCGTGGACCCAATCTTGTAATAATGTGTGACCGCGCTGAAAATTGTGCCCCGCAAAAACGGTACGAGCATGTCTGGAAGCAATAAGTCCGGCACAGCTTCCAATTGGTACCCCGTCGCGGGGTGGCCTGCAATTTCTACGCCAATATTTCGCAACTGTTGTATCAGACGCCACACCTCGGAACGGCTGACGCGCAGTTCATCCGCGATCTTTGTGCCGCTGACTACGACGGTTGCATGGGCAGTAAGCAGCTTTACAAGCCGGCCGAGACGCGCATCGGTTTGTGGCGTTGGCAGCTTGGAGAGTGCTGTTCGGGTTGGAAGTGTTTCGGAGATGCTGGAATTATGAGCTAACGAAATTGAAACAACAAATGTGTTGAGACGAACTATTCAGGGCTTACCCGCAGGCTCATATCAACAGCGACTGCCGAATGCGTGAGCGCGCCGACGGAAATGAAATCAACTCCCGTTTCGGCGTAGGCTTTGACGTTCTCGAGCGTGATGCCGCCCGAAGTTTCTAGCGGAATTCTCCGTTCGAGCCGGGAGCAATATTCCACCGCGATTTTCACGTCGGTGACTTCCATGTTATCCAACAGGATTGCCTCGGCTCCATGCTCAATTGCTTGCTTCATTTCTTCCAGCGAGCGAACTTCAATTTCAGTCGGCTGGGTGCCACGCCGGTTGCG
This sequence comes from uncultured Acidobacteriaceae bacterium, assembly GCA_963702325.1. Lineage (GTDB taxonomy): Bacteria > Acidobacteriota > Terriglobia > Terriglobales > Acidobacteriaceae > PALSA-188. The sequence continues at coordinate 21,719 of CAVPCG010000029.1, read as the reverse complement.
GTTTGCCCGCTCCAGCGCGGGCACAATTCCTCCCGCAAGCGCTATGTGATTGTTCTTTATCAGAACTCCATCGGAAAGGTCGAGGCGATGATTCTGCCCGCCTCCGCACCGCACTCCATATTTATCCAGAACGCGGAATCCAGGTACGGTCTTTCTGGTGTCGAGAATGCGCGCTTTGGTCCCCGAAACCGCCTCGACAAACTTGCGCGTCAAAGTCGCAATGCCGCTCAGCCGTTGCAGGAAATTGAGAATCACACGCTCGCAGGAAAGAATGACCCGAGCATTGTGTCGGATGACCGCGATCGTCTGGCCTTTATGCAATCGAATGCCATCGAAAATTTCTGGATGGCTGGTAACTTCGTAGTGCGAAAGCACGGCGCCGTCGAGGACGGCGTAAACGTCGAGAATGCGGGAGACGCATCCCAGGCCCGCGAGAACGCAATCCTGCTTCGCCAAAATGGTTGCCGAGGCCCGCTGTGTCGGATCGATGCAGGCGTAGCTCGTCGCGTCCCGCGTGGCGCGGTCTTCAAGCAGCGCGTTCTCGATGATGGCGGTGATGCGTCGGCTGTTCCAGTCCATAAATTATGTAAAGGCAGGTGTCTCAACCTGACGAGTCGGGTCAAGGACCGGCCAGTATATTGAATCGTGTCGCGCTTCGCATGACCGCACCGACGGGGGCGTCCGGGCCTACGTTAGTTCTGCCAAAGCAGTTTGCGCCTTTGCTCGTAAAACTTGCAATTCTTCGGCACGGCTGCGAATTCCGTCCACGACGGGTTTTGGAGCTTTCGCCAGAAATTGTTCGTTTTGCAATTGGCGTTGACCACTTGAAATTTCTTTTTCATAACGATCCAGTTCTTTTTGCAGGCGGTCGCGCTCAGTTGCCACATCAATTTTCTTCTCGTAAGTGAGATGCACTTCGAAACGAGTTGTGCTGCGGGCACCGGGAAGCTTCGCCAAGGTATTTTCACTGAATGCAATGTTCTCCACGTTTGCCAGACGCTCAATCGCGCCTCGATTCTGCTCGATCACATTGCGGACCGCGGAATCCTCGATGTAAATCTGGATTGGCACTTTCTGTTTCTGTTCAACCTTCAATTCGGCGCGCAAATTACGTACGTTGACGATCACATCTTGCAGAAGAGCCATATCATTTTCAGCGGAAGCGTCCAGTTGCGCACCGTTGGTCTGCGGATAAGCTGCCAGCGCGATTGATTGCAGGGGCGGCTTGCCATCGTAAATCGCATGCCAAATTTCTTCGGTGATGAAGGGCATAATGGGGTGCAACAGTCGCAGCGACGCTTCGAATAGAGCAACCAGGTTCGCGCATGAAGTTCGCGAGGATTCGACGTTGGCATCCCCTTCCGCGAGCAATCGCGGTTTAATCAACTCGATGTACCAATCGCAAAGTTCGCCCCAAAAGAAATCGTAAATGGCCCGCGCGGCATCGTCGAAGCGATATGCTCTCAAGGCTGCGTCCACTTCGCCCGCAACGCGGTTGAAGCGGGACAAAATCCATCGGTCTTCCAACGTGACGGGAGCAAATCCCGAAATCCCTGTTGACGATTTAGAACTTTCGTTGGCGACGCTACCCGAACCTATGCGGTCCACATTCATGAACATGAATCTGGCGGCATTCCAAATTTTGTTGGCGAAGGCGCGATAGCCTTCGGTGCGGCTCGGATTGAACGCAATATCTGTTCCCGGCGACGACATGGACGCCAGAGTAAATCGCGTCGCATCGGTTCCGTATTTTTCAATCACTTCAATTGGGTCAAGCACGTTGCCTTTGGTCTTCGACATCTTTTGACGGTCGGCGTCTCGAACCAGGGCATGAATATAGACTTCGCGGAACGGGACGCTCTCTCGTAAGGCAGCTTCAGAATCGAGAGGCTTTTCCCCCACTGCCAAAGGCCGATGAGGAGGGCTCATAAACCAGCAGCTCAACATGATCATCCCGCGCGCGACCCACAAAAACAGAATATCGAAACCGGTAATAAGCAACGACGTAGGATAAAAAGCTGCAAGATCAGCCGTAGCGTCCGGCCAACCTAGCGCTGTAAATGGAAGCTGCCCGGACGAGAACCAAGTATCCAGCACATCGGGATCCTGCTCCAAACGGCCGCTCGAACACTTGGTGCATCCTAACGGGGTCTCTCGCGCAACAATCATCTCGCCACAATCACGACAACGCCACGCCGGAATACGCTCCCCCCACCACAACTGGCGCGAGATGCACCAATCGTGGATGTTGTACATCCAGTTCAGGTAAATTTGCTTATAGTTTTCAGGCTTAAAGTGGATGTATCCCTTCTCCACCACTTCAATCGCACGCTTCGCCAAAGGCTCAACCTTGAGGAACCACTGCATTGAGAGGCGAGGCTCGACAACGGTTCCGCAGCGATCACACTTGGCCAGAGCAACCGTGTAATCCTTTTCGGCGACTAGAAATCCCTGCTCCCGCAAATCCTGCAAGACGCGTTCGCGCGCTTCGTACCGATCTAATCCCGCGTACGGACCTGCGTTGATCGTTCATTCTGGGCGTGCTCGTCCATGACATCAATTTGCGGCAATTTGTGCCGAAGCCCGGCTTCAAAATCGTTGGCGTCATGGGATGGAGTAATCTTCACCGCGCCGGTTCCAAACTCAGGTTGCGCGATTTCATCGGTGATTATCGGATTCTCCCGATTCATCAGAGGCAGGCGAACCTTCTTGCCATGCAGATGTTTGTAGCGTTCGTCCTTTTCATTCACAGCGACGGCGGTATCGCCCAGCATGGTTTCAGGACGAGTCGTTGCGACCGTGATGTATTCATCAGAAGCAATGACCGGATAGCGAATCTCGTACAACTTCCCTGGAACTTCTTCGTGCTTGACCTCAAGGTCCGATATCGCCGTGCCGCAGCGAGGGCACCAATTCACGATATACATCCCGCGATAAATCAAACCTTCTTCATACAGGCGAACAAAAGCTTCGCGCACGGCTCGCGAAAGATTCTCGTCCATGGTGAAATATTCGCGATCCCAATCCACGGATGCGCCAAGACGCTTCATCTGGCCCTGGATGGCGCCGCCATAATGTCGCTTCCATTCCCACACGCGCTCGATGAAAGCCTCGCGGCCAAGCTCCTGGCGCTTTTTCTTTTCAGTGGCGAGCTGCCGCTCCACCATCATCTGCGTGGCGATCGAAGCATGGTCGGTGCCCGGCAGCCACAACGTCAAAAAGCCTCTCATGCGGTGCCAGCGGACGATAATGTCCATCTGCGTCTGGTTAAGCATGTGACCCATATGCAGGCGGCCAGTGACATTCGGAGGCGGGAGCAACAAGCTGAATCGAGGGCGGGAATCGCCCGGTTCAGGATTAGGCGTGCGAAACAGCTTTTCTTTTACCCAAAATTCCGCCCATCGCGCCTCGATGGCGCCAGGTTCGTACGCTTTTGGCAAATCGTGCGGCATATAGAAACGCCTTCTTCGCGAGCTCAGAGAGCGCCAATAACGATCGTGAAGTTGATCTTCGATGTTAAGGCGTGATCAAACTGCGGTCAAATTCGGGCGGCGGTAAGATTGACCCGAAATTCGACTAATGCCAAAGACAAGCGAAATTTAGAATGGGCCAACGGCCAGTAACGGCATCCGACATTCTGTTATCACAACTGTGGTGAGAAGTCGGTTAGGGCGAGATAGGTCGAGTCAATTTTTTCCGCCAATTTGCCATTCGCTTCGGATTCTTCTTTGACTCGCTTCCAGTCCGGGTCGTCCTGGAATGATTTCCAGTTGGCAGCTGCGGCGTCGCGGCTGGGATGCTGAAGAATGTAAACGAGCATGTTGCCCCGCTCGGGTTCGTCAACGGGCGTCCAGTAAGCAATCACCTTCATTCCGTACTTCTCGAAAAGTTGGGTAGTGTGGTCGCGGAAGCGCGCCAAGAGTTCTCCCAGTTTTCCTGGCGCTGCGTGATAGATCCGCAGCTCATAAACCGTGGCGGACGCTTGCTTAGCATCGCCACGTTGCAACGCTGCCAAGAGTGTTGTCGAAAGAAACGGCAAAGAGGAGAGCGATTCCAGCAGTAGTCGTCTTGTCACGGCAGGCATTTTAGCAAATGGGGGATGGAACTTTTGCAAAGTCGGGTGCCTTGACCGTATGTGCCGGAGGTTCTTATCTCAGACCTGAAGACCGAAGATCATTAGGCCAGCCGAGCTTTTAGCTTAATGGGTGAAAGCTCACGTTCATGCGCAGTTAAAGATTCGTGCCAGCTTAGTCGCGTGTTCGCCTTCGCGGTCGAAGGCGCGTCGGACGGCGGCGAAGGACTCGGCAAGAGGAAAGATTTCTTCCGTTACAAGGAGATCGGCATCTTCCGCGCCGACGGGATGCCAGTAAACACCCTCAGCGGTGATCGTGACTTCCGGAACCAGATCGGATCGACTGAGGGCAAGACCTTCACTGGCAGCACCACGCAACGCGATCCGGCGTATAACTCGGTCTTCTGCCGCGATCTTCTCGTCGTCGAGGAATTGACGGAACTCCTCGGCCTCGGCCTCGGTCGAAACCGTCGCAGCCAGTCGCACTCGAAAGCCAAGCGCGAGAGCGCGATGAATACCATCACGCGCACGCGCCCACGATCCAGGCCCGCGATGAAGGTCGTGCCGGTCTGCCGTTGGGCTGTCCAGGCTGATTTGTAAAGCGATTCGATCGCGGGGCAACGCGCGCAAGCTTTCCACGCGCCGCCCGGTAAACAACATTCCGTTGGTCAGCACTGTGGTCGGAGCGGTTGCCGCGCAAGAGAGCAGAATCTCGCCGATGTCTCCGAGAAGAAACGGCTCGCCTCCGGTGACGAAGATTTCTTTGACGCCGAGTTCAGCCGCTTCGCGAGCGATCCGCTGCACACGCGCGAGCCCCAGTTCCCGTCGCGGCGCGGTGGGCGAGGAACGCACGCAGCAGTAGTCGCAACTCAGGTTGCAGTCGAAATTCGTGTAGAGCCAAAGCCGCGAGCCCACTGTGCGGTTATTTCCGGAAGCTCCGGAACAGCGCCGCACCGGAAGACCCATCGTGTGCGGCCGCTTTCGGACCGAAGTCTCCAGCAGTGGATTCCCGGTGAACCGGCACCATGTTTCCAACTCAGGTCCGATGCTCTCATCCTCACCGAGCAACGCGACCAGATTGCCCGGCTCACTGCGGCGCAAGGCGCCGATCAACTCCGGCAGAAGGCCAGAGGCGAAACTCTTTCGACCAATATCGAGATTGACGTCAGCCTTCATCGGAATGCGTGCATTTTACAATTGGAGCACTGGATATTGGCTAAGTTTGCCACTCAGTCAGAAAATATGAACCCAAAAGACACGAAGTATCACGCAGGCTTCCAGATTTACGGATTTCCGTAGTAACTTTGTGTCCTTCGCGGTTGGCTTGGCAAATTGAGCCACTCCGGAGTACCTGGAGAACTCAACCTCAAATGCGCTTGATTATGAATACCGTCTTGTCGTCAATCATGTCGTCGTAGCCGCTCTGCCGCAGAAGGTCATCTTGTTTCACCGCTTGTTCCAACAGCGCATTGCAGATCTCTCTGGCCGGTTGCCAGTAGTGTTCGCGCATGACGCCTTCGAGTTGCTCGCGCACTTGGTCATCTCTGCCGTCATAAACTCCGTCGGTATAAAGTACGAGAATATCTCCCGGGCTCATCAGCGTGATTTCAGCGATATCGGAAGTCTCGAACTCCCTTTGCCGGAAATTCAGCGAGTAGTACTTCTTACGATCCGGGTGATCTGCTGGAACTTGCAGGCCGAGCGCAAGGAATTGCACCATGCGGTCTTCATCTATCTTCATGAACTTGCGAAACTCCGCGGAGTACACCAGCGGCGGAGGATGTCCGAAATTAACGAACCGAAAAAGACCGCCCGGGCGCACTTCGCCGTATAACATGGTCGCGATTTCCCGTGCGCCTTCTTTCTCACTTATCCCCAGCGCGTTGCGAGCGGTGACTGATTGTGCCAATCGGAGATTGAGATTGTCGAATAGCTCAGGCGTGGTTTTTCCGTATCGGTCCAATTCGGTGAGCATCAACGCATGAAATGTGTCATGAACCGTGGATGCAATCTTAGCCGAGATTAATCCGTGTCCTTGCGCATCAACCATCAGGACCCCTGCCGTCGAGCAAAGTTCGCCAAGGTATTCCGCAACTCGCACCTCTTCGGAACTTCTCGCGAATCTGTATTCAGTTTCCATCTCCGGCCTGTAGCCGGGGGTTCCCTTCAGCCATTGCACGTGATCGTCCACCGAATTGCGTACTGGGACGCCCGGAGGAAGCGGTTCGAGGAATTCCTTTGATAGCCGTAGAGCCCGCTGAATACGTGCGTCAACGTCGTAACGCTGTCGAAAATTGAGGTACTCAAAAAGATCGCCGCCAACAGTTCCAGCAGGAATCGAATTCCCGAACATCTCGATGCCGGGAAGGTGCGGAATCGCACCTTCCACCGGCATCAACCGCTCCCGCAAGTATTCATCAATACTCGGGAATGTGTACGTTTTTGCCATATTAAAATTTCGCGGCAGTGAAACTTACTTCGCGTCCACCCACTTGTCTGATCCCGTCAGCTTAACTGACACATCCGAAATAAATATGTGCAGTGGCTTGCCATCGGCGAAGCCGCGATGCTCGGTTGCGAACAGAATTGGACCTGCCTTTTTGTAGCCTGCCCAGGTTGCGAGAACGCGGCTCGGGGGCTTGCTCCCGCCGCGATGATAGACAAAGTACACCACTCGGTTGTCTTTACCAACGTAAAGATCCCAGGTATCGCCGGGGGTAAATCCACCGGCTTCGGAGGGATACTTTATGGGGAGCAGTTCGGCTGTGCCGGGCCCTACTGGCAAGTTACTTTGCCTTGATCAATCGCGCTCGCGTTCTTGTCCCAATAAGCATGAAAGACGAACAGAGTCCAATAGTTGTCGTTCACGAACGACGGTTCGACTTCATTCCTCACCTGGTCGGATTGACTGCTGAGCTGCGAGCTGTCGTAGGTAACCTTAACCGGCTTGCCGTCTTTATCCGTCCCTTCAAAGGTAACCTTGCCGGTTTTAGGCTCCCACTCCCACTTGTGGGCAGCTTTGAAGAGTCCGGTGATCTCGCCATTCCATGTATAGCGGATAGCCTCAACTTTATCCCACGAATCGACTCCATAGGTCTTGGCAATTTGATCAAGAAGTGGTGAGCGCTGCTGCGCCCAAGAGTTTGGGGCCAGGGCCAGTCCGCAAAGCAGAAGACCCATCGTGATTAAACGGCAGGCATTTTTCATGGAGTTCCCTCCTTCGGTGAATTAAACGGATGTGTGTTGGATGACGGGAGAAAGCGTGGGGATACACAAGTCGTAATCGGCATCCCTTCCCCGATCGGCCGCAAATTATACCGCACACCCGGGCGAGTGTGTGCCCCTCGCAAATAAACTTACCCTGTCATCTTGAGCGTAGTGTTGGTCCGCGAAGCGGAGCATCGCGGAGTCGAAAGACCCCTACCCTATTAGTACTTGCTGTCCGCACCGAGTTCCTTCGACCTAGCGTGTCTCGCGTTTCGCGCACGACACACTCCGCCGAAGACGGCTGATTATTTCGCCAAGGAGGACTCCTAGTCCGTTAAGTGAGGGGTTGCCGGCCGTGTGCTCCGCCGAAATGCAAGAATGGCAACGGCCACTGCCAGACATCCATATTCCACCAACATTACCCAAACAGGAAGCGACGCCCACGGACGTCCAAGCGCGCGCAAGTGCCACATGACGTATGTGGGAATAATGCTCACCGTCCAGACGATGATCAGCAGCGTCGAGGACGATGTCAGAAATGGCAGTAGCCACAGAAGATACCAGGGGAATACGGCGGGCGCGCACAGCAGAGCTGCTGCCATGGGCCACGCAAACTCAAAACCTTGAACCACAGAGGACACAGGCTTACACAGAGGAACTACTGAAGCATCTCCTCTGTGAGACCCGGCGTCCCCTGTGGTTAAGGCTTCTTGGACCCTTAGCCAGGTTGCAGTCGCCAATCCCACGAGCACCGCGAGGCCTGCCAGCAACTGCGGAGGCGCTACTCCATCGAGTATCGCAAACACCGGACCGTTAAAGCGGAAACTATTCACGTACGTCCCAAGCGATCCGATCGGAATGCGGCCGTGATTCAGAAATGGCAGGTACAGGAGTGCGGCCACGGCTGCGGCTAGTGCCGCATCGCGCATGCGAACCCGCTTCCAGTACAGTGGCAAGACTACGACCGGCAGAAATTTCACTGCAATCGCGAGCCCAAGCGCGACGGCCGCAGTCATCCGCCATCGGCGCAAAAGCGCGGCGGCGGACACCACCAACAATAGCGCGCCAACAATATCAATGTGGCCGCTTCCCGCCACCTCAATCGGCCAACAATGGATTCCACGCGAACGCCAGAACCAGATGCGCCGGCTGCCGCGTAAAACGCAAGACATCGAGCAACACGAAAACAATTGCAAACTCGCAAATGACAAACGCCACTTTCATAGCGAATGTAGATTCGTGAATCGCAGTTACAGCGCGGAAGAATAGCTGCGCCCCCGCTGGATATGGACTCGCCAGGTCTGGATTATTCAAGTTCCGCGTTTCGGCAGTATGCAGCCCTTTAACGGCGGGATCGCTGGGAACGACAAGATATGGATTGTAGCCGAGCCGCTGGAGGCGGCCATCCCAAACATAGCGATGGATATCATCATCCGCGCCCGACGGCAGCCGAAGAAATGCAATGTTCCACACCGCAGCCAGGACGAGCCCGATGACGACAACGCGCCGGGAAAATATCGGCGAAGAAAAACTCACGGATCGCCAACAGGTACACAATGCCCGCAAGCGTCAAAGAGACCATGAAGTACGGCCCACCCCTATGGCCGAAGTTGCGCGCGCAGATCGTTAGCGCCACGCACAACGTGGCGCCGAGTATGTACACTCTCGCGGTGGGGGTGATCTTCAATTATTGAAATTCTCCCGTGCCTGGGTAGCTAACTCCAGAAAGGTCCCACACTGAGATGGCAATGCCAGCGTACTTGACGACTCGGAAGCTAAGAGTTGCGTGCCCGTTATACGTTACCTCTAGATGCGACGGACTTAGCCATTTCATATTCAAACCTATCGTTCCCCCGGCATTGGCCTTGTTATCCAAAACGTAAGCTTTAGGAGCCGGTCCTTCATAATCGAATGCTAAGACCATTACCGGAGGCCGCGAGGCCTGCTTCAGGAATACCATGGTGTCAATGCTGGCCGACCCGAACCCACCATTCTGATCCGTGCGAGCAATCGCAAGAAATAATCCGTCCGGAGATCGGACTTCCGCTGTCCAAATCGTCGGGTGTGCATTATCCCGGCAACCGGACCCCAAGACGCAAACGCGAATGATCACGAGCAAGATTGCCTTATGGATTGCCCAGAAGCAAGATTCGTCGTTCACCAGGGGAACCTTAGGATCACGTTTACGCAATCAGGCTACAGCGCTCGTTGAGAATTGGCCGACCGAACGTCCGGGTCAATGAGCGATTGACTCCCACTCTTTCAGCCACGCCGCCGTGCAGGGCGCTTTCTCTGGGGCCAACCGCAACTCCGCTGCTAGGCGAGTCAAATCGTCTGCGGTGTCAATGTCATAAAAGCGATCTGCGAAACCTACGGATAGCTCAAGAGCTCGTGCGCGCGATAAGAGTCTCTCCAGCGCGCTGCTCGTGCCCATTCCGTCGCCTGCGAAAAGCGTAGGATGAGAAGCCTTTGCCCCGACGAGATAGTAGCCTCCATCGTGCGTTGGTCCCACGATCACGTCATGTGCGGCCAGCGTTTCGAACGCGTCTTCGAGAACCGAACGTGGTAGGTCTGGGCTGTCGCTGTTGAAGGCGATCACGCGTCGTTGACGGTTCTCGGTGAAGTGCTCAAACACCGAAGTAAGGCCTGCGGCAAGACCTTCACCTATCTGCGCAACCACTCTCGCTTGGTTGCCGGCTGACCGCGCCAGCTCGTTTACGTCCGAGGCCGGACACATGATGGCAACCTGCACGGCGTCTAATGACCGCGCCAGCGCCAGCGTGTCGTCCAGAAGACAACAATAAAAATCAGTGACAGCCTCGGGAGCAAGGCCTGGCGTCAGACGGGTTTTGACCGCGCCCAGCCTCGGTGCCTTCGCCATAATTACCAGGACGCGCTCCCCGCCGGACGAACGCACTACCGTCTCCGTCAAAGATTTCATAGTTTGTTGGGGCAATAATATACGACGGGCGGCCCATTCAAGCCCGAGTTTGGCTTGAGTTGGGAGTCTGTTACGTGAACCGTGCGTTTGAGGCTGGACTTGAAAAATAGGAAACGTTCCGACGGTCCCCGAACTCCCCTGTACTTCGTCTCAGTTTTGAATTGGCAATAGATGACGACTCGGTCATTGAAATATGATCAGAATCTTTCCGGAAATTCTCTTGACGCCCTAAGACAGTTGCCACTTGAAGCAGTTCCTCTCGAACCCTGTGCACCACGCGAGAACGTCCAACGATTATTTCGCGAATTTCAGGTTCATCTCGCTCCGGCACAATGCGCCCCGAGTGGGGGAACTGGATGAGCCGCTCAACAGAAGAGAAGATTCGCGCGACGGTCAGACCTGCGTAATGCTCAGAATCTTTGGCAATGTATTCGTGGATAGGTAAAGATCGCGCAGCGATTGTGGCGAGCATAAAATGCGCATTACAGTCCTAAGCGCTGTTTAGCCTCGTCATGTGGAACGCCTTCGGACCTGTCGAGCTCGGCCAATCCGGTTTCGATTTTGGCCAGGAACACGAGCCGTTCAATAGCGTCGTCAATGGTGGCATCTGGTGGAATTGCTTCAAGCGCCTCGATAATGCGATCGCGGGTAAATGGCTCCTGCATGATTTGATTCTAATGCACATTTAGTCGCGGGCGGAACTATCAGCATCCGCTGCTCCACCCTCGACGGGAATGTGGAAATAAACCCAAAACCTGGCTTGAATGAGCCAACTCCCGAGCCTATGCTCGCCCAAGTCTCCGCCGCCGGAGATAATAGCGGACGATTAAGCTGAGAATGAACCAGCCGGCACCAGCCGTGCCCCTCAACGTACCGCTGATCTTTGATTTTCCGATACGTGGGTGGTAGCTCACAGGGACTTCAACCACGCGATATCCAGCGAGGGCAGCTTTGAGGATCATCTCCACCGCCCAACCATAAGTGGTCTCTTCGAGCGCGAGCGCGCGTAGTACATCGGCACGGCCAGCGCGAAACGGGCCGAGGTCATTTATTTTTAAACCATAAAGGCGACCGATCAGAAAAGCGGCGAGACGATTACCAAACGCCTGGTGCCAAGGCAACGCCCCTGAATTTTTCTTCTGCACGCGGGAACCGAGCGTGATATCCGCACGCCCTTCAATGATTGGAGCCAACAGAATTGGCAGTTCAGACGGCCGATCGCTGTAATCGCCGTCGAGAAACACAATCACGTCGGGAGAGTTTGCCGCGGCAAGTCCAGTAAGGCACGCTCGCCCATAGCCGCGGCGCGGTTCCTGAATGACGCGGGCTCCCATTCGTGCGGCGATATCTGGGGTTCTGTCATTCGAGTTGCAGTCAACGACGATCACTTCCGTTGTGAGGTCCGACGGGAGATCTGCCAGAACGCGTTCAATCGCTGCCGCTTCATTATGTGTGGGAATGACTACGGAGACTCTCACGAGAAGTCGGCCCGATCAGAACCAAAAAGAAGATGGCCACCGTTCGGACAGCCACGCGTCAACGCCCCATCGCCGGCCGGCGCTTCCAATGGCGAGGGCCAGCGATGCCAGCACCGGGACAAGCAATTCCCATATCCACGCTGTCCCCCACTCCGAAACCCAAAGGCTGCCGAGATAGAGAAATGCAATAAATGCGGCCGGCCGAGTGAGCAGACCGATGACCAGCAGGACGCCGAGAGAGATTTCGGTCACGGCTTGCATGGGAGCAGCCAGTGCGGCATGGCTCGCCGCCAGACCCATTACCGCCTTCCAGACGCCAGGGGCGTGATCATGCTGGATGTAATAACTGATCAGACCCGCATAGCCTGCCGGTCTGTAGAGGCCTTTTCCCAGATTCTCGAAAAATACCGACACAAACATTGCCCCAATCGTCACGCGCGCAAGCGCCAACCCGTTGGCGGCTGGCAGCGGGTTGACTTCGACTGGTGTCAGTTTTGCGTTCGGTTCCATAACCACCTCGGGACCTGAGAATGATGCACCGTTTGCGGAATGCCTGTCGTCGTTCAGAACGGCGACCAAACATCCTATGCCCTTCTTCGCAGCATTGCCAGTGGATGTGCACTCTTTGCCTGTGCAGATTTTTTAATCATCCATTCAACTGCGATTGATTTTTCCGTAACCTTCGTCTTCCAGAATCGGGGCGAACCAAGTTCCATTCCCCCAGGGGAAAATTCGCAAGTGATTTTGGAGGATGACGATGCAGTTTCAAACTCTTCACCGTTCTGGATGGCGGTTTTTCGCGCTTAGCGGAGCGTTGCTATCTACGGTCTTTAACTTATTGGATCCCGCAGGGCTTGCCGCGCAAAATACGAAAACCGCCTCGCCAATCAAACACGTGATCATCATTATTGGAGAAAATCGCACTTTCGATCACGTGTTCGCCACATATAAACCCAAGCCTGGAGAGACGGTTGACAATCTGCTCTCGAAGGAAATCATCAATGCCGACGGAACTCCTGGTCCGAACTATTCCTTCTCCGCACAGTACTCTGCGGTGGACAGCACTACTGTGGGAACTGGCAAATTCTCATCGAGTCCCTCAGAAAAGAGTTTGTACGCCAATGTTCCGCCTGTGGCTGCCGGAGGGCCGTCGAGTGCGTCGCAATTGGCGCCGAGCATCGCGGTTGCGAAAGCACTTGAGCCGGGATTCCTGGCGAACGGCTATTACAAATTTCTGACCACAGGAGCTACAGGTATACCCAGCGGCAGCGTTGATACACGTATTCCGAACGTGAACAATCTGAACGATGGTGTATTTCAGCTCACGCCAGGCGTCAAGTACGACGATTATGCAAGCAGTCCGGTGCATCGCTTCTATCAAATGTGGCAACAAGAGGATTGCAACGTGAACTATGCCACTGAAGATAACCCCAGTGGATGTCTGGCGGATTTATTTCCGTGGGTGGAAGTAACCATTGGCGCAGGCACGAATGGCAAGCCGCAGCCTGCCGGGTTCAACAATCTCAGCACAGGCGAAGGCGGAACCTCAATGGAGTTCTACAACATGCAAAAGGGAGACGCTCCGTACTTGAAGTTCCTGGCAAACAATTACACGATTAGCGATAACTATCATCAAGCAGTGATGGGCGGCACGGGAGCCAACCACATTATGCTCGGGTTCGCCGATGACATCTGGTACAGCGACGGAAAAGGAAATGCTACCGTGCCGCCAGCCAACCAGATTGAAAATCCCGACCCGCAGGCTGGGACCAACAATTGGTACACGCAGGATGGATACAGCGGCGGGACCTACAGTGCTTGCGCCGACACGACTCAGCCAGGCGTGCCGGCAGTCGTGAATTATTTGCAGTCTCTGACGCGTCCGATCAAGCCGAATTGCGATCCCGGGCACTACTACATCCTGAATAACTACAATCCGGGATTCAATGGCGACGGATCGTCCGCGCAGGCGCTGTCTCCCGTTCACCATTCCGCCAACATCCGTTCGTCACATCGGGGATGCGCTAATGGAGAAGAATATTTCATTTAAATATTATGGCGACGGTTGGAACCTTTACCTTTCGGATCCCACCGAGAGCAATCCTGCGGACGCCTATTGCAACATCTGTAATCCGTTCCAATACGCGACTGATATCATGACCAACGCAACGCTTCGTCAAGAGCACATTCAAGACTTGGCGAACTTCTACGAAGACGTCAAAGCCAGCGAATTGCCCGCGGTTTCGATCATCAAGCCCAGTGGGTTCGTGGATGGCCATCCGGCTTCTTCGAAGTTGGACCTATTCGAGGGATTCACCAAAAAGATCGTAGAGGCCGTACAGGCCAATCCTGAAGTGTGGGCGGGCACGGCGATTTTTGTCACCTTCGACGAGGGCGGCGGCTACTACGACTCAGGCTACATCCAGCCGCTGGATTTCTTCGGAGATGGCACCCGGATTCCACTGATCATCGTTTCTCCATTCGCCCAAGGCGGCCACGTTAGTCACAGTTACAGTGATCACGTTTCGCTGGTGAAGTTTATTGAGCGGAACTGGAAGCTGAACCCTTTGACAGCGCGAAGCCGGGACAACTACCCGAATCCAAAGACGGCATCTGACAATCCGTATGTGCCGTTGAACACTCCGGCGCTGGATGATCTGTTTAGCGCTTTCAACTTCCACCCGTAAGAAACGTTCTTCAAATTCCGGCGGCGATCAGGACACAACGTTTCTGGTCGCCGTTTTTTCTTGCCGCAATTTCGCTAATCTGTGGTCGTAACTGATCACGCGCGAGACTTTCCACCCGTCATGTGCCTGCCGCTAAACGTGCACATCCGATGACGAACATGGCCGATCTATATATTGCTTTCAGTTACCTTCGAATCCTGCGAATTTCTGCTGCATCCGTTATTCTATAAGCACATACTTATGGTGACCTCTCGAAGAAACGCCGCCGGTTCCGGTGGCACCGCACTCATAGATTCTCCTGAAAGCGAACGCGACCGAGTTTTCGAGTTGTTCCGGCGCTGGGGATACCTTGAAGCTGATCTCGATCCTCTGGAATTCCTACAGTCGGAGCGGCATCCCGAGTTACAAATTGACGGAGAATTCGCGCACGAAGCGCGCGGCTTTTATTGCAGCAGCGTCGGAGCCGAGTTCACGCACATCCCAGACCAGGAACGACGCGGCTGGATACAGCAGCGAATGGAAGGCGTTCAGCCTTGGGTGAATCAAACATATGTTTTGGACCAACTGATCCGCGCTGATCTCTTTGAGCAGGTGCTCCAGCAGCGCTATCTGGGAAGCAAACGGTTTTCGCTAGAGGGCGTGACCGCGCTCATTCCGCTGGTAGATGAAATTCTTGAAGGCGCCGGCGAACGCGGGGCGATTGAACTCGTCATGGGGATGAGTCATCGCGGCCGATTGAACGTCATTACCCATATTGCGCGACGCGATCCTGCGGAGGTTTACGCTGGATTCGAAGATGTGGACCCGCGCAGCACGCTCGGGGGCGGCGATGTGAAATATCACATGGGAGCGACAGGCGAATACGTCACACGCAGCGGAGCGAAGGTTCATATTCATCTGGTTTCCAATCCGAGCCACCTGGAGGCGGTTGATCCGGTAACGATCGGGCGGACTCGCGCGAAACAAGATCGAGCCGGGCGAGGAGGAGTCGAGAAATTTCTGCCGCTTTTGGTGCATGGAGACGGAGCATTCGCGGGGCAGGGAATCTTTGCTGAGACGCTGAATTATGCGGATTTAGCGGGTTTTAGCGTGGGGGGAACGGTCCACGTAATCGTAAATAATTTGATCGGATTTACCACGACGCCCGGCGAGTTACATTCCGCGCATTTCGCGGCCCAACTCGCGCGCCGGCAAAACATTCCGATCTTCCATGTCAATGCCGAGGATGTTGATGCGGTCGTACGCGTCGGTCGCATGGCTCTCGAATATCGCTATGCGTTCGGCAGCGATGTTGTCGTGGACCTGATTGGTTATCGCCGGCATGGTCATAGCGAAGTGGACGATCCCACGATTACCCAACCGCTGCTTTACAAGGCGATTAAAGATCATCCTCCGTTGTGGAAGATTTACGCGGGAAATATAGGTGCGATAGATGTTGACGATCGGGTTCAGGAAATTAAGGCTGAACTTGAAGCCGCGCAGCAGAAAGCGGGCTCGATCAAGAAAAAACCAACTTTGCGCGAATTGCCACGGTACTGGAATGCTTACAAAGGTGGCCGGTATAAGTCTGAATATGAAGTGGAAACAGCTTTATCGGCCGAGGAACTGCACGAAATCTCGGTGCGGCTGACGACTTATCCGGAGAATTTCCACATCCATCCCAAGGTGAAAAAGCTGCTTGAACAGAGAGCGGAAATGGGTTTGGGAAAACGGCCAGTGGATTATGGAATGGCCGAAGCGTTGGCCTTCGGGAGCCTTGCGAAAGGCGGGGTGCCAGTGCGCCTGAGTGGCCAGGACAGCCGTCGTGGAACTTTCAATCAACGCCATTCAGTGCTGCTCGACATCGAAAACGAAGAAGAATACGTGCCTCTGCAACACGTTTCGGACAACCAGGCTGCCTGCGTTATATACAATTCCACGCTTTCTGAAGCGGGTGTTCTTGGATTTGAGTACGGATACAGCCGTGACTACCCGGAAGCGCTCGTCTTGTGGGAAGCGCAGTTTGGGGATTTTGTGAATGTCGCACAGGCGGTAATAGATCAGTTCATTAGCGCAGGCGAAGATAAGTGGGGCCTGCTCTCAGGCGTGGTGCTGCTTTTGCCGCATGGCTACGAGGGTCAGGGCCCGGAGCACTCGAGCGCCCGTATCGAACGGTTCCTGCAAAGCGCTGCCAGGGACAATTTTCAGATTGCTCAGCCTTCAACTGCCGCGCAATATTTTCATCTATTGCGGCGCCAGGCATTGCGCAAGTGGCGCAAGCCACTGGTGATTTTCACGCCGAAGAGCATGTTGCGTCATCCCGAAGCCTCATCGCCTCTGAGCGATCTGATAGATCAGCAATTCAGAACCGTGCTTCCCGACGTCGAAGTTGGGAATGCTAAACGTGTGCTGCTTTGTACCGGCAAGATCGGACACGAACTGCGAGCGGAGAGGAAAAAGAGAAACGATAATTCCACTGCGATCGTGTTCGTGGAACAGATGTATCCCTTTCCGGAGGCCGAGTTGACTGCGGAGTTTGACCGTCACGGCACTGGCGAAATTGTGTGGGTACAGGAAGAGCAGGCAAACATGGGTGCATTATCGTACATTCTGCCGCGTCTGCGGAGGATTGCCGGCGCGCGTCCTGTGCTGTCGGTGAAGCGCTCTGCCAGTGCCAGCCCTGCGACGGGATCAGCGAAAGCTCACGAGATGGAGCAGAAAACGCTGCTTGCACTGTCGTTCCCGAACGGACATTGAAACATCATTTTGCGTTGGGACGTTCGGTGAGCTGATTGTTGGCGGGTTTCGGCAGCGAAGATTTCGCTCCTCCCGCAGCTTCTGCTTTGAGAAGGGCTTGAATGCTCGGATACGCGTAAATCGTAAGCGCATGATCTTTCGGCAATCCTCCAGTGTCAGCGGTTGGCCCGTAGTTGCTATGAATCGTTCGTCCCAGCATACGAAGCATCGCCATCAACTGACCGCGGTGATGCGAGGTGTGGGTTAAACGGCGCGTCATCACCCACGCGCGCGAGCGCTGCACCTCGAAGAATTTTGTCATCTCCTCCCACCATGCGTCTTCTTTTTTCTGTAATTCAGCCGAGCGCTTCCCACTGTCCCCGGCGTATTGCTTCATGAATTCCAAACGAGTTTCCTGCCTTGGCAGCGGCGGGGCGCCTACATCAATTCCCAGCATATTTCGGAACCATGCATCCTCGCCCATGCACTGATGCACCATCTGTTCGAGAACGCTTCGTCCGGAGGGGTCACCCTGCCGAGGGCGGAGGGGAAGATCTTCGTCTCTGAATTCGCTCCAGACACTGATGACTTTGATTCGTTCGGTTTCGTAAGTTTCCGCAAGAAAGGCGTATTTCATGGGAATACTCTCGCTGTGAGCCAGTCCCGGAAAGCGCAATTATGGCACGGCTACCACAGAATGTTAACTCAAAGCTTAGGTGAGTTCGAAGCGGCTTCTCCGATGATTAACCGGCGCGAAAACGCCTTGAAGGTTGGGAGAAAGGAGGGCCATAATGTGAGCATCTTTAAGGTAGGTCACTATGCTGACGATATTTCGCTCGTCCAAATTTCGAGGATTGCTGTGCGGCATTCTTGCACTGATCAGTTTTTCGCTTTTTGCGATGGCTCAAAAGGGTCAAGCCGGATCGTCCCCGAGCCAGGCCCCGGTTATGCGATCGTCACCTGGCTATTCGGATCTTGACCAAGTACCGCTAACTGTCCGAAATCCCGGCGATTTTCCTCTCAAGAAGACCGAAGAATCAAATTGCTTTCTTCCTCCGCTGGACCGCATTCACAATCTCACAATCGGAATTGCCGCTTTGGAAATGCGAAAGAAGGCCAGGGGCGAATATGAGAAAGTCTGCGACGCGCTGAGCGAAAGAAAATTCGAACAGGCGGAAAAAACCTTGCGGAAGGCGACCGAAAAGTACCCTGACTATTCCGCACTGTGGGTCTTGCTGGGGCAAGTGCTGGAGAATCGGCAGCAATTACAAGATGCACGGGAAGCTTGCGGGCACGCCTCGCCAGCGAATTCGAGCTATCTGCCAGGATACTTGTGCCTGGCTGACATCGCTTCGCGGTCAGGAGATTGGAGCGAGGTATTGAAGACAGAGCAAGATGGCGCTTGCGATTGATCCATCGAACAATAGCGTGACTTACCTCTATGATGGTCTGGCGAAACTTAATCTTCATCTGCTAAGCCAGGCAGAGGACAGTGTCAAAAAGGGTTTGGACATTGACCAGGCTCATTCTGATCCGAGGATGCACTATCTGCTGGCACAAATCTACGAAGCTAAAGGAAACCGGGAAAACGCAATGACTGAGCTCCGGATTTGCCTTAAGGTATCAGCGGGCGCTAAAGATGAAAAAGCGATAAAGGAGTATCTTTCAAGGCTCGAAAAGGCACCGGCCGATAATCCGAGCGTCAGGCCGGGGGAGTCAGTCTCAAAATAACTCAAATGCCGTAAGTTGGCCTTACTTGAAATGCAACGCAGCTTCAGTGGGTTTTACCGCGCCTGAGCTTTTCATTTTCGTTTTCGGCATTGCGTATTTCGGTTTTATGTCGTGGCATCCGGCGTCGCAATATACGCCGCCTGCGGCAGATTCCGGAGCAGGCATCGGCGAGTTGACCGCGACTTCCCGTTCTTCTTCCAGAAATCGTTCCACGTCTGCAATCAGTTTCTGGTTTTCCTGGGGCGTTAACCACTTCTTAACCTTGACCAGGTAATTTTCAAAACGCGCAATCGGATCGCGTTTGCGCCAATATTCGAACATTTTCTTGGGAACATAATCCGCACTGTCGTGGATGGCGTGGCCTTTCATGCGCATCATCTTTGCCTCGATGAGTGTTGGCCCTTCCCCGCGCCGTGCCCGTTCACACGCCTGATGCGCCGCGTCGTAAACCTGGCAGGCATCGGTGCCATCCACGATCACGCCGGGGATTCCATACCCGATAGCGCGTTCCGCCAGATCTTTTACGCGGAACTGCAACTCGGATGGCGTCGAATAGCCCCAATGATTGCTTTCGATGATCAACACCAGCCCAAGATCCTGAACGGCGGCGAAATTGATGCCTTCGTAAGTCACGCCGGTGGATTGTCCTCCATCACCGATATAAGTCATGACGGCGATGTTCCGCCCCTGGATCCGCGCCCCGAGCGCAACCCCAGCCATGACTGGAACCAGATCGCCGAGCATGGAGATCGGCGAAACGATGTTGCGGTTCTCAATGTCTCCAAAGTGTGAAGTGCCATCGCGGCCGCCCGTGGGCGAGTCGGCTTTCGCCATGTACTGCATCATCATGTCGCGAGGTGCAAACCCACGCACGAGAAGCGAGCCCTGATTGCGAATCATGGGCGCGAGCCAGTCGTCCTTTTGCAACGCATAAGCGGATGCACAGGAGCAGGCTTCTTGTCCCAGCCCAAAATAAACTCCGCCCACCACTTTTCCCTGCTTGTACAGGTTTTCGAGGGCAGTCTCCATTTTGCGGTTGAGAAGCCATCCAACGGTAGATCTCAATGCAGCGCTTTTTATCGAGATATTTGGACTCGCGGATGGGAGGAATCGGCGCGTCGAGATCGCCGGTGATCTCGTAGCAAATTGTCGAACCCTGGCAGTTCTGCTGAACGGTGAAGGCAGGTTTCTCTAGTCGAGAGTCAGGAATGTTGTAAGTTCGCTGCTGGGGATTCGCGGCCCTGACGCTCTCGTTTCCAGTGCCGTTATTGTGAGAAGAAGACGCCTGTCGCTTTTTATTATTCCCGGAGTTCCTGGTTGCCTTGATTTTCCTGGACATGCTCGCCGCGTCTTAACTTATCCTAACGTGGACGGCGACGGGGATCCAGCGGCGGGTGTCTGGATTCCTCTGGATTCGGCTCGTGACGGTTCGGTACGACGTGATTGCGATAAGGAGCAGACTCAATTACCCGCGTGCCATGGAGGAACTTTGAGGTTGAAGAAGCCGGATATCAAACAGATATGTCAGGCTGGTAGTTGTCTTCTCTGCGTCCTCCTGGATTTACGAATTACAAGCGGTCTTGGAGAATCGGAATTTAGTGGAGGGTGGCTGACGGGCCCGTTGCTCTCGATGGATAACATTGGGAATGCTCTTTTCATCCTCTCTATTGTTCTGACGTTTGTTGTTACGCGAGTTGCTGCCGTCCACTGGGCTTGCCTCAACACTGCTCTGCCTGCCGCTCTATTTGTTTTTTATTGCACCGGTTCCATTCGCTCAAATCTTCGCACCCGGACATGAGTTCAAGGGTTACGTACCTCCGGGGTTTCACTGGCATACATGGCCAATGGCGGAATTGCTCGCCCTCACTTTAACGGGTCTACGTGTGCGTTCGCCGTATCGCAACCACGAGCCGGAAGGATATCAACAGCAAGGATATGCCCCCCAGCGGGTTTCCTCCATTAACTATTGATTAAATCGCCAAAGCCTCATTCACGGCTACCAGCCCGAACGTCTCTTTTTCTTCTGAATTCCGCGTAATCGGGAGGGACCTTTAACGGCACACCGACCGTTTCGCCTAAGAGAGCATCTAGACTTTCAATCCAAAGAATCTGGCTTTGAAACACATCGCCAAAACTGCGGACGACCGAGTTCGTGAGTTTCTCGATGTCCATTTGCTTGCCCAGTACCTTAGCCATTGAAGTCACCGACTTCGACGCGATGCCGCAGGGAATAATCAACTTGAAATAGCTGAGGTCGGTATCAACGTTGAGAGCGAATCCGTGCGAGGTGACTGATCGTGAGACGTGGACACCGATGGCGGCGATCTTTGCTTGTTTCGCACTTGAATCTTCAGCCGAGCTTTGCTCGTCCGCACAGCCGGGGGCGGTTGAGCCAACGTGTTCCTTGGTCGTCCAGACACCGGTTAGGCCGCATACTCGTTCAGTTTGGATTCCAAATTCAGCGCACGATCGGATCAGCGCTTCTTCAATGCGCCTCACGTATTCGATCACGCCCAGTGTTTTCCGTTTGCTATCAGAAGAAGGAAAGGAGCGCAGATCGAATATGGGATAACCAACGAGTTGTCCCGGGCCGTGAAAGGTGACGTCCCCGCCGTGATCGCACTCGAACACTTCTACGCTACGCCGCGCAAGTTCTTCCGGGGATGCGAGTATGTTCGCAGCCTTCGCATTGCGCCCCAGCGTAATCACGGGGGTATGTTCCAGCAGCAGAAGGGTATCGCCAATACGATTTTCTTTGCGTAGCTCGACAAGCTTTTGCTGCAATCGCAAGCCAGTGGCGTAGTCGAGCGTGCCGAGTTGAAGGACAGAAATCACTGCGCGTGAGACGGAATGTCCACGTATACGGTGCGAGAAAATACAGTCAGACC
>CAVPCG010000028.1:0-11332 GCA_963702325.1 uncultured Acidobacteriaceae bacterium | reverse complement strand
AATGTTCTTCGTTACTTCGTTGGACTGCGTGTACAGGTCGCCGACCTGAACGTTCTCGAGCTTGATGCCGAGATCTTCAGTGATGGCCTTGCCGCCGGTGAGGGTGGCAATGTCCTGCAACATGGCCTTGCGGCGGTCGCCGAAACCGGGAGCCTTGACGGCCGCAACTTGCAGCGTGCCACGCAGTTTGTTGACGACGAGAGTTGCGAGCGCTTCGCCTTCAACATCCTCAGCAATGATGACGAGGGGCTTGCCGCTCTTGGCAATCTGTTCGAGCAGCGGGAGCAGGTCCTTCATCGAGCTGATTTTCTTTTCGTGGATCAGGATATAAGCGTTCTCAAGCGAAACTTCCATGCGCTCAGGATCGGTTACAAAGTAAGGAGAGAGGTATCCGCGGTCGAACTGCATGCCTTCGACCACTTCGAGCTGCGTCTCCAGCGTCTTCGACTCTTCGACGGTGATGACGCCATCCTTGCCACCTTCTTCATCGCTTCGGCAATAATGTGTCCAATGGTTTCGTCGTTGTTGGCGCTGATGGTTCCCACTTGTGCGATCATGTCGCCGGTTACTGGCTTGCTCAGTTTGTCCAGTTCGCCTTTGCCGCGTTCGCCGGTTTTCTTGTCTATGTCGCCGCAACTACCGCGATTGCTTTTTCGATTCCGCGCTTCATGGCCATTGGATTCGCGCCGGCGGCTACGGTCTTGACGCCTTCGCGGTAGATCGCTTGGGCTAGGACCGTGGCTGTGGTGGTGCCGTCTCCGGCGACGTCGGACGTCTTGGAGGCGACTTCACGAACCATTTGTGCTCCCATATTTTCCTGGGCATCGCGGAGTTCGATTTCTTTCGCTACGGTTACGCCATCTTTCGTGATGGTGGGTGATCCGAATTTCTTTTCGATTACAACGTTGCGGCCTTTGGGGCCGAGGGTGACTTTTACTGCGTCAGCGAGAAGGTTCACGCCGCGCAAAATCGCCTGCCGCGATTCTTCTCCGTGCAGAATTTGCTTTGCCATAATTTTTTCTCCTAAAGTTTAAGAAATGCTTTTACTGCCGAGGTCACAGAGTTCGCCGAGGAAATCTGGGACCTTCAAATTCTTACTTTGCATACTCCGCGTGCTCTGCGGTTATTTTTTCAGGACACCGGCACACTGTGATACCGGCGGATCTCGTTTCTTGCTTGCCGGCGGATGCGCCTGAAGCTGTCCCGCTGACTACGCCGAGGACTTCTTCTTCGCGCATGATGATGAAATCTTCACCATCGAGCTTGATCTCGGTGCCAGAATATTTGCCGAACAGGATGCGGTCGCCTTCTTTCACGACCAGAGGGAACACTTTGCCCTCGTCGTTGCTCTTGCCGCGTCCGACGGAGATGACTTGTCCCTCTTGTGGTTTGTCTTTTGCGCTGTCAGGGATGATAATGCCGCCACGAGTCGTTCCTTCTTCCTCGACGCGACGTACCAGTATGCGATCATGCAGGGGAGTAAACTTAGTTGCCATGCTTGCGTATCCTTTCGTTGGTATTCGTTTAGAATTTGGGTTGATTGCTGGGATAACGGTTTTGACTAACACTGTTGTTAGCACTCTTTGTTTGTGAGTGCTAATTATAGAAACATGAGCGGACGGATGTCAAGTCTTGCCCTGATCTGTTATATCGGTATATTTATCAATGACTTACATGTGGAGCTTTAACGATGAAATACCTTCCACAAGGAATGTACGCAACGGCTGCGATCGTCGTTACCCTCGTGTTGACTGTGCCTGGCTTCGCCCGAAAGAAGCGTCCTGAGCCTCCGTCATCCGTCCTGACGGTCTTGATTCTTAAGGGGGACAATGGCCAGCCGTTACGCAATGCGGCGGTGGTGCTGCATCCCGTGAATGACAAGGATAAGCAGGGAAACGGCGGACTTGAGCTCAAGACAGACGCTGAGGGCAAGGCGAGCTACGAAGGACTTCCGTATGGAAAGCTGCGGATTCAGGTGCTGGCAAAGGGCTTTCAGACGTATGGGCAAGACTACGACATCAGTCAGCCAACGACGGATTTGACGATTAAGATGGAGCGTCCGGCGGGACAGTATTCGATTTACGAAGATCATCCGGGGGATAAGACACCAGATAGTCCGAAGCCGCCGCCGCAATAATGTTGTGGGCAATTCCCTTTGGGAATGGCGTTGTCTGTTTCGGAGCCTCTGATCGCGGCGCTTAAAGCGCTGCGCCACCCCAAAAAGATAGACGTAGCAAGGTACGTCTCTGCCGGGGTTTTTACACACATTTAGAATCGCGATGCGAACGACAGTTGGGTTACCGTGGTGGTGTCGCTCGAAAGTCAAATAATTCTTCGACACGTTGGCGGGCTGGCCCAGCTTTGAAGATTTTGATCTCCTTAACATCATAATGAATGAGGCTGCCTATTCATTGCAATCCCAAGGAGATCAAAATCTACAAAGATGGGCCAGCCCGCCAGCCGGATCAATGGAAGTGGAGCGGCTTCCGGACATCTTTTTACGGAGGGCGAGGACCGGTGCGAGTAAACTTTCAGGAGTGGGACTCGGAAATCAAGAGAAGTCCTCCGCAAAAGTTCGGAAGTGGTCGGGTCAACACTCACCCACTCATCCGCAAAAAGCGCGAATGAGTGGGGCACCCGGCGAGTAGGATTTGGGGAATAGGGCGCACCGTAAGGATCTAGCAGCGCGATGCGGGGATCGAAGAATCGAAAATCCCGAGGCACGCAGCATGAGTTCCCACCTTTGCAAAAAACGCAAAGGTGGGCCAGCCTCCGTCGGCGGAGTTGATAAAAAAACTATTCTTTCCTTCGGGAGCGACAATTAAGAATTCGCTGATCTTATTTTGCTGCCGCAAATCTTCGATGAAATCCCATCCGCCGATCTTAAATAGAGCCTGCTCGTTCTGGCCTAATCCATGCACAAAGTAGAGCACCGGATAACGCGTCGAAGCGTGCTTTGCCAACGTCGCGTCGTAATCATCCGGCAACAGTACGCAATAGTGGACCGGTTGATTGAGAATGCGGCCGTTGAGCGCGTCGCAGTCCATGCGCCCCTGGGCTTGAGAACTGGCAAATGAAATTAACCATAGACACATGAACACACAGAACGAAAGCACAGTTCGAGTTTCGGCGGCGGCGAACTTGCGGGCCCCGACTAGTCCCCATTTTACGATTTGCTTGATTACTGGGAGAAGACTCTTCCCGAAGTTCGTGAGGCTGTATTCGACTTTCGGAGGAACCACAGGATATTGTTTGCGGTTGATTAACCCAAGCGCGTGCAGTTCCTTGAGTTCGCGGCTCAAGACGCGAGGGGTGACGGGCGTTCCGCGGGCCGCCACAATAGCGGACCGGCGCAATTCGCCGTAGCGCCTGGAGCCATCCCTCAACTCCCAAAGAATTCGCATTTTATATTTGCCGCCGGCAGCACGGCCGAATGCGATCAGCGGGCAAAACTTGTTGTTCTCATCTAGTGATTTCATCGCGAACCTCGTTCGCCTATTATCACAGGCCAAATCACAGAGGCGAATGTATGCATAGTATCCTTTTTGTCAGTACTTGCAATAGAGAACCGCCAACGATATGGTACGGACGAAAGGAGATTCCGATGAGCAACGACGTGTTGGCATCCGCAGAAGCGTACTTGAAAGCGTGGGATAACAAAGATATTGAGGAAATCGCAAAATACTTGGATCCCGATGTCCACTTTATCGGACCGAACGCCGATGTTACAGGCAGGGACATGGTGTTGCAGGCGGCCAAGCGCATGTTTCGGATACTAAGGAGTTTAAAAGTGCGCTCGCAATTCGCTTCTGGGAACCAAGCGATATTCACTTATGACTTCATATGTGCGGACCCGATTGGAGTTTGCCGCACGGCGGAGCTTATGACATTCAAGAATGGGTTGATTGCAAAGATTGAGCTTTTCTTTGACCCGCGTCCGTTTGAGAAACTTGTACCTTCTCAAGATGCCCTACCGAAACCCGCGTAGAAGGGCGGTTATTCGGCTTCGAGAACCAGCAAGGAGGCAAAGCATGGGCGCAGCGACTCGGAAAGTGTTTCTCGCGGCCGCATCATTTCTTTCGGCCCTGGGGGGAGCGATACATGCCGCCGCGTTTCGTAAAGCCTTGAACGCTATCTCGGTGTCGAACCTGCCTCATTTTTACGCTGCGAGTTCTGAGGGGCTTTGGCTTGCGGATTCCGCGACGCTCATCATTCTCGCGGTAATATTCGCTCTACTCGCATTCCGGCCACGCATGGGAACAAGGCCCCTTCTGATGTTGATTGCTCTTATACCGGCCTCTACGGCGGTGATGCTTTTCGTTTTTCTGGGGACCTTCTTTGCCGGTTATCTGCTGCTCATAATTGCGATATTGACGTTCCTAGCGGGCTTGGGATTCAGGCAGCAAAAACCGGAGTGAAAAGGTTCCAGAATAGTTGTGGATATATTCGTATCTCATCAGGCCGTCGTAGGTCATGTTCCCAGCGGCATCGTACTGATATCCCAGCAACCGGTTCTGCGTGTTCGTCGTTGCGTGAAAAGTAAAGCAGCTTCCGCTGGTGTGTCCCAAGTTTACATTTTCGAACACAAGAAAACGTGAGGCGGTTCCCCGCTGGACATCGGCGATCTATTGAGAATGGGCAAAGGCAAAACCTAGATGAGGCAATAGCATGCCAGCAGGCAAAGGATCATTCACGGGCGTCAGGGCTCCCGTCGTGGCGTCAATGCTGAAAATAAACATACCGTTCAGCCCATAGCCCCCGGCATACAAAAATTTCCCTGACGGATCCACCACTAAGTTCGAAAGAAATAATGTCCACTGTATTCCAAATGGAGAACCGCTGATCGCCGTCAAAGCGCCACTACTTGCATCAATTGTGAATCCGTAAACCTTTCCGTCATCACCGCCCAAAGCATAGAGAAATTTTCCTGTAGGATCCACCGTGAGAGAGTATGGCAGTGGAGCATTTGAGTTGCTCAGTGAGAATACTGAGCCAGGGACGGCTGTCAACACGCCGGTTGTGGTGTCAATGCTATAGGCAGCAATCTTGTTCGTCGAGAATGCCGCCGTATAAAGAAATTTTCCGGAAGGATGAAAGGCCAGACCGTCAACGTCTCCAGAACCCTGGGTTGAGAACGGCGAACCCAGGATCAATGTAAGTGCTCCGGTGGAAGAATTGATGGTAAATCCGGAAACACCGCCGCCGCTTTCGTACAAGAATTTTCCCGACGGATCAATCGCGACTTCGAGTGGTGGCATTCCTGCCGGGAAAGGCGACCCCGGAAGCGGAGTCAGAGCCCCGGATGACGTCGAAATCGAAAAACCGACAATCTGACTGGAAGATGCATCTGGTGCGTAAAGAAATTGGCCCGCTGGATCCATCGCTAAACTATCAACTTCATTAAACGCAGGATAACTTGGCAATAAAAACGGAGAACCACTCAATAGTGACAAACCTCCGCTACTGCTGATGGAAAATGCGTTAACACCGGGGTCCTGCGCATTCGAGGCATACAAGAAGGTATTGGAGGGAGTTATGGCAATTCCGAAAGAGCTACTTCCAGCGGCGCTGCTTATCAAGGTTGGGGCACCGGTACTCATATCAATGTTGTATTCCAAAACCGCCTGACCGTAACCCGCGGCATACAAGATTTCCTTGGGTGGTGGTGGCGGAGAATTTGAGCCGCCCGAGGATGCTCCACCGGAGGCGCCACCACCTCCGCACGCACTCATGCTGGCTACCAGGATCAGGCCCGACAATGTTGAGACAGCGACCGGAAATGAGCGCGTAAAACTTCCCGGTCGTGTCCATTGGCGTCTGATCATAAGTGTGATTGATCTTGGCCATGTCTAACATGGCCCGAATTCTAGGCCACTCCCGCTGCCTTAGCATTGCGTTCGGAACCGGGCTTCTTGGATTGGTGGAACTGGCGGATTTCGATTGTTCCGGCCTCAGGAAAGGTTGCTGTGATTTTTAGCTGTCCGCCCATGGCTTTGACGAAATCCTGGAGGGTGCTAACGTACATGTCGGTACGCCGCTCCATTTTCGATACGGCGGCTTGGTTGATTTTTAGGATTCGGGCCAGGTGTTGCTGAGTCATATCGCGAGCTTCGCGTAATTCATCCAGCGCCATTTCGTCGCGATATTTCGCGGCAAGTTGACGGGATCTCTTCTGTGCAGTTGTTGATCTCTTTTCTCTTAGGATCTTAAAATTCTTTGGCATAGCCCTCCTAGCGGTTCCCTGACACCTTATTGAACAAAACAAAAGCCATTATCTGCGCTTCTTCTTAGAGTACTGACAAATGCCGATCGAATATTTCATCAGCGATCGGAACAAATTTCTCGCACCGCTTGGAATCGCCAGTCTTATCCCCGCCAATTAGAAGAATGGCGACGCGAGCCGGGTCGAAGGCATAAAGCACTCGCAAGTGTCTTCCTTCAACTTTACCGCGCAATTCCTTCATATTCGCGTGACGGGAAGAATGAATCACATCCGAATGAGGCCTCGGCAGCGTTGGACCGCGCTCTTCCAGAAGAGCTGCCTTTGCGTCTATTTCGTCCTGCTCCTGCTCCGAAAGACCGTTCCACCACAGCTCAAATTCATCGGTAAATTCGACAACACCATCACATTATTCCTTATATGGAATATTCCGTCAAGGTAATAGTTAAGTTCATGCCGCCGACGCGGAGCATGGTGTTGTCGAAGTCGAATCGTTGAAAGACGTTGTTGTGAAAATGGTGGCTCAGCTAGTTGTGGAGCGGCACCTCGGGATGACGCTGGCACAGCGATCCGCCGACATACCCCGGGGGAACTTTACTTGGGAATATTAATTTATCAAGGGGGTGATTGCCGAGCTTTGCTCGGCTGGACAGCCGGGGGCGGCTCGTCTCTTCGTGGGATTGGGCATCCTTGCCTCCGACCCTTGCGAAAGGCGTGTCTAGTCCCTAGACAAAAGGCACGCAAGGAAGGGGCACCCTCAATTCTTTGTGATCTGGAGAAGGCAATTTAGTTTTGCTCCCGCTTCTTGCGGATGCGGCGGGAAATCGCGGCAGTCTCGCCTCCCACCCTTGCAAAAGGCACGCAAGAGCCTGCCCAGAGCGAAGTCGAAGGGATGGGCCACCCATTGTTTGTGATCGGGAGAAGTCAAAGTCTGAAGCGATTTACGATTGAAGATTGCAGATTGTGGTTCTGGCTCGAGCTTATTCGTATCTTAGTGCTTGCACTGGATCGAGGCGGGCGGCGCGGCTGGCCGGATACAGGCCGGAGAGCAAGCTGACGATAATGGCAAACGCAATTGCTCCGGCGACTAGCCACCACGGCACAGACCATATATTTTCAGGAGGAAATTGCTGGCGCTTGAGATAAATATTGGTTCCGAAATTGATTACGTGACCAATGATCCAACCCAGGGCCACGCCGAGAATTCCGCCGAGGATGCCCATCGCGCCGGCTTCGGCGAAGAAGAGACCTTTAACGTCAGAATCGCTGGCACCCAAGGCCTTCATGATGCCGATCTCGCGGCGCCGTTCGAGGATCGCCATCACCAGAGTATTCACGATTCCAATGGAGGCGACGGCCAAAGCCAGGCTGCCGAAGATTCCGAGAAATAAATCGAGCACCGCGAAAAACTGGCGCAGATTGCGGGTTGCATCAATGATCGAGAATGTGTTGAATCCCATCTTCTTGATCGCATCTTCGGCCTGCTGCACATATTTGGGACTGGTGAGGCGCACGCTCGCATTCGAGTAGGTTGGCACGCCACTGGCGGCGCCAGAAGTCTCACGCAGGTTTGAAGTCTGCATAAGGTGAAGGCTCTGGGCAAGCTTCAGCGGAAGAAAGACGCGGGCTCGCGCTTGCCCGCGCATGCTGTCGGGATCCAAATCGCAGATGCCGATGATCTTTAACTTCTGTTCGCGGGAGACAACAGAGTAGGCGGCGCCTTCGGGAGCATCGGTTTCGGCGGACGGCTTGGGGCTGGATGCACCTTCAGTTGGGACTCGCTCGGCGTAACGCATGGTCAATTCTTTTCCGAGCAGAGGCGGGCCAAGTTCGGCAACTTTAAGGTCGTCCTCGCCGGTTTTGGGCGTGCGTCCCAAAAGTTCTTCGGCAAAAGATTTTGCCACAACGACTTCCGTCGCCATGTCTGAGGAAAAGAAATGGCCCTGCATGCCATCGAAAGCATCATTATTCTTCGCGGAAAATGGCAGGCCGGCGACCATGGTGAGGTGCTGCTTGCCCTCATAGCGCAGTTCAGTAATCAGACGGATGTCAGGATAGGCTTCGGCCACATTGGGGATTTGCTGCATCTTCTGGAGCGCGGCGTCGTCGAGCGCCGGGCTGTCGTCGGGGGACGGGCCGTTTCTTTCTTGTTCGCGATTGAAGCCACGAAAATCGCGCCGCGAGGTGACGACGACGGTATCGAACAGTCCTGATTTTTGCAGGCGTCGCGAGGCCATTTGCTGCAAACCGATTCCGAGGGACAACATCGCGACCAACGACGCCACGCCGACCGAGATTCCAACGGTGGTAAGCGAGTTGCGCAAAAAAGATTCGCGGAGATTACGGAGCGCGAGTTCGGCGGAGTCATATAGCTTCACAGTGCCGCCTCTTTTGCTTCCTGGGTGGTGGCGGCGTTTGACTCATCGTCTACGAGTTTGCCGTCTGCCAAAAAAATCATGCGGCGGGCGTAACGCTCTGCGAGGGCGCGCTCATGCGTGACCATCACGACCGTCATTCCCATGGCTTGGTTGAACTCTCGGATAAAGTTCATGATCTCAGTTCCGGTGCGCGAATCGAGATTGCCGGTCGGTTCATCCGCAAGCAAGACTTTCGGCTGGTTGATCAGGGCTCGCGCCAGTGACGCCCGCTGCTGCTCTCCGCCGGAAAGTTCTGTTGGACGATGCCGCGATCTGGAGATCAGCCCCACGCGCCGCAACGCTTCTTCGGCGAGGGCGCCGCGCTTATCGCGATCCACTTCGGCGAAGCGCATGGGAAGTTCGACGTTCTCGAGCAAGGTCATGCTGGGAATCAAATTGAACGATTGAAATACCATGCCGACTGCGTGCAGACGATATTTGGCGAGGTCTTCGCGCGAGAGCGTGGCGAGGTTGTGTCCTTGAACAACGACCGTGCCGGAGGTGGGACGGTCGAGCCCCGCGATGAGGTTTAGCAGCGACGATTTGCCAGAACCAGACGTTCCCAGCAGGGCAACGAATTCCCCCGTTTGTACTTGAAGCGAAATACCATCCACGGCGCGAATCAGCGTCTCGCCCATTTTGTAATGGCGGCAGACGTTGTCGGTCTGAATCGCTGCGTCCGGCTGAATGGCTGTTGTGTTCCTGGCGGCAACGGAATCCATTTGCTTAGCGGACTTCTCCTCTCACCAGATCGAGTGCGTCGCTTAAATCTGGATCTTGAGATTTCTTCTCTGTAGTTTCCGCCGGAGGAATGGCATCGCCTTCGCCCGGCGCGAGAAACAAATTGGTCTCGACGCCATGCTGCTTCGTATAGAGGTCATGATAGCGGCCGCGCAGGGCAAAGAGTTGTTCATGAGTGCCGCGTTCGACGACTCGTCCTTGCTCGATCACCAGAATCTGATCGGCGCGCCGGATGGTCGAAAGCCGATGAGCGATCACAAATGTGGTGCGTCCGTGCATGAGGTATGAAAGGCCTTGCTGAATGAGGGCTTCGGATTCGGAGTCAAGACTCGAAGTGGCCTCGTCAAGGATTAAGATGCGCGGTTCGGCTAGGATTGCGCGGGCGATGGAAATTCTTTGCCGCTGGCCGCCGGAAAGCTTTACGCCGCGCTCTCCGACGATGGTGTCATATTTATCGGCAAAGCTCTCCGCAAATTCATCCACGCGCGCTATGCGGCACGCTTCCAGAATCTCCGCTTCGGTCGCGGCGGGACGGGAGAAAGAAACATTCTCGCGAATGGTTCCGTCAAAAAGAAACGATTCCTGCAAAACCGTTCCCAGGTGCGTGCGATAAGAATCCAGCCGCACCGTGCTGAGATCAATTCCGTCAACGAGAATTTTCCCGGCGGAAGGCACATGAAATGCCGCGACAAGCCCGATGGTGGTGGACTTGCCTGATCCGGAAGATCCAATCAGCGCAGTCACAGTTCCTGGGGCGGCGTGGAACGAGATGTCATGAAGTACCGTGCGAACTCCGTCGTAGCTGAAGCTGACATGATCGAAATCAACCGTACCGTAAATATCGGGAAGGGAGACGGTGCGTCTCGGATCTTCATCTTCAGGGCGCTCGCTAGAATCTCATGCGTGCGTTCGAGACCGGCGAGCGCTTCTGTTAGCTGGGTGCCAACCTGGACGATTTGCATAACCGGCGCGATGAGGAAGCCGAGGAATAATGTGTAGGTAAAAAATCCTCCGATGGTGAGGCTGCCCGCGACGATTTGCCGCGCTCCGAAATACATGATCAGCGCGCCGACGACGCCGAGCAACAGGCTCGCGGACAGGCTCATCACCGACGTTGCGGTGAGAGCTTCGCATTACGTTTTCCAGCAAACGACGCACTCCCTGTGAAAATACGTTGGCCTCGCGCTGTTCCGCATGGTAGCCCTTAATTACCCGCACCCCGCCCAGCGACTCCGCCAACCTTCCCGTAACTTCGGCGTTGATCTTGCCGCGCTCGCGGAAAATAGGACGAATGGTTCCGAATGCTTTCCTTAACGCCAGGGCAAAACACAGAAGAAATCCAAATGCCATCATCGTCATTAGGGAGCTCAGACGGAATAGCACCACCAGAGCGATGCATGCGGTTAAAAGTCCGCCGGTTAAATCCACTAATCCTGTGCCGAGCAGGTTGCGCACGCCTTCGACGTCGCTCATGATTCGCGAAACCAGGATGCCGCTTTTGTTGGAATCATGAAATGCGATTGAGAGCCGCCCAATGTGTGCCTGGACTTTTTGGCGAAGCTCAGCGATGAGGCGCTGCGCCTCTTTCGAGAGCAATTGGGTTAATGAAAAGGATGTCGCGCCTTGAATCGCGGTGGCCAGCAACACCCAAAGAACAAGGGGACGCAGGCGCTGAATCTGATGTTTTACGATTACCGTATCAATCAGAAACTTTGTGGAGTATGGAAGGACCAGCCCCGAAACTCGGTTGATCACCATCAGCACAAAACCAAGTGCCAGCAAGCCGCGGCGGGGAAGAACTAATTCCCAAACGTCAGGCAGGATCGCGCTTAGCCGCTGCACTGCTACTCGCGGCGTTAATAGGGGGTTTGGGGAAGAGGTCACTGAACTCTTAGACGAGATGGGCAGGGCCTGAGGTTCTTTTTGTGGCGCTATTCAACGACATAAGAGGTTG
>CAVPCG010000027.1:0-105900 GCA_963702325.1 uncultured Acidobacteriaceae bacterium | reverse complement strand
AGACAACCCCCGGTCGCCAGGGCAACGACGCGTACTTGCAAGCTTCAATGCTGACGCGCCGTTGAAGCCAATCCCAGCGGGGAGGACGCTCTCTGAGCTCCTACTTGGTAGAAGACGGGCCGTCCCCTGGCGCAAGGTGGGCACCCTACCTACTGGACTGTAGACCTAGTCCTAGTCTGCCGCGCTGCCGTGTGACTGTGTGACTTGGAAGCCCTCTGGCTGCTTCCAGTGTACCATTGTGCCATTGTGCCACTGTCCCACTCCCTCGAGGCTGCCACCACCAGACTACTGTACGCGTTCCAGCTTTCTTCTCTTTGCCCGTTCTGCAGGCGCTGATGCAACCCTCGCCGAGAACGGGTCACCAGGTGTCACAATAGCCTCCATTCGCTGCGCCAGTGGAGATCCTGCAACCTTAGTGACCTCTCAACGCGGCCAGATTGTGCCTGCGTCGAAGTATTGGGTGCTGTGTTGTAAACAATTGTTTTGCCATTGGAAGGACTAGTCAAGCCGGTAGGTAGTTGCGGTGAGTGGCCACGAGTGGGGGGCGCGCGCTGCGAACCAAAGAAAACGGCATCCTCGGATATCTGTGCGTGCGTGAAGAACGTGAGATAGAGATCCGTGTGCTCCTGGTCTCGTCTTCGGGAGATTGATCCTCGAGCCATACCATACTGCATTTCCAATTTTCCACACTCCTGGTCAGGTCTGAAGAAGAAAAGATTAAGATTCGTTCGTCGGGCACTTCGAAACGCCGCCAATAATCCGCTCTCGAGGGCTAGCTATCGCCCTGCAGCTGTGGGAAGATTAGCGGACCAGGGCCCCGGGGAAGAGAAGCGAGCTGCCTTTTTTTCCCGCAAGTAAACACCTCGTCGGCCGTCTACCTGGCCTGGCGACAACCACCACAACTTCGACGACCACGACCACCTAATTCCGATACACCTTTGTTGCTTGTACTCTCTTGTATCATAGAGGCGTCCTGGAGTTGTGTCTCTGCCTGCGAGCTGCTCAATTTTTCTTCTGCGTTGCCTGCTTCGAGGTGCGGTGTTTACTCCGGCCAGCCGATTTGAAACCTCATTTAGCTAACGACGTGGCAGTTTTTTCACGACCTAATGACTTCCTAACGACCTTCTGCGATACCCTGGGCGTTCTTCCAGCACTGGAGCGGAGCATTGAAGCTTTTCTCTTGTACATACCGACCGTTTGAGCTGGTACACAACTCCCCGCGGCTGGTGTAGCTCCGCACTGCAACGATGAACCCTCCACCCCCGCCTCCTCATGGAGAGCAACCAAAAGGCTCCGGATTGCCCCCAGGCAAATACGACATCTTCATTATACCGCCACATTCGTCCGGTTCGGGCTTCCTATACCTGCCTTCGCTGAAACCGAACGTCAATAGCTTTGCTGCGGGCTTTGCTTCGGCTCTCATACTCGTTGTGATCGGCTCTGCATTGGCTCCTGCAGTCCAAGCGTGGTGGAATAGCGTAAAAGGCTCCGGGGGTATGGGGATGTTGATGCTTATTGTGGCAATTGGTGTTGGTGCATGGGCTTTGGGACGAATACAGTCAGATGGAGGTCCTGGGCCTGGCGGGGGCGGCGGAGGTGGTGATCAGAGTTACAGCAGCGGGCCTCAACCAAATGGACATGCAAGTGGACACGCAGGTCCACCGCCCAATGGATACGCGGGTGGTCCTGCACCTGGGGCAGGACACCACAACCACAACCATCAACGCCTGGCAATGGCTCTGCGGGAGGACCAAAACCTTCCTGGCAACGAGCTCAACCCCCTCCTGGTGCAACTGGTGCTAGTGCGAATTCAAACACATCAAGCAGTTCAGCAAAAGGTGCTTGGGAGAGAGCTCGAGAAGAAACCAAACGAAAAGAGGAAGAACGGAAGAAGGCAGAAGCCGAGAGGAAGAGAAGGGAAGACCTTGAAAAACGACTCAAGGAAGCCAGAGAAAAGGAGGCTCGGGAACGAGAAGCTCGTGAAAAGAAGCAAAAAGAAGAGGAAGCCAAGCGGAAAGAAGAAGCTGAAGCTCGAGAAAAGAAACGAAAAGAAGAGGAGGCCAAGCGGAAAGAGGAAGCCGAAGCTCGAGAAAAGAAGCGAAAGGAGGAAGAGGCAAAGAAGAAGCTAGAAGCAGAGTCACAGTCACAGCCAAGGGGAAGTACATATGCATATTCCATGGTAGGCGAGAAGACAAACCCCTGGCCAAGGGGCCGACCTCCATCTCCAGCAACTCCTCGCTCAACCCCACCCTCTCCCACTAAAAAACCTCCCGCTCCAACAGCGAAGTCTTACCTAGGTACTGAAGATGATGGGTACTCCTACCGC
The DNA here is from genome assembly GCA_963702325.1 of uncultured Acidobacteriaceae bacterium. GTDB lineage: Bacteria > Acidobacteriota > Terriglobia > Terriglobales > Acidobacteriaceae > PALSA-188. The sequence continues at coordinate 103,574 of CAVPCG010000027.1, read as the reverse complement.
CCCTACGACAAACCGAAGCCGATGCACAAGAAGGCCCCCTCCTCGATATACTCCGAATCCTCGTATGCTGCTTCACACACCACAGCTCAAACCACCCCTCCCCCTTCGCATCGAGGTGCGTATAGCACCAAAGATCCTGACAAGATTGTTATAAAGGCCGTCTACGCTTTCAACAATGCCTTTATGAAAACGCCCACGTCACAATTGGTCTCCGGAGTTGGCTCCGTAACAGACGGACTCATCCTCCGCATCACAACCGAAGGTCTCTTCATTGATGATGACGTCCGCGGCGTTCCACAGCGAGAGTGGGACGTCAAAGCATGGACAATGAAACTCGTAGAGGTATGGTGCCCCTCCTTCCGCCAGGGTTCCGCTGGTGCATCTGCTTCTGCGCGCGTTGCTTCGAATGGCTCCCCTCTGAAGGGTGGTGCTCGACGCCTCTGGGGATTGGACAAGGACAAGCCTGCCAGCCCTGAGGAGACCGAGGCCCTGCTCTCTGATATGCTCCAAATTTGCAAGAATGATTGTCGTCTGCGCGCTGCGTCCTCTGCTTCCTCGTCGTATAGTTCTAGTTCTGCATCCACGCGCTCTTCTGTTGTCTCCGATTCCGCGTACGGTGGTTCTTCTGTTGGCTCGTCGTCGTCTCCTAGGAACAATCTAAGAACTGACAAACACGGTGTGTCCTTCCAGACCGGAGAATTGAAGACGGCTAGATTACACGTCTTGCGGGCAAGCATCAGGGATCAAGAAGGAAAGAAGTACGTTTTCGTCATCACGGAGGAGGAGAGCTGGAAAGTAGCTATGGGATTGCAGAGATTGAGGAAGGGGACACAAGTCAGAGCGTTGGGTGTTAGTGGGATGAGTGCCGGTGATGCGAGGAGCACGTTGGAGAATCTGGGTTGGGGGTGAGGTGTGGAATGTGTTGCTGGGCAATTTGTGGATGTCATGTTTCTCTGGAATGTTGCACTGCGAGAATTTGAGCATGTGAAGCGATCGAGCGAGCGAAGCGGCATTTACAATCAATCATGGCGACGGAGTTAATTGGTTTCTTCTCTCCATTTCCGTTGGAGATTAGCTGAAAAGAAAGTATGTAAGAAGATGTTAGATTCTTGGATCATACCAGATTGAGCATTGAAACATTGGCATTGTGGGCATACAAAGCGAGATGGGAGAAAAGTCATTCATATGAGAGAAGTGGATGGAGGGTTGAGAAATACATAATTGATGAGTTTAAGATTCCATTCCTGTGCAGACTTGCGTGATAGTCTACCGCTACTCTCTACATCTTTAGGGATTTGGCAGGCCACGCTTTAAGTTAAGCCAAGAGACTTGGCATCTTTAATTTTGACTTTCAAGGCACATCGTACTCTAAGTACCGAGGTCAGGTACCTGCTTCCTCCTACCTTGCCTTCATGGATTATTCACTAACCCAGAGATGACTTCAAAAGAGCGCAGACAGATTAGGAGAACCTTAGCGAGGGGGGACATAAATAATATGTTTAATCTCAGTATACTTCCGCTGATCACCAACAGAATGGTATCATATGAATTTCGTAACCTCATATCCACGTCACCAATCATCCGTCTCAATGATTCCATGCCCAATTTCCAAAAGCAGCTTTTCCAACTCCCCTTCCATCTCAAGCTCTGAGCACGTCTCTACCCCATTGAAAAATAAAATCTAGCTCACAGTCCAAACAGGAGACTTGACCAGCATCTGCCGTCCCCTAACCTCCACGCCCACGAAACCCGCGAGGCGCACCTTCTGAGCCCCATCTTCAATAGTCGGCTTCTTCCCCTCATTACTAGTCTCCACTCCGCCCTGGGAACTAGTACTCTTCTTGCTTGCCGCCGAGCCGCCGCTCCCGCCCATCATAGCAGACAACACTCCGCTCCTCGTTTTCTCCTTCCTCAGCTTCCCATCCGAAGACTTCTCCTCTTTCGAGCCGTCGTCCTTGTCTCCGCTACCCGTGCTAGCAGCGTCCGCGTCGCTTGAAGTATCGACGCCGGGATTCTCCAGGGGTGGGATACCGGTCTCAACTTTCATGATCATAGGCTGCAGCATATCTCCTGGCATTGGATACACAATGGAAATGTCTCTGCTCTCCAGAGGCAAGTTGGACGCAATGCTGACTGCTAGCTCCACGATCATGTGCGCGCTGTCTTCGATGCCGGCGGGTACCGGCTCTTGTAGAAACGAAATCAGGCTGGCGGTCAAGTTCGTGGTAGCTATTCGTTTGAAATTCTCTTTCGTTTCTTCACTTGACGGCGAATTTAGGACATCTTTGAGACCTTCTAGGGTTGCTAGCCTCCATTGTACCACTTTGGCAGTTAGAGCATCTGACTCTTCCTGGTTGTTGAGAGCGGGAGAGAAACGGCGAATGTTTTGCTCAATGGTCTTCAAGCTTACGCTCAAATCTGTTTCTAGCCCTGGGTGGAAAGTCCGGTTAAACACTTCCTCCACAAGAAATTTCGTAATGACGGCGCGGCCAACGGCGGTCATTTCCTGCTTGCCGATTTTCAGCGCGTCTTGATTGACATATGGGATGAGCCATGGTGGAATCGATCGCCAGTCTTTCCTTATGTTGAATGCAAGATTTGTTGTGGCTCCGTCCAACCGCTGAAATCTAGTCATGTATTCGCTGTCATCGAGCGAGGTTCGAGATTGTGAAAGTCGCTGGTTCGCCAATGTATTTTGTAGCTGTTCGACTTGTGCCGTCTTGTCAAAATACAAGCCCTTCACTTTCTTGTACTTCGTCACTGGAAATAATCAGCATGCCGACCCGGATCTTGGGACTTTTAACCTACATAGCTCCTTATATGCATCGTTGACATCGCGGTCTGTCGGGGCAGGTGGTGGAGTACTTCGCCCTTGATCCCCACCGCCCTGTGGACCATACTGGTCTCTTTGTAGTGGTCCTCCTCTGTAGTTGGGCCCTTGCGTTCCAACCACTGATGTTGTCGGGGTCAACCCTGGAGTTGGGGGCTGAGTGTTTGACGGGAATTGTCCTCTGGTATAACCAGGAGGCGGCCCTTCTCGAGGTTCTTGTTGTCCTTGCCCCTGCCCATTGCCAGGTAATGGCTGCTTTGAATCCCCAGCCCTGCGGCCTTGTTGCGTCCCACTAGGAGGCGGAGCCATTCCACTGTATTGTGATGCTGGTCGCGGGGTTTGAATGGATGTGGTGCGGCTTGGGTACTCCTGGCGTTGAGGCGAATAGACTGTGGGTGATTGTCCGTTCGACTGTACGGAGCCGGGTCGCAGTTCCTGCTCTGTTGGTGAGTCGTAGGAAAGCTGCGACACGGTCTCGGGGTTTTGTCGGTAGGAATCTGTAATGACCAGATTGGATGAGTCTATGTTCACTTGTGGTTGACCCGGATTTTGCGGCTGATAATAAGGCTGCGAGTCCGACTCTGCGTGATATTGCTGAGCCTGCTCGCGCAAGTGCTGTTGATGAGCCTCGAATTGTAGACGATGATCCTCGTCTGCTGGATGCAAGGGTAACTCTGTTTCTTCTTGTACAGGTCGGATAGACTGCAAACCTCCTTCGTTGAGGGCAATATACGGAGTCCCTGATCCCGCTTCTCGAATGAGGTACGGGTCGAGCTGGCTGTCGTCCTCGGAGCCTTCTTGCGGTGAAGGTAGGTGTGATCGCGAGTCCTGTCCTGCGGGCCAGTCAAGCCTCTGCTGCTCAACAGAGTTTCTGTTCGGCACTGTCCGAATGACCGGAGGAGTCTCCTGGCGCTTCGACAGTCTGCGAGCGAGCCCTGTAGTGTTGTTGTATGAGGGGGCCTGGGGAGGAGGCTTCTGTTCTGACAACCGACTTGACCCCGATCTCATGCGATCAAATATGTTCTTGCTCTTCTTGGGCGGTTCAGGAGTAGGTTGCTGGTACACCTGTGCTCCCCCCTGTTGCTGATGCTTTCTCGAGTCGAGGGTTAAGTCATCAGCAGAGCCGCCGTACCCTTGAGGTGGGGGTGGATAGTTGCTGATATATCGTGTCGACTGCGACCGTGCTGGCAGATCCCCAGGTCTCTGTTGTCTATCAGAATCTGGGACAATTTGAGAAGGAGCGAAGGGCTGGAGGTCGGCACGTGGTTGTTGGGCAAAGGTCTGGGGTTGAGGAGCCCTTGGTTCGTCTGCGAAGACTGGGGATGTTGTCGAAAGCTCGCTCTGAGAACCACCACTCGATGGAGTCGCCGCGCCTCCGTGTGCGGCTGTGTCATTCAGCGCCTGTTTTGACCTGTTGCTGTGTCGATTTATTCCGAAGGGCATTTAGAAAAGTATGCGCAATCGTGGCCGGAGCTCACGATGGATCAGGGAGCGATGTCTGGGAGCTGGGCAGCTCTGCTATGCACAGCCAGCAGTGGTGGGGCTAGGCGCGAAGAGAGCCAGCAGCTGAGCACAGAGCACAGAGGTCAGGCTGTGTGGAAGGGGATACCCGGTCAGCGTGAAGTTTCGAAACGGATGCTTCTGCAATGTGGCTAGTTGCGACGATACCGCTATGTTGCTCTTTTGTTTGTTCGAGATGCAGATGTAGATAATAATAGCTTTTGCCCTCAATTCGTTGATGCTAAGGCCAAGAGTCGCGAGATGGCCGGGGGGGGGGCGTGCAGGGAGCCATGGGGCTGAGTGCTCATCATCAACATGGATTCGTCCATGAACGGAAAGGGTGCGGCAAGAGTTGACAAGCTCAGTTGAAGGGGGAAAGTTTTCTGCAATGCAATATTTTACTTCGTTAAGGGCTATTGGGGCAATCATCCTCCAGGTTATATCAGGTTTCAGTGTGTTGACGACTTAGTGTTGGCCGGGAACTGTTCAATTACACCCTACGAACACCACGAATTTCCTTAACTACCTCAAAAATTCAGCTTTGAGCGGGACTTCTGCAAGCCATTTGGCTATCGGAAGCGGCAGGCAGGATGGGCTCTTTGGGGGGCAGCAATGAACGTCCGTGATCTGTGATTATTGGGGAAGTTCTGCCTCTCTAGCGACCCCCTTCCCGACGCAAGCACCAGTAGAACCGGATGGCGCCGGTGACAACACAAGTATCGCGCGGCTGGCCAAGGGTGACAGAGTGTTGAGTACCTTATGTAGTGCACCAAATTCGCATACTAGGAGACTTAAAAGCTGTTGTGCGATAGGGGCTCAAACACTTCAACTCCTGTGTTACCCCTTTCCCAAGGCTGGTAGGTAGGTAGCTCCTTGACCCCACCAGTCCCAAGCCAACGCCTTGCGCTGCAAATGACGATGGCATAAAGGCGAGTTCTATAAATAGTTTTCGGGTATGCAGCCAGTCGTGTCAATGCAGAGAATTGTGGAGTCTTCCGTGGTTTGCGATGATCACTTCTTCTAATATCCAATTCAGGAGCATCCGTTTGAGTTCTAAAAGGGGCGTGGAAGGATTTATCGTATGCCGGGTTTGGATAAATGGATTGACCAGAGGCATCAATAGACCACCTACCGATGTGGCAGCCCGAATAGTCACGAATCCGCGAAAAGGGTGTTTGAAGGCCTGCGAGAACCCGATTCCACAAGAGAGGAAGGGAAGTGGAAGTAGAAGTGGCTGCAGTGGCTTCTCCCTTGCAAATTCGTTAATGGCAATTCTTGGATAAAGTTATTAGTCAGTTTGCCGGAAGGAGCTTGGAGCACCAGGAGCATCCACGCAGGCAGAGTGAGACAGCCTCCCCTGCAGATGCAGACAGTCTTCTTGATCCTTCTCGTACAACCTGAGGTTCCCGGGGAAGTGGTCGGACGGGGGTAAGGTAATGTAGGGGTCTCCGATTCGAATCCCGTGATAAACGGCTGGCCTACCTAGGTAGGTGCTCTCGGTTCCCCTATTTTAAGGGGTCAGGGGTTAGGGTTCTTGGCACAGCAGGGAAAAGGGGCTTCAAATTCTCGCTTGAGCTGATAGGCTCCAAAGATACCTCCGAATCTACGATAAACAACCGACGACCTCGGTGTTTCACGTGCATGTGTCTCTTTGCTCATCCATCATCAACGAGGCAGATCGTCATTTTGATTGGCTAACAATGCGCAAATACAGTAGGCATGACGGGCATGATCTCCCGGCACAAATCACCGAAGCGCCGGCAGTGGCAGAACGACTTGGTCGCCAAGGATATCGCGGAGATCAAGACCCTCGTTGGGCCAGGCTACTACGCTGTGCCTCCGAGCTCGAGTACTTGGATGAACGATGTCCCATCTTCGCTCTGAACCTAATTTGCTTTGTTTTCAGAGCTTTATATGAGTGGATCCTCTCAGCGAGTGGACGATTGACTTTGGAATATAAGTGGCACGGTTGCTTGCAGTTGATGATCCTTGATACTTCCAGAATCTTCAGATATTTTTTACAGTCACTTCGCCTATCTCCGTCCGAAGTCGGTCTCTCTCGAGACGGATTCTCTTTCTCTCCGCACAGACTCTGGATTTGGTTAATTCTGTTTTGAACGCAAATTTACCTGCCTCGTCATAACAATTTCAACCTCTTCGCAACACAAAATCACCCTACAAACAAGAAATCATGCACTTCCTCAAAGTCTCCAGCCTCTTACTGGGCTTTGTTGTGCTTTCTAGCGCCTTTCCCAAGGCCCCTGGAGTCCATATTCCACAAAGCACTGATATTGCCAGTCGTGTCAATTTTACTGCCTTCCAGGTAAGCTTTATGATGAAGAACCTTGTATCTATTACAGCGACTGTGGGGCCTTCATGGGTCTCTTAAGCTCATGCCTTGGGAACCAGGATAGCTCTGAAGCTCCCAACCAGCTCTTTATGAATAGTTTTTCTCTAATTCACACCGCTAATTTGCTCAAAAGATCTTCGACATGACTCTCCTCAGCACTGCTCTCCATAATCTCTCCACCCACACTCTCTCGTGTAAGCCTTTCTCTCCAGCTTACAAGCATGAGCTAATTCCAACGTAGTCAACTTCACCGACCCCAACTCCAACGGTACCAACACGATCTGCAACGCTTCCTGGATCACCGCACCCAACGGCACCAACACCGCTCCAATGTCCTACGTCCTCTGCAATCCCACCAACATCACCACAGAGCTTTTCCAGTGGCAATTTTCTTCGATTACTGGTCTCACCAGCTTCGCTCTCCGCTTTGCGCATCAATTCTCCGACCCTGTGTACGTATCCTTCCCCCATAACTCTTCACACCACTAATGTATTATCCCAGGAACTATCCACCACCATACAGCGAAATTGAGTACTTCTCCGACGCAAACGTCACCTTGGATTGTGACGATGCAGCAGGCACTTGTTGCAAGCTGCCAGTTCTAATTGCACCGATCGATAACCTTGCAAACTAAGGCTACACTCGAGATTAGCGTGCTTGGAAATGATGGACTGCTTCTAACGTACTTAATGCCTTGGGTAAGTTGCTAGTTAGAGAAGAGGACTGGGCATCAAAAGCCTCTTTTGCTTTTTTGCGCTGCATTCTCGGAAGTTTGGAGTTTGATTAGCGCCCATGCGTCTTTCACATTTTAAGGCAATGCAGTTTCGGCGGCATCATAGAACTTGCATGGATTCGTTAATGATAATACTAATGAGACGCATCCTCGAGGATTGAAGTTCCTCTATTGTTTTGCCCCTTTGGTGAAGCGAAGTCATACAACTAGGTTGCCTAAAGTGTGTCAGGTTACATGGTTGTTCAGCGTCAGACAAAGACGCTACACCCAACTTCATCCTCAACCCGCTTTCTTGTGCAGTCTCGTTGATATCATTGAGTCATGCTCAACGGATTTAATAATTTTTCAAGGCTTCCATAAATCACAGCAAATTTGCTGTTGCATCTTCATTCTCCCGATCTTGTGAAATTGCACTGGATCACGGGACCCGAGTGAGGGCAATTATGTGTCATGGTCGGATTCGTTTCCAACGGAGCAACCAGAAAGTTTGTGCCTTACCTAGTCTTAGGACGACGAAGTCCATGAAGCCAAGGACATTTCGGCAGTGACTCCGCCCCGCCGAGCAGGCACCTGTAGGCTGCGATGGAGACTGCAAGAGTCCTTGAAACATGAGAGTCACTCCTAACAGTTTTTAGGTTACCTTGAAAATATTGAAGTTAGAGAATATATTGGTGATTTAAGAACATCGAGAAAATCAGGGGGTTGGAAGAAACACGGTCACGTGATCATGATGCTGTCATGTCTCGACACGACTTATTGAAAGTTTCTTCGAACAAAAATCCCTTGAGATTTGGCGTCCATAGAAGCTGGGCTTGAGGGCAGTGCTTTCCTTCATTGACGAATGATTCTTTTTCTTTGTGGTCGTTGGTGTGTCTGGTGAGCTTTTGTACAAGGTGAAGTTCCCAAAAGCCGCCACAATGCACAGCCTCAATTCTCGCATACAATTTCACCGAGGCGTTCTCCACGGCTACCATCACAACTTCATTTCACAACAACACCCAAATCTCTCTCAAAAAGTCGCGTTTAATTCTTTCCAGTTTCACATCTTATTTTGCTTGTAAATCTGCCTCGGTACTCCAAAGTGCGAGGCCGGAGCAAGCACTGCCACGCCATCCAAGCGGACCGGCGGGCTGTGACTCATGTGGATACTCTGGCCCTCCTCTTCGCCTCGTCCAACCAATAATGTTGTTTGCCATCGCAAGCACATGACAAGTCGATATCTTTCCAAATCGAGTCATCCGTCGTGATCTTGCACCATAGAAGAAAGAATGACTCTACGTATCACGATATAAACCTGTGTCCTTCCCTTGACTTTCCTCTTTTCCTTCCTTACCGCAGACCTCCTCCTTTCCTCTATCCTTTTGGATAGAAACCCTCTACACCTTACATATCCTCTTATATCAATCACTATGGGCCCTGTGGACGGTTTTACAATAACTCCCCACCACCGTCAGAACAGACGTCGTGAGCGTCCTGGCTCTCGGACTCGTCGAACCATCACTCGCAAATCCAACGTTCAGTTTGACTGCTCCGAGGGTCTCGAATATGCCCGCGATATAGATGTCCCTCTCCCTTCAGACAAGAACAGACCGTCTCCCCTCCTCCGTCAGAACTTCGACCAAAGTTGGCAGAGATGGAAGGCCAGAGAAGCTGAAGAGCGAGCACAGGCACAGATGGACAAGATGCAGCTAGAGCGTGAGCAGCAAAGGCTGTTCGGTGGAGAAGTCGACGATGACGTGAGTTTATGTCCATCGATGCTGAACGTGGTGTTACACCTGTTCGGCGATATCGACTATATAGACCCCTGACAATCACTATCATCTCTTCCTCTCCTCCCTTCTTCACATTGGTGTTTGGAGTCGGCATTGTTTGGAAGGCTTACGTCCTTGCCAGGAGTTACGTCGCATGGGCATTCTGTATGGCGGCGAGGACATCGCATACGATTCGAGTCAAGTACAATCGTTTGTGGCGTCCTTGCCAGTAGCACTGCCCCAATGTTCAGCATTCGGCAAGGCAAGCCCAGGCGTTCACGGCGGAGTTCATATTGGCGTTCTCTACCTCTTCACTTGTCGTTTTCCGAATTGGGTAACGATGCCGATATTGCACGATTGCTATCTCCTTCAACTCCTCATACACCAATGATTCAACATCGCGACCTGAGAACAATTCAAACGCTCCTCAACACCAATATCGATAACGATATCCCACAGTCATTACCGCCCACCACGGCGTTCTCAGGATCTTTGCTCTCAAATCTCGTTGATAATACCCCTATTTCCATTGCACAACACGGTTCCCTTCTTCCAACCGGAGACTGGATATTCATCACCACACCACCCAACACCCCTGGTAGCCTGACCCCGCTCTCCGAGCCAGAAACTTGGATCCTGATCGACGACTTGTAACAGATCTCCGCGCTGAGGACAACTCTGTGGACCGCTGGTACTGCCAGGCGAGAGGAGCAGCGTTGGAGATTGGTCCTCACAAGCTCAGCCCTGGTCTTTTGGTGGATGCGCTCTTTAAAAGGAGAGACCAGAAAATGAAGAGACCAGGACAAAAGGAACAGACGAAAAGTAGTTGATAGTAGAGAAGGCAGATGTGTGCTCGCGACTGGATTCGTTTGAGCTCGCTGCCTGGTGGCAGAGGATAGATATAGAAAGAAGTGAGCAATTCCACGGAAGACGGAGTTGGTTCAGAGGGTTGTGAGGTGTGGAAGATTGAGTGACACTCTCTTGGTAGTTGATAAATGAATATAACCACTTGGTACCAAATTTTCACATCCAAATGTGCTTTAAATTTGCTTGAAATTATTGTAACTCTCTTATGATCCCTTCCTCGGTCTGTCTCCTGCAAGATTATTCTGGGAAGAGGTTTTGCGCTCTGATTGCTGAGCAAGCGCTATGCCTTAACCTACATCTAATTCCAAATTATAAAGAACAATCTGAACATAGCTCGATGATATTATTGTCGGGAGGTCAATAAGAATGCCTAGATTAAACGAGTTCAAAATTCCTTCCCCTTTGACTTTCCGAAACTTTCCCCTTGCCCTGATGCATCATATTTGTCGTATTGGGATACTCAAGCTCGATTTCACTGTGTCCACTTGCGTCGGAAATTTTTTATCTGGTGGTATGTAAACTCACAACCTGCTTAATTAGGATCTCGTGGGAAGTATGCCAAAACATATTCCAGTAGAGTCAAACTTAGCCATGCAGTTTAGTACATACAAAGGCTAATGGGAGAGTCATCTCAGAGAGCTCTAGAATGCTACACACTATGATTGCAAGATGGGTACTCAATGTACTATTCACCATGCAAAGAATTGGAAAGTACAGAGTAGAGTTTTGTCAAAGACTGCCGTTAAGCTTAAGTACACAAACTTTGAGTGCTTGCCTTCTAGAACTAGACCCAGCTCCCCTTGCTAACATCTCCAACAGATGCCATTCATAACAGAGCAGATCCATCGCCTTAAAAACAGCCAGATTGATGACAAGACGGATCCATGCGAACGATGCGCTTGCCATCCTCTGTGATATTACCACAGTCTCGAGTAGGTCATTCACGGTTAGACGGCGTGGGCTTCCTGAAATATAACTCTCTGGAACCTTTTTTGACATTTCTATGCTTCTCCAGCATCACCATGCTCTTGGTCTTTGGAACCTTCCAGCCGGGAAGCTTCCGCTTTTCGAATTCGGAAAACATGGCACCAATGCCAAGTCTCAACTGCTCGAAGTAGACGTGGTCGATCCTCAACTGAAGAGTAACCTCCTGGATAAAGGGACAGTAGCAAAGATTACAACAGTGGAGAACTTCATTGCCATCGTAATCAGGCTTACTACGTCCGACGGCAGTGTCTAAAGATCCAGAAAAGGAAGTCAGCATATTTCCTTCAGGTGGTATGAAAGGGAGAATCTTTCGGGGGCTCTTGAATATTGTTACAAGAGTGCATGTTCCGGAACACTTACGGAGTGGGCACTCTCCCCAGGTAAGCTGAGCCAACTTGACTGGGCCAACCATCTTCTTACCAGCATCGAAGACTATCGCAGCCATCTCGAGATTGGTGAATTTAGTCAGGTTGAAGACATCTTCACGCTCAAGGTCCCAATGGATATTGCCCAGATAAGCTTGGTCGCTGATACCGATTCGGCGCAAGGTTGTCAATAGGGAGGGGTTCATGTTCTTTGTCATATGCTTGAAGTAATCTCCAGTAAGTGGTCTCATTTTGGGTGAAGACTTCGTTGAACTCGCCTCCACGCTTCTCAGAGAAGACGAGGGTGTCGACTTCTGGGTTGATGAAGATGCGAGGGTTCATATAGTGAGAATTGTATAGGAGGATGTGATACTTAAGGGCCTCCTCACGGGACTAGGGGCTTCAATGAGTCTTTGTACGCTTTTCCAAGTGGTAGGAAAGGCTTACCTCACGGCAAACGTGCAACAAGGTTGGAGCTGGGTTTGGAGAAATAGCACTACCATCGAGTCAGTGTGGGGATTTTTTCAGGATTGTGGGTGAAGCCTTAGGAGGTGAGAAGCCAATGTTTCAAAATAAATATCCATATTGGCTCCCGAAGCAGGTCCTGCGCACTGAGCGGCCACAGAAGAAAGAGAAAATTATATCGAAAATAAATCTTACTGGTAGATCCGCTTGCTGTACCTCAGCTGAATAATGCGTGCGCCGGGCATGTTCAGCTTCCAGATCTTGAGTCTGAGTTCACTGGGCAGGCGCTTGAACGGGTGGAACTCGGTGAAGGGCTTAGACTCAACAAAAGGTGTATCCAATTGCTGAGCTGGCTTCCCTTCGTTGGCTTCAACATCTCGGCTACTATTTGGCTCGAATGGAGCAGCCAGAGGGTTGAGTGCGGATTTCTTGAGCTCGAGGTCTTTGTTTACCATCTTGCTGGCTATTGGTGTGGGTAGCTAGACAGCTCTTGCAAAGTAGCAGAGAGTGAGCAGACAACGAGGAAAAATGGATTTTTGAAGATGTCGAAATTAATCTCTCCAAAAAATGGTGCGAGTCGCTTAAGCTAGGGAAATTCTATACTCCGTGCCGTAAACCGAAGTAAACAAGGAAGGATCCTATCCACTATCAAAAGCATAGCATCAGAGCCGACTATAGCCGCGAAGTAGAATAGAGAGTGGTGAAAGGACTTTCGAGTGTAAGACTTCAGACCTTTTATGATGGTTCTTCTATCAATAGTTGTACTTTGATTGAACTGATCATCCTAAGGACATTGCATTGTAAATGTTGAGATATGGCCACTGGAGAGGCATCCATTCCCCTCTCTATCTGCGTCTCACCCCTCTCAGATCAACTTGTGGAAGTTTTCGATCAGGATTGGCGCGGAAACGCTCTTCAACGGCTTGCTTGATGTTATTGAATCCTGTCCTTAGCCATCGGGGATCATCAAGAGTTCCTTTATCCCGACAATGTTCAAGGGCTCTCCGAGTGAACAGACGATCATCTCGACGCTCAACTGTTTCTGGCCATTCAGCGATGGGGGTTTTTAAAAGCTCAAACAAGAGAGCATAACCGCCTTCTTGGTCTGGCTCGGTAGGTGGGAGAGTAATCGTAATTCTCTCGAGACTTTTCAGCCGGAGCAAACACGGAAATATCTTGCCAGCAATGTTTGGGAAAACAAACATCATCATCGATTCCAAAGCGATTTCACGCAGAGAACGAAGTACTTCATCATCTAACTCGGATAGCACTTCATCCAATCGTTGAATGTGTTCATTAACGAACAACATGTCGATATTTGGGTCGATGTAGATGAGAGGCAATGGTGACGACATGCGATACAACGGTCTGTATCGTTTCAAAGCAACTTCTCGGGCTTCTTGGGAAACGTGTAACAGAGCAGTCGGAAGCCTTGGCATGGGAAAGTGACAAGGCATGTTGAGGTAGCGGATCTCGACAAGACGAGCAGTTGGGAGTGAAGATTGCCATATTTTGGTTCGGAGCTCGAGTGGTAAGGTTTGGAATAGAGGAAATGATGACAAATAGCTTTTTCCAATTTCGAGAAGAGAAAGGTCACCCTCTAGAGCGCAATTGCGGGGGGTTGAGCTGACATCCTCTAAATTCTGATATGATGTCAGTTTCATTTTCGGATCGGGTTGGCTCTATGCCAATTACTGGAGGCTCTGATTGCTCCGATGCCTGGGAGGACTGGGCAAAGAGATTAGTAGAATCTACAAATTAGGTACAACCTTTTGACATACAGTTTCTGAAGTTTCGCTGGAGTCCGAACCGCACGAGGCCTCATCGAAAGCTGCGCTCTAGAATTGCCCCCTATCATCTTTAACCTAGTGATAAAGTCGGTGAAATCGGAAATCGGTCTCTTCTTATCCAGCTTAGAATGTGCACATAGATCCAAATGATCTTCCGTAAACGAATTCCGTGAAGGCTGAGGAGGAGCTGCAATGATGATGGAAAGTCGTGGTTGCCTTAAGCTTTGCCAGATCTAAGCGAGGTCACCCCTGAGAAACACTGTAGAAATTCTCCATCCACTGCTTTACCCGCCATGAGAGTTGGGAAATTTCCAGGTGGTGATTATACGACCTTTGTTTTAACTACCAAACTTGTCCATAAACGACTATCCAGCTGTTGCTGTAAAATACTGAATGATGAGGCTGAGAAGTCGCCCTACTTGGGACAAGGCCACTACCGCAAGTGATCCCTGCGGAGAAATGCGAACGCCTGCCGGCCTGCTCAGCTCGCGTGAGGGAACATCACTTCAAAGTCGCAGCCTTTCGGACCCATTTCCTAGTGACATGCGACCCAGCATCTTACACCATGGCCGCCGTCCGACGAGGTCAAGGGCCGCTGAATATCGAAATGCCCAATGCCTCCGCGAATGATCTCCCTCCCATCTCGGCCCTCTTCTTGATATATTTCGACATCAAAGCCGGCTACACAATTGGGTGGAAACGATCATTGCCTGGGATTGAGCTTGAGGGGGTGGTAGAATATAAGAGCTTGCCATCGGGCTTACATACTGTGAAGGAGGACTTGATATACTTTGTCCACGATGATCATGCTGGTCTCAGCGCATTTATCAATGCGCCGGCAGCGGAGGAGTCGAGAAACGCTCGCATGATCGCAGTTGGGATTATGGTTCCATTGAGCTATGGCAGACTTGGGAGGAGTTGGAAGCATGCAGAAAATTTGAAAGCAATGGCAGGGTTGGTGTGCTATTCTGCCTATTTGGCTCTCACTGACGCGGTTGCAGTGAGCTTATTGTTGATACTGCCCAGACGAAAGTATTGGAGGAATATTGGGAAAAGTATAAAGCTCGCGGGCCATCTCCCCTTACAGAGACCGACTCGTTACTAGATTCGCCGTCGAGTACGAAATTTCAAGCCATAAGGACAACGCCTTTAAAATCAAAGGGCCACGGGAGACAGCGTTCGGCATCAGACGGTACTGCATTACTTCCTCCTGGACACCATTTATCCCCCCACCATCCTGCATGGAGTCTGCCACACTTGCTCGAGGCCTTTGGGCCGTTGATATTTCCTATACACCGGGCTGCGCTACTACGCAAAAGAATTCTAATCACAGCCCATGCGCCAGTCGAGGAAACTTGTAACTTTGGTCTGTAAAACCACTTTCGATTTCCAAGACATCACTGACAGATTTTCAGTTTATGATCTTTCCGTACTTTCAAACATACCCCTCGCCGTTAGCGACCTTCTCGCATCCACCTCTCCCGCTCAAAGACTCCGTCCCCTCTTCTCGATCGGAGTCCACGATATCCCACTTCTAGAAGAAGACCTCCGCGCCTCAAGAGCAGCTGCTGCAACGCCTAGCTTCGAACACTCAGATCTAAGAGATGAGCCAGGAAACGGCTGGATAGCCTGTACAACAGACAGCATTCTTGCCATGAAAAGTGCTCTCTACGATGTGCTGATAACTATGCCCCCTCCCTACTCAGAGGATGCTCACGAGAAGATCTGGCCAAAAGTCGAGTCACCTCAAGGCGTCGAAATGAAAGCCACTCAGCGGGATCTCCGCCGTTACAAAGCCCTCCGCTGGAATCTAGCTCGCCGTGTCTCACTCCCACCCAGTCCTCCCACCCGACCCCGCAGCTCTTCGGGCTCGTTCTCCGAATCCGAGACTCTTCGAGCATCCTCATCCAGTCTCTCGCTCCCTCGAAATGACCCTATGCTTGACCTCCCCGATACAGACAACATAATAGAACCACTTTCTTGGGCAGCACTTGCCTACTCAGGTTTCATGTGGTGGGCCTCAGCAGGCGAGCAACGACTACACTCAGAAGAAGAATCGGAGGCCGATTCTGCCCTCCTTACAGGCCTTGCTCTCTCCCCATCAACACCGATCACGCCTCGCCCGCGCTCTCAATCCACCGCTTCCGTTGGCATCAAGGGGAAGACCGGGGCAGAGCCGGATATGAGCGCTAACCAGGAAATGGCGATAATAGCTTATTTCCACCGGCTGACTACCCAAATTTTGGCTACACTGAGTGACATCGTAGATGCAACAGACTCGGACGATGAGCGAGAAGACGAGCATGAAGCTCTGCATCGAGTGCAGGATGACGGACCGGCTGATGAGACAGGGCCAGCGGTTTACGTCTCTTCTTCAGATGTAGCGAGGATGGGACTCGATCAATGGTCTTCAACAGATCATGCCTTTATTGAGGATGTAGCGAGAGAGTATTTTGGACGCCGAGCCCATGTTGAAGGGCGAAACGTCGATGTGTGCGGCATTCGAATTTGCTAGTTCATCCTCAGCGCTTGAGAAGGAATTGTATTGTAGTGTCATGAATAGGAGGTGTTGGGCGTTTACGGATCTTCAGCTGAAAGCTGGGGAGGATCTACATATTCCGGGTGCAGTAATGGACCACGAGGATTCATCTCCCTTTTCGAAGTTCCTAGTACTTTCATCTCTGTACATTGGTCGACCTAAGGACTTTCGGATTCGAAATTTCTATTCTCAATCCCCAATCCACTAATCGCTAGTCCCATTTTCCAAAACAAACCGCATTCTCAGCAGCGAGCTCCGCACGAACTCCAGTGCAGAATGTATGAACGCCATGTCCCAATGCTACGCCGGTATTTTACAACCCCAAGCAGAATGCAATCACCAGAAAAGCCAATGCCAAGGTATTTATTCCTCATCAGTATCTGTGTCCGTCTCACTGGTATCCTCGGCTTCCTCGCCATCTGTATTACTCTCTTCATCACTTGACTCTTCCGCAACTGGCTTCTTCTTTTTTTTCGGGGGTGGGCCCGTGAGACCACCAGTCTTGAGCGCATTCATTTGGCCTGCTAAAGAATCTGTTATATTGTTAATATTCGAATCTCCAGGTTTGAATAAAGGAAACTTGCCCTCATCTGGCTCACTGATATCATCCTCAGCTTCGATTTCTGCAGCTTTGGTAGCCTCATCCACAACAAGCGTAACTTCCATCTTTGTATCAAATCCGACGTAAGAGTCACAAATCAGATGCATCACGAAAGTGTAATGACCTGCTTGTGGCGGCGCTTGGAATTGTGCCTTTAGTGTCTGCATATTGAAAGTCGGCTTTCCGCTCTCGTCAAAAATCGGCTTGTCAAATGCAACGAATGTGAAAGGTGGAACGGCCATTTTGCCCTGTTTACTGTCTGTGAGGAAAACGTTCCAGCGGGGTGAGTAGTTGCGGGCGAAATAGGGGGCGTAAGCGAGAGGCGGTTGGACGGCCTTATCCTCCTTAGCTGACTTCTCACCCTTGCCAGACTTCTTCTGCCGGCCGAGGATGGCATCAAGATCATCTTCATCCGGATCAACATCCTCCAAGTCTAGTTCATTCACCTCCGGAACATTCTTACTTCCAGGCGGAACAAAGCGACCTTTGACGACAAATGAGACCAGGGAACCGGGAGTGATATATTTCTCGCCAGTCACCTTGAAAAAGGCCTTCTCCACTTGTAACCGGGGCAGTTGCTTTGCCACATTCATAGCAGTCTGGTATTGTGACTCGGTCAGCAGACCCTTTCCAATGGAAAGTTTTTGCCGGTAGGCTTCTGGGAGTTGCATGTACTGTTGTAAGGTGAGGTGGGTTTTTGCATCCCCTTCGATGGCTCGTGCAATAGCAGGTGTGATATAGGGCAGTTGGAGAAGCGGTGAAGCACCTGGTGGTATGGCCTGAATCAGATTCTGAGCCGTCAGGAACGAAGCGAGAATAGGACCGGTTGAGCCGAAAGCGAGGGCAATAGCGTTGAAGGATGCGTTGAGAGCGCGAGCAATCGGGGCCACCTCAATCTTTGCTTGGTTGAGTGCGCTATCGTCAAGTTCCACACGGCCAAGATAGGCCCAAAGAAGACCTAGAGCCTTTCGTCGCACGCCGCCTTCCAGGTCCTCCAGCTTCGTTCGATCCTTAGCCGTCAATCCTCCAGCAAGAGCGGTCATGTCGCGCTCTGCAAGGACTCTCGATTCTATCCTTTCAAGGCCTGACTCGGCCTTTTCACCCTTCAAAGTCTTCTGAAACTCAACACCTGTACTCAGAGCACTAATAATCCCCCCCTCGGTGATATCCTCACTGTATTCCCGGAACAAATTATTGGCGCTCTCGATCAAAACCTGCTCTTTCGACATTCTTTGTGTGCCGTACCACCAGGATCCAACTAAGTAAGGCAAAAGTACGCCCAACAAAGCCGCGTAGACCAGAATGACATATTTTCCATTCCCATCTGTGACAATAAATTTCGGGAGAGCAATCCCAATGCTGAAGCTCTGCTTGCCATCTGGATGTCCGTATTGTTGGTAGTTGTTTCGAATTTCCTCGTCTGTCAGTGCCTTGTATGCCTTGGTAAGTTCGACAAAGTAATCGTTTAAGGATTCAAGGGTTTGGTTCTTCGCTGGGTCTGGTCTGATCTTATCCGGATGGAATTTTAGAGAGAGGCGCTTATAGTGTGATTTGATATCCTTCTCGCTGGCAGACTGTATTGCGTCAGCTTATTCCCATTGTGTATACAACCAGGATTCATACGTCCGATATTCCTAGAATATCATAGGGATTCCATATCTTTGGTATCGTTCGCGCAGTGACCAAGATCAAATAGGCCATCAGAGCCATAGTTGCCCACCCCACCACCACAGCGATTCCGCGCTTCAGCTTGCGCTCTCGTCTCTTCTGAGCCTTACGCTGGGCATCGATCAGGTCTGCATGCTCTGGTCGGAAATCTGTTTTTATTCGTGGTGCGGTAGCACCAGGGTCCGAGCTGGGTTTGAGGACAGAGTAAGTCAATGGGATTGTGACAATACCCGCGATCGTGAGAACGAAGAAGGGGAAGAATTGTCCCTTTAGAACATTAGTACTTCATCGTGTGACCAATAGAATAAGAGATTACCTGCTCATCGTAAGAGTACTCAGTTCCGGCCATCTTGAATGTTTATTTGGTCTTTAAGACCAGTTGGCAAATGTGTCTTGCGCACTAGTCGTAAAATAGCCTGCAAATCCTGTAGACTCGAGAAATGCACCTTCGATGGCAAGGACATGAACTAGATTACTGTCAAAGTTGGCGCAGGTGAGGATCTTAAAGAAAATGAGTGGCAGTCGTGCGAGGCTACTGTGGCTCTATCCGGAATGGAAATCTGGCTTGGACTCCAAATCTTTACAGGGGTATATACGATCTAGCCTCTTTGAGCTTAGATGAGTGCCCGCACCGCCTCCTCGGCGACGAAATCACATTGCCTGGTATCACTCATAGGAATCACTCCATGTCTAGACTGAGAAGGGTCATGGAATTACAAATAATCTTCTATATTCCATCACTTCATCCAGGTAAAGCACAAACGCCTGGGGGTTTTAAGCCATGTGCAGAATAGGGGTAGCAAGATTCTTGTGCCACTACGGAAGTAGAAATCGAAGAAAAGCGAAACTGTCTCTTGACCGTTTTGTTGTCAAAGCAGGAGCTCTCTACCAAATGTCTACTTTCAGCCATACGAGTCTATGCGCCTCTTCTAACGGAATGCCATGATATGCCCTCTTAAGCGCCAATTCTATGCAACACCATATTCCCATGACCTAAATTCTATCTCTTTTAGCAAACACAAAGCCAATTTTACTATTCTTGTCCTG
Source organism: uncultured Acidobacteriaceae bacterium (assembly GCA_963702325.1). Taxonomy (GTDB): domain Bacteria; phylum Acidobacteriota; class Terriglobia; order Terriglobales; family Acidobacteriaceae; genus PALSA-188. The sequence goes on along the minus strand of CAVPCG010000027.1, from coordinate 84,080 downwards.
CAATACCTTGACCAAAACATCATCACCCAGCGCTTTCTTCACAGCCGTAACCTCCTCGTGCTCGTAGCCGAAAACATCCTCCGTCTCTCCTCTAAAAATATTGGTGTCGATATGTCTGTAGAGCATCAAAGCTTGCATCTTGCCCTTTGCTTTCTTGACCCTTCTCGCCTTTTCCTCCTCAGCTTGTCTCTTGTTCAGTGCTTCCACATTGGCTTTCGTTGCAGCAACCAATCCGTGAATAGGAGGAAAGAGCATATCATCATCGCTGTCAGCTGAAGTGTCGGAGCTGTTGTCGATTTCGGCAGGGTCTGGTAGGCACGATGGGGGAAGCGGATCAGTTCCCAGGCCCTTGCAGCTACAGCCAAGTAGCTCATGAGTCTGACAAGCTAAGTCCTCTTTGAGCGTGAACAGATCTCTCAACTCTTTAGCAGTGAAACTCGCTTCGTTTTTCTTGCCGTCGACGACACTATCGGCAAGTCCCATCTTAGTCACCTGTCGTTGATAAATCTTCTCATCCATACCTCCAGCCATCAGGAACCTGTAAATCTTCACGGGCTTCTTCTGGCCATCTCGGTGAATCCTCGCCATTGCTTGGAGATCTGTAGCCGGATTCCAATCCACATCAAACAAAATCAGCCTCGAAGCTCCGATGAGGTTGATGCCAGCGCCACCTGACTTTGCGGAAAGTAAGAACGCGAAGTTCTTGGATGCAGGTGTTCGATTGAAGGCATCTACAAGATCTTGACGCTTGGCAGCCGGAGTGCTGCCATCCAGACGAAGGAACGGAAGTGATAAAGATGCCAAGTGTTGGCCAAGAAGATCAAGGGTCGAAGTGTAGTTCGAAACAAGCACAACTTTCTCAGTTGTCTTCTCAGAAAGACACTTCAGCATCTGATCAAGTACTCTGAACTTAGCGCTAGATTTCACTGGTGCTTGTTGAAGAATCTCCGATGGGATAGCTTCGAGCAGCTCAGCGATGTTTGCGTTATTTGGTACATTTTCGTTCTTCTTCATCAGCAGCCTCGGAGCATTGCAAACCTTTTTGAGCAGAGTTATGAGCTGAAGTGAAGCTTCTGAGTTACCAAGACCCAGGACTTTGCCAAAGAAAGGTGATGCAAGCACGTGTTGATAGACTTGTACCTGGGCTTGCGTTGGTCTGCAGAACAGAACATACTCACTTTTCGGTGGTAGATATTTTGACAAGATCTCAGCTGTGCGTCGTAAGATAAACATCTTAGTTGTCGACGCAAGCTCTTCTCCTCTGGCAGAGCCTTTCTCAATGTCCTTCTTCGAAGCCTCTGGCTGTCTGCTCTTTAATATCGGTCCCTCAAACTCCTTCTTGAAAGTATTTGCCGTTCCAAGAAGACCGGGATTGACAAAGTCCACCATCTCGTAAAATTCTGAAAGATCATTCTGAATTGGTGTCCCGGATAAGATGATTCGCATAGGAGTGTTAAGCGATTTGATAGCCTTCGCCGACTTATTTTGCGCCGTTTTGAGTCTATGCCCCTCGTCTGCTACCACAATATCGATTCCGGCTCCCTTTTTGAGTTCATCTTGTACAGATCGGAGCTTCTCGTATCCAATTATCATGACACTGTAACTCTTTCCATGCGTGAAATCAGTGAGCTTGATCTTCTGGCCGTCCGCAACGAAGACACCAAGCCTCTCATTGCCAAGCCATTTCCGGAATTCCTTCTTCCAGTTGGAAATCAAAGTGACTGGGCAAACAATCAACGCTTTCTTAATGACACCATCAGATCCATGAATTGGGTTCTGCTTCAGAAGGGTCCACAACAGCGCGATTGTCTGCAAAGTCTTGCCCAGACCCATCTCATCGGCCAAGATAGCACCTTGTCCATTGAATTCTCTCATTCCCATGACACATTCGTACATGAACTTGACCCCTTCTCGTTGATGCTCTCGAAGATGTTGGCCTAAGAATGGATCCAGAACAACATCCACAAGTTCCTTGCCTCTAGGAACGTCTGTGGGTCTCTTCATGACCAGAGCTCCCGCGGCATTGGGTTCGTGTCGTGGGGTAGGTCCGCCACTTTTCTTCTGTGGCATCATGGTAGTCGCCAAAAGAGGATTCTTGAAGTGTGCCTTGGTGGCCGCACTTCTGTTCGTATTGGCGTAGAAACTTTTTGCAGGAATTTCCATTTCAGATGCCTCTTCCTTCTTCGGTCCAGGGAGTTGCACTTTACCCTTTGGCAGACTGGTTGGTGCCTTCGGCGGCTTCGTTGCTGGACTGCTGTTGCTGCCACTACTTGGCGTACGTTTCGCCGAGGTCGACGTCTTGAGAAATGGTCGTCCAGCCAGAAAGTCCTCCTTACTTATGACGGAGTCTACTTCGATATCTTTCCCCCCTATGCTTAAAGTACTGCCTGGAAGCAGAGGGTCCTTGTACATGCTCCTCCCCATCTCTCGTCCCGATATATCTTGTAGATGCGCGTAGCCTCCGTGTACAGAGAGCACGCCATCCCCGTCCCACGTCTTATGCTTCTTCGCGGTAAACTTTCGCCTATGCATTAAAATTAACGGTTGTACATCGTTAAAGTATTGAGTTCGTACCAAAGAACCATATAATATCCTTCTGGACCTTCCGCAAAAGCATCATAGGTAGGCCTCAACTCGGTGGGATTTTTGACAACGAGCAATGGTTTACGTGGAGCAAGGACAGCTGACGATGCATTCGGGGCTTTGGTTGGAGGTGGACTGTCTTCCACGACGTGTACTAACAACTTTCGTTTCTTGTATGGGCGATGTACGGGCTCATCATCCGACTCAGTGAGGTCAATTGGAGAAATTGAAGCTGGCTTTGCAACACTCTTGAGAAGAGGGGGCTTGAAGGGTTTGAACATCTTTGCCTTCTGCCGATGTGAATGTGGGGGAGATGTGTTTTGGAGATTAAGGTTAACGCGACCGCGTCGCCGCGTCCATGGAAGGCGCGATTTACCTAAGCGACGCCATTTCACGTGACTATTATCAAACCCCTGGCTCATTTGGCCATTTGAACAGGACACGAGGGAAAATTCAGAATCTCGGAGATTTCTGCACACATCCCATGTCACCAACGGGTTGATGTTTTTGCAGCCGTGAACATGACAGCAATAAGCCCGGATCGTCCACAAGGGGTCTGCCGGCCTCCATATACAATACGAAGTAATGGGGAAAATTCTCTCCGAAGATATGGCCGACATCCCACCCCTCTTGGCCCCACCATCGTCATTTCTACAAAGGACATGCTGATGATTCGCCAATTGAGGTAGGTCTTTTTCAGACTCGCATTCAACGGGTGATGGTATAAAGCTCCTGTATTCCTTCACATCTATCTCTATAAATCCCCCAAATTCTTCCCCGGACCTCAGTTCACCACAAACAATTCCACGATGGCAGCCAAAACATACAACGTCGGCGTGATTGGATATGGGTACGTCTCAACAGTTCCTGACTAAGTTCGAGCCAACTAACATCCTCCCTGAATGTCCGCAAAAGTATTCCATATCCCTCTAATTCAAGTAACGCCCGCCTTCAAACTCCACTCCATCGTTCAACGAACCCCAAAACCTAACGACGATGCTTCCAAAGACCACCCATCCGCCAAAATCTACCATTCCGCCCCCGAGATGTTCGCAGATCCGTCAATCGAACTCATAGTCATAACCACCACCCCTGATACCCACTTGACCTTCACCAAGTCCGCTCTCGAGGCTGGAAAACACGTCTTGGTCGAGAAGCCATTCGTGCCCACCTCTGCAGAAGCACAGCAGCTTGTCGACATCTCTAAGAAAACAGGCAAGCTGATCTGCGTATACCAGAACCGGAGATGGGATACAGATTTCCTGACCGTGCGGAAACTGATGGCCGATGGGACGCTTGGTAGAGTTGTAGAGTTCGAAACTCACTTCGACAGATATAAGCCTGTTAGACCAGAGAACTGGAAGGGTAACCTGCCAATGGATCAAGCCGGAGGAGTCGTGTACGACTTGGGAACTCATCTGATTGATCAAGTGTATGTCCTATTTGGCATGCCCAAGAGCGTCACGGCCGTGTTTTCGAACCAGAGGAATGATGGGGAGGCAGAGCCTGACAGCATTACTCGTCATGCTTGGATACGGAGCTGGTGGGCCATTGGTTACTGCCAAGGCAGGCGTGATGTGTGTCGAGACTGAGCAGTTGCGGTTCTGGGTTCGCGGAACAAAAGGAAGTTTCAAGAAGTTTCATCTCGATGTTCAAGAAGACCAGCTGAAAGCAGGATTGAAGCCCGGCGATAAGGGCTTCGGAATTGAGAATGAAACAAGCTCTGGGACTTTAGTTGTTTTGGATGGTGATAAGCCGAAGTCAAGTGTATTCAAGAATGTCGAGCCGAAGACTTATGCTACGCTGTACGACGGTTTTGCGAAAGCAATTGAGGATGGTGGTGAGAGTGCTGTGCCTGTCAAAGCGGCACGACGCGTGAAGGCGAGGAGTTTTGTTAGCGAAAGATTAATCATGCTGGCATAGTCACCGCTCGAAGCTGCGACTTTGTGTGCCAACGCCTCTTCACCGGGACCGTAGTTGATGAGGCATCGCACGCCATCTTCTGACAACTGTTTGGCGACTTCGCCGTAGCGTTCTGCCGGCCATTGTTTTGCTCCCCATCCGGCGCCAGGGTTGAGTAAAGCGAACGTGCCGATTCGTTTTTCGTTCAGATAGCGATCACATTCCTGCTCGGCAGACTCATCGCGTGGGAGTTCCGGCTTACGGATTTCAAGCCGGGATTCGGCAAAGGTTTCCGCGAGGGAAAGATTCTGCTCGATCACATGCGCGCCGCTGGCAAACGCTCGCTCGGTGTAAAACATTTTGGCAAAACGTTCGCGGGGATTCGCGAAGCCGTAAATTTCTTTTGCTCCGGATAGCCGCGAGATCAATCCCGAACGCAATGATCCCTGAAAGTCTATGGCGACTTGGTAGCGAGGTTCGCGAAGATCGGCGATTGAGCCGGAAATTTGGCGCCACGTATCGGGCGACGCGAGCGAGCGACGCCAGCTTTTTGTATTGATGGGGTGGATGCTGTCGGCGAGCGGACGGCCTGGCGATCGCGGTCCCACGAGTGAAGTATGAGGCGAGCAGAGCAATTCCACCCATCGTTCTTCAACCACCCATCCGATCTCTGTTTCCGGGAACGAATTTCGCAAGGCGGCTACGACCGGAAGTGCATGAATGATGTCGCCCATTGCGCTCGTGCGAACGATCAGCAGTCGGTTCGGATGTGCCATGGATGATGGAAAGACGGGCGTCCTCGCCCGTCAAGAGACTTTTCCAACTAAGGTGCACGGGGCGAGGACGTGCCTGTCCGTCGACATCATAGATATTAGGAACGCGGCGCATTGCCTCCGAGGCGCGAGCGAATCATTTCCGTAGTTGAATGATCTTTAGGATCGCCGACAATCTCGACCCGGCCTCCATATTCGGTAACGACATCGCGCTCAGGAACTGTGTCAACGGTATAGTCCGTTCCTTTGGCTTGAAGGTCAGGGCGAATCTCTCGAATTAGAGCGCGCACGTCTGGTTCAGGAAAAATGACAACTGCATCCACGTCGGCGAGCGCAGCGATAATTTCAGCGCGTTCATCGGCCGGCATCAGCGGACGGCCTTCGCCTTTCAGGCTCCGCGCCGACTCGTCGGAGTTGACGGCGACGATCAGACGTCCGCCGAGCTTCTTGGCGGCATGCAAATAGCGCACATGCCCTACATGAAGCAGATCGAAGCAACCGTTGGCGAGAATGATCGAGTCCCCGTCGGCACGCCATTTCGCGACCTGCCGATTCAAGTCGCGACGATTAAAAAGTTTGTCCGTGCTCAATGGAGTGCGCTCAGTGAGATCTTGTCGTCGCCGAAGATTGCTGAACAGCATGAAGCAACTCTTCCCGCGAAACTGTCGCTGTGCCACGCTTCATGACGACGATTCCGCCGGCGTAGTTCGCTAAGTGCGCCGCTTCCAGCGTTGTGGCGCCCGCTGCCAACGCCGCGGTAAATGTGGCTATCACAGTATCGCCTGCCCCCGTCACATCGGCGACCTGATCGGAACCGGAAATTGGGATATCTACAGGCTTCTGATTTCCGGTAAAGGCCGCCATGCCATCGCGCCCGCGAGTGATGATCAAAGACTGAAGTTTCATTCTTGAGATGATCTGCTCGCCGGCGGAACAAAGCTGCGGCCAGTTGTGACCAATTTTCGTAAGAAGAGCGTCCTCGACTTCGGGCTCATTCGGCGTGGCCGCGGTCACGCCAGAAAATTGCAACATGCGGTGGCGGGAATCGAGCACGACCGGCATGTTATCAAGGCGGCCTTTTTCGCGGATGGAAGTCAGAATTGCGGGCGTCGCAGCGCCGTAACCGTAATCGGAAATCAGAATGGCATCTGAAGCGCGCGCGTATTCACGGGCTGCCAGAACGAGTTCGCGCTTTTGATTCCGGTCAGGTTCGGCTTCGGGTTCCCGGTCTACGCGGACGACCTGCTGTCGCGATGTATGCGTCATTCCTGCCAGGATGCGCGTTTTTGTGGGAGTGGTGTAGCCACTACCTTTCAAGATTCCACTGATGGGAACATGTTTTTGGCGGAACCCTTTCAATAGGAGCCGTCCGGGCTCATCATTTCCCACAATGCCCACGGGAAGTACGTTCACGCCAAGATCGGCAAGATTGCTGACGGCATTGGCGCCGCCTCCGGGAACCACGGTCTTTTCCCGGTATTTCAAAATGAGAACCGGCGCTTCGCGGGAGACGCGGGAAATTTCTCCGAAAACAAATTCGTCGGCCACAAAATCACCCAACACAGTGAGAGTGATTTCGGAGAACGCTTCGACGATCTTCTTGAGCCGCTCGGCTTCTTTGGGATGTCTGGTCATAAATGGAGCAGCAGCGATTTTCTCATGCCTGAAGGCTGCGTTCGCGAACCGTACGCAGCATGGTATCCACGGCGTTAGCGGCGTCAGCCAGTTCCAAGGTTACTGGAACCACGGCTAGCGGCTCTAACGCGGCTCGAAGGGGCCCGAGGTTGATCGCGTCTTTTTCAGTGGTTACAAAACCACCCGCCCCAGTTCTGTCTTTCAATTTAAGAAGCTCGCGAATGTCCAGGTCTGTGTATGCATGGTGGTCGCGATAAAAAAGACTCGGCGGCTGCGATTATTCCGGCACCGCGCAACTGCGAGACGAACGCTTGGGGCCGCGCAATGCCGCAAAAGACAATTGGATGAGTTGGCACGTTGGCTACAGCGATGCCGCGCCGGATGTGCCAGGTCAACTTTCCTTCTAACGGAAATAATTCCGGCGGTGTGTTGTTCGTTAGCACGACGGCATCGGCCCGGCGTAGGGAAGCGAGTGGTTCGCGCAGGCGGCCACCGGGCAGCAGACGATCATTTGCGTCCTCCTGGCTCGCGAGGACAATATCGAAATTGCGGGCGAGAGAACGATGCTGAAATCCGTCGTCCAACAGGTGAATCTGCGGGCCGAATTTATTTTCGGCAAAAACTCCCGCTTCGCAGCGGTCTTCCCCAACAACAACTGGAACGTTCAGCTTTCGGGCGATAAGCAAAGGTTCATCGCCAAAGTCATCGGCCGATCCCGCGGGATCCACTAACGCCGCTCCCCGGCTGCGACGCCCGTAGCCGCGAGATAAAATATCGAACTTTATCCCGCGATCAAGCAGCAACTGGCCGAGCAAAATCACGAACGGAGTTTTGCCGGAGCCGCCCACCGAAATATTACCAACGCTGATAACCGGGCCCTGCAACGTGCGAGCTTTGAATATCCCGCGATCAAACAGCGTGTTACGGATCGCAACGCCTGATCCGAAGATGATTGAGAAAGGATTCATGCGCGAGACACTCATGACGCGCTCTCGGGAGTGGGTGCTATTGCGGCGCCCGGGTTTGCCAACAATTTGCATAATGCTTCGACGGTTTTCTTCGTCGCGCCCATTTGCGAGCGCAGGGTTTCGGCGGCATTTCGGCCCAGAGCAGCTCTTTCGGCATCATTCGATAATAGTTCCATAAGCACTAGAGGAAGCTCGGCGGGACCAACGATGCGAACAGCTCCCCGGCTTTGAAACAATCCAACGATGTCCCGGAAGTTGTCGGTGTGATTTCCGGTCACGATAGCCACGCCATACAATGCGGGCTCAATAATATTGTGGCCGCCCATCGGGACCAAGCTTCCGCCGACGAATGCGACATCAGCGAGGGCATAGAGCGCTGAGAGTTCTCCGATCGTATCCAACAGAAAGACGCCGCCGAAAATCGGCTCTCCTTGCCAGCGAGAACGCCGCCAGAATTGGATATGGAGTTTCTCCAGCAGAGCCGCGACCTCCGCAAAGCGCTCGGGACGGCGGGGAGCCAAAATCATCACGGCGCGCGGATGACTGACCAGAATATTTTCAAAAGCCTGTAGCAGCAGCGATTCTTCGCCGTCCATCGTGCTTCCACAAACCAGCACGGGTCCGGCATGGACGCCTTCGAGGGCTAAACGGAGATTGTCCACTATCGCGGGCGGTGAAGGTATCGGCACATCGAACTTGAGATTTCCGCTGACCTCGGTGCGCCCGGGGACCGCTCCTATATCGCGAAGCCGCCGCGAATCTTCTTCGGTCTGGGGCAGCAACAGGTCAACATTTTTTAGGATTCGTGTAACAATCCGGCGAAAGCGACGATAACCGGGCCATGAGCGGTCTGAGATTCGGGCATTGACGACGGCAATTTTCGCGCCGCTATGATGCGCCTGGCGAAGAAAGTTTGGCCAGAACTCGGTCTCTGCCAGAACAATCAATTGTGGCCGCAGCAATCGCAAATAAGGGCGGATCGCGAATGCAAAATCCAGAGGAAAATAGAAGGCTGAATCTTCGCCGAATCGCTGTCGCGCCATCTTCTGTCCGGTAGCGGTAGTGGTTGAGACCACGACGCGATGCTGCGGGAATTGCCTTCGCAGTTCAAAGACAAGGCCGGTGATTGCGACGACCTCGCCCACTGAGACGGCGTGAATCCAAATCACGGGCTTTTGGTGTTGACTACGGAGCCGCAGCGGAACTTTTCCGAATCGCTCGCTCAATCCGCCGCGGTACTTTCCATGACGTACAAATTCCAACAGCCAATAAGGCAGGCTAAGAAGCAAGCCAGCAGCGAGCGCCGCACTGTAGAGCCAATACATAGCGAAGCGCCATTCTAACGCTCATCGGGGAATTCGCCGGAGACAGTACTAATTGAGCGGCATGCATCCTATAATCGGTGACCATGCAGCGCAGTCGCGGAAGATTGACCACCGCTTTACTCCTATTGGTTGTGGCCGTGCCGGACGTATGTTTTGCCGCGAAGGATTTCGTGATGCCAAAGCCACAGCCGGCCGCATCCTATGCGGCGCATGACTACCATTCGGACGAACGGGTCTGCACAGCGCTAGATCCTTATGACACGACAGCCAAGGCCAGCATTTTTTCCGTTCATTACGGCGATTTGGGAATTCTGCCGGTTTTTGTAGTGATCACGAATGATGGAGATCAACCAGTCGCTCTGACCGACATGCACGCGGAGCTGGTTACGGCGGATCGTACGAAGCTGACTCCATCTTCGGCTGACGACATATATCGGCGGCTTTCCCATCCTCACGCTCACACCTCGAGTTATCCGCTGCCGTTCCCAACCAAAAAGGCGAGTGGCGGGGTGAGCAAGAAAGCGATGACTGAAATTCAAGACGCGCAGTTTGCGGCGCGCGCTGTCGAACCACATAGCACCAGGGCTGGGTTCTTATTTTTTGATATATCCGGAATGCCGGACGCGATGCAGGGCTCGCATCTCTATCTCACGGGCGTCCGCGACGCCAAAGGCGATGAGTTGATGTACTTCGACGTGCCGCTGGGGAAGAACTAGCGTGCGACGCATCACGTAGGGGACGTCTGGGTCTACGCAGGCGGGAGCCTCTATAATATCTGCCTATGGCAACATCAACCGCCATCTCGACTCCGGCCCGCGCCAAGTATGAGCCCGTGATCGGGTTGGAAGTCCACGTCCAGCTTTTGACGACGACCAAGATTTTCTGCTCCTGCTCAACGAAGTTCGGGAACCCTCCCAATACGAATGTTTGCCCTGTTTGCCTTGGCCTACCCGGAGCGTTGCCTGTGCTTAATCGCAAGGCTGTAGAGTTTGCGACGCTGGCCGCGATCGCAATCAATTGCCGCATCAATGAGACTTCGATCTTTGCCCGGAAGAATTATTTTTATCCTGACCTTCCCAAGGGATACCAGATTTCCCAGTACGACAAGCCTCTGGCCGAGCATGGCTGGATCAATATTTCGACTTCTGCGGGGCCGAAGAAAATTGGCATCACCCGATTGCATCTCGAAGAAGACGCGGGAAAGAGCCTCCACGAGGATTTTGCCGCGTCCTCAGAAACCACCGCGATTGACCTGAACCGCAGCGGCGTTCCGCTAATTGAGATTGTCAGCGAACCTGATATTGCGTCGCCCGAAGAGGCGTACGAATACCTCACGCGCCTGAAAGAAATCATCCTTTATACCGGCGTGAGCGACTGCAATATGGAGGAGGGATCGCTGCGCTGTGACGCCAATATCAGCGTGCGGCCGCGAGGACAGAAGCAATTCGGCACCAAGACGGAAGTCAAGAACGTGAATTCTTTCCGCTTCATTCGCGAAGCCCTGGAATACGAGATTGCCCGCCATATTGAAGTGATTGAGTCGGGCGGCAAGATCACGCAGGAGACTCGCCTTTACAACTCCGGCGAAGGCAAGACATATAGCATGCGGTCGAAGGAGCAGGCTCACGACTATCGTTATTTTCCCGAGCCTGACCTGCTTCCGCTGGTGGTGGATGAGAAGTGGCGATCTGAAATCCTTAAGACTCTGCCCGAACTCCCCGAGGCTCGACGTAAGCGAATGGTGGCGGATTATGGCATCAGCGAGCAAGACGCTGGTGTGCTGACTTTGTCCCGAACTCTCGCCGACCAGTTTGAAGAGGCGGCGAAGGCGGCGAAAAATCCCAAGCGCGTGGCCAATCTGGTCCAGAGTGAATTGATGGGAAGGCTGAAAGCCAGGGGATTGGACATTGAGCAGTCTCCCATCTCCATGAACGGCGTCGCTGTTTCCGCCGATCTGGTCGAGAGCGGGGCCATCTCCAGCAAAATGTTGAAAGACTTATATGACTTGAGCTTCGAGCGATCCAAAGACTTTCCGCAGGTTTATGACGACGAAGGCAGGCCGGAGCAGTCTCGGGATACTTCTGCGCTGGAGAAAATCATTGATGAAGTCATTGCCGCGAATCCCAAGCAGCTGGAGCAGTATCGCGGCGGGAAAAAGACGGTTTCGGCCTTCTTTGTCGGCCAGGTCATGAAGGCGTCCAAGGGCCAGGCCAATCCCCAGCTGGTAAACGAGTTGGTGGCGAAGAAGTTGGAGGCTTAGGCGGCTTTAGATTTCCATCGGGACGGGTCAACCTTCCGGGCCTGTTAAATCAAATGCGCGAGAGATTGAAGGGGCGGAGCCTTGGTTCCGCAGTTACTCAAGGCGAGCGTGTTACGGCGACTGAAGTCGGCCCTTTCAAACCAAGAGGCCCTCAGGACACCCGAATGAAAGGGCCGTTCCCTGGCGGGAACAAAATCAACTTTAGAACGCTCCAGTTCCCTAAACGACACAAACTGTCACTTTCCGAGACCGACTGAGACTGTCTCTTCTGCGACTGGTCCCGCATCGGGCCATTGCTTCTCACCACAACTTTGTGAATTTCAAAGGGTTTAAGAAACTAGAAAGACTCTCCCAACGTATATATAGGAAAGCCTGTAGATCGGCATTGAAATTGCATGCAACGTTCGTGACACTGACGGAGTCTAATGATTAAGAGTTGATGAGGTCGGAGTCGGAGGTGATGACGGCCATGAAAGACATGAAAGAAAGATTCACAACGACGGAACTGATGGCTTTAAGAAACGACCTGCTCCAGGGGGGCCTGATTGACTCCCGCGAGGCGGCGGAGCTGGTTCAGGTATTCCTCATGGGCAGGGGTTATGGCGTTTCGCCCGAGGCGGCGATGGATGCCGTCGGCCGAGTGGAAATGTCCGGGTGCGCGATGCCCGTGTTACAGCTCGAGCTCGAGAACCTGGCGTTGGTGATGTAATTTGGTGGCGAAATGGAGTGCTTTTTTCTTGATTAAATTTTGAGATCTGCGGGGAGTTTCATAAACAGGTAGTTCCCCGAAGGTGGTGTAGGACGAAGCCGGACCAACCAGTCCGGCTTTCCTCTTTTAATATTCATTCTGCGAACGAGATCGGTGCTCAGCATTTCGTTTGCGAAGGCTGACTTTTAGCCGGGCGCGTCACTCATTGGATTTTTGGTTGGAATGCCCGAGTACTGTGCTCTCGCTGATCTTCGTTTCGTTGTGGATCTGAAACTTTGAGGTTCCATCGAAATAGCTTGCTGCTTTGGACCAGGCTTTCTCGGCGGCGAGGTGGCCAAGCGTGCGGCCAGCCAGATCGGCGCGGTGGAAATGGGTCCCTGCGTAGATGCTGGAGAGTCCCGCCTGGTTCGCGGCGTCGCTGAAAGTTTCCCATCGCAAAATTACGGAATGCGCTGGAGTGATTCCCGGCTCGATTTTCGAACTCCCTACGGGAAATGTTACGGAGTCGCCAAAGCGGTCGCTTCCCGTCCACGAGGACAGGATTGACGCGGCGGCGGCGCTAAGCGTGCTTTCTTCAGAAACGAAATCTGGGAACGGAGGAGTGGGAAGCGTCGCGGGCCGATATGGAGTCCACTGCGACGCATCCATTTCGACCGTGCCTTTGCCCTGACCGCCCCAGGCGCGAATCTTTTTGCCGTTGAAGACCAACGGTATGGCGGTGATCGGACGCACCGAATCGTAGGCTCGCATTGCGTCCCAGGCAGCGATGCTGGCGTCGAGCATCGCGTTCGTCAGCGCGAAGAACATCTTCACATCATCGTCGAGGGTGTGATGGTCTCTGGCGGAGACGAATTGTGCGAACCGCGCCCAGCGTCCGGGCGCTTGTTCGATTCCGGATATCTCCGGCCCGTCCGACCAATATTCGGCGATCATCTTCTGCTCGTCGGTTAATCCTGCGCTCATTGCGACCAGCTCTTCGGCCTGCTGGCGGTATTCTGTCCGAGCCATAGACCGCTGGCGGCGAGCTTTCTACTGCCCCGCGAAATTCGTCCCCGGACGCCATGGCGAATGGCGTCACGAAACACCAATGCGCGCCCATGAACATCTGCGTCACCAGGCTGCCGCTGGAGTCCACGTAGATCAGCGGCTGCCAGCGGCTCACGTCTATCGGATGGATTGCGGGCAGGCGCATGGGGATGGTTCCGGGCATGTTCGCGGGCATGAAGCGCGTCCAGTCGGAGTAAGCGCCGGGAGCGAGATCGCCCAACTGGTTGGATTTGTCGTGATGACGGAATTCCAGCACGGCGGCGCAAGCCACATTGCCGATTCCCTCTGGCGTTTCGATGTCGGTTGAGTTGTCCTTGGGATCGTATCCCAGCTTCTTCATCAGCGGGACGTATACCGAATCCGCGTCACCCGGCAGCACGTCAACCAACGCCCGATACGCCGCATAGCTGATCGCACGCTCTTTGTTGGCCGACGTTCGCTCGGACGCAGGACGCCGCAGCGCCCCAGCTAATTGCGTTCCGACAGCGCGGTCATCATAACCCGCCCACGCGTCGTACATGCAGGTATGAGTGATAGCGAGCGCGCGGGCAACCATCGGCGCCCGCAATTAGCGTCTCGGGCGCCTTGCAGGCTCGCATTGTTCCACAGGATGACAAGGTTAAGCTGCGAAGACGACCGGGCCGCAGCCAATAAAGGCAGCGAAGCAAGGATAGCAATGAAGATTCTCATGCCTTGAAATCAGCTTCCCGCATGAAAATTAGAGGCGCTATACTCCACCGTTTTCAACTGCCGCCTCTCCAGTATCTCAAACAATGCGGTAATCATGGGCCTAATTCCGTTCTTGAACTCCGCTCTGCGCACGAGAAGCGAACACGACGCCGACGCTGCCGCTTTTATACTGGCACACAGCTGATCGGTGCGTTGCTCCGCGGTTCTTAGGGAGAGATGCTCGTTTGTTCCGACGTCAGCGATGACCAGTGTTATCTGATCATCAGAATCGACCTGGTCCGCAAAGAAAACTTCCTCCTTTCCCGGGTTCCAATAGAATTCAGACCTAGACGAATGTTGACTGCCCTCTGGCCGCCTTACGTTGTCGAAGGCTTTGTTGCCGATTCCTGTTGGGTAGATGCAGATGCCGACTGTCTGCCAATCGTCGCCAGCCGCGACTGGCGGACGGTTATTCCGTGGACTCTTGTCCAGGTCGTACAGCATATAATGGTCCTCAGTGCCCTCAGCGAAGTGAGACGGATAAAACTTGACGAATGCGATATACCGTCCGTCAGGCGAGACCCTAGGGCCATAACACAGGAATTTGTCAATCTGCCGAGCCGAAAGGATATCGATGACGGCGATTTCAGATCCCGAGCCGTTCACCATACCTCGCACAACCAGCTTATTGCCGACGACTTTCCTGATCTCGTCAACCTGAGCTATCTCTTCCGGTAGGTCAACACGTTTTTCGGCACCGCTAGCACGAGACAAAATACTTAAAGAGTCTCGCTCTTTTCCGATAATCAAATCGACTCGGATCGATTTGTCGGAGTATGAGACGGGCTTCTGATGTGCCGGGTCGAACGTGATGGCCGGTCCAGTAAGCGATTTGTTATAATCGGCGTCCCCCTGGGCCACAGAGGGGATGCACAAGATCGCAAGCGTTAGAAGCGTTACGCACAGGAATCCGCGCATGGTTTCCTCCTATTGATCGTCTACCGTCCAGTACGGGCTTCCTGGCAGGTCACCGACAGCGCGCCCACTGCACGCCTGGGTACTACTGTAATTATCCATATGGCCATCTGCGCATCCCTGAGAAGTGTTCGCGCATTGGTCGGCTACGTGCTTCAGGTAAGCATTCTGATTGCTGCTGTTGACCAGTTCTAAGTTGTCAGCACAGCCGTAGGGGTTGCTATAGAACGGACCTGGATTCGTCGCCACGGAATCACCACCTATTAGCGTCGTGTTGCATTGACCCGTAACGCTCGAGACCTTTAGCAAGGAGTTGCTGCTATTGGCCCCTGAAGGGTAGGATCCCGCGCATCGGCCGTCATCATATTTCAAGACTCCGTAATTTTGAGAGACACCGGTTCCGTTAATCTCATTTTGGGAGACATATTGGCTCCGCAACGTCACAGTCTGCCAGCTGCAGCTGCCACCTGATCCGGTGTACAAGTTCGCCGTTTGGGTCGTGGTTGGGCAGGCTGACTCATAAACCGTGTTGTATCTGAGAGTGTCTTATGGTTCCACGAACGATCCATTTCCGCGACAGAGTGAGTGTGTTAGGAAAACGCCGCCGCCGCCGTCCAGTCTGCAGTAGTTGATGTATAAGTGTCAGCAGACAGACAGGCCCGGGCGATTCATTGGTACTTGGTATTGTCCCGCCCCCGATGCGGCACCCCCGCTGGCAAGGAACGAAGGGGCATTGTTCGGACTGCCATTAACGATGATTGTTAAGGTCCCGGACAGCCCACTTGGGCCGGTTAGGGTAACGTCAACATCGTTGTTCTGATATCTGCGCCCGTGACTTGGACTTGGACGACGTTCGCCGGAGCCTCGGCAAAAAAGGCTGTAGTCGGGCAACCACCCCCTCCACAGAAAGGCGTGACCTCGACCGGCTGGTTCGGTGATGATTCCGAGTACACTAATGCTGAACCGGGACTGACGCCGGACGCAACCCCGCTGCTGACGCCGACTGTCGCAATGCTGGGTTGGTAGCTATACCACGAGCCTGGAAGTTGGTATTGCCCACCCGTGCCCCAGGTTCCTATGAAGTAAAGCTGATTTGTACTCTGAACCGCTACGATTGAGGGGTTCGCGAGAAGCCCCGCTCCGGTGTATCCATTGCAAACCTGGCACCCAGGGCCGCATGTTGCCTTGCGCACGTTGTAGATTCCCGAGTCAACGGCAAGCAAGATATGCTCATTCTCCGCCTGGCTACCCGCGATCTTGATGCCGCCTTCATGGACGATTGCGGGAATGATATTTCCCTCCGAGTCCGGAATTTGATTCTGGATGATTTGCGAAACATTGAACGTCCTCGCGGCTCTGCCTTCGAGGTGCAGCGGCCATAGATAGTGGCCCTGCGTTCCATCGGGAAGGCCAAAAAACAGAGTGACAACAAAATCCTGAGCTTCATCGGCAGGATTCCACATATTGACCATGGTGTCATCGCCGTTGCCGGTGCTCCAGTACTGCAACGACTTCGATCCCGCCCTCGGCAACCCCGCGCGGAATGACTTCGAAGACATACGTATTGGTTTGGTCCACGCTTCCTGCGGCGTAGCCCGTAACATAGAATCCATACCACCTTCGCACGCTTTCGAGGGCGATGACAAACTCATTGCGGGCAGTTTCGTCTCCGAGCAGAACACGACGGTGATAACAGCAAAATGTGATGAAGTGCAATTCCCGAGTCTGCTGATACCGCTTCAATCCCCACGGCATGAAGCTAGACTATGTTTAGCTCCGCACTTTTTCTGTGACGAATGAACATCCCCAGCCTTCGCAAAAAACGCGAAAGGCTGGGCCACCCGCCCCAAATGCCAAAATCCTTATACATGCCAATAGAGATCATGCCACTGATCGGCACACTGGTATGTTCTCATCGAAGTACGGAAAGCGGTCCAAAATGAAAGTTATCGTATTCTTAAGTGTACAGAAGCTGGCGCAGGTCAAGAGCACAACATCACCAAACTCTGAGAAAGGAAATCCTTGACTCCGATAAGGTTTGAGAAGCATAGTAAGTCTTGGCCTTGGGTTTCCATTGACCGTTGGATAATCGGCCATCAGGGTGTCTTGCTTTTTACCCTGTCGGCCTTGTGTTCTCTCGCTTTGACTCCTATTTTCCTGGGCTGGATACACCCGGCGAGAATGTCCTACTCGTTGCGGATTTTTTGGGCTGCTCTTGAAATATTGGGCCCGATCGGACTAGTTCTTATCTACTTTGGCATGTGGTTATACTGGGTACGACTCGATGGCTCGAGGGTTTGGACGAAGCGGGCATGGTTTGTCATTTTGCTCGTGGGGCCATGGTACGGAAGTTGCCTTTACTGTTTCTTCGTATATTTGCCACAGGTACTCGCGAGAGAAAAGAAGGTGGAAGGATAATGTCCTCAGAAATCCTCCTCGGCTGCTGGGCATCTGTTTTTGTAGGCGCTTTGCTCATACTTTCCTCGACACCTATGACACTAGCTGACTGGATTCCGCACCCGGGAACGCTCCGTCTCTTACTGATCCTCTTGGAGGCTGGCCCACCTTTACGCCCTTTGTAAAGGTGGGAACTCATGCGGCCCGCGCTGACGTTTTTGATCTTTGCTCCAGCTGATTCATTCCCACGAACATTTTGGATACGATGCCAGCTTACTCGGCTGGCTAGCCCATCTTTGTGACATTTTGCTCTCCTTAGTATCCCAAGAAGAAATGGCGGCCCGCATCTTTGCGCAGTTTTGCAAGAGTCGGGACAATAATGTCGGCCATGGTTTTTGTCATACCGCCTTGGAAACCGCCTGGGGATTGAGTTTCGGCTACGACCGTTACGGCAACTTGTTGAAGCAGAATGTTACGCTCGGCTCCGCGCCATCTTTAAACGTTGCCGCCAACACCAAGAATCAGCTGGCGGGTGGCCCAGCCTTTCGCGTTCTTTGCGAAAGCTGTGGATTTTAGCTAACTCGGCGCACTGTCGGATAAATCCCAAGTCGCTCCCGCTCACGCGCCGTCCATTGCGACTCGATTTCCACTCCGCCATATTCGCCCGTAACATAGTGCCGAAAGCTGCTCCATGCCCATTCTTCCGGCGATGCGACTAAGCCACGCTTCACCGGATTGCGATGTATATAACGCAGCTTCTCGGAGACCTTCCTCTCGCTCCACACATTGAAGTCATAATATCGCGGCTGCCAGAATGGTTCTTTGCCGTGCCTGACGCCCAATTTCCGCGAGACGACCTGCTTCAGCATTTGTAAGGATAGCGCAAGCGTTCCCCGCTTCGGTTCACTCATGAGCAGATGCACATGCTCGGGCATGACAACATAACCCGTAACATAAAATCCGTACCACTTCCGCACCCTTTCGAGAGCAATGACAAACTCGTTGCGGGCAGTTTCGTCTCCGAGCCGAACGTGCCGGTGATAGCAGCAAAATGTAATGAAATGCAATTCTCGCGTTTGCTGATAGCGCTTCAATCCCCAAGGCACGGAGCTAGACTACGATTAACTGCCTTTCATTGTCTGTGATGAGTGAACATCCCCAGCCTTCGCAAAGAACGCGAAAGGCTGGGCCACCCGCCGCTTCCTACAACTGGCGGGTTAGAATAGTTTCATGCCCGTCGCCACTGATCTGACCTCCAAGCGCGCTGCTCTCGATGCCAACCTGCGCGATCTGGGACGAACTCTGGTTGCTTATTCCGGCGGAGTGGATTCAGCTTTTCTTGCATGGGCGGCTTATCAGGTGCTTGGGGCGAAAATGCTCGCGGTCATCGCGGATTCTCCCAGCTTGGCGCGGGCCCAGCTTGCCGATGCCGTGTCATTCGCGCAGGAGCAGGGTATCCCATTGGAAGTTGTGGCGACCTCGGAACTCGACAGCCCGGAATACGCTCGCAACGACGCTTCCCGCTGCTTTCATTGCAAAGATGAATTATTTACCGTGATGGAAAAGTTTCGCGACAGCCGCGGCTTCGATTCGATCGCGTATGGCGTGAACCTTGATGACCAGGGAGATTTTCGTCCCGGGCAGGCAGCGGCGAAGCGTCACCACGTCGCGGCTCCTCTTCTTGATGTAGGCCTCGGGAAAAGCGACATCCGGGAAATGGCCCGCGCCGCCGGGCTTCGCGTTTGGGATAAGCCCGCGTCCGCGTGCCTATCGTCGCGGATCGAATACGGACGCCCGTCACGCGCGAGTCGTTAAGCGTGGTCGAGCAAGGGGAGGACGCATTACGGGGTTTGGGTTTCCGCCAATTTCGAGTTCGTCATCATGGAGATATAGTGCGGATCGAAATCGCGCGGGATGAAATGGCCGCCGCGCTCGATGCGGAAATGGCGTTGCGGTTTACGAAGATCTTCAAAGGGCTGGGTTTCAAATTCGTGACGCTTGATCTGGAAGGATTCCGCTCCGGCTCGATGAATGCGTTGTTGTCGGTGGATCAGATCGCCGGCGGTAAGTAGCAGCTGAGGCGAAATTATAAGACTACTCGTCAGACTGCCCAGCTTTGAAAGGGGTGGCTTTCACAGGCTGCGGAAAAACTCATTCTAGCCGAGAAGGGCCCCGACCTTCAGTCGGGCCGATTACTGATTTTGCAGCATTTACGGCCCGACTGAAAGTCGGGCCCTTCCCTTTTCCCCGCATTCTCTTCATTTTCCGCAGCCTGTTTCAGCCGCGCCGTAAATCTTGGGACTTGAGCATCGGCGGGGCTGAAGTCCCGCCCTTTCAAAGTGATCATCCGCGACGACGCTTTTTCATGTCCGGCAAGCGGTTCGGCAATTCTTCTACGCCCAGGCTGCATTCGCCTGTTCGTCATTCGGCTGGCTCGGCTCGCCGGTCAGCTGTCCCATGCGCGCCCGTAGGCGTACTACCGCGACGGAATGAATTTGGGAAACTCTGGATTCTCCTACTCCTAAGACTGCGCCGACTTCTTTCATAGTCAATTCTTTGTAGTAATACAACACGAGCACCTGCTGTTCTTTCTTGGGCAGCTCTTCGATGGCATTGGTCAGCAATTGTTTCATCTCCGACCGCAGGCACAAGATCAGCGGAGTTTCATCCGCCTCGTTGGGCAGGTATTCGCAAAGATCTTCCTCTTTGCCGTCGCGGGGAGAAAGCACGCGCAGGCTGCCGACTTCGAGCCCGTCAATTTCTCCAAGCAATAGTTGAAGATCGCGCAACCCCATGCCTAACTCGGCTGCAAGCTCGGGCTCATTGGGATTGTGTCCCAATTCGCTGCGGAGTTTGTTGTACGCCTCTTCCAAGCGGCGTCCCTTGCGTCGCAGGTCGCGGGGACTCCAGTCCATTTCTCGCAGGCTGTCGAGGATCGCGCCGCGAATGCGGAACTTGGCATACGAGGCGAACTGCACATGCTTTTCAGAATCGAATTTCTGCATTGCGTCAATCAGGCCAAGCACGCCTGCGTGTACAAGATCATCGAGAAGAACGTGCCGCGGGAGATGGTCATGGATTCGGCGCGCAATGTAGCGCACTTGGGGGAGCTGTTGCATGAGAAGACTTTCTCGCTTCTCGTCGTCGTTCCAGGCGCTTCCTACGGATTTATTTTCCTTCGATGGCATGTTCTTGTTCCCCCAATTCAAGGTCCGATTCGGACAAATCGCGCCGCAGCCGGATACAAAACTTCCGCTTTGGGGGGAGAACTCAAAGGCAAGGAAGGCAGGCGAACGGCGGTGCTGCGTATAACTGCGATTTAATTCCCGCAGGGTTAGAACCTGATTAGGGCCGGATTAGAAATGTCTTACAGGCACGAATCATTCCCTTATAGGGAATTCGTCCGTGAACGGGACTAAACGTGGAATTGTGGCGATTGCGCTGGCGCATGGTTGCTCAACTCATAACCAACGCCGCGAACCGTATGAATGAGAGGACTTGAAAAATCCTTATCCATTTTGCGGCGCAGGTAGTTAACGTAAACATCCACGATGTTTGTGGAAGTGTCGAAGGAGAGATTCCAGACGTGCTCGATAATCATGGCGCGAGTCACTCGGCGCCCGACGTTTCGCATCATGTATTCCAGCAAGGCGAATTCCTTGGACGTGAGATCAATTTTTCGTCCGCCGCGCTCCACCCTGCGCTCGATGCGATCAAGTTTCAGGTCCGCGACAGTGAGGGTCGAAGCCAGGGGCAGATTGCTTCGGCGAAGCAAAGCCCGGATGCGGGCGGCCAATTCCACGAAAGAAAACGGCTTGCTCAGATAATCGTCCGCGCCCAAATCCAGGCATTCCACCCGGTCTTCAACGCGATTGCGGGCCGTCAAAACCAGAATCGGCATGCGTGGCCTGGACTCCCGCAGAGATCGCAGAACTGTAATTCCATCGAGCAGAGGCAGGCTCAGATCGAGGATTAGAAGGTCGTAATCGAACTCGGCGGCCATTGCGCGGGCATGCTCGCCATTGGGCGAAATATCCACCGCGTAGTATTCCGCTTCCAACCCTTTTTTCACAGAGCTGGCCAGGGCTGGATCGTCTTCCGCAATTAAGATTCGCATAAGGTTGTTCTAATCAGCATGTTTATTGTTAGGCAGGACTGGCTTGTTTGTACGAAAATACGCCTCGCACGAGGGCCTCGAATTCCTCACGTGGGATTCGTACAGAAACGGGAATCCTTGCCGCCACTCACTCGCCAGTCCATCAGCAGGTGATAATTTGAGAACAGGGGCGGTTTCAGAAGCTAAGAGTCAGGACGGGCCCGCACAATACTTTGACCTTGAAGACACTCAAATCGCTTTTCGTGCCGGGCGGCGCACTGTTGCTCTGCGCGGTCATAATCGTCGCCACCGGCGTTTTGCGGATTTCTGTCGGGGCGCTCCAATTCTATTTTTACGCCTTGCTGTTTGCTGGAGGTTTGCTGGCATGGCGATTTCACTCAAGCCGCATTCTCTTTGCATTGATTACGCTATTGCTGGCTTACCGGGCGATTGATTTCTTTTCTCCGGGCAGGCCGGCGTTTTCTGGTCCCGGCCGCATTGCGTTTGAGGCGGTTGCTTTTTTAATTCCTCTGAATTTCATTTTCGTCTCGTTCGTTCGCGAGCGAGGATTCGCAATCCCAGCCATCGCGTCGCGGATCGCATTGCTTTTTTTTGAGTCTGTATTCGTTGCGGTAATCAGCCGTCCCGGAGAACGATCCGGGCCCGCCCTGATACACAATCCGATTGTCGGGCTGGGTCCAACCCATTGGACCCCTTTGCCGGAACTCGGACTCCTCACCTTCGTTATTGCCTTCGGAGTGCTGTTGCTGAAGTTGCTTCTCCATCGCAAGCCGCTCGAGAGTGGATTGCTTTGGTCTACGGTAGCTGCATTCGTGGGCCTACAAAACGGAGGAATCAGCAAAGAGGGTACTACCTATTTCGCGGCCGCGGCCCTGATCCTGCTCAGCTCGATTGTCGAAAATACTTATGCCCTCGCATATCAAGATGAACTCACGAGCTTGCCGTCACGCCGCGCCTTCAATGAGGTGCTTCCGGGCCTGACAGCTCCTTATTCACTCGCGGTGGTGGACATTGATCACTTCAAGAATTTCAACGACACATATGGCCACGAGACCGGAGATCAGGTCTTGCGACTAGTCGCCGGAAGGCTTGCGGCTGTTGGCGGTGGTGGCAAGGCCTTTCGCGTCGGCGGCGAGGAATTTTCCATTCTGTTTTCTGGAAGACCCATGAAGGATGTTTTGGAGCATTTGGAAATGTTGCGCGCAATGATTGAAGCCTCCAGTTTTCGATTGCGCGAAGCTCCGGAACGCCGGGCCGAAACCCGTGGTCCAGATCGCCGGACCGATGGCCGCAAAAAATCCTCGAACAAGAAACCTGCGGCGAGGAAGTCGGGCGACCCCTCTGGGCAAAGCGAACTGTCAGTGACCGTGAGCATCGGCGTCGCCGAACCCACAGCAAAAATGCGCAACGTTGAGCAGGTCATTCATCTTGCCGACAAAGCCCTCTATCGCGCCAAGCATGCCGGACGCAATCGCGTCGAAGCCTATCGTGCAACCCGCTCCCGCAGTCCACGCGGCGCAGGGCGTAGTATTGCTTGAAACCCGTCGTTGGTCGTTCGTCGTCGGTCGTTGGCCGAAATCCAAAGAAACCGCCAAACCAAACGACGGTTCTAAGCTTTTGACTTAGCCAACGATCAACGGCCAACGACCAACGAATGCTTCTATGACCAGAATCCGATCCAGTGCGATGAGCGAACCTTCGGCCGACTGGCGTGCCTACGCTGGCTATTGTTGGCCGGCCGAATGTCGGCAAATCAACTCTATTCAACCGCATTGTTGGATCACGACGCGCCATTGTTGGCGACGAACCCGGCATCACTCGTGACCGGCTGTATGGTGAGGCAGAGTGGCGCGGACATCGCCTGCGAATTGTAGATACCGGCGGAATCATTCCTGAAGACAAAGATTTTATTCCGTCGGAAATTTTCCGCCAGGCGAAGGTTGCGCTCGCCGAATCGGATGCTGTCATCATGGTGATTGATGGGCGAACTGAAGTTACTGGACCCGATCTTGAACTCGCAAGGCTGATGATTCGCGGAGGAAAGCCGCTGTTTCTTGCGGTGAACAAAATTGATAGCGACAAGCAAGAACGCCTTGCAGATGAATTTCACCGCCTTGGAATCAGGAAGCTCTTCCCTATTTCGGCTGAGCACGGACGCGGTGTTGACGATCTGCTGGATTCCATTTTTGAAGCGTTGAAATTGGAAACAGCCGTCCCCGACGCTAAAGCGGAATCGCGAACTCCGGAAGCTAAGACGTCCGAAGAAATCGCGGAAGAAGAAGAGAGCGCCGAATCCGAGCCTCCAAAAGAAACCAAAGTCGCCATCATTGGGCATCCGAACGTTGGCAAGTCCACGCTTCTGAACCGGCTTACGGGTTCGTCCCGCGCCATTGTCTCTCCGATTCCTGGCACTACTCGCGATGCGGTGGATGAAATTGTTGAGCGCGACGGCCAAAAGTTTCGCTTCATTGATACCGCTGGAATTCGGCGCAAAGGCAAAACCCATTTGATGGCGGAAAAACTTTCCGTGGTGATGGCACGCAAACATCTCGAAGCCGCCGATGTCGCCATCATGGTGATAGATGCAAAGGAAGGGGTAAGCGCGCTAGATGCGACCATCGCGGGCTATGCGCATGAGAGCGGGCGCTCAGTAATTATCATCGTGAACAAATGGGATTTAATTACGAGCGGGCAAAAACGAAGCGCCAGCCAGTCCAAGGCTGCACGAATGCAAGATAGCAAGCGCCCCGCCGACCGGGAAGCCTACGAATATAAACTCCGTGATTCGCTGAAGTTCCTGAGCTACGCACCCGTGTTATTTGTGTCGGCCTCGACGGGAGCTGGCACAGACAAAATCTTTCCGACACTTGAAAAAGTCGCGAAAGAACGCCGAAAGCGCATCGGGACCGGAGAAATGAATCGTTTCGTCAAGACCGTAGATTTCGATCGCGCCGCCGTCCCCGCCCGCCAGCAAGTCAAAATTTATTACATGACGCAATCGTCAGTCGCCCCGCCAACGTTCGTGCTATTTACCAATCGAAAAGTGCAACTACATTTTTCCTATCAGCGCTTTTTGGAAAATCAAATCCGGAAGGCATTCGGATTTGTCGGGACGCCGATTTGGATCAAGAACCGGGCAAGGGAGTAAGATTAAGGGCTCGTAAGTCGAGGAACTCTTGGCATCCCAGACTAAACGCATACAAAACAAAGAACGGAGAACGTGCGAGATGACTGGCCCTCGTAGTCGTAAGAACATGCAAAGCGCTTTTACAATGGCGGTTCTGGCGGTTGCAAGTTGCCTCTTAATGCCGTTCTCATCGGTTTTTCTTGAAGCTCAGCGGGTCGAACCCATTGTCGCCGGCCAATCTATCAGGTTTCACTCTAAAATCCTCAATGAGGACCGCCAGCTATTAGTTTATGTCCCCGACGGCTATCAGCAGTCTTCCGTCTCTTACCCTGTTCTGTATGTCATGGATGGCGAAACGCACTGGTTTCATATTGTGAGCACAAGCCGACTCTTTTCTTTACTGGGTACCATGCCCAAAGTCATCGTAGTCGGAGTCACAAACACAAACCGGGCGCGAGACATGACGCCCCATCCCGCAATGCCAGACAAAGATTTCCCCGACGGGGGCGGCTCTGCGGCATTTTTCTCCTTTCTATCTGATGAGGTAAGGCCATATATTGACGGGCATTATCGGTCTAGTCCATTCTCTATCTTGGCAGGAACCTCTTTTCTGGCCTGTTTGTAGTCGACTCTTTCATCAGCCACCCAAGCGCGTTTAACGCTTACCTTGCTGCGAGCCCTTCGCTCTGGTGGGATAACGAGGCAGTCGTTCGGCGGACGGAAACTTCTTTGCAAACGCCGATTTCCCGCAATACATTTTTGTTCGTCACTTTGTGCGATGGAGATTCGAAGGAACTCCAGGCCAGTACTCATGACTTTGAAGATATCCTACGGAGTAGACCATCTGCGTCCCTTCATTTTGAATATTTATATATCCCGGGCGAAACTCATAACTCTTCACCGCTGAAAAGCTTCTATGCGGGCTTGCAATGGCTTTACAACGGTTGGCAGTCTGAAAATCCCACCAGCTTAGAGACCCTGCAACAGCATTACGAAGGGCTCGCCAAGAAATATGGCTACCCAATAGCGGTACCCGAGAGCGAGGTCAATGCTTTGGGATACAAGTTTTTATTTTCCAGCAAGAAGTTGGAAGCGATTCCCATTTTTAAGTCAAACACAGATAACAATCCTGAATCTGCGAATGCTTGGGACAGCCTAGGCGATGCCTACAAAATGAATTCTCAACTGGAGCTGGCGAGACAATCGTACGAGAAGGGTTGTTCAATTGGAATTCGTACCAAAGATTTGAATACCAGTTCGATGTGTTCGAATTTGGCGGAAGTAAAGAAGCAGATCGAACAAAATAATGGCAATGCCAAATGATGAGACTTTAAAGATCGGATCAAACATTCTATCGGCCCGAGAATCTTTAGTGCTTGAATGGCCTTGGCCAGCATTTCTGCTTCCGATACAAGCAAGTGCACATGCTCAGCGATTACCGCCGGAGGCCCCAGGTCTCGCCGCCTTTGGAGACCTGGGAATCCCGACAACAATCCATCACGCAGTTCGTGGCCGCATCCT
This sequence comes from uncultured Acidobacteriaceae bacterium, assembly GCA_963702325.1. GTDB lineage: Bacteria > Acidobacteriota > Terriglobia > Terriglobales > Acidobacteriaceae > PALSA-188. The sequence goes on along the minus strand of CAVPCG010000027.1, from coordinate 58,072 downwards.
GAGCAACAAAATCTCCGTATCGTTGATGCGCACCGGCCCCACCTCGCCACATGAATACCAACGAAAGCTGCTCCAGCGCCACTTCTCCGGTGAGTCCACCAGTCCCCGCTTAACCGGATTGCGGTGCATGTAACGAAGCTTTTCGACCCGCTTGCGCTCCGTCCAGACGTTAAAGTCGTAAAAGCGCGCTTGCCAGAACCGTTGATTCCCAGGTCTCGCAAGGGCGGCGAGATCTGGGGCACCCCGGCAGAGGCTCGGGGAACCGAATAAACTCCGCACGAACCCGAGTTTCAACGCCTGGATCACCGTAGAAAGCGTCGCCCGCTGCGGTTCACTCAGTAATAAGTGGATGTGTTCGGGCATGACCACATAGGCCAGGATAACGAGACGATACCGGCGGCGCACCCGCTCAAGAATTCGAAGAAATAAATCACGGCGGATTTCACTGTCGAGCAACGGCTGGCGTTGGTAGCAACTGAACGTGATGAAATGCAAATCACCAGCGCCATAGAAGCGGTGGAGAGCCTGAGGCATAGACCCAGGATAGGAAAATTGGAAGGAATTGTCTGTGACGGATGAACACGTTAATGGACAACACCAATCCCAGGTCTCGCAAACGCGGCGAGACCTGGGGCACCCGCATCTCTGGTTCTTGTCGAATGGACAAACGTCTTGAAAGATCACAGGTGTCCCAGGTCTCGCCGCGTTTGCGAGACCTGGACACTCGGCAAAAGGGCGCGAAGGGGTTGAATTTTCGCCCCTTCGCCAACGCGTCTATTGCTCGACGCAATACAGCGGAGTGCTGACGTTGCAGGTGAGGTGAGCTGTATCGTCGCTCCAATCTGATACAGAGCAGGCTCCGGTCACAGCACAACCCGCGTCTCCATCCGGGGTGCCGCTAGCCGAGGCGCTGCTCCAATTCGAGCAATTGTTTGCAGTAGCCACACCTGCGGCGGTAGTCCCGGTATAGACATGCGGAAAGGCCAGCTCGCCCGCTCCTGACGTGCCATTCGCCAGCACATCAATGTCATGACTATGGGTGGACGAGGCAAACGTGGTCCAGTCAGAAGCGACCTGCGTCAGCGAAGCATCAGGCAGTACGTACGGCAGATTGCTGTGGGTGAACATCGTAGCCGGGTTGTCGCCGGGAGCGCTGCTGGATAACCAGACTTTGTAGGTGCCAGGAAGCCCCGCGTTTTGCGCTTCGGTCTGGCATATCGCGCTGCCCGCCGCGGTGCCGCCAAAATTGCCAGCGTGGATGCTCGAAGTCAGAAACACGATTTTCGATGACACCAGAGCAGCCTCGCAGGTGGCAGCGGGCGCGTTGGGATACAGCGCGTTGCATATGGCAGCAACAGTCACCGTCGCATCCGTTCCGGCGGGGCCTTGAGGTCCCTGGATCCCCGGCGGTCCCTGAAATCCGATCGGTCCCGGCGGCCCTTGCGGTCCCGCTGGACCCACCGCCCCGACCGTAATCGTTGTCGTCAGAATGATCGGCGGCTCCCACCCCTGCTTATACCGTACGACCACCGGGTAAGAACCCGGACTAAATGGCGAGGGGTATGTAGCTGTGATCGTTGTTGAATTCAACGTCACGCTGGCCCCAGTGGCGACCTTCCCTCCCATGGTGACGGAGAGCACACCACCGAATGTATTCAGGCTGGTGCCCGTAATCGTGAGCACGGTGGAGGCTGCGTTCATTGAGCCCTGCGTGAGGGTCGGAAAGGTGGGAAAGCCGGTAGCATAGGATACAGAAACTGTCAGGGCCAAAAATGCCGCAAAGGTTGCCGTCATGCGCGCAAAGAAAGTCATCGCCTGTTTAGGGACCATAAGTTCTCCTCTTATAATTCTGTGAACTGCTGCGAGAAATTCGGTGGGGATGAAAGCAGCAAAGAGAGACTCTCATCCCGCCCAAGACGCGTCAAGACGCACAGGTGTGCTAATTATTTTGGAGGTGTCGAGGTTTTCGTCCGAAGACGGGCGCCGTCAGCTCTGCGGGATGCGACAATTTGTATCTCTCTCGATATTGCTATAGTTGAAAAGTTAAAGGAGAACCAATGCGAGACGTGATTGCCACCAAAGATGCTCCGCAGGCTATTGGGCCTTATTCTCAGGCGATACGGGCGAATGGTTTTGTGTTTGTTTCGGGACAAGTTGCGATTGATCCTGCGACGCAGCAAGTGATTGGCGGCGGCGTCGCTGAACAGGCAGATCGTGTTCTAAAAAATGTCGCCGCCATTCTCACTGCGGCCGGAAGCAGTCTGGAAAAAGTTGTCCGATCCACCGTCTTCCTGAAAAACATGGGGGACTTTGCCGCGATGAACGAAGTCTATGCGCGATATTTCACCTCGAGTCCGCCAGCGAGATCAACGGTCGAAGCGGCGCGGTTGCCCAAAGATGTTCAAGTAGAAATTGATGTGATCGCGTTGGCTTAACTTTGTCCGCTGTGGTAAAACGACTTACTGAAGAAACCATATCTGGAGAAGCTCTCGATGAAAATTGCGATTTTATTTTCTATGTTGACGTTTGCCATTCCAATGCTTTTTGGCCAGGCTGACGCGAAAACGGCAGCGCCGACCAAAGTGACGGGCAAGGGCACCACCACCGTTAGCGGCCTGCAATACTGGGACATCAAAGTCGGCACCGGACCTGAGGCCATGAAAGGCCAAATGGTGAAAGTCCATTACACGGGCTGGCTGACCACGGGCCAGAAATTTGATAGCTCGGTAGACCGCGCTGAGCCTTTCACGTTCACGTTGGGCCAAGGGCAAGTCATTAAAGGTTGGGACGAAGGCGTCGCCGGCATGAAAGTAGGCGGAAAGCGCCAGCTCAGGATTCCGCCGGAACTTGGATACGGCGGACAAGGCGCCGGAGGGGTTATTCCTCCGAACGCGACCCTGATCTTTGACGTGGAACTGCTAGGAGTTCGGTAAGGCGATTGGAGATTTTAGATTGTTGATTTTAGAATTGAATCTTCAAAAAATCTTCACTCTTCAATCTCAAATCACCAATCTGAAATTGCCTCTACGCTTTGACTACTTTGCCGCTGCGCAGGCAGGACGTGCAGACGCGTATGCGCTTTCCGACACCTTTAACTTTGGCGTGAACCGGACGAAGATTGACGTTCCAACGTCGGCGGCTGACATTGTGCGCGTGACTGATCGTGTTCCCAAACTGCGGTCCCTTGCCGCAAACATCACAAACGTGTGCCATGACTGCTCCCCAGTAGGTTTGATTAAGGTTCTATTTTAGCGGAGTCAGGCCATTTGCGCCAACATCGCGTAGGGACAGCCGCCCTCGGCTGCCGAGCCTTTTGCGATGTTTTTGAAAGGACGCGCCTTCAGAGGTTGCGGAAAAATGAAGAGAATACGGGGAAAAGGGAAGGGCCCGACTTTCAGTCGGGCCCGACTAAAAGTCGGGCCGTAAACGCTTCGACTTCCCGATTAGAATGGGTTTTTCCGCAGCCTGTTCAGGCGCGCCGTAAAACTTTTGATCTGAATAACGGCGGGGCTGAAACCCCGCCCATTCAAAGCGGAGGACATCCGCGTACCACAGTTGATCTTAATTAGGCGCGAGCTTGATCGTTCTCCCCTCGGAAGCGGAACGGCGCGCGGCGTCTAGGATCTCCGTGACGATGACGTTAGCTTCGAGCGAAGAAAGTCCTTCGGATTTTATTTCGCCGTCAATCACCGCTCTAAAATACGCGAGTGAATTATTGTATGGAGACATGAGAGGCTTGGCTGAAATCTGTTTTTCCTGTCCGTTCGCCAGCCTGTCTCGAATGTCGTCGCTGGCGACGGTGATTGCATATCCAGTCTGACCGTAAATCTCCATATCTTTGCGGCCAAATGGCCAATTCCATGAAGCTTGAATAATCGCCTGGGCCTTAGGATAGGTCAGGATTATGGTCGCCTCGTCATCCACTCGCGGGTAGATATCTGGTTTTATGTGTTGCGTCACTGCCGTTACCGAGTCGGGACGTTCGCCGTTCATCAGCCAGGTCACGAGATCAGCGCCATAGCAGCCGAAATCAAATAGCGCGCCGCCGCCATCAAGTTTGGGATCGGTGAGCCACGCGAAGAACTCAGGTCCGACGCCGATTTCTTTCGGGCCTTGGTGGCCGTCATGCACAACAATCTTGCGGATGCCGCCAATGATATTCTCGCGCACGAGATCGTAAGCCGCGCGATTACTGGGATACCAAGTTGTTTCGTAGTTGACGAGGACGTGTATCTTCCCCTGCTGTGCCGCGCGTTGGATCGCGAGCGCGTCTTCCAAGCTCACCGCCAGCGGCTTTTCCATCATGACGTGGACGCCATAACGGGCGCAGGCCTCCACGACACGGCGATGATCGTAGGTTGTCGTGTACGCGAGCACCGCTTGCGGGTGAGCTTTTTGCAACATTTCTTCCAGGCTGGAAAAGAGCAGGCCGTGATCAATTCCGTACTGGTTCGCATATTTGGAGGATAGTTTTCGATCGGCCTCGGCGATTCCGACAAGCTGGATTTCCGGGTTGTGCAGTGAGTCGCGGAAAAATCCGTCCACGTGCCCGTGCACAAGTCCGACAATGCCAATCCTGAGGGGAGTGGGATGTGCGATCCCAGGCGGTGCGGTCTGTCCGTCAGAATGCGTGGACGCCAAGAGACACAAAGAAAAAGATTATCCCGAGAAATTGGCGCATGCGATTTCCCTTCCACCTAAAGTAGAGACTCTTCATTGTAGAATCAGGAACTCGAAAGAAGATTGCGAAGTTTCATGCCTGTTCCCGCAGATCCGAAATCGGTGAAAGTAAATCTGACCACCGGCACCGGTGTGGATATCGAATGGAACGACGGTCATAAATCTCATTTTTCATTTCCATTTCTACGCGACGCATGCCCGTGCGCGATGTGCGATGACGAGCGCAAGAAATCAGGCCGGCGGTTTGGCGAGCCGCCAAAAGAAACCGCCGCATTGCCAATGTTCAAGGCAGCAGCGAAGCCGCTGACGGCCGATGCCGTCGGCAAATACGCGATTAAATTTCACTGGAATGACGGGCATGAATTGGGGATTTATTCATGGCGTTTCTTGCGGGATGTTTGTCCTTGCGAGGAATGTCAAACCTCGCGCAAAACAAAGGTAGGATAAACATCCGCGGCATTCCGTAGGACAATTCTTTGTCCAGAATTCTTCAGCACTCACAAAATAACAAAAGGCCGGCGCTGGGCCGGCCTTTCATGCTCAGATAAAGGAACTATGCTTTCTTGGGCGCGATTGCGTCCTTCGCGGCCTTGGCCACGCGGAACTTGACCACGGTCTTGGCTTTGATCTGAATCGCCTCTCCGGTCTGCGGATTGCGGCCTACGCGGGCCTTGCGGTGCGCCTTCACCAGACGCCCGATACCGGGCACAACGAAGATGCCGTTTTTCTTCGTTTCTTTGATGGCGGTGTCAGCCAGTGTTTCGAGAAAAGCTGCGGCTGCTTTGTTGTTGGTTTCGAGCGACTCGGCGAGATGCCGGACGAGTTGAGTTTTGGTCATGCCTGAAGCCATGAATCCTCCCATGAATTTAATTTTCGTGCGAGGCTGCATCTTATACCCACTTGTTGTGGAAAAGAAGTGTTTTTAGCCATATTCCATGCGGTTTTTTTCTGCTGGAACCACAAAAGACCATAAAAACCGCTGTTATCCACAGGGATAGTACTAAAAACCCCTGATCTACGGCAGTTGTGGCGTGGCCCGGTCAGATGCCGTGGTGGGAGGGTTAATGGGATAATACAGCCCGAGGATCCCGGCCTTGAGCTGCGCCATCTGCGAAAAACGCAAAGAAAAACGGTTTTGCCCCGCGGTGCATGGACGCATTTGTCCGCAATGTTGCGGAGAAAATCGGGAGATCACGCTGGATTGCCCCACAGACTGCGTTTATTTGCAGCAGGCGCGGCAGCATGAAAGGCCGCGTTCATTGCAGGATTTGGACGAGGCGGCACTGTTTCCGCAAATCGAAATAGGAGAGCAGTTTATTTATGAGCACGAACACCTGTTGTTAGGACTCAATTACGCGCTGGTGAAAAGCGCGCGCTCTGATCGTGCTCTCGTAGATGCGGACCTGATCGCGGCGCTGACGGCGGTGGCAAAAACATACGACACGCTGGTTAGTTCCGGGATCCACTATGAGGCTCCCATAGCTGGGATGGCGCAGCAGGCGGTTGCAGCCGAAATTCAGAACATGATCAAGGAATATCGGGACGCTGAGCAAAAGCACGCTGGTTACTCGCGCCTGCGCGATTCCGAAGTGTTGCGCGGCCTGGTTTTTCTTGTTCGCGTCGCTTACAGCCGGACGTCAGGACGCCCCAAGTCGCGGGCATTCCTGGACTTTCTCTTCGCACAGTTTCCAGAAAAGCAAGGAGCTATCGCCTCAGTTACGGAAGCCCAGGGACGAATTATCACGCCGTAGATCAATGGTTCATGCAAACAGAAGCTTACGGAGCTGCGCGGGCGACGGCAAGCGCAGCCTGAAGCGCCAGTAATTCTTTCAAGGTGGCACGCAGCTTGGTGGATTCGAGAGCGTTCGCGCCATCGGATTTCGCTTCTTTGGGATTGTCGTGCACTTCCATAAATATTCCATCTATCCCGGCTGCAACTGCGGCGCGGGCCAGAAGTGGAATAAACTCCGGCTGCCCGCCACTGGCAGCGGGTTTGTCGCCGTTTCCCTCCGTCGCCGAGGGTAGCTGAACGGAATGGGTTGCATCGAAGACGACGGGCGCGAATTTCCGCATGATCGCCAGTGACCGCATATCCACAACGAGATTGTTGTAACCAAAGCTTGAGCCTCGTTCGGTCAGAAATACCTTTTCGTTTCCCGCAGTGCGGCATTTTTCGACTGCCTGCTGCATGTCCCAGGGAGAAACGAACTGTCCCTTCTTGATGTTCACAACGCGCTCGCTCATCGCAGCGGCAATGATCAGATCGGTTTGCCGGCAGAGAAACGCCGGAATTTGTATAACGTCGGCGACTTCCGCAACTCTCGCCACGTCCGCGGCCTGATGAACATCGGTGAGCACTGGAACCCCCACTTCGTTCTTAATTTTCTTTAGGATGCGAAGTCCTTCGACCAGACCCGGTCCGCGAAAACTGCGGATGGACGTGCGATTCGCTTTATCGTAAGAGGCTTTAAAAATGAAGGGGATATTGAGAGAGCGCGTGACGCCCTTGATGATTTCGGCCATGCGAATGGCGTGCTCCTCGCTCTCGATGACGCACGGACCGGCGATGAGGAAAAGATTTGCAGAGCCTATCGCGACATCGCCGACTTTGAAAGTATTCGTCATTTTTTAACCACAGAGGGCACAGAGAACACAGAGGGAATATCACGGTACTGCAAACGCGGAAATGGAGAAATGACTTCCTCTGTGTTCTCTGTGCCCTCGGTGGTGAAACCGTTATCTGTTCGCTACTTTCATCGGCCGATGAAACATCTCGACTGCCGTGGATTCTCTAGCGGCGCGGCGCTTCAATCCGTGTTGATAGGCCGCTCCAACGAACGCCTTGAACAACGGGTGCGGCTCCAGGGGCTTCGATTTGAACTCGGGGTGAAACTGGCAGCCAATAAAATGAGGATGGTCTGGCAGTTCGACCATCTCTACATATGTCCCGTCAGGAGTCGAGCCGGAGATTCGCAATCCCGCCGCCGTAAGCGTCTCTTCATATTCGCGGTTGAACTCATAACGATGACGATGGCGCTCGCTGATTTCGTCTTGGCCATAGACTCTGTGCGCCAAGGTTCCCGGCTCGATCTTGCAAGTCCACGCGCCCAGGCGCATGGTGCCGCCGAGTTCCTCGACCCCGGTCAATTCCCGCAACTTGTAGATGATGCGATGCGGGGTAGCAGGATCGAATTCGCTGGAGTTGGCATCGGCCAGACCGCAAACGTTGCGGGCAAACTCGATGCAGGCGGTCTGCATTCCCAGACAGATTCCGAAGTACGGAACTTTTTTCTCACGGGCATAGCGGATGGCATGCAGCATACCTTCAATGCCGCGTTTCCCAAATCCTCCTGGCACTAGCAGGCCGTCGTAACCCCCGAGTTGTTCTTCGCAGACACGCTCGCCTGCTTCCAGTCCCTCGGCTTCAATCCAATTCACCTGCAATTTCAAGTTGTGAGCGAGTGCGCCGTGAACCAACGCTTCCTTAAGCGACTTATACGAGTCCTCATATTCGACATATTTACCGACAATTCCGATCGTGACTTCTGCCTTCGGGTTATAGACACGGTGGACGATTTCCTCCCAGTCCTTCAGGTCTCGATCTTTGGGTTCCAGGTGCAAATACCGAAGGACGAGCGTGTCCACTCCTTCGCGGGAGAAGACGAGCGGGACTTCATAGATGGAGGCAACATCTTTGGCGGTGATCACGGCTTCTTCCTCGACATTGCAGAAAAGCGCGATCTTCGACTTAATGTCCTTAGAAAGAAACCGGTCGGTGCGGCATAACAAAATATCGGGCTGAATTCCGATGCTCAGCAATTCTTTTACAGAATGTTGGGTAGGTTTAGTTTTGAGCTCCTGGGCGGCAGCGATGAATGGAACCAGCGTGACATGCATGAACAGCGTATTCTTGCGGCCAAGCTCCTGGCGCATTTGGCGGATTGCTTCCATGAATGGCAATGATTCGATATCGCCGACCGTGCCACCGATCTCAACGATCGCGACATCCACATCCTGAGCGACTTTCTTCATGGCAGCTTTGATCTCGTTCGTTACGTGTGGAATTACCTGAACGGTTTTGCCGAGGTAATCGCCACGGCGTTCTTTGGCGATAATCTGCTCGTAGATTCGACCGGTGGTCCAGTTGTTGTCGCGGGAAAGCTTGGCGTGGGTGAAGCGTTCGTAGTGTCCCAGATCAAGGTCGGTTTCTGCGCCGTCGTCGGTGACGAAGACTTCTCCATGCTGAAACGGGGACATGGTGCCCGGGTCCACGTTCAGGTAAGGGTCAAACTTCATCAGATTGACCTTGAGGCCGCGGCTTTCGAGCAGGCACCCGATCGAAGCTGCCGCCAGCCCCTTGCCCAGAGAAGACACAACACCACCAGTCACAAAGATGTACTTTGCCGACATCGCTTCCTCACTTTAAATTGTGTTTGGAATTTTGTGCAGGCTGGTTGCACGATCAATTATGCCAGAAAAGTTTATGAATGCAAGAGGGAAAACTATTGCGTTACGACTTTAACCCACTGGGAACAGCTTTACCGGGATGCGGCCGTTGACAAGATATTGCCCCGCCTTCGCGGACTGCGTGAACCAGAGTTTATCCCGATAGTTTCCTTATTGTCATGTCAGCACAACTGATTTGTGTCACTTCTATAAATAATGTCATTGACATGATATTATGTCATCAGATAGGACTGTTAAATATGGCATCGGAGCAGGAAATCCGAACTCGCGTCAACGAAAACGGACGCGTAGTCATTCCCGCCTCTTTTCGCAAGGCGTTGGGCATCAACGTTGGCGATGAAGTTGTCCTGCGCATCGAAGATGACGAGCTGCGCATCTTGACTCTGCAACAGCGCGTCGAGCGAGCTCAACGCCTCGTCCGGAAGCATGTAAAACCTGGTACCTCGCTGGTTGAGGAACTGATCGCCGAACGGCGGCAGGCCGCGAAGCGTGAGTAGGATTGTGTTGGACGCTTCGGCAGTGCTGGCCATACTCAACGGCGAGGCCGGAGCCGACAAGTTACCACCTCGAGTCTTAAATGATGCGACTGTCAGCACGGTGAATCTGGCCGAGGTGCACAGCAAGTTGGTCGGTCGCGGACTCGATCCTGACGAAGCCTGGGAGGCTGCTCTCAGTCCGGTTCGTGACGCCGAGCCTTTTACTGACGAGCAGGCGAGAATCGCTGGCAGTCTGGTAACTCAAACCCACAGGCTGGGGCTGTCCTTGGGGGACAGGGCTTGCCTGGCATTAGGAATCGCGCTTGGCACGGCTGTTTACACCGCGGATCAATCGTGGAAGGGCCTCCATCTCGGCATTCGGATACATGTGATTCGCTAATCCCGTCTTCGCCGATCCGCATCATAATATTTGGCACCATGCGGGCAGATACTAGAATTCGCAGTTGGTTTCTACTGATAATGGCCGCGTTAGTCCTGGCCGTCCCCTCTCTCGCCCAGCAGCTTGCGAAGCGATTGATCCTCAAAGATGGCTCCTACCAGCTCATAACCAAATATGAGATTCAGGGCGATCGCGTTCACTACTTCAGCGCCGAACGCAACGAATGGGAGGATGTGCCGAATTCATTAGTTGATTGGGATGCCACGACGAAGTTTGAAAAAGATCGCGCGACAGGTTCGCCCGTCCCTGAAGCGGTTCAACTCGATCGAGAAATGGCTGCGGAGCGCGCTGCCGATGAAGCCAAGTCCCCGGAAGTCGCGCCAGGATTGCGTCTGCCAGAGGACGGAGAAGTGTATTTGCTGGATACTTTTCAGACCGAACCCGAGCTAGTTGAATTGCAGGAAGATAATGCCGAGGTAGATCGCGATACCAACCACAACGTCTTGCGGGCGGCAATTGATCCAATTGCGAGCAGCAAGCAGATAATCGAACTTGAAGGCCTGCATTCCAAGATACAAGCACACGTGATGCTGCCCTCGATTTACATCAAGTCGGGAGACGACGCAAAGGATCAGACTCCTGCTCCGCAGAAAAAAGCGAGTACAGACTCGGCCCAACAAGGCAAGCAGCGGGCGGAAGAACCCTGGGACCGCTATCGCATTCTTCGCTTGCAGCCCAAGCAGGACAAACGCATCATTGGCAACATCAAAGTTGCGGTTTACGGAAAGGTAACCCAACAGCAGGATTTTGTTTCGGCCAAAATTCAACGGCTGACCGGGGGTTGGGCCAAGATCACCCCAGCCAGCGATTTAACGTCGGGAGAGTATGCGCTGGTTGAGATGATGGACAAAAGCCAATTGAGTTCTGCGGTGTGGGATTTTGGAATTAATCCTTCCGCTCCTCCCAATGCTATGGTGGTGAAGCCCGAAGGGTCGAAGCCGCCGCCAAGTCATCCTAAAGAGCTTCAGCAGCGCAAACCGAATTAACGTGCGCGCTGACAGTGATCCTCAGCTGTCCGTTTAACAAGGCCACACATTTCGCGGCGTATAATCGGAGCTTGGTGAAAATATCGAGGATGGCGCCTTGATCGGGAAGGGCACGACTTTCAGTCGTGCCGAAAGGGCGTGGAGTCCAAATTTCGGCACGACTGAAGTCGTGCCCTTCCCGGTTAGTGCCGCATTTAGCTTTTCCCAGTGCAATTCATTCTAAGACACGGCGGTAATCACTAATGGTTTCTACGAACGGCGCTTCCACCAACGGAAAGAACGGACATGGCAACGCGGATCCTATCGTCCCAAAGCCGCGCGCGGAATGGATTGCGAGGCGAAGGACAAATTCCGGCGACGGTAATTTCTCGCAAATGCACTTTGCTCGTAAGGGCATTATCACGGAAGAGATGGAGTACATAGCCCGGCTCGAGAAGCTTTCGCCGGAACTGATTCGCGATGAAGTTGCTCGCGGCAGAATGATTATTCCAGCAAATATCAATCATCCCGAGCTGGAGCCGATGGCCATCGGCGTAGCTTCTCTCTGCAAGATCAATTCCAATATCGGCAATTCGGCGGTCACTTCGAATATTGACGAAGAACTGAAAAAGCTGCATACGTCCGTGCATTACGGCGCCGATACAGTGATGGATCTTTCGACGGGAGGCAACATTCACGAAATTCGTGAGGCGATCATTCGGCACTCGCCGGTTCCGATTGGTACGGTGCCGATTTACGAGGCGATTTCTCGGGTGAAGCGCGTAGAAGATTTGAACGCGGCGGTGATGCTCGAAGTGATCGAAGAGCAAGCCGAGCAGGGCGTGGACTACATGACCATTCACGCGGGCGTCCTTATTCAATATTTGCCCATGGTTTCAAAACGCATTACTGGTATCGTCAGCCGCGGAGGCGCGATTCTTGCGCAATGGATGGCGTATCACCACAAACAGAATTTTCTATACGAATGTTTTGATGACATTTGCAAGATTTTTGCGAAACACGACGTGAGTTTTTCTTTGGGTGATGGCTTGCGTCCCGGATGCATCGCCGATGCCAGCGATGAAGCGCAATTTGCGGAATTGAAGACGCTCGGCCAGCTGACGAAGAAAGCATGGGAATACGACGTCCAGGTGATGATTGAAGGGCCGGGACATGTGCCTCTCGACAAAATTAAAGAGCAAGTCGAAAAAGAAAACGAACTCTGCTACGAGGCTCCTTTTTATACGCTGGGACCGCTCGTAACCGACATCGCTCCGGGATACGATCACATTACTTCCGCAATCGGCGCGGCCATGATCGGCTGGCATGGCGCAGCGATGCTCTGCTACGTCACCCCCAAAGAGCATCTCGGATTGCCCAACGAAAAAGATGTGAAAGATGGCATCATCGCTTACAAGATTGCGGCGCACGCGGCGGACATTGCACGGCATCGGCCGGGCGCTCAAGACCGCGACGACGCACTCAGTTACGCTCGCTACAAATTCGATTGGGAAAAGCAGTTCGCCCTGTCGCTCGATCCCGAAACTGCGCGTTCCATGCACGACGAAACCCTGCCTGATGACTTCTACAAAGAAGCAAAATTCTGCTCCATGTGCGGCCCGAAATTCTGCTCCATGAACTATTCCAGCAAAGTGGATGAATACAACAAGCAGGTCCACGGCCTGGAAAAGAAAGACTACTCAGAGTTGGTGGAGAAGCTGGTTTCGCTGAAGTAGGTGGTGTGGCGCGGGCGCCATCGCCGGCGAAATGCCAGCGGCGTCTGGTCGACAGAGCAAAGGCAACTCGCCGCCAAAGCAGAGTTTGGACGGGGCACTACTCTAGTTGACCGGGGCGTCAGAGATCACGGCACAGTGGTGGAAATTCAAGAAACTAACAAGTTGCCCGCGGAGGACAACCACATCGCCCTTACGAACTTTAGCGATCTCTGCGATTGAATCCCTGTCGTAAGCGCAATTCCAAGTATTTGCCCGTGGATCGCCTTCAAATTGTATGATTCCCGCGATACTCTCAACTGTGCCGCGAACAGTCAGAAACTTGCCCCTGTAGACTAAGGCCGCGTTCACGGGATTGTCGCCGTAGTCGTTGCCGATTTGAGTCAGGAGGTCCGGTAGTGCCGACTTCGATACCTTCTCGGGAACATTCGAAACCGATGTGGCCTTCGGTGGCGGCGGCTGTTGGGAAACTACACGACAATGACGAAAATCTAGAAACCCCGCCAACTGTCCCGTCAGAACCACGACATCGTTGCGGCGCAACTTAGCGATTTCTTCAACTCGATTGGCGTCAAATGAACAGGACCAAATGTGTGTACGCCCATCGGAAACTAACCACTCCAGGGACCCGCTGCCGCCTAGTCGATTCTCCTCCGAGGGGCTAGCAAAATATGCGCGGCCAACGCCACCCCAAGCGGAATCGTCCGTTATGGCGGTAACTACTCCTGTCGTCGTGAGAACTTTACCTTTGTAAAGTAAGTCGGCATTGGCTGTATTTTCGTCGTACGCCTTCGCGATCATTTCGGGGTCAATAGCCTGGGCGGAAGAGTTTTGGGATAGGATTACGCCACTGGACAAGACTAGGAGTACAATCAGTTCTTTCACAAGCCCCCAATGTGTCGTTCGGTTACGTCTGATTGTCCATTTGCCGGGACGTGACTGCAAATCTCACGCCTTTTGCTGGTGCCCATAACCAACATTCCCCTTTCTCAAACTTCATCTTAATGGACAATTCCTCGGATGGCGATATATCGAGTGCCGCGCGAAAACTAGGTTCGTTTGCTTCAACCTGCTTCTGCCAATTGTCCACGTGAGCGAATATTTTGTCAGTGTCGCATACATCGAAAAAACAATGTCCGGATGACGTGACTCCTCCGCCCGGGGATAGGTATGCGATCCCATCCGACGTAGCGACTGCGAAATTCAGATTCTTATCGCGAAGGCTAACCATAGCATCGGTTGTTAGAGATTCCGCGTGGACCCCTACGACCTTACCGGCTGCTACTTCAGGCCAATTGTCGTGCAGGATCTGGAGCAGCTGCGTGTTGACCCACACGTCTGAATGGCCCTGACCATGTGGAAGAGACTGAATAACGAACACGTCTTTGTCAGTGATCTTGACAAAGAGTACGTCCCTAGTTCCGCCGGGCCGAAAATGCAGATGCTGTATTCCCCAGTGGTTGAGCAGCCCATCATTCTCGTCGGCGCGATTATTCTGGATGTCGCGACTCAAATAAGGTTTCAGAGTCTTACCTTCGCTTATCAGTCTCTTCAATAGGCAATAATCAGAGAGATACTCTTTGGGAATACGAAGCTCCCTTGACTCACGTACCGTTCTCTGAGGGCTGGGAGCAATCCTTCTCTTCGCATTAAAGTATTTAAGCGTGTTCTCTTCCAAGGATAGATGTTGCCCATACTTCAAGCCACAGGCAGGCATCTCATTCTCGAGGTGTTCCCTCCAGTCTTCCCTAAAATCCGCTCTAATCATGGCTGATTCAGAATCGAGCAGGGCTCAAGCATCCCGACCACCGCCGACACCTAGCTCGGGCCGGCCGCTCGATCAGTCCGTGGCGTATTCCTTGTTTGCAGCTATGTGTAACTCCTCCGAACATTTTACCCGCCCGGAAACTGACTTCCGCAAGACATCTAAAAACTCCCTTGTAATACATAATAATACAGGGGTATTATTCTTGCATATGAGCACTTCCGAGAAAACCATCAGTTTCCGCGCCGTCGCCGAGAAAATTGACACGCTCGATTCATTAGCCACGGCACAGGATCGTTCACGCAGCTATTTGATTAACGAGGCGATTACCAATTACATCGAGCTGCACGCATATCAGGACGCGCTGGTTCGCAACGGGCTGGAAGAGATGCGGGAAGGCCGCGTCGTAGGTCATGCCGAAGTCGTGAAGCGGCTGCAAAGAGCGGGGCGCACTCGGCGATTGGCGAGAAGCGAAGTGTCGCGCCGCCGATCTTCAAGATAATGGCAGGGCTGAAGATCGAATGGACCGAGCAGGCGTCCCGCCAACTGGATCATGCACACGATTACATAGCGCTATCTAACAGCCAAGAGGTTGCGGACCGGATTACGATGCAGATCGTTACCTGCATTCAACAGCTTGCTGCCTTCCCCATGTCGGGCAGATTGGGCCGAGTTCCGGCTACACGCGAATTGGTTATCGGGAATACGCCCTTTGTCGCAGCCTACACCATGAATCGCGGCGGTATTGTGATCCTCGCCATCTACCACGGTGCACAACGCTGGCCGGAGGCCTTCTAATCGCGACCAGGAGCTTCCCGCATCCTCGCGGGCGAACGTGCCAGCGCCAGACAAATCTAGCCTCGGAATTGCGCTGCGCCATCCCATACCAACTGCACGGCCAACGCCAGAATCAAGAAGCCGAAGATGCGGTTGATTGCGCCGGTGGCGCCGGGGCCTAAGCGCTTCACGAATGGTCCTCCGAGGCAAAGAAACAGAAACACGATCACTCCCAAAGCTACGATGCCAATCACCATCCCAAAATAAGCGACCATGCTGTCCGCATGAGCCGCGAGGCCCATCACTACTCCGATAGAGCCAGGTCCGGAGAGCATTGGCATGGCCATTGGGGTGAGGGAAATATCTTCTTTAGTCGCAGCTTCGTGGCTTTCCGCCGGAGTCATGCGGCTGCTGGCGGTGACCATGCCCCATGCGGTATTGGCGACGATTAGTCCTCCGGCAATTTGCAACACGGGCAGGGATATTCCGAAAAAATTCAAAACGAAGCGTCCGAAAAACAAAAATACAATCAGGATCCCCATCACATATATAGCCGTTTTCAGCGCGGTCTTTCTGCGTTCGGAAGGCAGCATCGCCGAGGTGAGCGCGAAAAACATAGGCACTCCGCCGAATGGATTGACAATTGGGAACAACGCAAGAAATGTGGCAAGAGCGGCCGAGGGCGTATCCCGCAAGAAATGTTGCACGACGTTGCCGGGGTTCATCGGGACAAATTCTAACAGCCCGGAAAGTTGAAGCTCCTTGCGGGAAACATTAAGAAGATTTTAACGACGGTGCTCTCGACAGCGGCAGCCCGAGGCACATCTTCCGCTCGGCGCGGGAGTTGGGACCAGTTCCCTGTTTTCAGTTCCCAGTGGTGTGGCCTAAAACCTTGGCCGCCCGCTTCAGCGCAGCGGTTAGCGCGGCAATCTGCCTGCGAGTGCGGTCGAGGTCATGTTTATCAATAGCTTCATTGACTCCCGGAATGACAACCGCAGCATATCCGGTATATTCTCCCGGCGCGTAAATCGAGTGCCGGTACCAGGGACGATTGGGAAGTCCTTCCGGAATAAGCAGAGCGCGTTCGGCCTGCATCAACGTTTGATTCAACTGGGCGACATCGCCGGGTGGATTTTGTTGTGCCAAGAGAATTTTGGCGCCGGCTTTCTCAAATAGATGCGCCGCGCTTGCAGCTTCCGTAAAATCTGGCGCTTGAGATCCGAACTCAGTTTCCGCCCTCTTCCTGGCAGCCTCAATGTAGGCGGTCGTTTCTTTTCCGTATTCTTCATAGTCATAGGGCAGGACATCAGCATCGGCCATGCGAATGGCCAGCAGCCCAAAGACTCGCGCCATCTGCTGCTCATACTTGAAATCAGGATCTCCAAATTTCTTGAACCAGTTGAAATTATCGAAGACCGAATGGTAAACGCCGTAAGGACCGGCCGAACCAATGTCGGTTGAAGGTACGCCGAGGTGCTGAAGAAATACCGCATAGTCGGAACCGCTTCCCAAGTCGCCGACAGGAACATCCGATTTGCCGGCCGCCGGGGGGCGGTACGTACTCGTGCTCGTTTCCTTTGTGTTCACAGTTTCAGCGCTCGTCTTTTGCCACGCTTCGTAGACTGTTCCGCCTTTCGGACTCGGAACCGCTTTGCTGACGTCCCGCAAAAACTGCTTCAGACTAGGCACTCCCGACGCGCCGAACTTCGATCCAGAAACCGCAACGTCTACATTGAAATACGCGGCTGCGTTAGCGAGGTCCGCTTCGTGCTGCTCACCCCATTCGGTCGAACCCATCAGTCCTTCTTCTTCGGCGTCCCAACTACCAAAAACGATTGTGCGCTTTGGCCTCCATCCAGATTTCAGTAATGCGCCAATGCCGTGCACTGCTTCCAGCATGGCTGCCGTTCCACTGTTGGGATCCACCGCGCCGTAAACCCATGCGTCGCGATGGTTGCCAGCCACGACCCAACTGCTCAAAGCGTCGGTGCCCGGGATACGGCCAATCACATCCCAGATTGTACGGAACTGATAATCCTGTTCGAGATGCATCTTTACCCGCACCGGCCCGGGACCAACGTGATACGTGAACGGCAATGCACCCTGCCACTCGCGTGGGGTATCGGGACCTCCCAGATGCTCAAGAATTGGCCAGGCCTCAGCATACGAAATTGGCGTGGTGGGAATTGTTGGTACCTGCGCGGACTGAGCGGGAGATATTCGCTTTGAATCGGGAAGGTCAGGCGTAGAAGCGATGCCGGGCGTTGTGGGATCGCCGGGAAATTCGAACATATATCCGATCGAACCGCGTTGTACTCCAGTATCCGGATGCCACGGACCTTGCGGATATTTGTCGCCACGCTGCCAGCCGTCATCGGCAGGATCGGAGTAAATAATAAGGCCCGCCGCGCCATGTTCCTGCGCGACAAACGCTTTAACACCGCGAAAATTTTCTCCATAGCGCGCGAGCACGATCTTGCCGCGCACATCAATTTTTAGTTCGTCCAACTTCTTGTAGTCGGCGGGAGTTCCGTAGTTCACGTAAACGATTTCAGCCTCGGCGTTGCCGGAAGGCGCCATACCGTTGAAAGGCATCACCACTCGTGGATCATCCTGGTACGGATCTCCATCCACATGCTCCCGCACAGGACCGTGCATGTGGACACCGGCAGGCGCAGTTACGTCCACGCTGATTGCCGTCGGATAGTTCATCCACACCCGGTATTCGACAACTTGAGTTTCGAGGCCAGCCTCACGAAATTGTTTTGCCACGTAATCTGCCGTAGCCTTGTCTTCGGGCGATCCCGCAATGTGAGGTGCCTGGGTCAGAATTCTGAGATGTTCTTCGGCAAGCTTGGCGTCAGGGACAGCGAGGAAGCGGGACTCAACAGCAGCTTCGTCGGCCGCGTTACGAAAGCCGAAGATAGATTGGGTTGTGACTGGGGAGTCGGAAGTGTTCCCCGCGACCCGTGGCGAGAACGTTGAGACTGAGATTAAGGCAAATAGCGCGGTGAAGAAGAATTTCATTGGAGCCCCGGTAAAGTAAGTAAGTTAACACACGCGAAGCGAACAGCAGGTGAGCGATAGGATCTGTAAATAATCGCGATTAATCACCAGTTTCACCAATTACACCAAAATCACCAATTTATGATAAACTTAATCCATGAAGCGCGCCACCATGACTCTTCCGGATGATTTGGCCGAAGCGGTGGAAAAGTATCTTCAGGCTCAGGACGCGCCTCCCTCGCTGACCACCGTCGTACAAGTAGCGCTACGGCAATATTTGGGAGAGCGGGGGTTTCTTAAAGCCCGCAAAACTCTGCGGATTACTCCCTCCAAGGAGGGTAGTGGACGCCATAACGTAAGCCAGGAACACGATCTTTACCTGGCTGGAACGAAAAAGTGACGCGCGCGGTAATTGCAGACACGGGGCCCTTGTATGCGGCGGTTGATCCGGATGATGCGCATCACAAGCGTGCGGGTAAAGAACTGGACCGGTTGTCACGGGAGAAGAGGGAAGTCGTTGTTGCTTATCCGACGCTACTGGAAGCTTACACACTCGTTTTGTTTCGCCTTGGGAAGAGCGTTGCTTCGCGCTGGCTGGGCGAGATGGCTGATGCTGCGTTAGTCAATCCCTCAGTGGAAGATTACCGTCAAGCCACAATAAAAATCCGTGCATTGACTGACCAGCCCATCACGCTGTTTGACGCAACCGTAGCGGCTATGTCGCTGCGGTTGAATCTTGACCTGTGGACGTATGATCACCACTTCGATCTTTTGCGAGTGAAGGTGTGGAGGTGAGGGCGAACCTATCTCACCTGCCCGGTTCCAACAACTTCATACTTTGTTGAGGTCAGTTCCGCCAAAGCAAACGGGCCGCGGCAATGTAACTTCTGTGTGCTGACGCCCATTTCCGCGCCAAAGCCAAATTCGCCGCCATCGGAAAAACGTGTGGAAGCATTCCAATAAACTGCGGCGGAGTCCACGAGCCGCAGAAACTGACGCGCATTCTTTTCATTTTTGGTGATGATTGCGTCGGAGTGTTTCGTTGAATACTGGTTGATGTGAGAGATTGCTTCGTCCACATCAGCGACCACCCGAACTGCGATGCATAGCCGCAAGTACTCTTCTCCCCAGTCTTGGGGTTGCGCTGCGTCCACATGTAATCCGGGAGACAGTCTCAAAGTCTCCTCATCGCCGCGGACTTCCACGCCCGACGCGATCAGCTTTTTCACGATGCGGGGAATGTACTCCGCCGCAATTCCTTTGTGTACCAATAGCTTTTCCGCTGCGTTGCAAACGGATGGCCGCTGCGTCTTCGCATTGATGACAATCCGGTCCGCCATTTCAAAATCTCCGGACTCATCCATAAAAATGTGACAATTTCCAGCGCCGGTCTCAATTACAGGGACCGTCGCGTTCTCGACGACATAAGAAATGAGAGCGAGACCGCCGCGAGGGATCAGCACATCTACAAGGCCACGTGCTGAAATCAATTCGTGCACCGAATCGCGCGTGCTTGAATCCAGCAATTCAATTGCGCCCTCAGGAACCCCGCTAACATTGGCCAGTATTTCGACAATCCGCTGATTACTGTGAGCTGCCTCTTTTCCTCCGCGCAGCACGATGGCGTTTCCGGTCTTGAATGCGAGGGCGACCGAATCGGCGGTCACGTTAGGACGGGATTCATAGATAATCCCCACGACTCCTAATGGCACTCTCAGTTTTCGGATATGAATTCCGCTGGGGCGTGTCCACTCCGCCAAAGTTTCGTAAACCGGATCGGGCAGCGCAGCTACATCTCGCATGCCCTGTGCCATGGACGCAATACGCTCGGAATTCAGTAGCAAACGGTCGAGCATGGCGCCGGTCAAGCCGGACGATTCAACATCTTTGCGATTGGCTTCAATAATACTTTCAGCGCTGGACTCAATCGCATCCGCCATGGCGAGCAGAATGGTATTTTTTCCCTGAGTAGAAAGTTGGGCGAGGCGAATCGCCGCGCCTTTCGCGCGCAGAAGTTTATCTTGAGATGAAAGCGATCTATTGACCGTAGTTGCCACTAAACAAATCCTTCATTGAGGAGGAAAATACGTTCCGATCTTTCGCGCGATGGCTGCTGAAATCGCATTTGCATGACGGCCATTTACGATCGCAACATTCACTCCACCTTCGCTCGCAGTTTTTGCAGCGCGCAATTTCGAACGCATGCCTCCCGTGCCCAGTTCACTCTTTCCGTTGCAAAGAGCCTCCATTTGCGGAGTCAGTTTGCGCACGGTCCGCAACAGGCGCGGCCGCTTGCCGTTCGGCACGTAAAAACCATCCACGTCGGTGAGCAGAAGCAGCCAATCTGCCTTGACCGCAGTGGCCAGCAATGCACTCAGTTCGTCATTGTCACCGAACGCACCAACCAATTCGCGCACAGACACGCTGTCATTTTCATTCACGATCGGCACCACGCCCAGCTTAAGCAACTCGTGCAGCGCGTTCTGCAAATTCTTGTAGCGAACCGGCGAAGTAAAGTCGTCACTGGAAAGGAGCAGCTGCGCGACTACCTTCTTGCCAAAGAAAAGCCGCTCGTAGGTATTCATAAGCACGCTCTGCCCCACGGCGGCACACGCTTGCATCAAGGGTACCGTGGATGGCCTTTTGCTGAACCCCAGACTCGACATCCCCGAAGCGATCGCCCCTGAAGTGACAATCAAATATTCGTGCCGCAAGGGTTCGAGCTGATCAACCAAAGCTCGCATCCGGACGGTGTCAATGCTTCCACGCGGAGCAATAAGACTTGTGCCGACTTTGATGACAAGGCGCATGGCTACCGATAATTTAACAGTTCGAATGCGGGATGGCATACCGCGATTTCGCCGGCCCAGACTATCGCCGCTTCGGGGGCTTTTTTCTTCGAACAAAACCGGCGAGCGAGCGGATGTATTCGTCCATTGCCTCTGGGACGGCCTTGCTATAAACAAATTGTCCTTCGCGACGGCATTCGATCAGGCCTGCATCGGCTAGTGTTTTGAGGTGATGCGACACTGTGGCGGGCGTGACTCCACGCAGGGAAACGATCTCGCCGCAATTCATCTGCCCCTGCGAAGAAATTGCCTCAAAAATTAGCAGGCGGGTCTGATCGCCCAAAGCTTTTGAAATCCGTTCGATCCGCGCGTGGTTCATGGTTCGTCCGTTGTCAGTTCTGCCAAAGCTCCCTGTATCCCCAAGCGGCAGATTGGGGCCGCTTAATTCGATGCGACTTTGTATTTAGATATACATCTAAACATCGAAGTAACGCAACTCAAGGCAACTCCGTAGAGCGTTGCAACCAGAAATGTGGGGAGGAATATATGAAAAGATTAGAAGGCAAGGTCGCAGTCATTACCGGAGGGAATAGCGGGATCGGGTTAGCTACGGCAAAACGGTTCCTCGATGAAGGCGCTCGTATCGCTATTTCCGGACGCAGTCAAACAACATTGGATGAGGCGGCGAAGGCTCTCGGGAAGGATGTACTGGTGGTTCAGGCGGACGTTTCAAAACTAGCGGACGCCGACAAACTCTTCTCGGCAGTGGAGAAGCGGTTCGGCAAAATTGACATTTTATTCGTAAACGCGGGCGTGGCCAAATTCGTTCCGATGGAGGCGGTCTCCGAAGCGCATTACGATGAGCAATTCGACATCAACACGAGGGGGGCATACTTCACGATTCAAAAGGCGCTGCCTTATCTGAATGACGGAGCGTCGGTCGTCCTCAGTTCCAGTGTCGTCAGTCATCAGGGCGTGACGAACGGATCCGTGTACGCCGCAACCAAGGCCGCGTTGCGATCGTTTACGCGGTCGCTTGCCGCCGAGCTGGTGGGCCGCAATATTCGAGTCAACGCGGTGGCGCCGGGTCCTATCGAGACTCCAATCTTTGGGCGAACCGGCCTTCCGCAGGAAGCTGTGGACGAATTCAAGGAATCCGTCGTGGCGTCCGTCCCAATGAAAAGATTTGGACAACCTGAGGAAGTGGCGTCTGTTGTGGCTTTTCTGGCTTCATCCGACGCTTCGTACATCACGGGGGTAGAAATTGGAGTGGATGGCGGGAAAGGACAGATTTGAATTACCCTAACTGGTTCGGGCCGCGAAGATTCGCGGCCCTTGGCTTCTAACATCGGAGGGCGTTTGGCATTTTTTTGATGACCGACCTCACCTGTCGAGGCGCCCCGCCACACATGACCCAGCCTGTTGCCTTCGTCGGGCAATGTGTGATGGAATCTGTGTCATGAATCGCCGTGATTTTATTCGTCTCTCTGCGGCGGCCTCTGCCGCTGGTCTTTCTTTGCCGTTCAATTTTCCCACCGCTTTCGCTGAGGCTGGTCCTGCTGTGCCGGTGCGGCTGACATTGCGTCCCGACCGGCTTGGCAACAAGATTGGCGACGACTTTACGGGACTCAGTTACGAGTCGGCGCAACTGGGCAATCCACACTTCTTTTCTGGAGACAATACGGAGCTGGCTGGGTTTATCCAGAGGCTTGGGCGGTCCGGGGTCTTGCGGATAGGCGGCAACACCAGCGAGTTCACGCATTGGGCTGGGAATGGGGCGAGCAAGGCCGACACGGCGGAGAACCAAAGGCTTCGCGAGCAGGACAAGACCAATCCCATCGCCTACGCGCTCGCTGTTGGTCCGGACACAGGGCATAAAGCGCCTGCGCCGGTGAATATTACGCCGCTTGCTGTCCGGAATTTGAAGGATTTTCTTGATGCATGCGGCTGGAAACTCATTTACGGCTTGAACATGGGCACGGGGACGCCGGAGCAAGCGGCGGATGAGGCTTCCTACGTGATGGATGCGGTGGGGTCTAAGTTGATCGCGTTTCAGCTTTGCAACGAGCCTGATCTTTTTTTTCGGAATGGGATTCGCAAATCGGATTACGACTTCAAGCCATTCGCTGAAGAGTGGCAGCGCTTTTATCAGGCCATTCGTGAGCGAGTTTCGAATGCGCCATTCGCGGGACCCGATACTGCCTATAACAATGAATGGCTGGTACCATTTGCGAAACAATTCAAGAACGAGGCGCTGTTTCTCTCGCAGCATTACTATGCGGAAGGTCCGCCGACCGATCCCTCAATGACAATCGAAAGGCTGCTGAAGCCAAATCCCAAGCTTGAGGCCGAGTTTGAAGGAATGAAGCAGACGGTGCATGACTCCGGTCTGCCATTTCGGCTGGCGGAAACGAACTCGTGTTACCAGGGAGGCAAGCAGGGAGTGAGCGATACGTTCGCTTCAGCGCTCTGGGGCGCGGACTTGATGTATCAACTGGCGTCCGAGGGCGGCATGGGAATCAATTTTCACGGCGGCGGATATGGCTGGTACACGCCCATCGCCGGCACCCGCGAAGATGGATTTCTGGCGAGGCCAATCTATTACGGCATGTTGCTTTTTGCTCAGGCCGGGTCAGGACAACTCATCGAGAGCAAGTTGGATGGGCTGGAGCAGGCCCCGCTACTTACCGCCTACGCCCTTCGCAGCGATGCGGAAACCATCAAGATTGCCGCTTTCAATAAGAATCTCGACCGCAGCGTTCGGATGACGATTGATGCGGGACAGCACCCGGAACGTGTGACCGCGCTTCGTCTCCACTCGCCACGAGTGGATGACACTACGGACACCACCTTTGGCGGATCTCCCATCGGCGCAAGTGGAGCATGGTCAGCCGCGCAAGAAGAAAAATTAAACGTGGACAATGGCGCTGCGATGATCGAACTCGCGGCGGCAAGCGCGGCGCTGATCACTTTGGAAGGGTAGTGTGGCGTGGGCGCCTCGCCCGCGAAGTGTCTACTCCTCATAAAGTGGTCAGTCACGAAACACGGGCAATGCGGGGTCTTACGCGGCGGCTTCCTGCTTCAGCGCTTGATCAATTTCCGCCATTTCGCTTTTGCTGAGCCGGAATTCTGCGGCGCCAAGGATCCCCGCAACTTGATTGGGGCTCCGAAATCCGACGATTGCGCCGGTTACGGAGGGATTGTGGAGCGTCCACGCGATTGCAACTTCTCCCGGAGTGCGCTTGTGCCGTTTGCCGATATCTCGCAACCGTTCCACCAGGCGCAAGTTGCGGGAGAGCAGAGGTTCCTTAAAGTTTGGAAGATTTCTACGCCAATCTTCAGAGGAAAAATCTGCAACGCGCTCGCGAGTCATTGAACCTGTAAGCAGCCCGGCGGACATCGGCGAGTAAACAATGACTCCAATGTTGTGACTCTCGGCGTAGGGCAAAATTTCCTTTTCAATTTCGCGAGTCACAATTGAATAAGGCGGTTGAAGCGACGTGATGGGGGCGATGGCCCCGGCACGCTTCATTTGTTTAACGTTGAAGTTCGAAACTCCTATGTAGCGGACTTTGCCTTGTTCTTTCAGACGCGCCAGTTCGGTCCAACCTTCTTCAATGTCTTCGTCCGGCTCCGGCCAATGAATCTGATACAGATCAATGACGTCAGTTTGCAGGCGACGCAGGCTGTCCTCACACTCCCGGCGGATAGACGCGGCTTTCAATGACGCTCCAACCTGGCCTTTGCTATCCCAGACCCGCTCGCACTTGGTAAAGATGTAGGGGCGCGGTGATCGTTCCTTCAGTGCGCGCGCAACCACTTCTTCCGAATGGCCGAGGCCGTAAAGCGCGGCGGTATCAATCCAGTTGAGGCCGCGATCAAGCGCGGCGTGAACCGCGGGGATGGAGTCATTCTCGTCCTGCGGACCCATGCTTCCCAGCCACCCGCTGCCACCAATTGCCCAGGCGCCAATTCCGAGGATGCTGATTTTTAAGTCGCTGTTACCAAGTTGGCGAGTTTCCACTGATTACTCTTTCGAGGCTGTGGCGTTTGTTGGCAACCCATGCCACGCACGCGTTGATCAGGACGCGCCAGCCCACATCACTCCGCTGCATTATAATGGCACGCCAAATAAAAAGGATTCTCTGATTAAGTGCGAGGGAAAAGTTTAAACCACAGAGAACACAGAGGTTCACAGGGGGATTAAGTGTTTGGCTGCCCTCCGTGGACCTCTGTGTACTCTGTGGTTGGGGCTTTTACTCTGACACTTAATCAGAGTTACCAAGTTGGCGAGTTTCCACTGATTACTCTTTCGAGGCCGTGGCGTTTGTTGGCAACCCATGCCACGCACGCGTTGATCAGGACGCGCCAGCCCACATCACTCCGCTGCATTATAATGGCACGCCAAATAAAAAGGATTCTCTGATTAAGTGCGAGGGAAAAGTTTAAACCACAGCGAACACAGAGTTACGGGGGATTAAGTGTTTGGCTGCCCTCCGTGGACCTCTGTGTACTCTGTGGTTGGGGCTTTTACTCTGACACTTAATCAGAGTTTCCTTAGAGGACTCAATTGTGCGCAAATGTCTGCTTGTTCTAGCGGCCACCGCAATCGCCACCAACCTCTTCGCTCAGAAACCCGCGTGGCAGCCCGCGCCCGGAAATGTCACGCTTTCCATTTGGCCGCACGGAGCGCCCGGAGCGCAACCGAACCCAGCCGACGAGCTGGATACCACGAACACCAAGGACCACCTTGTCGCTGGAAAGCAAGTCATTCGCCTGGGTAACGTTTCCAAGCCGACTCTGACGGTTTATTCGCCGAAGGGGAACAACACGGGCGCGGCGGTTGTGGTATTTCCAGGCGGCGGTTATCACATTTTGGCGATTGATCTCGAAGGAACGGAAGTGTGCGATTGGCTGAACTCTATTGGCGTCACATGCATTCTTCTTAAGTATCGCGTCCCTGATTCGGGGCCATATCCCAAATCTTCTGCGGCGCTTCAGGATGCGCAGCGCGCTCTCGGTATTGTTCGTGCCCACGCAGACAGCTGGCACTTTGATCCGCATCGGGTTGGCGTGCTCGGATTCTCTGCCGGGGGTCATTTGGCTGCCGCCCTCAGCACGCACTTCGATCAACGTCTTTACGGTCCCATTGATACGGCTGACCAAATGAGTTGCAGGCCAGACTTCGCGGTCATTATCTATCCTGGATATCTAGCGCTGGCGGAACAGAACTTTGCGCCGAATCCCGACATTCACGTCACCGACAAAACGCCGCCGACATTTCTGGTTCAGGCGGAAGATGACCCCGTGCACGTGGAAAATGCAATCGTTTATTTCACGGCACTCAAAAATGCGAAAGTTCCCGCGGAAATGCATATCTACGAAAAAGGTGGGCATGGATACGGCCTGCGCCGCACTGATCTCCCCATCACCACTTGGCCGCAGTTGGCGGCGACGTGGCTCCGAACATTTGAGATTGCGCCCCCCACTGCACCATGACCGCATGCGACAAATGAAAACCACGGGCTTCTTTCTGGTTACCGCCTTCGTTTGCTCGCTTCTTTCATGCGCCAGTGCGCAAGAACAGAAGTTCGCGGAACTTGGTGATTTCAAGCTCGAGAGCGGAGGAGTAATCCATGATTGTCGCGTCGGCTACAGAACTTTCGGGCAATTGAATCGCGAGCATTCTAATGCCGTTCTGCTTCCCACATGGGCCGGCGGGACTTCAGAGCAACTAAAGTGGAGTGTCGGAGAACATGCCCTGCTGGATGATTCGAAATATTTCGTGATCGCAGTGGACGCGCTGGCGAACGGCGTTTCTTCTTCGCCTTCCAACAGCACTTCTCAGCCGCGCATGAAGTTTCCCAGTATCACCATGCGTGACATGGTCAACTCGCAGCATCGCCTTTTAGTCGAAACCCTGGGGATCAAACATCTAAAGGCAGTCGTTGGGATCTCGATGGGAGGCATGCAGACATTTGAGTGGATGGTTGCGTATCCCGATTTCATGGATAAAGCGGTGCCGATTGTTGGTTCGCCCCGTCTGGCAGCATACGATCTCTTGCACTTGCAAACGGAAACAGATGCGATCAAGAGCGACCCTTCGTGGATGAACGGCGACTACACGGCGAACCCGGCGCGCCGATTGGAGTTTGAGCTCGGAGCGCTGATCTTGACCACCCCTGAGCGTTACAACCAGAAAAAAACACGCGAGGATGTTTCTAAAGACCTGAGTAAGGCAGAAAATAGCCCGGGGAGTGACGCGAACAATAAAATTCGCCAGGTCGAAGCGATGATGTCCATGGATGTCTCAAACGATTTTGGACATTCGATGGAAAAATCGGCCGCAGCGGTCAAAGCAAAGGTACTGATCATCGTTTCGCGATACGATCACGTGGTGACGCCGCAGCCCGCGCTGGACTTTGCCGCGTTGCTTCATGCTCAAGTCATTGAGTTGGACTCAGACTGCGGACATTCCGCCGCCGAATGTGACAACGTGAGAATCAACACGGCGGTCGCGGAATTCTTGGACAGCTGCGGACGAACCCCATGTCAAACGTTCTGAGTGGAAGTGCGCAGGGGCAGGTGTGCGGATTTTTCTACACCGGGGAGGGCCCGACTTCAGTCGAGCCGATATCTGATTTGGCACCTATGACGGGCCGACTGAAGTCGGCCCCTTCCCGGTGCCACGGACGTTGAGCGAATGACGAACGCGCTCGGGAGAGAGGACTCGTTTTGAATCTTTATCTTCTTGTACTGATCGCCATAGTGGCGGTTCTTCTTGGCGTCAGCATCTTTCGCAGCCGTCTGGTTAAGAATAAAGCCGACTTTTTTGTCGCAGGCCGCAGTCTGCCTTCGTACGTCCTGATCGCCACGCTGCTTTGTTCGTGGATTGGCGCGGGCAGCCTATTCGCCGGAGCTGAGAACGCATTCCACAACGGATTTGCCGCTCTTTGGCAGCCGGCTGGGGGATGGGCTGGCCTGCTCATTATCTATTTCGTTGCGCCGCGCGCACGCAAGTTTGCTCAGTACACTCTGCCTGATCTGCTTGAGACCCGATACAACGCGACCGCACGTGTGCTCGGAACTATCGCAATTCTGTTTGCTTATACAGCCATCACTTCCTACCAATTGAAGGGCGGGGGAGACATTCTTCACCTCGCCACGGGAATTGATAACACTCAAGGCATGTATATCGTGGCCGGGTTCGTCATCGTGTTCACGGCTATGGCGGGCATGTCGTCGGTGGCTTATCTCGACCTGGTGATCGGCATCCTGATCACCGGCACTACGCTGGTCGCCACCCCGATGCTGTTTCACACGGTTGGGGGATGGGCCGGATTGCACGCCGCGCTTCCAGCCGACCGGTTTCAAGTTTTAGGGCATCTCACGTTTGCGCGCGCCATGGAATTTTTTATTCCGACGATGCTTCTGATGCTTGGAAATCAAAGCATGTATCAGAAGTTCTTTTCAGCCCGATCCGCGAAGGATGCAAAGATCGCCGTTGCGGGATGGATTGTCGGAACGCTGTTTCTGGAAACCGTCATCATCACAATCGCGGTAATCGGGACGGCGATGTTCGGCGCCAATCCTGAAGTATCCGAAAAGCCTCGCGAGATGATTCCGTTTGTGGCCCGTCACGGTATGCCCGCGCTGATGGGCGCTCTGCTGATGGGATCAATTTTCGCCAAAGTCATTTCCACTGCCAATAACTTCCTGTTTTCTCCAGCGACAAACCTCATTAATGATGTCTATATACGTTTCATTAATAAAGACGCGTCTCAGTCGAAGATTATTGTGCTTTCCCGGTTGATGGTGTTGTTGCTGGGGCTGTTCGCGTTGGTGCAAGGAGCGTATTTGACCTCCGTCCTGGCAATGGCTCTTTATGCTTACACGATTTATTCCGCGGCGATCACCCCGGTGGTGATGGCGGCTTTTTTCTGGAGGCGGGCCAATGCTGCGGGTGCGGTCTCGTCCATTGCAGTCGGCACTGCGGTGACAATCGCGTGGAACTTGGGAGGCAAGCATTTTTTGCCGCCAGCCTGGGCTGAGCGGGATGCGATTTTCCCCGCGTTGGTAGTTTCGGTACTGGCGCTGGTTATTGTGAGCCTCGCGACGCGCGCGCCAAGTGAGGAGAAATGGAAGCCGTTTATTGCTGAGTAGGAGCAGCAATCAGCACTCAGCAGTCAGTCGTTGGCCGTTGGTCTTTGATCGTTGGACAGAACCAAGAACGGGTCCACTAACACTCAATCCGCTCAAGCCCCCTTACTGAGTGCTGAATGCTGATTGCTGAATGCTCCGCTACAATTGACCCATGGCAAACCTGACCCTGGTTTACGGATTACGTCTTTTACCCTCGGAAGAGGTCGCCGAAGTTGGGGATGCGACGCTCAAACTAAAGAACGGCAACGAAGCTCACGTCACCATGCACGTGCTCGAGGGCAGCAAGAAGGAGATAGAGAAGCAACTGAAGAATAGCCTCGATGCCTTTTTTGATTTCTATCCCGAGATTTGAATAGCCAAGTTTGACGGCTGGATTTGAATTCCCCGGCACCTGCGCCGCATCCATATAATGCATTTCAGTCATTTCGCATCATGCTATCTCGCTACCGCTATTATCGCCTCCGATTGAGCGAGGCAGGCTTGCTTCCCAAAAGCAAGCTTGCGCAAATCGCATGGTACCTGCTCGGACTGGCCTTGTTTCTGTTCGCTCTGCAACAGATACTCTCGCGTTTCCACTCATCGTACGGAGCCAGCCTTGGCGGCTGGGTCACTTTCCTGAGCGTTCTGGTGATCGCCCTTTTCGGGTTTTTAGGATTCGGCTGGGCAAAAAGCAAAATGCTGTGGAGGCTTCGCAACCGCCTCATTGTCACATGGGTATTTGTCGGTGTAATTCCTGTGGTTTTGCTGGTCGGGTTGACGGCAGGGTCACTGTACTTATTTGCGGGACAGTTCGCGACATTTATCGTTACGACGCAACTGAACTCGGAGCTGCGCGATCTGGAGGCTGCGAATTCAGCGATTGCACACGAGCTGGCCGCCAGAATGGAGAGCGGTGGCCGAGTCGAAACCGCGGCTATCGAAAGCTTGAGGCAAACGAATAAGGCGTGGTCCGGACGACACGTCTATGTCTGGTTGAATGGCAAACTCATACTCAGCAACTCTCCTCGGGGAGTAACCTCAAGTCCACCGCCGCTGCCTTCGTATCTGAAGCCGACATTCTCGGGTGTCGTACGACATCACGACAAGCTATCGCTACGAGCGTCGGAGACTATTCCCGCGTCCAGCGGGGATCTGACCGTACTTACCAGCGAACCGCTGGATCGCAATCTGTTGCGGGAATTGGCTAACGACCTTGGCGAGATAACTCTGTATGCGTCCGGGCTCACGCTGCACAAAATCGAGCAGCCGGAGTCCAGCGTAAAACTAGGCGCAAATGGCACTCCGCCGCGTGTTACCGAGACCAACCAGGCTGGCGTTTATGTGCTGGATACGGGCAAAGACCTACCTGCGCCAACGATCACCACAGGGAGCATCCCGCCGCCGACCCGCGCCATGGACAGGCAGGTGAACTTCGCCACAGCCGTTCGAGTGGTGGACTGGCAGACAGGAGACCATAATAATCCAGCCGCCATCAGCGTTCAGACACGAGTGTCGAAGCTTTATGAGCGATTGTTTGGCGCATTGGGAGAATTCGCACCCGCCGTTGAATCTGGCCTCCTCATTGTTGCGGTTGTTTTTGCCCTGATCGAACTGGTCGCCTTGTTAGTTGGCTACCGTCTCACCCGTTCGGTCACAGGTGCCGTGGCGCAGCTTTACAAAGCGACACAACACATCAATCGCGGTGATTTCAGCCATCGAATTCCAGTAAGGTCAAGCGATCAATTAGCCGCCTTGGCCAATTCTTTCAATTCGATGACCACATCGCTGGAACAACTAATCCGCGAGCAGAAGGAAAAGCAGCGCCTGGAAAATGAATTGGTCATCGCACAGGAAGTGCAGGCACAGCTTTTTCCGCGCCAGATTGCGCAACTGGCGTCGCTGGAAGTTCACGGCTTCTGCCGTCCCGCGCGGACTGTAAGCGGAGACTATTACGACTTCCTGAAACTGGATTCGGACAGGCTGCTTCTTGCCGTCGGCGACATTAGTGGAAAAGGGATTTCGGCCGCGCTGCTCATGGCGACGATCCATTCGGCGGTCCGCGCTTACAGCCTCGAAGGCATCCCGATGTTGCGGGAACCGGTCACCGCCGGGGGGCGCGGATCAGGCATGAGCCTCGGTTCCAGTTTGCAAGGCGCGGAAGTTTCTCCCGGGACGCTGCTTTCGCTGCTGAATCATCAACTCTACCAGAGCACTCCGATGGAGAAATACGCAACGTTGTTTCTGGCGATCTACGAAGGTGACGGAAGAAGGCTCACCTACAGCAACGGAGGCCATCTCCCTCCAATCATTTTGAGCGAACAAGGTTCAATACGAAAACTGGATCAAGGCGGCACTGTTGTGGGAATGTTCGAACGGGTCAACTACGACGAGGGATCCGCGCAGCTTCGACGTGGCGACATCTTTATCGCTTACAGTGATGGGGTTAGTGAACCGGAAAATGAATTTGGGGAATTCGGCGAAGACCGCCTCATTGACATTGTGCAGGAGAACCGGGATCTGCCGCTGGAACGAATCACCGAGATTGTAACCGCAGCCGTAGACGACTGGATTGGCGACCACGAGCAGCCGGACGATGTGACCCTGGTGCTGGCAAGAGCGCGATAGCGTGGAAGCGCGAACCTCTTCGCATTCTCTACCCAAGCGCGAACTGAGGTTTAAGGGATAAATTCGCCCTTTTGCTTCCGGCGAACTAAATTCGCACTCTGCTCCGCCACCTCTTTCACGAGAATGCCCATCTTCGGATGGGATGGTTCCATGTCAACTCCAACCCCATGCTCCCGCAACGTCTCAGAGGTTACCGGACCGATCGAAGCAATCACAGCGGCGTTCAATCCGCCTAACACATCGTCGCGCAGTTTCATTTCTTCCGCGATCTGTAAACAGATGAACGAGTTGTATGGATGACGTGAATATGACCACCTCAAATTCTTTGCGCGAAAGGGCGGAAACGGCATCTCGCAGGGGTCCAGTATCTTCGGGCAACGACCACTGATAAACATGGACCGCAACAACCTCCGCGCCGCGTTCCTTCAATCCCGCATAAAGTTCCTCACTAGGAGCGCCGTGCTCCTGAACTGCGATTTTTTTTCCTGCCAACGGAACCGATTCTTCATTTTGATCGAGGACCTGCAGAATCTCGCGCCAGGTATTTGGTTCGGGCACGGCGAGTGTGACTGGAACTCCCAACTCACGCAGAACGGCGATCGGCTTGGGACCGCGAGCCACTACTTTTGTCCGGCGGAGTGCGGCGACAAATTGATCGCGCGAGCAAACTGGTTCCACTGCTTGTGCCAAGACTCGCGTGCCAACGCCTGTCATGAAGATCACAGCTGCGAATTCGTCTTGCAGCAGGCTGGCAGCGAACTTCAGTTCCTCGGGATTCGACTGCGGGACTTCCCGAGTGGAAGGCGCAACCGTAGGACTGCCTCCGTTATTGACAATTAATTGCGCTATTTCTTTTGACCGCCTGCTTTCGAGCGACAACACTCGTAATCCGTTAAATCCGGAATTAGCCATAGCTCTTTCTTATTCCTGGCCACCCGACCGGAACCCCGACTCCCGCCGGGAACCTACTTCCTACCTAAATCCCCGTATTAACAGGCTTTTAACAGACGGGCTATCCATGATATAACCGCCCGTAAGCTATTCATGGGACTTTACTAGGAGCAATATATCGCGGACCTGGCATTTGCGGGCAAGAATGGTCAGGAGCGAGGAGGTCTTGTGTCCGAAGCACGGACGGGGAAAAGATTCCCTTTAGAACTGCCGATCAAGATTCATCGAGCCGAAGAAAGCTCAGAGCATAGCGGCATCACCGGCAATCTCAGCGCTGCGGGCGTTTATATTCGAGCCGACGCGAATCTTGAGATCGGATCAAACGTTGAGTTTGAGATTTCATTGCCGCCTGAAGTTACCGGCGCCAAAGAACCTGTCATGGTGAAGTGCATCGGCCGCGTGGTGCGAAGAGATGAGCCTACCGCGGAGGCAAGACTTCGGAGACGCACGGTGTGGCGTGTGTCATTGATTCCTACGATTTCGTTCGTCACGAGTAACATTGAGGTGCTGACGCGATGCTGAAACTAATTCTGGCCGATAACCAGGCAATTTTCCGCGCGGGGATCGCCAAAGTGCTGGCAGTCGAAGACGAAATGCGCATAGTGGCCCAGGCGCAAACGCAAGAACAGATGTTTATGGCGCTGGATAAATTTAGGGCGGCGGTGCTCATCGTCGCGGGCGGATTTCATTCGGATTTCAATGGGATTCTGGCCGCAGCGACGAAAGCAAAAACTCGTGTGATCGTGCTGGCCGATACCGGCGAAAGCGCGCAACGCTACATGGGAGCAGGCGCCAATGGAGTTGTATATCGAAATGTGACCAGCGCGGCGCCTGGTAGATTGCGTCCGCAAAGTAGCTCGCGGCGAAAATTGGGTGCAGGATATTGCCGTGCCCAGTGAGTTGACCGAAAACGATATGGTGGGATTGCGTGTGCGCGATCGCCTGACCGCAAAAGAACTGCGCATCGTCGCGCTCATTGTCCAGGGATATAAAAACAAAGAAATCGCTACGCAACTGGGGACGACCGAGCAGGTCATCAAGAATTATCTTCGCAACGTCTATGACAAGATCGGCGTCTCGGACCGCCTGGAGTTGGCGCTGTTCACCATCCATCATCGGATACTGAACGAAGCTGCTGCGGCGACGACGGCTGCAGCAATGCCGCAGACAGGCCATGGCGCGGGCGTTCCGTCGTAAAAGGGTTGTCGCAGACTTTTTACTTCGACGTTCTCGGGTGTTTCCTTTGCGATTTCCTGCCCGCAACCTTAAGAACCTGCCTGCGCAATGCCAAAAAATCCTGTTGGGTAACAGGGTTGATTGCATGCCGCCTGATTGCCCTCATCTGAGCTGAAATCTGTTGAGGTAGCTTGATCTCGTGAATGTGGGGAGTGGAACTGTTTGCCGTCGTTGGCATTGCCGCTATCAGTATCGTCTCAACTTCTCCAATGTGCCTTTTGTCAGCGA
Organism: uncultured Acidobacteriaceae bacterium; assembly: GCA_963702325.1. GTDB lineage: Bacteria > Acidobacteriota > Terriglobia > Terriglobales > Acidobacteriaceae > PALSA-188. The sequence goes on along the minus strand of CAVPCG010000027.1, from coordinate 23,772 downwards.
CGACAAAAGCCGAAAAGAAGTTCCAGAAATTGAAGTATGGATCTGTAGTCTTGTTAGAGTGGTCGTGAATCCGGCTAGCAAGCTCTCAGCTTTCCCTATGTAGTACGGCTGATCGTTCCTATAGAGTACGTACACCCCAGGCTTTTCCAAATCTTCGAATTCGCCAATGAACAGGCGGCCCTTTCTTTCAGGTATGGTAACGTCGCATATTTCCCTCGGCCACATCGAAACAAATCCCACAACCCTTTTGTCTGAAGCCATCAGGCCCTCCAGTTCGCCGGATGATAACACGCGCCGACCATATGCAATTGTGCATGGTAGCTTCGTGTTTTAATGTTTCCACGGATAAATACTCCGGACCGATTCTTGAGACGAGGAGCATTCCTATTGCATCTAACGAGCAAGTGATATTGCGGGCTGATAATCTTGAAGAAGTTTTTCAGACTTCGGCTTCGCAGCTTGTGCTCTTTGAAAATCTGTCATTCCAGGTGGCGCAAGGAGAAATGCTGGCGATTGTCGGCGAGTCGGGAGCGGGAAAGAGCACGTTGTTGCACATCCTCGGCGCTCTTGATAGCGCTTCTTCGGGGGACGTATACTTCGCGAACCTGCGATTGAGTTCGCTTTCCGAGAATGATGCGGCCGATTTTCGTAACCGCGAAATCGGCTTTGTTTGGCAATTCCATTATCTGTTACCGGAATTCACCGCCCTGGAAAATGTGGCGATGCCGCTGCTGCTGCGGGGGCGTTCCCGGCAGGAAGCAGAGATAGACGCTTCGCGGTGGCTTGGGAAGTAGGGCTGGCGAAGAGAGCGCAACACCGTTCCGGGGAGCTTTCCGGAGGTGAGCAACAGCGAGTTGCCCTGGCCCGGGCGCTCATCACCAAGCCGAAGCTCTTGCTAGCGGATGAGCCAACGGGAGATCTGGATGCCAGCACTGCTGATTCGGTTTTCGAATTGATCTCCCGGCTGCATCGGGACTATCAACTGACCTCTCTGATCGCAACCCACAATTTGGCCTTTGCCAGGCGATGCAATCGCGTTTGCGGTTGCAAGCGGGCAAGTTGAGGAAGTCGTACCTGAAACGCTAGGGGATAGCACGGAACGGCAATTGACATTTCGTCGGGAACGTGACGAAATGGTCAATGGGGGATGGGTGGAAGACCATTCGCAACCGTTTGCGAGAAAGTTTGCAATTGATTGCTTTTATAATTTTATTAGGTTCTTCGGTAACTGACTCCCAGGTACCAATAGCCTATTCAGAGTCGGGAACCGTTGGCACCCTGATTGCATCAATGATAATAGGGCCACAGGGTTCCGAGGGAGGGCACGAACGGTTACTGACGCCGGCTTTCGGGGAACCCGGGGGAAAGGGCTATATGTTTGAACGCTATACGGAAAAGGCAAGGCGCGTCATCTTTTTTGCGCGCTACGAAGCCAGCCAGTTCGGCTCTCCTTATATTGAGACAGAGCACCTTTTATTGGGACTTTTGCGCGAAGATAAGGCCCTTACGAACAGATTTTTGCGCTCTCATGCTTCGGTTGAATCCATTCGCAAGCAAATCGAAGGTCATACCACGATCCGGGAAAAGGTTTCGACCTCTGTTGATTTGCCGTTGAGCAATGAATGCAAGCGGGTTTTGGCTTATGCGGCGGAAGAAGCGGAACGGCTTTCGCATAAGCACATCGGCACTGAGCATTTGCTCTTGGGATTACTGAGAGAAGAAAAATGCTTTGCCGCGGAAATCCTGCATGAGCGCGGGTTGCGGCTTTCCACCATCCGCGAAGAACTGGCTCGCACCAGTCAGGAAAAATCCCAGCCGGCGCGGCAGCGCGAATCTTCGCTGCTGAGCGAATTTTCCCGCGATCTGACTCAGTCAGCGATGGATAACCAGCTCGATCCGCTGGTCGGACGCGATGGCGAGTTGGAGCGCGTGGTGCAGATTCTTTGCCGCCGAACGAAAAACAATCCTGTCTTGATCGGAGAGCCTGGCGTTGGAAAAACTGCCATCGTCGAGGGACTCGCCCAGCGCATTGCTGATGGCGAAGTTCCGTCTTTCCTCGCCGACAAGCGCATTCTTGCTTTGGATCTTTCTCTGATCGTCGCGGGCACGAAATATCGTGGCCAGTTCGAAGAGCGCCTTAAGACCATCATGAAAGAACTGATGGAGTCGCAGAATTCCATCATCTTCATTGACGAACTTCACACCCTGGTTGGCGCGGGATCGGCGGAAGGCTCGCTCGATGCCGCCAACATTCTTAAACCGGCCTTGTCTCGCGGAGAAATTCAGTGCATCGGCGCAACCACGCCGGGCGAATACCGCAAATCAATCGAGAAAGATCGCTCGCTGGAACGGCGTTTCCAGGCGGTGAAAGTTCCGCCGCCGAATGAGGCAGACGCGACCAAAATTCTTTTCGGAATCAAAGACCGCTATGAGAAGTTCCACGCCGTCACTTATACCGACGACTCCATCAACTTCGCGGTCTCGCATTCCAACCGCTACATCCCGGACCGTTTTCTGCCGGACAAGGCCATCGATCTGATCGATGAAGCCGGAGCGCGCGTGAAGCTGCGCCAGACTTCGCTGCCGGAAGAGATCACCGAGGTACAGAAGCGGATCAAGTTCATCGTCCACCGGATGGAAAATGCCATCGCGAATCACGAATTCGAGAAGGCGCGTTTCTATTCGGACGAGGAACGCAAGGAGCGCGAGAACCTGCGCGCTCTTCGCGAAAAATATCATTTGGATGAATCCGCCACGGGCGTCGTCGGCCGCGAGGACATTGAAGACGTAGTCTCGCGCTGGACCGGCGTGCCGGTCATGTCGATCAAAGAAGAAGAATCGGCGAAGCTGCTTCGCATCGAAGAAGAGCTGCACAAGCGCATCATCTCGCAGGATAAATCTATCGTCGCTTTGGCTCGTGCAATCCGCCGATCGCGCGCTGGACTGAAGAGCCCGAACCGGCCCATTGGCTCGTTCTTATTCTTCGGACCCACGGGCGTCGGCAAGACCGAAGTCGCGCGCACGCTGGCCCAGTTCATGTTCGGCAGCGAGAAGTCGCTGGTTCGTTTCGATATGTCCGAATTCATGGAGAAGCACTCGGTCTCAAAGCTGATCGGCTCGCCTCCCGGATACGTCGGCTACGAAGAAGGCGGACAGCTCACCGAGCGCGTAAAGCGTGCGCCATATTCCGTCGTGCTGCTGGATGAAATCGAGAAAGCTCATCCCGATGTCTTCAACATTCTTCTTCAAGTATTTGAAGACGGCCAGCTCACCGACGGCCTCGGCAACACGGTCGACTTCAAAAACACGATCATCATCATGACTTCGAACATCGGAGCGCGTCACTTGCAACGCCGCGAAGGCCTGGGCTTCCAGTCGAGCAAGGAAGACATGATCTCCGAAAAAATCGAAGACCTGGTGAAGAGCGAAGTCAAGCGCACCTTCAATCCGGAGTTCCTGAACCGTCTCGACGAGATCATTCTGTTCAGCGCGCTGAGCGAAGCAGATCTCATCCAGATTCTCGAACTCATGGTCAAGCTGCTGAACCAGAACCTGGCGCAGAAGTCGATCACTGTGACAGTGACAGATGAAGCCAAGAAATGGATTCTCAGCCAGACCCTAGGGGACCGAAGCTACGGAGCGCGTCCGCTGCGCCGGGCTCTTCAGAAATACATCGAAGACCCGCTGTCAGAGGCGCTGATTCAGGGAACGATTACCACGCGGCCGGCGTTCATCGAAGTCTTCCTCGACGATAACAAACTCTTCTACCGTCCGGTGGACTCGGAGAAGACCGAAGGCGTGTTGCTGTACGAGAGCAGGTAGGGCAGCGCTCAGCATTCAGTAATCAGCAATCAGCCGTCAGCGAAAAGCTGGCGGCTTTTGCTTCTAGTTGCGCTCGCCCGAGTGGAGATTTTGACTAGGTAGGGACGCGCCCCGCGCCAGTCCAAGCCGAGCAGAGCTCGGCAGCGGTTACTCTACGGGGCAGCGATTGGGTTTTGTCGTTTTTGGATTTTAATTCTCCACTCTTGCCAGGACTCCATGAGTGAGGCCTGTTGTGGCCCGATGGGCAATTTCTGGATAAAGACAAAACCCTTTTGCCAACTATCCAGGGCGCCGACGAAATCCCCATGTGCGCATTGCAAAGCAATGCCTGCCCTGAGTTGCTGCGTAGTTGTCATCAGTTTGGGTTTTTTAACTTGCGCGAACCACTTATCCGCTTGACCGGGATCATTTCTAAACCATGCGGTATAAACTGCAGCTTCTTGCGCCACTAAGTCTCTGGCAGTTGGTCTAAGCAAGGGCACCAACTCAAGGCATCTCTCCAAATGCGCATCGGCGCTGGCGGCGTCCTTCCGGGCGTTCGCTGAGATGTATGCGAGCCAATTCGCAGAGAACTCGTCGAGCGATTCGTCGCGCAGGGAACTTGCAGCTTTCAACCACGTGCGTCTCCACTCTTTGGGGCGCACTCCGTTACGCTGCTGCCCACCAATCGCGATGATATTGAGCCAACGGCGCGCACGCTCACGCGAGGTGGCTAGCATTAAGATTCGAGACCCGTCGCTACTAACCATGGAGCCGAACCCGAACGGTACTAAGCTTAGTAGAGCAGACAAGAGCGAAATGCCGGCAAATCGCGCCGCTAATGCTGCCACCCAAGTATTACTCGGCCAGGGAAAAGCATAATTCACCAAAGGCACGATGACAGGGATGGAAATTAGGTTCGCGGCAGGCCCGGCCGCAATGTAAATCAGCAAGCGAGACCGCAGACGTCGCACTTGGCAAACGTTCATTCCTGCATAACCAAGTGCGGGCATGTCGCGCCGAATACGGATTTTTAGAACTCCGTGTTCGACGCGTAATGAAAATGGCCCAACGGAAATGAAACTAAAACGAAACCCCAGGGCCCAGCCTGCAAGGACATGTCCGAACTCATGAATAACAATCGCCAGAGTGAATGCGGCCACCCACAAAAGTAAGGCGTGGTTTACATCCAGATATTGATCGGCTTGCTGGTCGACAATCCTGGCTAATCCGAAGCCCACCATCGCGCCAATAGCAATGCCGACGAAGATTCCTTTTATATTTTTGCGGCGGCGGCGAGACTGAAGGACCCCAGAGTCGAGAATCGGAGTGTTCGATATTCGGATCGGCGTCTCGGCGGGTGGCACCGAACAGCATAGTACCAAAGAGCGCGGGGGTCTCAACTAAATGTTGAAATCAGCCGTTGAGCCATTACCTGCTCCAATCCTCGATTCTCAGCTTCTTGACCCGCCGAAAACCCTGGTCATGCGTAACCAGTACCCGCCCAGTCGCCAATGCGTGGCCTGCAATCGTCATGTCCATGCTACCGAGCAATTTCCCTTCCCGCTCCAAGTCTGCTCGCAGATTTGCGTATGTCTTCGCGGCGTTCGAATCCCATGGAAGGATTTCGACGCGCGACAGGAAATCCTCGATAATGAACGCTAAGTGTGAAACCTCCGGTTTGTGGGCAAGGCCGAACCGCAATTCTGCTTCCGTTATCACAGACACACCCACGTCACTTATCGGCACTTCGCGCAGCTTCTCGCGCAGTTTGGAATACCTGTCATTGATGATGTAACTCGCTATGTCGGTATCAAGCAGATATCGAACGGCCATCAGAATAACTTCCGCTTCTGGGGCGGAAGGTCTGGGATATCAGACAAGAAATCCTGCGGAAGTTTTGTCTTCTTCACAAGCTCAAAAAAATCGTCCCATGACTCTGGCCTTCTTGAAAGAATAACGTCGCCTGTGGCAGAATCACGACGAACGTAAACCTCCGATCCCTCAAACCGATATTCGGCCGGGAGGCGGACGGCTTGGCTGCGTCCATTGCGGAAAAGTTTGGCGGTGCGAGCCATATATTTTGCTCCGAGTGGTATATACCATAATATATCACAACTAAAACTTGCCGTTCCGAACGCGCATCCTTTCAAAGCCGCTTCGACACCTCGCAAACCAGATTCCTCACCGCTAAAGCGATTCGCAATGACAAGGATGATGAGGGGAACGTCTCCTCAGTTACACTTAAGCAGCGATGCAAGTTACTGTCTATTCCGCCTTCTGGTGTCCCGACTGCCGGACTGCGAAACGCTTTCTACAGCAGCACGGCATTCCGTTTACCGACATTGACATAGAAAAGACTCCCGGAGCGGCTGAGGAAGTTATCAAGCGTACCGGCAAGCGTGCAATCCCACAGTTTGTGATTGACGGTGAGTGGGTGCAGCCGTATCGCGTCGGCGAGGGGTTTCTCTATGAAGAAATGTTGGAGAGGCTCGGCATCAACCAGCAAGAGGCTCCGCAACCATGATCCGCGCCTACAAGGGCATTACACCGACGATTCCCGCATCCTGCTACGTTGACGATTCGGCACAGGTCATTGGAGACGTCGTGCTCGGCGAACATGCCAGCGTTTGGATGAATGCCGTCGTCCGCGGCGACGTGCATTCAATTCGCATCGGCGCTTACTCGAATATTCAGGATTGCAGCGTCTTGCACGGAATGAAAGAACAGTACGGAGTTTTTCTCGGCGAGTACGTCACCGTCGGCCATACGGTCACGTTGCATGGATGCACCATCGGTGACCGCTGCCTCATCGGGATGGGCGTGATCATTCTTAACGGCGCGCACATCGGTGCGGGTTCGATCATTGCGGCGGGGACGCTAATTCCCGAGAAAACAGTAGTCGAACCAGGATCGCTATGGATGGGATCTCCCGGCAAATTCCACCGCAAGCTGGAAGAAAAAGATCGCGAAGCCATCATGCGCTACGCGAATAATTATTTGGGGTACAAAGAAGCATATTTGGCAGAACGCTGAAAAATATATTGTCATGCTGAGCGAGGCTGAGCTTCCGCTTGCGGAAGCTCAAAGAGTCGAAGCATCCCTACGACCGGTAATGTCCAAGCCCGCATCATGTGAAGCTGCGCAGGGGTCCTTCGACTTGGTTCTTCTTCGCAAGCGAAGAAGAACAGGCGCTCAGGATGACAATTTCGTTGAATGTCATGCAGGCCAGTGAAATGTCCGAGCTTATCCAGCAAGCAGCCCGCGAAGCTGGCTTCGAACTTTGCGGCATTGCCGCCGTTCGCGACCATCCTGACCTCGACCGCTTCCCCGCATGGATTGATGCTGGCCGTGCCGGCGATATGAAGTACCTCGAATCGAAAAGTGACTCCGGCCGGCTAAAACGTGCATCCCTCAACAGCACTTTCCCCTGGGCACGCAGCGTCGTCGTTTGTGCAATCAACTACAACACGGCTGCGCCTTATTCGACCCACGAACACAGTCCGCACGCAGGATGGATATCCCGCTACGCCTGGGGCCATGAGGATTATCACGACGCCGTGCTCCGCCGCTTACGAACGGTGGAAACTGCGCTGAAAGCAACAGCGCCAGAAATAATCACCCGCTGCTACGTTGACACTGGACCTATCGTCGAGCGCGTCTATGCCAAGTATGCTGGTCTCGGATGGATCGGCAAGAACACCTGCATACTGAATCAACAGCTGGGGTCGTGGCTATTCCTCGGCGTAATTCTGACCTCGTTAGAACTCGAACCCGATCTGCCTGCCACTGACCGTTGCGGCAGTTGCACGCGTTGCATTGACGCTTGTCCAACCCACGCCTTCATCGGACCTTACGAACTCGACGCCACTCGGTGCATCTCCTATCTCACGATCGAAAAGCGTGGCAGCATTCCGCAGGACTTGCGTGAGGGTATGGGGCGTCATATATTCGGTTGCGATATCTGTCAGGATGTCTGCCCCTGGAACCGGAAGTCTCCGGTGACAAGCGCTCCCGAGTTTCAGCCGCGAGACGGTTTGCTGAATCCAGCATTGGATTGGCTCGCGAATATCGGCGAAGAAGAATTTCGAGAAAAGTTCCGAGGCTCGGCGATCAAACGCACGAAACGAACCGGCCTGCGCCGTAATGCGGTGATCGCGATGGGCAACAGCGGCGAACGCAAATTCCTGTCTTCTCTGGAAAAGTTGGCCAACGACGATGACGCAACAGTTTCTGAATCCGCGGGGTGGGCAGTTGCAAAATTGCAGGAATAATTTCGATGGAGAGACGCGAGTATCGCCCGTTATGCCGGGCGCGGACGCCCGGCGCTCCATCAAGAGTACGTTTGGTACTTTCCTGCTATGCGTCGCCCTAGTTCCCGCCGCCCATGCCGCTGCTGGCCAACCCTCGAAGCCCAAATGGATTCGTATCAGTTCTGATCATTTTTCTGTTCTCACGGATGCAGATGAGAAGCATGGCCGCGAGGCCGTCGTTCGCTTAGAGCAAATGCGCTCGGTTTTCGGACAGCTTCTGTTCAGGAGGAAGCTGAACATGTCCGAGCCGCTGGAAGTCATTGCGTTGCGAACTGAGAAGGAATACGCGGACGTTGCGCCCGCTCGGCAAGCCTCGTCACCGGGCTTTTTTATCGCCGGACCGGATCGCGATTTCATGGTGCTGAATTTGTTCGAGCCCGACAGTTGGCGCGCGGTTTCTCACGAATTCGCCCACTACTTTTTGAACTACAACTATCCTCCGACACAGCCATGGTTCGACGAAGGTTTCGCGGAGTATTTTTCGTCAATCTACCTGGACAACAATCAGGCAGCTTTCGGGAGCGACCCCGAACTGGGCGCGACGTGGGATGAAGACATTCTCGGGAACCAGATTCAAAAGCGCAATCCTCCACGGTCGCTGACCGAAATGCTGACGGCGCCAGTATGGCTCTCGATTCCCGATCTTTTTTCCATGCACCAATACAAGGCGGGGTATCAGGAAGGAACCCATCATTCTCTCTTCTACGCGCAGTCGTGGATGGTGGTGCATTACCTGCTCAACAAAAATAAATTAGCGGAGACTGGAACTTACTTCGATCTGGTTCAAAATCAGAAAGTGCCTGTGGCGCAGGCGATTCAGCAGGCATACGGCATATCCATGGCTCAGTTTGACCAGGCAGTGAAAGATTACTTCAAATCGCTGACCCCTCTATTCCTCGCGCTGGACGCATCAAAACAACCGGGCACGAACCCCTTTGATCCCAGTTCTCCTGCTTATCAGATTTACCACCTGCCCGCGCCCGCCGCGGAGGACATTGGGACAAGCTTTGCACAAATTTCCGATTCAGAAGCCCAGGCATCCGTCGCAGAAATGGAGCTTCGCTTGCCCGAGCGCCGGCAACAAGCCATCGCACAATTAAAAACGGTTGACGACGATCCAAAGATGGAAAATGCGATTGCGCATCGGGCGCTTGCCTGGTCCTATATGCAGAATAAGGATTACGAGCAAGCCAATGCTGAATTGGGCCAGGCGTCGCTCATGGATCCGAAAGATCCATGGGTCCACTATTATTTGGCGCTGATGAAATATCAGCAAGCTCCGCTCGGCGGCGACCCGATTCCAGGACTTCCAAACATGATGCAGGACTTGCGTGCCGTCATTGATTGGAATCCGGAATTTGCTGAAGCTTATAACATGCTCGCCATGGCACGGCTCGAAGGAGGAGGAACACAATCGGCAATGGATGCCATGCGTCCCGCGATTCAACTCAGTCCGCGCAATGAGACATATTTGCTGAATTTGGCCCGCATATACATGGCTGGGAAGAAATGGGACGACGCGACGAGCTTGCTGAGCAGGCTAGCGGGCGACCCTGATTCCCAGATTGCGCATGCGGCTAAAAAAGACCTCGAAGACCTGCCTACGCTAAAGAAGTACGGCGTCCTGCCGCAAGGTGGACCGGCGTCACCGACCGTGTATTGGTCCAATCAACCAGGATCAAATTCATCCGGCGAAGATTCGAAGCAGTCCGATGATTCAGAAGATTCCTCGCACCCGGCGGGGACTTCTGAGCCCGATAAGCGGCCGGTGAAATTTTTGAAGGGAACCCTTACAAGAATCGATTGCTCACATCCTCCTGTAGCGGTTTTAACCGTTGCGAGTGCCGGAAAAACTCTGAAGCTGCGGGCTGCGGACTATAAATCTCTGGTCCTCGTGGGGGCAGATCAGTTTTCATGCGAGTGGGGCCGCCACGCCGTAGTCGTGAACTACAAAGCCGGCGGCAAAGCCGATGGGGATGTTGTGTCACTGGAATTGCAATAGGGACTTGACAGGTTGCGGAGAAGCTCACTCGCCGACGGTCTGGCCCACTTGTGACATTAGGATTTTCTGTAAATGATGAAAGATAGAGGCTGCCCATCCTTGCGTGGTTTTCGCAAGGGTGAAGACTTCAACTGTCAGCGGAGAGAGGGGTTCTGATTCCTGCGAAAGGGCGGAGTCGGCGACATGAGTTCCCATCCGTCGAAAATCGCGACGGATGGGGCAGCCTCTCTCTTATGATCCCCGACAAAAATCAACTCCCTATCAAGGATGGGCCAACCTGCCCGGACTCTGCCCATTAAACGCCAGCGTGGAAAGCCGGTTCAGCCGCGTGTTTTGTCTTTCGACAAGGCTCGGAATTTCGGCTTATCGCTTCCATATAAATCGGCTTCGTCGCTTATTTCCACAGCTTGGAAATATTTAGTCAAGAACTCTCGATCAGTTGTCTGCTCATACTTCCCCTCCTCGTTAACCAGCCAAACAACGTCCGTGCCGTCTTCGCGGCTGTAGTAGCCAATACGAAATACCCGTCCTACGTCGGCCTTCCACTCCGGTGTCTTGTCATCGCTGCGAGCAAGACGAAAGACTGAGCGCGGCGGTATTACTTTTGGCAAAACCATTGAACCCCCCTTAAGCCTCGCCTTATATCGGAACCCAAATAGGGTGGCTGGCCCACCTTTGCGCTTCTGCAAAGGTGGGAGGGACGAGGTCATAGCTTTTCTTTCGCATTCGCAAGTAAGCGGGCATCATATACAACACTTGCAGAGACCGTGCGAATCAATCACTGGAAGCAAAGATCTAAAACGTCGGTGCAAACCGCATGAGTTCCCACCTTTGCCAAAACCAAAACCGCAAAGGTGGGCCAGCCCCCCGCCGTTTGTGTTTCATTCACGAGTACAGCACCGCTCTCCCCATACTCATAATGGCGAAAACTGCTCCAAGCCCACTGTTGCGGCTCCAGCACCAATCCGCGCTTCACCGGATTCTGATGCATATAGCTAAGTTCTCCGCGCGCTTGTGCTCCGTGAAAACAACAAAATCGTAGAAGCGACGTTGCCAGATAGGGCGCTCTGCCAACGCGGATTCCCACAGATCGCCTTGTCGAGAATCCCGCTTCCGCATTTTCCGTAGCAGGCGTCGCGCGAATCCCTGTTTCAGCGCCTGCATTACGACTGACGGATTGCGCCGCTCCGGCTCGCTCAACAGCAGATGCACATGCTCAGGCATAATCACATAGCCGATAACCACAAACCAATAGCGCCGGCGGACTTGCTCGAGAACATCGAGAAACAAATCCCGATTCTGCTTTTTCCCCAGCAATGCTCGTCGGTGATAACAGCTGGTGGTGATGAAATGCAGATATCCCGCGCCGTAATAACGATGGAGCTGTCTGGGCATCCTGGATGTCTATCACAGGAGTCGAGACTTTCATTGTGACCCATGAACATCGAGAGGAGAGCATCAAGGCCCACCCGTCGAACACCGCGACGGATGGGGCAGCCCTCATTAGTGATGATGCTGAGAAAGTCAAAGTCTCAGCAAAGATGGGCCAGCCCGCCGCGGAATCTACCCCGGATTCTGGACGGCATCAGGCAACGAATCAGGCCGGGATCAGGGCGCGGATCGGCGAGCTAACACTCCCGGAATCCGCCGCTAGCAATATCCATCCTGTATACGTCATAGTCGTATGCGCCGTGTCCACTGCTGGCTGCCATGAAAAGTATGCTCTTCCCATCGGGCATGAAGTTCGGAGAATCAAACTGCGGACCGAGTTTCGGTTCTCCAGGAACGTGCGGTCGTAGTGAGGCTGCTGGTTTGTCCGTCTTATCGAATGAATAGACCGCTATCTGTTGAGAGCTGTGGCCTCCATCTGTCACAAGCACCATGCTCTTTGCCGTCATCTGAGACGGAGAAGAGGCGATGCTATATAGAACTCTTCATGGGTAAGCCGCCGCAAGTTTGTGCCGTTTGAATCGCCTGCATAAACGTCCCAACTGTGAGGATGTGGCTGCGCAATTGGCGAGTAGTTCCCGTAGTAGGCCGACCGGGCAAAAATGATCGTTTTGCCGTCGAGCGAGAACTCGGGCCAGTAATCGTTCCCTCCCGAAGACGACCATGACTGCCGATTCGAACCATCAACGTTCTCGATGACGATGCTGGACGGCTGTCCTTTGCCAGGGGAGTAGGAGTATGAGATGCGCTTTCCATCCGGCGAAAATGCTGGACTCGATTCTCTTCCAACCTTTGCGTCGGTTAGCCGGGTCGCGTTGCCGGAATCCACGTCGATCTTGTAGATGAATGAAGAGTTGTCATCCCCAAAGTCGATGGCGAGCAATTTACCGTCGGAGAGATGGCGACCGAACCCATTCGAGCAGAAGGAGACCGATTGCATCCCATCGTCGAAAAGAAGATTGCGAGCGACAGCCCGCCGAGTAAAAACTTGAAGGCAAAAGACCCGTTCATGGCTAAGCCCACCTTCCCCTTGCTTGAAGAGGATCGACACTCATGGATCGTTCCGGTGAATGAAACCGAGGATGATACCGACGAGCATTCCGACTGACCCGATAAGCAGGACAACGAAAATGTTTCCTGACACCAGTGAGAGCAGCCAACCTATCAAGAGGCCGAGCACTATTCCGGTAACCGTGAACCTCAACACCGTTCGGACGTTCTTCTTCACTTCTAGAGTGTCCCTCCCAAGCAGCGCGGCACTATCCCTTGTTGGAATCATTTCTTTTGACAGTTGGGACAAGATTTGTCGTTGTCACCGGCATTTGGATAGTACGCATCAGCCGCAATTCCACCTGTGACGATTACTCCGGCAAGAGCATCTATTGTGCCTTCGAACCGTCCAGGGAAACGAGTGAGTTCGTAAATGAGGTTGTGATCACACTGCCTCATGCAATTTCTTCGCGAACCCTGGTCACATTTGTGGTCACGTCTGCAGTCGGGTGGCTGGCCCACCTTTGCGCTTCTGCAAAGGTGGGAGGGACGAGGTCATAGCTTTTCTTTCGCATTCGCAAGTAAGCGGGCATCATATACAACACTTGCAGAGACCGTGCGAATCAATCACTGGAAGCAAAGATCTAAAACGTCGGTGCAAACCGCATGAGTTCCCACCTTTGCCAAAACCAAAACCGCAAAGGTGGGCCAGCCCCCCTGCCGAGAACGAGAGTACATATGTGCTTCCATCCAAAAAGATGGCCGACTTCGCTCCTGCATATCCGGCCCCTCTGAGGGCACACTCAATGGCACACCGAGCGAGCATCGAGGGCCAGCCTCCCGTTTTGCTAAGAGACGGGGCAAGGGTAGTTGGCGACTACCGTTTCGGGCCGATCGGGCTGGATATTTCTTTAGCTTCGTACTGTCGTCGCATTCCCCACCAGGCCCCAATGGAATACGCAACGGTCGCAATGGCTGGGCCCGTTCCTAGAAATTCGCCTAGGCATTCGTCTTGACACGAGTCAACCCCAACCGTGAATAAGTCGCGCCAGACGCTCTGTGCCATTGAACAACCGTGGCATGAGGGGGGATAGTATGAGCGGGCGGCGTCCCAAATCCACAGCAGCATCCATAAAATTCCGGCGATCCATACCCACGAAGCCGAAGCATTTCTCAACCGCCGGTTCAGCAAGAATCCAAAAAGCAGAGCCGGACCCCAAGAGAGGGGGCTATACGGTGCTTCGAAAAGGGCTCGAAAGAGAACCGAGTGTTCGGGCCCAGCCCTTCCAATCACAATCCCGACTGCCCCCATGAGCAGAAAAGCCGCGAGGCTGGCGAGTAATATCGCAGTGCAAACGTGTAATAAATAGTATAAAGCTCTCTTCACGGATACCTCGATCACCACTAGCCCTATAGTTCCCTCACCCGGTACCTAGTATGGCGTATTCGGAGGCGGACCAGGAAAAATAAAAGGGATCAGATCGAAGATGTCTAGTCCTACTTGTGCGCCCCATAGGTTTTGCACTCGCTTCTTGTTGCATTTGTCAGTAGGCTTTGGAACAAGCGGGCTGTTAAACTCGCATCCGAAATTGTGGCCACATGGCAGCTTCTGGAACTGAAGACTGTTGTCGTTAGCGAGGAATACCGTGTTGTCCGGCGGGCTGGCCCATCTTTGAAGGTCTTGATCTCCTCAACATCATAATGAATGAAGGCTGCCCCATCCTTGCGCGATTTTCGCAAGGGTGGGGACTTCACTGTTAGCGGAGACAGGGTTCTGACTCCTTCCAAAGATCGGAGTCGGAGACATGAATTCCCATCCGTCGAAAATCGCGACGGATGGGCAGCCTCTCTCTTATGATCCCCGACAAAAATCAAATCCCCATCAAGGATGGGCCAGCCCGCCGCCACCAATGGCGAACTGGTGACGGTTTCCCGAATCGACGAAACGGGGCGCATTCATCTACAAGACGGTCGCGCTCTGCCAGAGAATTACAAGCAATTCACACACGGCTACGCGGTCACTGCCCATCGCAGTCAGGGGAAATCTGTCGATGCCGTTGTCATCTCCGCTGATGGGATGCGGAAAGAGATGTTCTACGTGGCTGCTTCGCGGGGCCGGAGAGCATCACGGTGGTGACCAGCGATAGAGATCTGCTGCGGGAGTCGGTAACGCGCTCGGATGTGAGGCAATCCGCTTCCGAATTGTCGCGCAAAGCGCAGGAACTTTCCCTGAAAGACGAAAGGCCGAAACCGTCTTTGCGTGAGCGTGAATGCTGCGAACTGCCGGTTGCCCGCCAGCAAGGGAGTGAGAACGTATCCGAAGGAAGAGGACCACTTAAAAAAGCTCTCACTCCTGAAACGGTGCAGACCATCGACCGGGAGAACCCCAGTCGCGAGCAGAAGCAGGAACATATTATAGAGCCAAGCCACTACTATGGCGTCAGCCGGTGAAGTCAGCAGAATGTGATGAAGTGCAATTCCCGGGTCTGCTGATACCCGTTTCAATCCCCAAGGCATGAAGCCAGACTATGATTATGCCCGTACTTTTTCTGTGACGAATGAACATCCCCAGCCTTCGCAAAAAACGCGAAAGGCTGGGCCACCCGCCAGTAAAGGACTCCGAGCTCACTCGTAGAATGATTTCGCAGGGAAACCCTCATATTCAATCTTAATCGACCCGACTCTATCAACGTGTTTCCCGAGAGAATCGAGTGAAAGGCCACATTGCTTACAAATGATCTTCAATGTCTGGTCGCTCATCCACTCCAGACCCAGCGGCCCGCACTGATCCGGCCTCATCACGACATGGCGAGTGTCAAATTCTTGATCATACTTATATGAAGGTGTCCCCTTGTCCTCATCAAGAAGAACATAGGTTGTGGGGCTAGCATCAGTCATACCGTTATCCAATAAATACTCTCGCCTAAGAACTGTTGCTCGGTACGAGTGGTTCGCATTCGCGACGGATATTAAAACCGTGTCACGTGTTTTACCGTATCTGCAGCCAATCAGCATGCTTGAGGCGAGCATGATAAGCAACCAGAGGTAACATTTATATTTGGGAGAACAAATCACAACATCCTCCATTCCCCGGAAGTGAGGCGCATAAAACGATGATCAACACTTAGATTTCGCAAGGCCCTGTTGGATTTGTTTATTGTCGTTCGGTTGGTCCCCGTGGTCTTGAGAGTACAGAATATTTTTAGAAGGTTTGTCTCCGAAATAGTGCCCATAGGCTCCGGCACCATACTGGCAGATTTCTCCTCCTATTTTTGTGTGCAGGCCAAACTGAGCGGAGGTTGACCCGAAGTTCACGTTCCCTGCCTCGATGTTCGCGGGGGTCGTTGAAGCGGGAGGATTCCAATTCTTCGGATCCCAAGCCCCGCCAGTTTTGACGAGGTTATAGTAACTAGCCGCCGCCGTCCCCGTTTCGACGACATCCCCGCTTGCCAAACCTAGCCAGAATTTAGCACTCAAAATCTTTGCGACCAGATTCGTGCGGTGGAGATTCAGGGGCCCTGCCATGCAATCCTTACTTCTTCGTGGGCTTTAACCAGAATAGATCTGGAGTATTGTCCCCGAAAAAGAAGGCCAAGCTATCGGGGGTATATTCTGGCGCCGGATCGTTCGGGACAGGGTAACTAGGAAAGATCAGACCTAGCGGGTCCACGAGACTGAGAGGATTATTTTCCACATACCCATAGCGATTCCTGGTTACCCAAAAACCTTTACTTCGCGTGTATCGCGAAAGGGTGGCGCCCCCTTCCCGCCGTGCCGTCGGTAGAAGTGCAAATGCTGACATGAAATCAATGTTTAGAGGTCCCTCCCCCCCGGGCAAAAATCAAACCAATCAAAGGTGGGCCAGCCTGCCCGCCAGCTCTATCGAGGGGTGCAGTCGTCTCCGCGATCAAAGTCCAAGATCACTGAGTTTTTGCCGGGACGTAGTTTCACTCGAGTAAAGGCGTAGTATGCGGGGTCGTCCTCTCTTTCTGCAATGCCGAGAAGAAGAACTGGCATTCCATCTCTCAATGAACGGAATACGAAGCCCCCAGTCTCATCGGACCGCACGTGTGCCAATGGTTTTATTTTTCGTGTCGCCGATAGAAGATGTTGGTAAGAAGCAAAAAATGCATCCGCAGTTTTGCCGTTTCCGTTTGGTGCTTGTTTTTCCATATCGTTGAGAATTGCAGCGATTTCGCGCGATTTTAGAGGGTCGAGGAGATAAATGTCCACTCGGGCTGGATGAATTAGCTTCCCAGCGAAGCAGTCTTTCGTTTCTCCGGTAAGGAACGAACGACCTTGTCCGAGGGCCATTGTCGAAACGACATGAATTAGAAGCAACATTCGTAATACCCGCATACTATCTCCTAGTTACATGGTTCCACGGCTGTGGCACGGGGCGGGTGGCCATTCTGCCAAATTGGCCCTGGGGTGTGTTGTTCGAAGTGGAGATGAGGCCCGGTTGAGTGTCCGGTACTGCCAGAGAGTCCCACTTGGTCTCCCGCATTAACTTGATTTCCGGTCGCAACTGAAATGCTGGAAAGATGACCAAGGTATATGTTCCATGATGGGTTAGTGATAACAACTAAATTGCCGAACGTACCAGCGTTCGCCGCGAACCCGACTCTACCGGGATAAGGCGAGTATACGGGAGTGCCTACCGGCACGCCGTAGTCTCTCCCAGTGTGAGGCTGCTGATGACTCGCGTCGACAGCGCCAAATTGTGTAGTGATGGGCGGGTTGCCGGGAAGGGGCTGTGCCGGGCAGGAATTACCACCGTTCCCGGCGATTTCGAGTGGCCCGTGCGGGATTGTCCTATTAATTCGCTCCCAGACAGAGGTCCGGAAATGAAAAGCATCGTCGTCTCCGAAAAAGTAGGCCAAGGTGTCGGGGGTATACTCTGCTGGCGGATCGTTGGGGACAGGATAAATAGCAAGGATCAGACCGAGTGGGTCAGTGAGACTCAATGGGTTATTTTCTACATACGCATAGCGATTCCAACTTTGCGGGTCGCTGGGGTCGGCGGCGTCTGAGCCCGCTGGGTCAGGTGAGATCCACCGACTCTGTCTGGGATCGTATTCACGGTACATGAAGTCATAATTCAGCCAGTCCGTATCTTTATTCTGCCCCGTGAAGGAAATTTCTCCGTTGCCCCCGCTCAATTCTGCGTACGGTTCGCCAAAAGGCGCGTACCCGGTGTCTTGCAGGATTGCATGAGTTGTGCTCGACTCTAGCCTTTCGCTGCCGAGGGGGCTGGGCCACCTTTGAGAGATTTTGATCTCCTTAACATCATAACTAGCGATGGCTGCCCCATCCGTCGCGGTGTTCGACGGGTGGGCATTCGTGCTGATGGTACAACACGGCCTTCCGTACTTGAACTTCAGCTTTCTGAATCTCGTTTACCAGAACGGAACCACGCTCCCCATACTCATAATGGCGAAAACTGCTCCACGCCCACTGTTGTGGTTCGAGAACCAATCTACGCTTCACCGGATTCTGATGCATATAGCTAAGTTTCTCCGCGCGCTTGTGCTCCGTGAAAACAACAAAATCGTAGAAGCGACGTTGCCAGATAGGGCGCTCTGCCAACGCGGATTCCCACAGATCGCCTTGTCGAGAATCCCGCTTCCGCATTTTCCGTAGCAGACGTCGCGCGAATCCCTGTTTCAGCGCCTGCATTACGACTGACGGATTGCGCCGCTCCGGCTCGCTCAACAGCAGATGCACATGCTCAGGCATAATCACATAGCCGATAACCACAAACCAATAGCGCCGGCGGACTTGCTCGAGAACATCGAGAAACAAATCCCGATTCTGCTTTTTCCCCAGCAATGCTCGTCGGTGATAACAGCTGGTGGTGATGAAATGCAGATATCCCGCGCCGTAATAACGATGGAGCCGTCTGGGCATCCTGGATTTCTATCACAGGAGTCGAGACTTTCATTGTGACCCATGAACATCGAGAGGAGAGCATCAAGGCCCACCCGTCGAACACCGCGACGGATGGGGCAGCCCTCATTAGTGATGATGTTGAGAAAGTCAAAGTCTCAGCAAAGATGGGCCAGCCCGCCCGTCCATCAGCCGCTCCGAACCAGGTACAACCTCTTGATCATCTACAGGCACCCGGCCGCCTTCGACTTCAGAGGAATGGCGAATCTTCAGAACCCAACCAGAGCAGATACGGAAGCGTCGCAGCAAACCCAATGGCGAATGCGCTCACAACGACGGCTAGCACTCCGCCACGGTGTCGAATGACAATGATCCTGCCGAGAGGATCGAATAGATAAAAGCACGCAATAAGCGCCGCCCCCCCGATGGCCGCCCCCAAACCCATCAGAAGGCTCCACGCGAGTGCCTCTAAAACGCTCGGTTGTTTTCGAAATCTAGACATCCAATCTGCCTCACATTACCGCGAGAATGGCCAAGTACCGGCGAACGGTAATTGAAAGGGCGGATGGTCGAACCCGCAATGGTTGACGTTGCAGCTAAAGTGGCACCAATCCCTCGCCTTCCCGCAGTCTTTCACTGCATTCGTGGAATCGTTGCCAACCTTTACTGGGTTATTGCCCCCGCGTGAGAAATTTGAGCCACCTGCCCAGCCGCGAGTCCAAGCTGCGAAACCAATCACGCCCGCGTCCATTTTAAACTTGAGGTTACAGGCCCAGTGGCACAATGCACAGCCGTTTACGATGTCTTCAGCTTGTAGCCCCGCAGGATCAACGAAGCGGGTTGGTTCGTTCCGTACATAGACATAGAAGTTTATTCCCCCCGTAACGTGCGCGGGATCTTCACTCACGAACCTACCAACATTCTGGTCGTAATATCTGGCACGGTAGAAATAACTTACAGTCTCCGGATCGAACTCGGCGGGCTGGCCCATCTTTGAAGGTCTTGATCTCCTCAACATCATAATGAATGAAGGCTGCCCCATCCTTGCGCGATTTTCGCAAGGGTGGGGACTTCACTGTTAGCGGAGACAGGGTTCTGACTCCTTCCAAAGATCGGAGTCGGAGACATGAATTCCCATCCGTCGAAAATCGCGACGGATGGGCAGCCTCTCTCTTATGATCCCCGACAAAAATCAAATCCCCATCAAGGATGGGCCAGCCCGCCGAAGTGCGCCGCTCAGTGAGTCGTAGCCAAATCCAAACGCAGGCGTCTGCCCGTTGAACGCCAGCGTGGACAGCCGGTTCAGCGTGTCATAGTTGTAAGCCGTCGGCAGATTCTGCGGATCGGTCATCGAAGTCCGGTTCGAGGCCGCGTCGCGATGATATTGTTAGCGAGCCTCTTTAGGGGGACCGGTGATTCTGTCGAATAAGAAAAGGGCTGCGCGGCCCAGCAAATACCACCACAGTGTCCCAATGATTGCGAAGAGCGCGAACGGCGGCCAGTTATAGTGCCATGCTAGTCCCACGGCTACTATAGAAACCGGATAATCAGCTAGGCCAATGTATTCCCATCCGGACCCCAAATTCACGACATTCATTGCCGCAGTCGCCAGACAGGCGAGGATGTGCAACAACGGCAGAAGATAAGGCAGGAAACGACGTTTCTGAGACTCCCGTCCCTGTTGAACGCTATGTGCCATTATTCTTGCACCCGCAATGTTCGTTAGTCCCAGGGTCAGGATTTTTATTGAACCACTGGATGCCATTGCTGATTATGTTCCCCCAGGTCGTATCTGGCTCATCCCGTATTAGATCCCGATCACAGACACGCATGCAATTCTGGCGGTCGCCCCTGTTGCACGGATGATTGGCCCTGCACCTGAAGTAGCACTTATCGTGTTGCATGCAAAAATAGTCAACATTGTTAATCGGGGGTAAGTAGACGCCGTCGTGCGCGGGACTATACTCTTCCTCCCACCCACCAGTCCAGTTTGGGCCGCACCAATTTCCATAAATCGGCGACTTGCCCGACGGGTCGATGAATGTGGCGGGATTCCCGCCTACGTAGTCGTAAATGCTAATTCTACCTGCATAGGCGATTGGGTCCTCGCTGATGAATCGTCCGACGTTTTGGTCATAATATCGTGCCCGCAGGTAGTAAAGCCCCGTCTCCTGATCGAACTCTCTTCCCGTATATTGGAAGGGGTTGACAACTGTCCCTGTTGAGGTTGTGTTCCCGAAGGAATTATACGAGTATGTCGTGTTCGATAACCCGCCCGCCGCAGTGCTCAGAGACGTAACTGATCTCAACCCATCTTGCTCGTAGTAGCTGGTCTGTCCAGATTGAAGTTCGGCCAAAGGCTCGTCAATGCCTTTGCCTTGGGTGTAACGCGCGAGGGCGCTGCCGTTCTGATCGATTTCCTCCAGGAGGTTTCGCCCGTCGTACACATAATTCGTGGTCGTAGTGGTTCCGTTCTGCGTGAACGCTTTCTGGATTCTTCTTCCGAACGGGTCGTATTTAAAATTCACCGTGCCGCCAGTGCCGGGCATCACGACTTGCGTCAACCGATTTTCGTAATCCCACGTGTATTGGGTTCCGTCCGGTTTGGTCTTCGTGTTGCCGTTGTTGTCGTACGTGTAGCTTCCGCTGGGCAGCGCCGTCAGCTCGTTCGACGAGTTGTAGCTGTAAGGACTCACGCCAAGTGAGCTGAGTCTATTCCCGACCAGATCATAGGTGTAGGTCTCTTTAGTCGCAGCGCCCTGCTTGGCCGAAAGTAGCTGGTAGATGTTGTCGTATCCGTACGTCAGCGTGGTATTTAGACGCTTGTCGGTGCGCGTTTTCCGGTTGCCTGCCGCGTCGTAAGTGTAAGTCGCGCCATCGAGCGTGGTCGTGCCCAGCTTGTGCAGCACGCTCAGCAGCCGCGAGATTGGATCGTAGGCATAAGTCGTATCCACGCCATTCGGACGCGTCAGCGATGTGCGCCGGCTCAGTGCGTCGTACCCAAACCCAAATGCCGGAGTCTGTCCATTAAACGCCAGCGTGGAAAGCCGGTTCAAAGTGTCGTAGGTATAAGCCGTCGCCAAATTCTGCGGATCGGTCATCGAAGTTCGGTTCGAAGCCGCGTCGTAGCCGTACTGCACCGTCAGATTGCCCAGGCTCGTGAAGCTGTAGTTCGTGGTCGCGCCGGTAAGGCGGCTCATGTTGTCGTAGCCGAAATTATAGGTTCCGGGCGACTCCGGACGGTTATCCTGCACCTGCGTCATCCGCCCTGCCGCATCGTAGACGTAAGTGATATTGCCTCCATTCCCTTGAGCTTCGAGCGTTTCCATCAGCCGATTTTGGGCGTCGTAATAGTAATTGAATTGCGTTCCGTTGCGGTCGGTCTTCGAATTTAGCAGTTCGGGTACGCTGTTGGGACTGTAAGTTTCCATCAATCCCGAGGGAAAAATAGTCTCGCAGAGAAAACTGGAGCAATAAACGAACTGCGTGTGATTTTGCGACGCGTCCCAGATGTCGGTCAGATGGTCTTCAATGCAATTACAGGGCCGCGAACGTCAGGTTCGAGGTCAGGTGATCGGCGACGCGCTCGGCGTCGGGGTCCTCGCCGGCACCCAGCGACAGAAGGACGTCGCGCTCGGTGATCACCCCCGGCCCGGGCGCCTCCGGATCGAGCACCACCGCGGCGCCCACCTGACGGCGGCACATCGCGCCGGCCGCCTCACGAAGCGTGTGACCGGGCCCTACGGTGAGAACTACCTCCGACATCCCCTCTCGCACGTGCATCGGTGTCTCCAGGCTCGTTTGCAACGATTGACTCAATCATAATCCACTCGCCCAGCCCGGCGTGCGTCGCGTCGCGTTCGTCGCGCCGAAGGCATAGGATTCCCGCCCTTGCAGATGAGCGAGTGGCCAGGAGACATGGGTGCGTAATCGCCCGCTGCTACAGATGGGGGTGTTCTTCGTCGTCGGCTGCGCCATCCTGATCCCGCTCGCGCTACTGCTCCCGTGGTTCCCGGTCGACGCGTCCAAGCAGGCGCACAACGCCAGGACGCTCTATGACGTGCTGCTGATCGTCACGATCCCGATCTTCGTGCTGGTCGAGACCGTCGTCCTGTTCTCGGTCTGGAAGTTCCGGATGCGCCCCGGCGAGGAGGAGAAGGACGGACCCCCGATCCACGGCAACACTCGGCTCGAGGTCGTCTGGACGGCGGCGCCGGCACTGCTGATCCTGTCGCTCTGCATCTACGCCTACACCGTCCTGCGCTCGAATGAGGACTCGAAAAAGGGCGAGACGCTGGTCAACGTCACCGAGCGTCAGTTCGCGTTCGAGTTCTCGTACCCGGTAGCCAATGGGCAGCAGGTCGTATCGCCCGTCCTGTACATGGCCAAGGGCCAGCCGTACCTGTTCCACATCCGTTCGCTGGACGTGATCCACAGCTTCTTCGTCCCGGACTTCTCCGAGAAGATCGACGCCGTGCCCGGAATCACAACCGATCTGCGCGTGACCCCGACCCGGGTCGGGTCCTACCCGGCCGAGTGCACGGAGCTGTGCGGCGCCGGCCACTCGCTGATGCGAGCACCGGTGCGTGTGCTGACGCCGGCTGCGTTTCACGCCTGGCTGTCCGCACAGAAGCCAAACGGCACACCTCCGATCGGCTCCCCACCCTCGGTTGCGGCCCAGCCGGGGGTCCCCGGCGCCAGTGGCGCGCCGGCGAGCTCGTCCACGTCGACCTCCTCGAGCTCGTCCAGCGCTGCCGGGGCGCCGAGCGCGGCGGCCGGCAAGGCAGTCTTCGCCGGCTCGGCCGGGTGTAGTTCGTGCCACACGCTCGCGGCCGCCGGCGCCACCGGCACGGTCGGCCCGAACCTCGATGTCAGACTTCGGACGGACTGCGCGAACGCCGCCTCGAAGAAGATCCGCGGTGCGACACTGGCGCAGTGCATCAACACGGCGATCACCAAGCCGTATGCCTACCTGCCGTCCGGCTACGCCGCAGGAGTGATGCCCGCGACCTTCGCGAAGACGCTCAGCTCGACCCAGATCCAGGCCCTCGTCACGTTCCTCTCGAGCGTGGCAAAGTGAGGGTTATCGTGAACCCGATGTTTGGCGGGAAGGAGTTCTCCTGATGTCGACCGCGACCACCACCACAGCTCCCGGGCCGGTGGAGCAGCGACGCACGCGGGTTCCGCTGCCGGCCAAGGTGCGCGCCCCGGGCTGGTACCGGGCGGCGCTGTTCATGGTGCTCGGGTTCGCGTTCTCGTTCGGTCTGGTCGTGCTGATCAGGTGGCTGATGCACTACCACCCCGTCCTCGACGGCGACGCGATCACCA
>CAVPCG010000026.1:0-299355 GCA_963702325.1 uncultured Acidobacteriaceae bacterium | reverse complement strand
AACACAATTCCGGCGCTGACCGGGATGTTCGCTGCCTCCCCGTCCTCACCGAGGAGCAAGCCCAGCGCGAGTGGGACCATCGGCGCACCGACCAGTCCCTGCACCACCCGCATCGTGATCAGCAGGCCGACGGTGGGAGCGAGCGCGCACGCGGCGGAGGCCAGCGTGAAGCCGAGCAGCACCGCGGTGTAGGCGCGCATGGTGCCGAACCGGCGGGCCAGCCAGGGGGAGACGGCCAGGCCGCCCGCCAGGCCGAGCAAGTAGCCGCTGACCGTCCACGCGGCGGTGCCGAGCGAGGTGTGCAGATCCCGGACGATCACCGGGACCGCGACGTTGACCACGGACGAGTTGACCATGGACAGCACCGGGCCGGCCAGCAGCGTGACCCGCATGAGGGTGGTGCGGCCGGGCGGCTCGGGCGCGCTTCCGGCCCGCGGCTGGCCGGCCGCCATCACTCGCTGCTCCCGGTCATGGGACCGCGCCCGCCGCCCGGGCGAGATCATCCAGCCAGCCCAGTTCCTGGCGCTTCTGGCCCAGGTTGAAGTCCATCACCCGCACGCCCCAGGGCTGTGCCGCCGCGGCCTCCGGCCGCATCGCGGCCAGGTGGGCGATCGACGACTCGATGATCTCCCGCCGGCCCGCGATGATCCGCAGCCGCTCTCCGGCGTCGAGATCCGTCGAAGAACGCGACCCGCGTCTGGAACTCGTTGTCGTCGGCCAGCAGGGCGGGGTCGGCGTCGCGGATCATCGCCTGGAGCAGGTCGTGGCCGGTGTCGGTGACCCGGTACACGTGGCGCGGGGGACGTCCTGGATCAGCCTCGGCCGCCACCCGCTCGATCGCGCCCTGTTCCTCGAAGCGGCGCAGCGCCGGGTAGAGGACGTTGTTGTTGATCGAGCGACCGCCCAGGATGCGCTCGACACTCTTCTTGATCTCATAGCCGTGCCGCGGCCCTTCCGCGAGCACCCGCAGCATCAGTATGTCGAAGTACATAGGGTTAAACTAACCTAGATTAGACTAACCCGTCGAGAGGATCTACAGACGGCCGGTGCGGCCAGGAAGGCAACGAGTGCGGCACGAGCCGCTCGGGCGCACCGGAGTCCTTCATGATCACGAAGGATGCCGGATGCTATGTGTCCGGGATCCTTCTGATCTTCCTTGCGGAACCGCTGGCCGGGCTCAGCTGATGACGTGCGGCAGTTCCTGGCTGGCGTACCAGAGCAAGTCGTGACCCTCCGCGCCGTTGACGGCGAAGCGGGCGTCGTCATCGCCCTTGTCGGCGAGGGGCAGCGCGGCGACCGCGGCGCTGACATCGCTGACCGCGAGCAGGTCGTCCATGTGCCCGGAGACCACCAGGCGCAGCGGGACGGGAGCGGAAAGCACGACCACGGTCGGCTCGTCGAACCCTCCGTTGTGGCCGACCTGCTCGTCCGGCACGTCGGCGGAGAGGACCACGCGCCGGCGCGGCGCGCCGGGGTCAGCGAGCAGCAGCCGGAGCGACGCCCGGGCCGCGTGGGTCATCGCCACGTACTCGAGTTCCTCGAGATCCCCGCTGGCATACCACTCGCGGAGCGCGGGGGTGACCTGGGCGCTGATTCTTTTTGGATTAGCGATCTTATCTCTGCATAAAATAGCTCGCGTCGTCGAGGTCGGATTGCAGATCGCGTCCGTCGCCTATGGAGCTTTGCTCGGCGTCTTCCTGCTAGGTCTTCTTACCAAGCGCGCCAACCAAACCGGCGCGATGATAGGAATGCTATTCGGATTTGTTACCGAACTTTATCTATGGATAGGAACCCAGGTTCCATGGACCTGGTATGTGGCGATTGGAACCGTGGTGACCTTCGGAATTGGATATATGTGCAAGCCTGGCAGCGCCTGCAAAACCCGCCTCGACGTTGACCTGCTACGAACAGGCCGCTTTCATCCGGTTCTTCCACCGCGACCACACGAACCAGATGATTCCTGCCAGGATCAACACTCCAATCACCGCGTCGAACTCGTGAAAATATTTCCCGATGCTCCGCCAATTCTGACCCAACTTCATTCCGAACCAAGCCAGCGCAAGGCACCACGGCCATGAGCCGAGAAAAGTATAAAGATGAAAACGTCCACGCGGCATACGCGACACGCCCGCAGGCAGCGCAATAAAAGTTCTCACCACTGGCAACATACGGCCGAAGAAAACGGCGAGATATCCCCAGCGCTGAAAGAACGATCCGTCCACTCTAATTCATGACTGCTCAACAAAAGCCAACGTCCATATTTTTCGACTAGCGGACGCCCGCCATAGCTACCGATTTCGTACGCGATCAACGATCCCAAATTACATCCGATTGCCCCGGCAGTCGCGACCCAAAGCAATTTCATCACGCCAGTTGATACCAGATAACCGGCAAATGGCATGATCAGCTCCGATGGCAATGGAATGCATGCCGACTCAATCGCCATCAGAATCGTGATGCCGCCATACCCCATGGACGCAATCAGAGAACTAATAAAAGCGAAAAGTGCGCCTATGATCTTCTCAGTCATTTTTTATTGTGCGGCTCTTAGATAACGTCGGAGCGAGCGATAGCCTTGCAGCGCGCCGGGAGAAATGGAATATCTGCTACGAGACCCTAAAAGATCCTTCTTGGGTAAAGGTGAAGCCGGGCAGCGACGCGCCCTCCGCGGTTTTGGTGATCTTGACGCGAACCGTGGGCGCATCCGGCGCAGTCACCTCAGCGGGACGCAGTACCGCATAGTGCGAGAATACTTCGCTGTAAACTTTGGTGACCAGATAATCCTGTCCACCGTCATCTTTACGCCAGACCTGCCCGAGTTGAACCGATTTCACTGCCAAGTATTTTTCCCCAATTGAGTATAGAAGCTAGGGTTCCAGACTATCGAGAGACCCTTCAGCCGTCAAATGCAAAGCGAGGCGCTCTCGACAAGCACCGCCGATTTCTCGCGGCGCGTTCCAAAAAAGGATGCGGCGAAATTTGCTACCATCATACGCATTCATGGCGCGAGGTATCACATCACGGCCCCGCAAGTCTTCGACCCCAACAAAAACAAAGGTCGGCAGGGGACTTAAAGCCTATAACCCGCTTGCTCCGGCACGCATTCAGGAAATTCTTAAGCGCCTTGATCAACTTTATCCGGATGTAACCTGCGCTCTGACTCACGCCAGCGCGTGGGAACTGCTGGTCGCGACCATTCTTTCAGCGCAGGCTACCGATGTTCGCGTCAATATGGTCACGCCGGAGATCTTTAAGAAATATCCGACGGTACAGGATTTTGCCGCGCTTAAACCCGAGCAGCTTGAGCCGGACATCCGTTCCACCGGATTCTTCCGCAACAAATCGAAGTCCGTCGTCGGCGCGGCTAAAAAGCTCGTTGCCGATTTCGGCGGCAAGGTTCCCGAAAATATGGACGACCTGCTTTCTCTTCCCGGCGTCGCCCGCAAAACCGCCAATGTCGTCCTTGGCACTTGGTTCAAGAAAGGCGAAGGTGTTGTCGTTGACACCCACGTTCACCGAATATCGCGGCGGCTCGAACTCACGCGGAATGACGATCCCAAAAAGATCGAGCAAGACTTAATCCGAATAATTCCGGAAGAAAGACGTATTTTGTTCTCGCACCAGATCATTTGGCACGGACGCAAACTGTGTTTCGCACGCAAGCCGAAGTGTGTGGACTGTCTGCTGGAAAATATTTGCCACGCCGCCGACAAAACCTGGACGACAGTGGATGTTCACAAGAACGCAAAGGCCTAGCCGGTTCTACCTCAAAATCCTAACCCTTTCCATTCCGAGCCATTCGGGGGCAATGCCCCTAACCACACATGCGAAGAATCTGCTTTCGCACGGGTTAGGTCGGTTCGTGTGGATCGCGAGACCGCTTTTCGCAACATCACGTCGGTACCTTCAATATCAGATACCCTCCCAACATCGCAAAAATTAAATCCGGAGACCAGGCCGCCAACGCGGGCGGTAATTGGCTGATGTTCCCCATGGCTTCAAACATCTGTGACGTAACCGAATAGATCACGGCGATGCCAACGGCGGTTGCGATCCCCGCGAGAGCTCCCCGCTTTCCCCTTGTTAGCGAGAACGGCACCGCCAATACGGCCATGACTAGTGTAATGATGGGAAACGCGAATTTCTTTTGCAGTTGCACACGGAGCCGCACCACATCGAATCCGCTCTGTTGCAAATCATGAATGTAACGTCGCAACTCCTCGTAGTTCATCTCGGAAGATTGCCGGACTTCCTTCTGGAAATATGACGGTGGCTCGCTGATCGCTGCAAAAGTCGAAACATCGAAGGTCCGGTATTTCTCGATCGCAGCGCCGTTAAAATCGCGCTCCCATCCTTGCGTGCAAACCCAGCGTTGAAGGCTGTCGTCCCAATGTGCACGAGCTGCGTAGATCCGGCTCGTGAGCTGAAAGGTTGCGGGATCGAACTGAAACACCGACAGGCTGCCAAACTGCGCGCGCTCTGCGTCAAATACCTGGTAGTAATAAATCGTGGAGTTTTTCCCGAATATCCACTTGCGATCGGGATTCAGATAAGTCTGAGGCGGCTTGCCTTTTATACGGTTCCGCAGTGCGTCCTGCCGCTTATTAGCCCGCGGCAAATAGAACTGGTCAAAAAAGAAAAGGCCTCCCGAGATTAAGGTTGCGGCAATCAGCAATGGAACAATGATCCTGTAAACGCTGATCCCGGTGGCCTTCATGGCAGTGATTTCATTTGTCCTCTGCATCAAGCCCAGGGTAATCAGGACGGCCAGGAGAATTCCGTAATGGCTGATGCTATAGAGGAAGTATGGGGTGACGTTCCACAAATACTCCCCTACCACCACCGGCGAAACGTGGTTTCGCAGAATATCGCTGAGCAACTCGAACAAGGTGAATACTAAGAGCAGCATGATGAACGTCGAGAGCACCAATGCAAGATTCACGAAGAAATCGCGCAGAACATAATCGTCTAAAAGCATGGGAAAGCGGGCGCTGAACACACGCCGCCTTGACGCCGCACGCTCGAAGGCATCCGCGCTGTCGCCGTTGCGAGGACTTTTCCTTCTCTCGTGAAGTTCCTTCTTGAAGGGATTCCGGATGCGCAGCGAACCAATCTCAAAAGGCCGGCGTTTTACTCTCCATAACAAAAATCCGCCCAACAGTAGAAAGACAATGTCGGCCAACCATACGCCCAGCCCCGGCGGGACTTTGCCCTGTCTCGCCAGAGAAATCCCGAACAATGACACAAAGTAATATCCAAAGACCAGCAGGATCGTCATCACGAAGCCACTGGACTTGCCTCCCTTTTTCGAAGACAGCCCGAGAGGAATTCCCACCAGCGCTAACACCAGGCAGGCCGTTGGTAGTGCGAAACGCCGATGCAATTCAATGTAGTACCAGCGAAAGAGTGGCTGGATTTCTTCGTCCTGGCCTCAAGAAGCAAATCGTGCGTGGATAGTTGGGGTGAGAGGAGCGGGTTCCTGCTCTTT
This sequence comes from uncultured Acidobacteriaceae bacterium, assembly GCA_963702325.1. Classification (GTDB taxonomy): domain Bacteria; phylum Acidobacteriota; class Terriglobia; order Terriglobales; family Acidobacteriaceae; genus PALSA-188. Next base: position 293,867 of record CAVPCG010000026.1, on the reverse strand, counting down.
TACGTTTTCTTGTTCAGGTAATGCAATCGGGAAATCTGTCTGCTGAAAAGTTGAGACCTGGTAATGCTCGGGAGACGCCGCATCCACCTCGTGAACAGACCCGTTCGTAAGGTGAAGCTGCAAAGTGTGCGGACCCTCGCTGATGAGAATTCCTTGCTGTGCCATGGTCATGCGTGGAGCAGAAGGATCGCTGATGTCGGCAATAAAAACGTGTTTCCATATTGCGGCCCTCTGAGCCCCTTTACGTCCTGCACATAGAGGACAAGCTTGGGAAATCCTTCATAGAAGACCCGTGGCTGCACTTCGAAAGATGCTTGCGCTCCCTTCAGTTTGTCTTGCAACCCGCTTAACGCGGCCTGAGAGTGCGGGACAGATAGTTCCCGTTAAAAAGTGCCAGCGCCCATGCACCGGCAACAAAAATGGAAATGATTGCCAGAAACGACCAGACTCCATATGCCGCTCGCCCGCATCGCAGTGATCTCGCTGTCCGCGGCGAGCCGGCTGAGTCCAATCAAAATACCAACAAGAACAGCCATGGGGATGGTGTACGTGAGCGTAGAAGGCAGGCTGAAAAAAAGACTTCCGCCACCGAGGCCAGGGGAGCGCTATTGCGAATGATCAGCTCGAGAATATGCCCCAAATCCTTGGTAAACAGCACAAACGTAAAGACGCCGAGTCCAATCAAGGCGTGGGAGCTAACTTCGCGCAAAATGTAGCGAGTGAGGATCCGCATTGGCGGTAGCTTGGAAGGAAGTCTAGCATGTCAAAAGTACTCAGTTTTCCGTATCCTTCCAGAGCTACAGAGGAGCGAAGGGGCAGGTAGATTCGTCGAGCGCCCTGTGTTTCCGACTTCTATTTGTCGCAGCATTTCGCAATGTGCCAGTCACCACAGTTCTATTACGCTATTGGTCGTATTACCTCCGTAATGTGCATCGAATTGCGGTTACCCGTTAGGCTAAAGTGGCAATCGGAAATTCCGGGAGCCACGTATCCTCACCGCCGAGACAACTAAAGGGACCCGCACCGCTGTCTGCCCGTGCGTTCATCCATAGCCTCAACATTCTTATTAAGTACGTGCGCCTTTATGGTTTCGACCACAAGCGCACCACCGGCCAATTTGAAATTACATGGAATGAGTTACAGCAGGGGCTTCCCAAAGATCGGGATGGTAACTTCCTGCTCGGAGTCTCTGAAAATCGCCTTCTCCTGGATGGCATTGCTCTCGAGTCCGGACAAGCCGAGCAAAGTTTCGCGAAGTTACTGACTACCGCGGGTTTGGCGAGCATTCATTTCTCCAACACGGTCACGGTTGATGATTTCGCACAGTTGGTAAAAGCATTTTCAACGGCCGGCTCAAAAGCTCAGGATGTCACGAAACAAATCAAAGACACCTTTGGAAACAATAAACAAGCCACGATCCGAATCAACGAAGTCAAGTTCGTTGCGGCCGATCCGGCGACCGGGGACGTCAGTATCGCAGCGCAAATCGCGGCCCAGTCTCTTGGTCCCGAATTCAAACAATGGTTAAATGATCCGCAAAAACTCATGCAGTTAATCGCCGCAGCCGAAGGCGCTCACAACGGAGGTGGCGGGGGCGGGGGCGGCACCGGCCCTAGTATGCCTCCCGGAAGTTTCCCCAACCCAACTCCTGGAGAGCAACCCCAGGGCGGCGGTGGTACGGGAACGGGTACCGGAGGCAGCGGTGGTGGTAACTGGAGCGGCGGCGTAGTTCCGTTGCAAGAAGAAGAAGTCATTCAAGCGATCCGCCTGTTGACCCGGTTTGGCGAAGTGGGCAGCGATCCTTCCGCAAAAACCGAAGTTCTGCAAGGCGAAATCAGCAAAACTGACGCCAACACCAAAATTAATCTGCAACACTTGCTGCAAAGCCTGGCCTCCACGGTTCCGGCTCAGCAGACCGACACGCCTCTTCTCATGAAGGCTGCCGAGCACATGGCAATTCGCTTCGCCCTGGAACGCTTCCAAAAAGGTGAAGTAAAGGTCAATGCAGTCCACCAGATGCTCGAGCACATGAGCCGGCAGATGGACAGCCTGCGCCAGATCCTGCGATTGCAGGAAGATAAAATGAGCAAAGCCGGCATCCTCGTGGAATCCCACGCCGACATTCTCGACCGAATGTTTTGGGCTGAGGTTCCTGACGCTGGCAAAAAAAGCGTGCTGCTTTCCGATGAAGCGCCCTGCGTTCCGGCTCGCAACGTACGCCAGTTTGTTGAGCTTCTGCTCGACCGCGACGAGAGGGATACAGCTGCGGACATTTTACGGAACTACGCATCGTGCCTGAACGCCAAAGATCCCGAGCCTCGCCGCAAGATTGCAACCGGTATCGGTCAACTCGCCGACCTTTTTGCCAGTACAGACGAAAAGCTGCTGGGGTCCACAGTACGAGCCCTCGCCGACGTCCTGGTTAAGGAACCGGATTCGGAAATGCAGAGCCTCTTGAGCGCGGCCTTCGTTCGCATGAGCTCGGAAGCAAGCGCGCAAAAGCGCTATTCCGCATTAAATGAAGTTTGTGACGCGATGGACACCGTCGCAAAACAGCGACCCGTCCTCGCCGATGATCTTCGCCCGCGCATTGGCATCGAAAATCGCCTGCCTGAATTTCTCGAAGAAGCGCTCCGCCTGCCGCAAGTTCCACCGGAATTGGTGATGGTGTTGCGGCGCACGTCGCAGGCCGCCATCGAACATCTAGCGGATCGGTTCTTCCGCTGCATGCGCCGCGATGAGTGCGACCGCATGGTCAATCTCGTGAAAGATCGGGTCCTCCGGGAATGGCACACTTGCGTGAAATGTTGCGCATGGGCCCGCCCCGCCAGGCGTCGTCAGTAATTGGCCTGTTAAGCCGTCTCGACGTACCGACCTTGTTGGAACTCCTGCCAACTCGTCTACCGGAGTGGAACCGTTTTTACCACGATTTGGTCGTTCGCCAGATTGCATACGGCGCCGCTCCGGATCGTGGGCGCTCGCTACTGGAACTCCTCGAAATCCTTGATCCGCTGGTATTGCCGCAGGCGCTCGATGAGATTGGCATGAGCGGCGACAGATCGGCTGTCCCGCCACTGATTGTGATGGCCGAGTCCGGCGAAACAGAGGGACGCTCGCCATTACTGCAATTGAAAGCCGTCGAGTCCCTGGGTAGATTGCGCGAAGGCGATTCGATTACGGTTCTTCGAAACCTGTTGGAAGCGAAAAAGATGTGGAAGTGGATTCATCCCCGCGAGCTGAGAATTGCTGCCGCGCAGGCCTTGACCAAAATTGATCCTACCTACAGCAGCAAGATTATGGCGGAAAGCGGATTGGAGCCTGCTGAACTTGCGGTGGCTGCCCTCGACGCCGCTCCAGCTTGCCCGTGGGTGCGTCAGCGGCGATATGAACGCATCGCGCTTAGAAAACCAATTTCCGCGACCATCAGCAGTTCATGGGGCAAGTCGGGCATCTTGGTGCACGAACTCAGTCTGGGCGGCGGAATGGGCACCAAGCAAGATAATCTCCGGGTTGGCTCGGAAGCTTCTCTCGATATGAAGGTTGGCATGAGCCACATTCGCGCCGATGTTTTGTTACGCCGCGCTCGGGTCAACGAAGTAGGATTCGAAATTGTAAATACCGATCTGGAAAGCCGCTATCGCCTGCGCCGCATTCTGCTCGAAACCATGGTGAACACTCACGACGAAAAGAAAGAAGAGTGGAGCGAGAGCCGCAAGGGCTGATTGATTCGAAGCAAAAAAAGCCTCTACTCGCGTAGAGGCTTTTCTTTTTGAATTCCGAACTACTTTACCTTCACGATGATAATCGCGAGCGTGTAGAGCGCCAGCGACTCGATCAAGGCCAGACCAAGAATCAGCGCAAAAGAAATTCCCGGACGGGCCGATGGATTTCTGGCCAAAGCCTCCGTCGCCGCCGCCGTAGCTCGGCCCTGCCCGATGCCACAACCGGCAGACGCAATCGCCATGGAGAATCCGGCGCTAAGTGCCACCCAGTTCACCGGATTCGAAGTTCCTCCGCCCTGAGCAAATGCAGGGACGGCAAAACACATTACCGCCAACGCCATAAAAACATAACTCATCACGCGCATCGTTTTCTCTCCTTCTATGAAATACCGCCAGTGGGTGGTTGACGTTACCGAACAAACGCCCTCACGCTGAACGGGGTGCAACAAAACTCTTGAGTTTGTGGCTTCGAGCAACAACCGCTCGCTTAAAAACTGGGACTAAGAACTGGTTTTATCAATCCCGGTTTTGCTTTGATCTACGCTCAACCAAATCTAGAACCCGAAACTGGAAACCAGAAACTCGAAACCGTTTTCCTTAATGTTCTTCCGCCACAGCTCCTGCGAGATACACCGTTGTCAGAAGCACAAAAATGTATGTCTGCAGCAGAGCCACAAAAATATGAAATCCAAGAAATATGATGGGTACCCCGATCGCGATCATGGAAAAAAACGCCATGATTACCAGATCCCCGGCAAACATATTCGCCCACAGCCGTATAGTCAGTGAGAGCACGCGAGCGAGGTGACTGATAATTTCAATCGGCAACATGAGAATCACAAGCGGGAATGCGAATCAACAGCGGAATACTCGAATCCTACGGCCCTAGAAAATGAGCCGCATAGTGAACGAGTCCCTTCTTTCGAATCCCTTGCGCGTGATAATACAAAAACGCCAGTATCGCGCAACCAAATGGGACTTCCGCCGAGGCCGTTGGGGACTCAAATCCCGGAATCAAACCGATCAAATTCGAAATTAATATGAATAGCAACAGTATGGCCAAAAATGGCGTGAACCCTTCACTGTGATGTCCAATAATTTCTTCGCTCTGTCCATTGATAAAACCATGAAGCGCTTCGAAGGTATGTTGCAACTCCCCGGGGCTTCCGACCGAAAGGCGCGTCCGCACAATGGCAAACATCACACCAGAAAAAGAAATACCAACAATTCCATCGAGAAAGCATTGGTAATCGGAGCTTGAGGATATTTCGGCTCAATATGGAGCGCCCGCAACAAGCCGGTCGCCGGACCGGCAAAGAAGCGATTCAGGATTTCGGTGAACCAAAGTTGTTCGGGCATAGGGAAAGTGGTTCTTAGCTTCTTGCTTCTAACTTTAAGGACTCTGGATTCGAGCATCTCAGAGTCGTTCGGCTCAATCTGGCTTTGAAAGGGCGCGGCTTCCAGCCGCGCCGAATGATCAGCGCACTTGGATTACGGCGCGGCTGAAAGCCGCGCCCTTTCAAAGCTAAATCCCGCGCGCCAAGGCCATGTACAACTCGTACGCAGCCTCACAAAAAATCGCCGCTACCGGCAGGAATAATCCCACCAAAAACCCATTAAGGCTGGCTGGATAACTGGTTAGAATAACATAGGCCGCACACGCCACTGCCAGATAGCGCAGCACAAAACGCACGACGATTCCCTTCCCTGATTGCCGATGCCCCGACTGAACCGTGCGCTCCACAACTCCGCCGACCACTCGCTTCAACAAATGAACATTCGCGTAGCCGATCGCGCTTCCACAAGCGAAACCCGCTGCAATCCGCCAACCCAGAAGCAACCAGGCGGCAGCAGTAAATCCAATTCCAAGAACAATCATCCCACGCTGGATTCGAGCAAGCGCTCCCGCATGGAACGAATCGTCAGTAAGGTCCAGAATCATATTAGGAAAAGCAACCAGAACAGCACGGCGAGAAATTTTCCGACGCCATGGACCGCAACGCAAAAAGCAAGTGTGAATAGCGTCCACATGAGGAAGAAACCAAGCTCCTCGGGATGGCCAGCGGGACTGTCCGTTTTCGGCTGCACGTACACCAGCACGAATAGAGACCACCAGAAAGCGCCATAGGACATGAAGGCGGACCGCCGAAGATACTTCCTTTACGGAGGTCCATGATTCCGGCGATAAATTGCGCCGTTCCCCCGTAGCAGATGGCTAACGCCAGCAGATGGCCAACGCCAGCGTGGGCCCGGCGCTCCAGAATCCCACGTTATGCAGGCCTGTCGCCGTCGTGGTCAAGCCAAAGCCCATCAGCCCCACTACAGCCGGGTTCGCCCACCATTCTTTGACCACACTGCTGTCCGCTGACTCTGCCATAAACGAACCTCCCTCTTGGTTTCAAAACAACGAAATAGTACACCTGTCTCGGTTTGTTCGCGTGATTGGATCACGGTGTCTGCACGTCTGCTATGCGAGGAGTCTGTACAGCGTAGGTCAATTGCCTTTGGCAAATAGCCTCGAATGAAACTCCAGCGTTTCTCCCAGATGGGCCAAAAAATAATTGGGGCTGTGATCGCCGGGATACAAATGGAATTCGTGCTTGATATGCTCGGATTGAAGCTGGCGGTGCAGGGCTTCAGCGCCTACCTCGAAGTTGAAGTCATCCTGTTGTCCGCAATTGAAGTAGATCGCCAGTTTTGCGATCGCGACTCTATTGGTTCGCGCCAGGGCAAACGGGTCGTTATGCTTCCAATGAGGGATATTAATGGGATCACCGAATGGCGACCCCAAAAGGCGCCCTATCTGAGTTCGAGACTGTAACGCTGAATTCAATTCTAGAGGCGATTCAGTCATCAGGGCTGCGCTCTGCGCACTCACGGCGGAAAACAACTCGGGATAGGCAAACGCAAAGCGCAGGGCGCCATAGCCGCCCATGGAAAGGCCGGTAATCGCTCGCCCCGCCCGATTTTTCTTAACGACGTATTTGGTTTCAATATAAGGAATGAATTCGTGGGTAAAGAAATCGCTGTACCGAACTTTACCATCGGCAGAGTTTATGAAGAAGCTGGTTTTTCCCTCGGGCGCGACGATTAGAAATTCGCCGATCTTGTGTTGCTGCCTTAAGTCTTCGATTAAATCCCATCCGCCACTTTTGAACAGGGCCTGCTCGTTCTGGCCAAGTCCGTGCAAAAAGTAAAGCACCGGATAAGCCGCTGCATGTTTCGCAGCTGTCGCGTCATAGTCGTCGGGCAACAATACACAGTAATGAACCGGCTGTTTGAGAATATGGCTATCGAGCGCAGCACAATCCATCCGCCCCTGCGCGTGGAGAGTCGTGTATGAAACAACAGAGAAAAGAATGATTAGAAGAGATGAAAGGCGAAGTGGCATGATCTTCAGAACTGTAACCCAAGTTCAAGGGCGAGACAAAAAGCGCAATTGCCGGACGAGCCAAATGTACTCTCTTGCAATGCATCGAACCTAAAGGTATAGTGAGTCATCCTATGGCGTCGCGCGAAACCAATCCGAACTTTATGAATGGAGTTCCCGAACTCCTCATCCTGAAGCTTCTTCAGCAGGAGGAAATGTACGGATATGAAATCGTTCAGGCAATCCGCAGCCGCACTGGCGACGAAATCGCAATTGGCGAAGGCGTAGTCTATCCGGTGCTGCATGGATTGGAACACGACGGGGCACTGAAGTCGCGGCGCAAAGCCGTCAACGGACGCAGCCGTATCTATTATTCCGTCACGCGCGCCGGATCGCGTCGTCTGGCGGATTTATCAAAGTCCTGGATCAATCTGACAGCAACAATCCAAAAGATGCTGGCGGGAGGGCAACGTGCCAAAGTTATTGTTTGAAAATGAACTTCGCGAACGCTTGCTGCGGGCGGGTGTTGCGCCACGGCACGTGCGGCGCTATTTGAACGAACTCGCCGATCATTTGGCCGACCTGAAAGCGGAAGAGGAACGTGCGGGCCGCAATCCAGCGGATGCGGAATCCGCGGCGCTGGTCCGGCTTGGTTCATTAGACGATCTTGCCAAAGCGATGACAGAGCAGCGCCAGTTCCTGGCTTGGTCTGTCCGGGCGCCGTGGGCGATGTTCGGGTGCGCTCCCCTCTGCGCTCTCGCTATGGCTTACTTCGTGGCCTGTCTAATTTTGTGGTCAGGTTGGAGAATCTTTCTGCCCGGAACCGATACGCCTTTCGTCCCAACAGACGGATTCTCGGTCTTCTATTTTGGCGCGGGCAGGCTGCTCTATTTCTCCGCACCAATTCTTGTCGGTTGGGGAATCGTTCTAACCGTAGCCCGTCAAAGGCTGAGGGCAGTTTGGCCCATCGTCGGTATGGTTCTGGTCGCTTTTTTGGGCGGGTCGGCGCAAGTTCATGCGAGTCGCACAGGAGTTCCCGGGGGGCTCGGTCATATCCGCATGGATTTCGCCCTTTGGCCTTCCGTGCAGGGCAACCTATTTCACGCTCTGGTAATTCTCTCGCTCACCGTCCTGCCATATCTCATTTGGCGATTCCAAAAGGCTTACTCCATTTCAAGCTAGTCACCCTCGAAGCGGTCCCGAACTGGGCATACCAATCCGAACCTAAAAATCTAAAAAGACTAAAGTCCAGGTTGTGTCTTGGCGATAGTCAATGGTAAATGCTTGCGACGCGTGTTCCGAAAGTGATCTCTCTTATGCAGGAACGTGAACCCGTGCGGCCCTCCCCATCACTATTTACGGCAAGCCTACGCAGAGGCGAAAAAAACAGGACTGACCCGTGAAACTTCTCATTGCCGAAGACGACGCTTTCTTTCGCAAGATCCTGCGTCAGATCTTATCTTCTGAATTTGAGATCATTGTCGCGGAAGACGGTACGCAGGCCTTTGAACTTCTCCAGCAGAATGAGTGGCCGCTGATCGCCATTATTGATTGGGTAATGCCCGGGCTTTCTGGCCCCCAGGTATGCCGAGAAGCACGGGCATGCGCGAAGACCGCAAACACATACCTCATTCTATTGACGGCCAGGAATAGCCCTGCCGATATTGTTGCCGGGCTTCACGCTGGAGCCGACGATTACGTCACCAAGCCTTTTGAGGCGGAAGAACTATGCGCAAGAGTACGGCTAGGCCGCCGGATCGTGGAATTACAAATGACGGCTATGGCGCAGTCAGCCAGTCTCCAGGAAATTCGAATTCGGGCAAAAACGGCGGATGCGGAGTTCGATCTGACTTCGTCGCGTCACCGGTCATCCGCTGGAGCGGCCGACGTTTCACGATTTGCGCGCTAGATCCCGATAGTCCGAATCACTGTTGGGCCGGACGATGATGCACGGGAGGCTTCTTCTTCGTCGCCGGTGCAGCAGCCTTCAAAAGCGTCCCTTTGTCCATAGTCATCACGAAAGGACTCGGCACATAGGATGAAGGCGTTCCCTCGAAATCAAAAGTCGCGCCTTCTTTGGGCATCAATCTCTCGGGAATCGGGCCCGTCATATTCAGTGTGATATCAGCCCGCTTGGCATCGTTGTCATCCTGGGTGCCAGCAATGTCAACTTCTGTCGAAGACGCCTTAATCACCCATCCTTCCATCTGCAACGGCAAACCCTTGATTACATTCCAGACTTTATCTGCATCTACTTGTTCGCCCGCGGAAAGCACCAGTTCCCATTCGGCGAAACTCATCTTTTTAATATCTTCTGGAGACTTATCTTTCACCAGGTCGTGGGCTTGTTGGGCGGGGGTGGGCGGAACGTATTGCGCGACGGTGAAGCCCGCCGGAGGCGCGGGAGCCGTTTTCGCTGTCGCCATCAGATCGGTCCAACCCTGGTCCGAGCCGTGATATTTCGTATAAACCCCTTTCCCGTAAGCTTCGATCTGCGCTGCATTGGGGGTTCCGGCCGCCAGATTTGCAGCGCGCGCAATATAGAAGAGTCCGTTCACGTTATCCGGAGGAGTCGCCGTCAAGTATGCCAGCGCCAGGGGATAAACATCCTGAAGATTGTTTGGATTCGCATCCACCGAAGCCCGCAGATCTTTTTCGGCAGAGGCATTATCTTTCGTTTGCAGAGCGGCAAAGCCTGCGATGCTATCGAGCAACTGGCTCATTTGCGCCTTCTGTTTGGCGAAATCCGCGTCAGACACGCCATCTGGCTTCGTCATGCTGGGAATCGCCTGTAGCCCTTGTTCGGCGTACTTCCGCGCGTCCGCCCAGTTATTCGATCCCTTGCTGCTGTATGCCAAGACCAGCAATGCCCGCACATTATTTGGATTAGCCTGAAGAACCCGGTTGGCCGCATCCATCATCTTCGCCTGATTGTTCGCCTGTTCGTAGAGTCCCATGAGCGTTTCGAGGACATCCTGCTTCATCACGCTGTTGGGATACTGCACAAGAAAAGCTTCAAACCCGCTGATCTTCGCGTTTGCATCACCTTGTTGCGCGGCGCTCATATAGGCGTTATATTCCGCAGGGTCCTTGATTACGGGGGCTGAGGATGTAGCTGCCCCCGCCTGCTGTCCCGCAGCCGGGGCTTGCCCCTGTGGTGTAGTCTGCCCACCGGCCGCGCATGCCGCGATTGCAAGCACAACTACCACTAAACTCGTCTTCATTCGAATAGCTCCTTGGGTTTTTGGAAAATCGAATTCTAAATTCGAACTCCGGAATCGCGGCTTCAGGCCGAGCATTTTAAACGTTAGCTCGCATATATCGCCCAGAAAAGGATACTCGATTTTTCCAGTGTGCGGATTATAAGTATGCGCGCCGCTCAAGGCAAGCTGCTTTCGCACCTGTATGCGCCTTCCCCGGAATTCGTTCTGTCTCATTCGCGCTTTTAAGACGGCAGCAATACGCCAGACATTTCCTCGGATACCCGCCTTTACTCTGCCAACAGAAACTTCCACTGCTCTTTTGTCAGCGGCACCACGCTCAATCTTCCCTGGCGCACCAGCGGAGAATCCGCGAACAGCTTGTGGGATTTCATATCCGCCAACGTTATCGGCTTGGCAATTAAATCACCCACTTTGATCCTCACCTGCGGATTCTTTGGATCCGATGCCTCTACCGAAACCACCGAGGCTGTGCCCACCGCACTCTTTTCATCTCCCGTGTGATAAATCACCAGCCGGTCTCCCGGCTTCATCTGGCGAAGGTTTTTTAGTGCGACGGGATTCGTGACGCCATCCCAGACCGTAGCTTTTTCGCGTTGCAAGTCAGCAAAAGAATATGCCGAAGGCTCCGTCTTGAGTAGATAGTCCATAAGATTTCAAATTGTAGCCGGAAGGCTGCGGATTGAAAAATGCCGCGGGAGCAATTTCTCGCCTTCGAGAACTAAGATGGATGCAAGGGAATCCCAATCACCTTGTGTTTTTGAGGATTTGTTCGATGAGCTCAAACGGAAAAGCCGAAGCGGCGGGATTTTTTCCATTAGAACGCTCGTCCACAGTAGAATCAATAGACCCCGATGTCACAATTCGTTCATCTTCACCTCCATACTGACTATTCCATGCTCGATGGCGCTTGCGACGTGGAGAAGCTCTGCCAGCGTGTCCAGGAAATGGGCATGCCTGCGGTTGCCATGACGGATCACGGCAACATTTTTGGCGCGGTGCATTTCGTCAATGCCGCGAAACAGGCCGGAATCAAGCCGATCGTAGGCTGCGAACTCTATGTCTGCAAAAAAGACGATCACAGAATTGATCGCACGCCTCCCGACGGCGATACCTACAATCATCTGCTCGTCCTCGCAGAAAACGAAGAGGGATATCGCAATCTAACCAAAATCACTTCGGAAGCTTCTCTTCATGGCTTCTATTACAAACCCCGTGTCAGCAAGAGATTTCTGGCGGAACATTCGAAAGGGCTGATCGCTCTCTCGGGCTGCCTGAAGGGCGAAGTCGCCGAATACCTGATGGAAGATAAATATGAAGCGGCGCGGACGGCGGCTGCGAGTTACCGCGATATTTTCGGAAAAGACAATTTTTTCCTCGAGATTCAGGATCAGGGGCTGGAGATGGAACACCGTATTCATCCCAATTTATTTCGCCTGGAAAAAGATCTTGAGATGCCCCTCATTGCCACCAATGACAGCCACTATCTTTGCGAGGACGATGCTCAGGCTCAGGACGTGATGCTGTGCATTCAAACGGGGAAGTCCATTCAAGATACGAACCGGATGAAGTTTCACGGCACTGATTTTTACGTGAAGAGCCATGAAGAGATGACTCGCGTGTTTAAGGATTCTCCGGATGTTCTATCGCGAACTTTGGGCATTGCCGAACGCTGCAACCTGCGGCTGGAGAAGGTCGGAAATCCATTTCCGCATTTTGAAGTTCCTGCGGGATTCACGTTGGATAGTTACTTCGAACACATCGCGCGGGAGGGTTTTGCGAGGCGGATTGCTGTTTTGTCCCAGCCAGAGCGAAAGGCGCTACTCAAGCATAGCTTTGCCGAATATGAGCAGCGGTTGGCGCGGGAAATTGACTGCATCCAGCAGATGAAGTTTTCCGGCTATTTCCTTATTGTTTGGGACTTTATCCGTTACGCAAAGGAACACAACATACCGGTCGGACCGGGGCGCGGGTCGGCGGCGGGATCGCTGGCTTCGTATTCGATGGGGATTACGGATATTGATCCGTTGCACTATGAGCTTCTCTTCGAGCGCTTTCTGAACCCAGAACGTATTTCCATGCCGGATATTGATATTGATTTCTGCATGAACCGCCGCGGCGAGGTCATTGATTATGTGACGCAGAAATATGGCCGCGAAAATGTCGCGCAGATCATCACATTCGGAACCATGGCGGCGAAGGCGGCTATTAAGGACGTCGGGCGGGCGATGGATATTCCATACGCCGACGTGGATCGAATTGCGAAGATGGTGCCGACGACTTTGAACATTAAGTTGGAACAGGCGATTAAAGACTCTCCGGCATTACAGCAAGCGTGTGATGGCGATGCACAAATAAGGAAGTTGTTCGACACGGCCCTGAAACTCGAGGGACTTGTGCGCAATTCCGGAGTTCATGCTGCGGGCGTAGTGATTTCGCCGCGTCCGCTAACCGAACTCGTGCCCCTGCACAAGACAAAAAACGACGAAATTGTCACCGCTTATGACATGGTGGCAATCGAGAAACTGGGCCTGCTGAAAATGGATTTTCTAGGCCTGACAACGCTGACAATTCTTGATGACAGCCTGAAACTGATTTTGCAGACGCGCAACCGACGCGTGGTTTTGGATGAGATTCCGCTTATTGATCCCCAAACATACGAAAAGGTATTTCACAGCGGCCTGACTTCCGGCGTTTTCCAGTTTGAATCGCATGGCATGCGCGACGTGCTGCGGCGGTACAAGCCAAGTTCCATCGAAGATCTCACCGCTCTCAATGCGCTTTACCGGCCTGGACCTATTCAGGGTGGAATGATTGACGATTTCATTGACCGTAAACATGGCCGCAAGAAAATTGAATATGAACTACCGGAACTGAAAGAAATCCTCGAAGAGACGTTGGGCGTGATTGTGTATCAGGAACAAGTGATGCAGATCGCCAACAAGCTGGCCGGCTATTCTCTTGGCGAAGCCGACCTACTGCGCCGTGCCATGGGAAAAAAGATTGCCTCCGAAATGGGAGCGCAGCGGGAACGTTTTGTAAGCGGGGCGGTGCAGCGAGGCTATCCGCCGAAGAAGATCGAAAAAATATTTGATCTGATGGCGCAATTCGCGGGATACGGGTTCAACAAGTCTCATTCTGCCGCATATGCGCTGCTGGCTTATCACACGGCATATTTGAAGACGTATTTTCCGGTTGAGTTCATGGCGGCGCTGCTTACCTCGGTGACCGGAAATACGGATGACGTGGTGAAGTACATCAACGAGTGCCGGGAAATGGGAATTGCGGTTGAGCCGCCAGATATTAACGTTAGTGACGCGAATTTCACCCGCATGGCGCGGCTATTCGATTCGGGTTAGCAGCGGTCAAGAATGTGGGTCACAACGCGATTGATTCCATTGTTGCGGGACGCAAGAAGCTGGGCCGCTATCATTCGATTTATGATTTTTGCGAAAATGTTGACCTGCGCCTGCTGAACCGCCGGGTCGTGGAATCGCTGATCAAGAGCGGGGCAATGGATGGCCTTGGCCGCCGCGCGCAACTGATGGCTGTGATTGATAAAGCAATTGAGCACGCTCAAAAGGCGCAGCGCGATACCGAATCCGGACAGCATGGATTATTCGGAGTGTTTCAGCAGGAGGAAATACAAACACAGAATGACAAGCTGCCGGAAATTCCGGATTGGGATGAGCACACCCGGCTCGCGGCTGAAAAAGAAATTCTGGGATTTTTCATTACCGGCCATCCGCTGGAAAAATATCGCGACAAGTTAGATGAACTTCACGCACTGTCTACTTCCGACATCGCGGCGATGAAATACTCTACCGGTAAAGATGAAAATATTTGCACTGCCGGAATTATCACCGCGCTTCGCGTGCTGAAATCGAAACGCGGCGATTTTTATGCGCAGGGCGCTCTGGAAGATATGGCGGGAACGGTTGAGATGATCGTCTTCCCGGAGGCCTATCGCAAGCTGCAAGACAAAGTGAAGATCGAGGTTCCGGTCCTGGTGCGCGGAGGGTTGCGGATCGAGGAGGGCGCGAATCCGAAGCTGACGGTGAATGACATTATTCCTCTGGAAGATGCGAAAGTTCCATTGCCACGTTCTATTCGGATTCGCATTCCGCTGGATAGCGCAAGCGAAAGCACCGTGGATGATTTACATTCACTTTTTGGCCAACGCAAAGGCGAAGCCAAAGTGTTATTCGACGTGGAACGTCAGGGGGATTTTATGGTTGTAATGGAAGCGGGGGGATATAATGTGCAACCGGACCGCAATTTCATTGCGCGGGTTGAGGAATTGTGCGGCCGTGGAGCGGTCAGAGTCATTGACTGATATGGTGCAGTGACAGCATTCATTCACAGAGGTACGAAGGCAGCCCAGGACAAGCCGGCGGGGTCCGATTCCCTCGTGGAGAGGCTGATTCCGGGGAATCCAGTTCTGGATAATGCCGCCCGATCGGTGGACGGAGCGAATTTTTTACTGTCCTTGGTGGAAGCCCGATGGAACGCGACCAATGGAAATGGGAGTAAATCGGAATCGGGACAAAAGAGGAATCGGGAATTAGACAAGATTCAGCGGCAGATCAATAAACTGGAAGCCGTAGACGGCCAGGACGAAGACACACGCCAGCAGATTCAGGAACTGAATGCTCGCATCCAAGCGCTGCGAGACCAGGGTACTGTACATACCATTGCGTGGGAAAAGACAGAATTGGCACGACATCCCCAACGTCCTTACACTCTGGATTACATTGACCGCATCTTCACCGACTGGAGTGAAATCCACGGCGACCGGGGATTTGGAGACGACCCAGCCATTATCTGCGGCATGGCCCGTTTCAACGGTGCGGACGTGATGGTGATCGGTCATCAGAAAGCTCGTGACACCAAACAGAAGGTCTATCGCAATTTCGGAATGCCGAACCCTGAGGGATATCGCAAGGCATTGCGAGTAATGAAAATCGCCGAGAAATTTGAGCGCCCGGTGATCACGCTGGTGGATACACCGGGGGCATATCCGGGCCTGGGCGCCGAAGAACGCGGCCAAGCGGAGGCGATTGCTCGCAACTTGCGCGAAATGGCGCGTTTGCAAGTTCCGATCATCACGACCATCACCGGCGAAGGCGGCAGTGGAGGCGCACTGGCGATTGCTGTGGCTGATCGTGTCCTGATGATGGAAAATGCAGTGTACTCGGTGATTTCCCCCGAGGGCTGCGCGGCGATTCGGTGGAACGATTCTTCTAAAAAAGAGCTAGCCGCCGAGGCCATGCGCACCACCGCAACCGACTTGAGAGAGTTAGGTTGTATTGACGATACGGTTTCCGAGCCCGCTGGCGGAGCGCATTCGGATCACGATGCGGCTGCGGCGTTGTTGAGTACGTCATTGGAAAAACATCTGGCCGAGTTGAGACAAATTCCTATCCCGCAATTGGTCGCGTCCCGCTACGATAAGTTCCGCAACATGGCGCAATTCTTCGTGGAAGCGTAAGTGTCCGGACATGGATGACCGACCCAACTCGCAAAAATACTCGAACCCCATTGGGTGTGGATGGCTTTGATCAACGCGTAGGCGTTCATCATGGTCGTTTGAGCGCTAATGGTCCTCTAGCAAAGACCTAACTCACAATAGCGTTTGAATTAGTCTCCTGATCACACAGCGCCGCGACTGAGCGCCCTCTGCCGTATAATCTAGGGTTCTTCATCCACTGATAGAGCTTGAGCGACGCTGGTGGCGGCACGTTGTCGTTATTAAGTCCCACGGCGAAAGGTCCCGTCTCGTCAGCAATTGCGAAAGGTTCAGGGAATGGCCACAACTGATGCGGGGATTCATCATGCCTCGACGCGTGTGAATCCAAAGCCGGTCGTCAACGACATGAGTATTCAAGTCGCGACCGTGAACGGCAGCGGTTCACAAAGCTCCAATACTGTATTGCTGCGCAGCATTTTTCAAATGGGCGTGCCGGTTTCGGGCAAGAATCTGTTTCCCTCAAATATTGCGGGGCTTCCCACCTGGTACACCATCCGCGCCAACAAAGATGGATATATTGCACGCAAAAAAGAAATTGATTTTGTAGTGGCGATGAATGCCGAGACGGCGAAAGAAGATGTTTTATCGTTGGCGTCGGGCGCCGCTGTTTTGTATGACGAGCCTTTAAATCTCAAAGAGCTTCGTAACGATCTGACATTTTACGCAGTTCCGTATGACAAGCTTGTCAGCCCGGTTTGCCCTGAAGCCAAGCTGCGCAAGCTGGTCAAGAACATGATTTATGTCGGCGTGCTCGCGAAACTGCTTGAGATTGATATGGCGGAAATTGAGAAGGCGATCCGCAAGCAGTTTGCGAAAAAAGTGAAAGCGGCCAATCTCAATCTCGGCGCGGTGCAGGCAGGATTCGACTATGCGGCATCGAGCCTTGTCAAGGCCGATCCTTATTTCATCCAGCGCATGGATAAGAATAAGGGAAAGATAATTATTGATGGCAACGCTGCCGCGGCGCTTGGCTGCATGTTTGCCGGCGTCACCGTCATAAGCTGGTATCCCATTACGCCATCTTCCTCTCTGCCTGAAAATCTAATTGAGTACATGAAGCGTTTCAGAATCGGGCCGGATGGCAAAGCGACGTTCGCCATTGTTCAAGCTGAAGATGAGCTTGCTGCCATTGGCATGGTAGTGGGCGCGGGATGGGCGGGAGCGCGCGCGATGACCGCGACATCTGGCCCAGGAATTTCGCTCATGGCCGAGTTTGCAGGACTCGCCTATTACACCGAGGTCCCCGGAGTGATTTGGGATATACAAAGAGTCGGCCCTTCGACCGGGCTACCGACTCGAACGGCGCAAGGCGACATTCTCTCTACGGCGTTTTTGTCGCATGGAGACACGAAACATATCCTGTTGCTTCCTTCATCGGCGGAAGAATGTTTCACCATGGCGCAGGACGCTTTCGAATTAGCGGAGCAATTTCAGACTGTGGTGTTTGTTTTGTCTGATCTCGATCTTGCCATGAATAACTGGATGGCCGATCCGTTCAAATATCCGGAGAAGCCAATCCGGCGAGGAAAGGTTCTCGGCAAAGAAGATCTCGACCGCCTCGGCGGATTTGCACGCTACAAAGATGTGGACGGAGACGGCATCCCTTACCGGACTCTGCCGGGTACTGATCATCCTGGCGCGGCCTACTTTACTCGCGGCAGCGGACATAACGAACGATCTCAGTACAGCGAGCGGCCCGATGATTTTGAAAATAATATGGCGCGGCTCAATCGAAAATTCGAGACTGCGCGGTCATTTGTGCCGCGCCCGGAAGTGGTGTTGAATGGCTCCGAAATCGGAATTCTTGGCTACGGAACATCGCATTGGGCTCTGATCGAATGCCGCGATCAGTTGCGAAAAGAATACAAGACAGAAACCGATTACCTGCGATTGCGTGCGTATCCCTTTACGACCGAGGTACACGATTTTATCCAGCAGCACATGCGAGTTTATGTGGTCGAGCAAAATCGGGACGCGCAAATGCTTAGCTTGCTAAAGCTCGACCTTGATCCGGAATTGATTACGCGTCTGCGAAGCATTGCTCACATTCACGGCTTGCCGCTCGATGCGCGCTCAGTTACCGACGAAATTATGACTATGGAGGCCAAGTAAATGGCGACGTCACCTCCCACGACACCGGCTCCAAAAACAAATCACATCGGTTTATCAGTGCTCGATTACAAAGGCGGCAAAACCACTCTCTGCGCTGGTTGCGGCCACAACGCAATCTCCGAGCGAATTCTCGAAGCGATGTATGAGATGGGCATCAAGCCTGAGAGCGTCGCGAAGATGAGCGGTATCGGATGTTCTTCGAAAAGCCCGGCTTATTTCATGAGCCGCTCGCACA
Source organism: uncultured Acidobacteriaceae bacterium (assembly GCA_963702325.1). Taxonomy (GTDB): domain Bacteria; phylum Acidobacteriota; class Terriglobia; order Terriglobales; family Acidobacteriaceae; genus PALSA-188. The sequence goes on along the minus strand of CAVPCG010000026.1, from coordinate 275,677 downwards.
GCTTCAATACCGTGCATGGGCGCATGCCGTCAGTTGCGACCGGCGCGATCCTTGCAAACACAAGTATGCTGAGTCTCGGCGTCAGCGGAGATGGCGATACGGCTTCGATCGGTATCGGCCAATTCGTTCACCTGATGCGGCGGAATGTGCCCATGATCTACATCATTGAAGACAACGGAGTGTACGGGTTGACCAAGGGGCAATTTTCCGCGACCGCCGATGTCGGATCAAAATTAAAAACCGGAGTGATCAACGATCTTCCCGCGCTCGATACGTGCGCAATGGCGATCATGCTGGGAGCAACGTTCGTCGGACGCTCGTTTTCAGGCGATAAACGCCAACTGAATACGATGCTGAAAGCCGCAATCGCTCATCGTGGCACGGCAATGTTGGACGTAATTTCTCCGTGCACCACTTTTAACGACCATGAAGGCTCGACAAAATCCTACAAGTATATGCAGGAGCACGAAGAAGCTTTGCAGGACATAAGTTTTGTTCCAGCATTCGAAGACATCGCCATTGAATACGACGCTGGAACCACCGTCGAAGTTACCATGCATGACGGTTCGCGTCTTCGTTTGCGCAAACTGGAACAAGATTACGATCCAACAGACCGCATTAAAGCAATGAACCGGCTCAACGAATCGCACCGGGGCGGCGAGGTGCTCACCGGAGTTTTTTACGTGAATACGCAGGCTCCGAGTTTTGTTGACATGCTTAACTTGACTGAGGCGCCGTTGGCCACGTTGCCGGAATCGGTTGTTCGTCCGGGCATGGAAGTGCTGGAACAAGTGATGGAAGAGCTGAGGTAACAACGGCTGAACCTTAAGCGCGCTTCCTGCGTTTTTGCGGCTCGCCGCTGTGTTCCGCCGCGCCGTCGGGTTCGGGATAATCGGTGTCAGATGACTTCAGCATGTCGTCCTGATCGCGATGACCGAGTTGTCCTTGCATGGAAGTGTTGCCGCCTTCGTTTTGTTCATCCTGCTCAACGGCGCCTTTTCCGCGATCCTGATCGCGATGTTTAGGTCTAGGCGAAGCGGACTTCTTGTGATTTGCCATGAAGCGATCTCCTATCGCGATAAAGATCTTTGGTGTTAACGATCGTGTTGAAAACCATGTCACTTCGAAACTTGTATAGATAGAATAGATTTTTCGGAGTCTACATGAAACTCATCGTTGTTGCTATCGGATTGCTGTTTTGCGCGTCGTTTTTATTGGCGCAAAGTGCTGATACGAATCATTCCGCCAGATTGGTCCTGGTCAAGCACCATGCCAAACGTCATCACGCCCACAAGCATGGAAAACATAAGGCGCCAAAGCATCCCAAGCGGGCATAGGCGATTCCGTGGGAAGAGTAGGCCCGACTTTCCACTGTCCGCTCAACAGGTTTTCCGCCCACGTCTCCGCTTCCCGGAAGCTTTTCTGTTACTCCCTCATCCTCATAATTTCAGCATAGCCTAGATGTGATGACTCACGCCCAATTAGTGCTCAAGTCGGTGGAGTGGTTGCGGCGGTACCGGTGTGGAGTGATTCTCTCAGAACAAGCCTGCCTGAGTGGCGAGATGCCGGACGCGATTGGATGGAAGCGAGCCAGTCACTCGGTATTGATCGAATGTAAGATTTCCCGCACGGATTTTCTTGCCGATTGTTGCAAACCATTCCGTCAGAAGCCCGAAATTGGCCTGGGTTGCGAACGCTTCTATCTTGCGCCGTGCGGATTGATTTCTGCGGAAGAACTTCTCGCTGGATGGGGCTTGCTCGAATGCCGGAATCGGATGGTAGAAATCGTCAAACCCTCGGCGAAGAATCTGCGGTCGGCAAAGGGATTTCAATACGAGATGAATCTGCTGCTGGCCAGTCTCAGACGGGTGGAGGTTCGTATCGAGCCGCAATCCATTACCGATTTTTTGAAATGGAAAAACCGCATGGCGGAATATAACCGCGGCTCGATTCCAGAAGGTATTGTTCCGGCCGGGCAGGAACCTAATTTATTTATCCAGGATTAAGGTCATTTGCTTGAATCTGCCGCGCGCCAATCCGGCACTTACGCCTGTGCCGCTTTCTCTCTTCCGCGATACCATTCGACGGTTCGCCGCAATCCCTCTTCGAAATCCACGGTGGGTTTATATCCAAGGCATTCTTGAGTTCGCGACAAGTCGGCGAGAGAGTGTTTCACATCGCCCGAGCGCACAGGTCCATACTTTACTTGACCCGAATAATGGGTAATTTGTTTCAGGATTTCAAAAGTTTCATTCAAATCAATTCTCCGCCCGGTCGCGACGTTGAACACGTTCCCTGCGACCTTTTGTGCAGGGGCCTCACATGCCAGCAGATTCGCCCGAACGGCATTGTCAATGAAAGTGAAGTCGCGGCTTTGCTTGCCGTCCCCGAAGATTGTGGGCTGATCACCTGCCAGCATCTGGGTGATGAACTTCGCCAGCACCCCGGAATACGGTGATGACGGATCCTGGCGTGGTCCAAAAATATTGAAGTAGCGCAGAGACACGGTTTCAAGTCCATAACAACGATAAAAGGATGTCATGTAATATTCGCCGGCCAATTTTGCGACCGCGTATGGAGAAATCGGATTCGGAATCATTCCCTCATGCTTTGGCAGCGTTGGCGTGTCCCCGTAGGCGGAAGATGAAGCCGCATATACCACACGTTTGACTTTCTGATCGCGGGCAGCCACCAGGACGTTGACGGTGGCATCCACGTTCGCGCGATTGCTCTCCAGCGGATTCGCAACTGACCTGGGCACCGACGGAATTGCCGCCTGATGCAAGACATAATCAACTCCACGACAGGCGTCTTGAGCCGCATCCAGGTTGAGGAGATCCATCTCACGAAAGTCAATGCGGTCCAAGATGTCGGTTATGTTGCCGCGTTTCCCGGTGGAGAAATTATCAATGCCGCGAACTTGAGCGCCGTTCGCAAGAGCAGCATTCGCCAGGGAGGATCCGATGAATCCGGCAATGCCTGTGATGAGGTATAGGGCCATGGTCTGTTCATCATAAAGGATCGCAAAGTCGGAACGCAGTTAGCCGTGGTAACGTGGGGAGTTACCGTTGGCGGTCAGACCGGGTCTTGCAGATTTTCGCTTTTGCGCCAGACTACGCTCACACTTGTGAATACATTCCTTCGATTTCTTTCGCGTAGCGTTTTTCCACGGCGCGGCGGCGCAGTTTCATACTCGCGGTCAGAGTTTCGTTTTCGGCGGAGAATTCGTCTGGGATCACGAGAACTTTCTTTAATTTCTCGAAGCGAGCAAGACTTTCATTCACGCTTTCTACGATATTCTCGTAAAGCGTCCGCACGGCTGGGTCAGCAACTAACTCCTCGCGGGATGTAAAAGAAATCTGATGAGAGCGTGCCCAATTTTCAAGCACGGTAAATGCTGGGGCGATCAGCACGGCGGGGAATTTACGTTTGTCGCCGAGCACAACAGCCTCGGCGACTAGCGGGTTGTGTTTCAATGAATTTTCGATCGGCTGCGGGGCGATAAATTTTCCGCCCGACGTTTTGATCAAATCTTTTTTGCGATCGGTGATGGACAAAAACCCATCGGAATCTATATTGCCGATGTCGCCAGTCTTGAACCATCCGTCGGCGAACGCATTGCGAGTTTCATCAGGGAGATTCCAGTATCCCTCAAAGACAGATGGACCGCGCACAAGGATCTCGCCATCCTGAGCAATGCAGACTTCGAGGTTGGAGAGAGTTTTTCCTACTGTTCCGAGCTTGTGCGCTTTCGGCGTATTTAGTGCAATCACGGGCGATGTTTCGGTAAGTCCGTAGCCCTCGTGAATGCGAATCCCCATGTCGGCATACCATTCGGCGAGTTCGCGTCCCAAAGGCGCGCCACCCGAGATGAAGCATCGAGCACGCCCGCCAAAGCCTGCGCGCACGCGCTTATAGAGCAGCCGGTTTGCAAGCCTCCACTTCATAGAAGCAGGCTCTTTTCCGGCCAGTATTTCACTCCGATGCGCGCGGCCCGTGGAGAGCGCCCACCGGTAAATCAAGTTCTTGGGGAAGTTTCTGGCTTCCAAATCTACTTTCGCATGAACTTTTTCGTAGACGCGCGGCACGGCCACAACTAAGGTCGGTCGAACCTCCGGCAGCGCTACGGGAAGCTGTTCGATGAAAGGCACATAAGCCAGGGTTGCGCCGCGATAGAGCAATGCCAGGTCGAGATGGCGAGCTGTGATGTGCGAGAGCGGAAGAAAAGAAATGCTGGTGTCAGATGAGTCAATATCAAAACCATTCAGGGAGCATGAAATGTTCGAAGCAATGTTGCCGTGAGTTAGCATCGCGCCCTTGGGAGTTCCCGTGGTGCCGGAGGTGTAAATGATGGTGGCCAAATCGGCGGCCGTGGCGATAGAGAGCGCGAATTCGTCGAAGGATGGGTCACGCTGCGGCGGTCCGTTCTTGCGCAGACGAGACATGGAGACCGCGTCATCCGATTCAACATTGTCCATCACGACGATTCGTTCGATGGGCGTTGAATCCCGCCTGGTCGCCACTTTCTGAAGCTGCTTCTTCGATGAGACGAATACTGCGCGCGCGCCTGCGTCCTTCAGAATATACGCAGTCTGTTCTTCCGTGAGCGTTGCGTAGATTGGCACGACCACCGCGCCAATCAACAGGCAGGCGAAATCAGCCATTGTCCATTCGGGCCGATTTTCGCTGAGGATAGCGACACGGTCTCCCTTTGTAATTCCCCAATCGCGAAGAGTGCGGCTGACGCCGACGATATTGCGATAAAGATCTGCGGATGAAATTGCGGTCCATTGGCCCGAGACCTGGTGCTTCATCACGCAGGATTGATTGCGATCTGCGATGGAAAAGAAAATTTGATTGAGGGTGGAGAGGGTCATCCACGTGAAAGAGTACCACCGCCAAAGCTCGCCTGGTATCTATGTTGTGCAGGGCAGACGAGAGCGCATCTGCTCGTACACAGACTTCAGGACTCCTCGTCTGCGTGCGTAAGCGCATCGCTCACCGGGGTTCTATAATTTGAACAGGCCCCGCCGTGCCCACCCTTCGCGATATCGTTTATGAACACGTCCGTGAGGGAGATCTGTACGAACCGCTTGATCGCAACCGGGTGCGCTGCTTTGCCTGTGGGCATTGTTGTCCCATTCCCGAGGGCCAGCCCGGCGTCTGCAAGGTTCGTTACAACCGCGGCGGTAAGCTTTACGTTCCCTGGGGATATGTCGGTGGGGTGCAGTGTGATCCCATCGAGAAGAAGCCTTTTTTCCATGCGTATCCTGGAGCGTTGGCCTACAGCTTTGGAATGTTGGGATGCGATCTTCATTGCGGCTACTGCCAGAATTGGGTGACTTCGCAGGCGCTGCGCGATCCGAATGCGGTTTCGCCGCCGCTCGAGGCCTCTCCCGAACTGCTGGTGCGCGACGCGCTGCGCCAGGGAGCGAAGGTGTTGGTCAGCACTTACAACGAACCCTTGATCACGGCAGAATGGGCAGTCGCTGTTTTCAAAGAAGCGAAAGCTGCGGGACTGCTTACAGGATTTGTTTCAAACGGGAATGGCACTCCGCAAGTCCTCGAATATATTCGTCCGTGGGTTGATCTCTACAAAGTTGACCTAAAAAGTTTTGATGATCGCCATTATCACCAGCTCGGCGGAAGGCTGGCGCCAATCCTCGATACGATTCGTCGGCTGTATGCGATGGGCTTATGGCTGGAGATTGTGACGCTTCTGATTCCAGGATTCAACGACTCCGATGATGAATTGAGTAAATTGGCTGACTTTCTAGCGGGTATCTCTCCGGACATTCCGTGGCATGTGACAGCCTTTCACAAAGATTACAAGATGTCCGACCCGGATGACACGAAGCCGGACGATTTATTGCGGGCGGCTGAAATCGGAAGGCGGGCAGGCTTGCGCTACATCTACGCCGGCAACCTCCCGGGCATGGTTGGAGATTTGGAAAACACGCGATGTCACCAGTGCAAAGAGCTGTTGGTCAAGCGCTACAGTTATTTCATTCAGGATTATCGCGTGACGTCTGAGGGGTGCTGTCCGTCCTGCGGAACCGCAATCCCTGGACGATGGGCAGCGAAGTTCGATGGGCAGATTGCGGATCGTCCGTTTGTGCCACGTTCCGGTTTGGTGACCATAGCGTAGGGACAGCCGCCCTCGGCCTGTCCGGGCCTTGCAACACTCTTCCGCTCCGCTTCCCGCGAATGCGGCGAGAGATGGGGATTCTGCCTCCCACCCTTGCGAAAAACGCGCAAGGACGGGGCACCCTCATTTTGTATGATCCCGAGAAGTCTTTCTCAGTTGGACTTTCCCAGAAGGCTAACCATTGTTGTATGGCGGGTTGTCTCGTGATACCGAGCAATTCCCTTATACAGTGCCTCGGCAATTCGCTGGCGGTAGGCTTGGCTCTGTAGTTCGTTCTCATCGGTGGGACTGCTTACGAAAGAGACTTCGGCCAAAATTGCCGGCATGGATGTTCCAGTCAGCACGACGTATTGTGCTTCTTTGACGCCGCGATCGCGAATCCCAGGATTTTTGGCTGCGACGGTTCCATAGAGTGCCTGCTGTACACATTCAGCAAGGTGATGAGATTCCTGAACTTTCTCGCGGATGTCTACTTTCGTCCAATCTATATTTTGCAGAGAGGGTTCGTTGTCAGCATCCGTAGGGCGGGCTTTCACCGACGAATAAGTATTGGTGTAATAGGTTTCAACTCCGCGAGCGGACGTTAGATCGCTGTAGTTTGCATGAATTGAAATGAAGAGATTTGCCTGTGAGAGGTTGGCGATTTCGGCACGTTTTTCCAGAGCGATATAGCTATCGTCGTGGCGGGTATAAATGACTGTGGCATTCAATCGCTTTTCAATCAGGTTGCCAAGCCGCTGAACAATATCCAATACCAGATCTTTTTCTTCGAGACCCTTTCGTCCCACAGTGCCGAGGTCCCATCCCCCGTGCCCGGCGTCAAGCGCGATGGTGAAGCTTGGAACTGGCGACAATACCTGGGTGGGTTGAACACTCTTCGCAAGCGGAGCCGGAACACTCGCTGTCGCGGGCGTGTTTGAGGATGCGACAGATGTAGCTACAGCTTTTGCTTGAGCAGTTGCATTCGCATCGCCTTCAGTTGGAGCAGCGGGGCCGAAAAGATCCATTTTTGTGCTAGGTCCCACTTTCGATCCAAGCCTGCCAACTTCCACTACCAGCCGATATGGATTTTGCTCCATGCTGACCGAATAATTTGAAGCCCCTTTTGTATCGAGCACAACTCGCGTCACGCCCTGTTTGGGCTGCGCGATACGAATTCGCTGCAAGACCGGATCATTTACTTCGATGATTTTACCAAATAATCCATGCGCGAGCTTCGTATCAAGCAAATCAAAATAAATTCTCTCCGGACCGGTGAGACGATGCGCCTCATATTGGACTTGATCTTCGAGGTCAATGACCACCGTGCTCGAACCGGTGGACGACCAATGGCGAATGCCGGTGATTGCGGGGACGCCAGATTTGTCAACAGGCTGCATTAGCGCGCCAGCATTTGGCTCTTCTTCTTGAAGCGAGGGGTCATCGGATACGGCCGAATCCTGTCGTTCGGATGGGACTTGCCGAGGCTGAGCCGCAGCCGCCGGTGCTTTAACGATCTGGTGAGTCGCCGTTTTTCGATTGGCACTTTGCTGTATCTGCCACCACAACCCGGTTCCTAGCGCGATTGCAAGCAAAACTAAGATGACGACCAGCTTTAGGCCGGGTCGCGAGTCCTCCACCGGCTCAAATTCGGAGAAAAATATTAGCTTTGCGTTTGGCCTCGAACTATCGGACTCACGCCGAGCCAAGCCTTGCGCTTCTGGCGATTCAGGTTTTGCGTCAGACAGAGTTTCTGTTTCTGAGAGTCTTATCGCGTCAACTTTTAGAGGCTCGACCGGTAGTGTTTCCTGCCTAATCTCCGGTGAGATCACCGGCGACGGCGTAAGCGGCGCGGGGTTGACGACCCGCTGCGATATCTCCGCCAGACGATATTCTTCTTCCGGCTTCATGGCGTCGAGAATGAGTTCGGAAAGAAGACTCAGGCTGCGAACATCACTGTCGTTGAATCCGAGAGGCTCGGTCGAGAAGGCCTCAAGTACTCCGATGATGGCCTGCGAAGTTGCAAGGGGAACCGCAACCATAGATCGTGTACCCAGCCGCCGACAGGCCTCGGCACTCACTCGCTTATCTTTTTCAGAATCGTCACATCGGACTATTTCGCCAGTCCTCAAGCACGCTCCGGAAAATCCGGAGTAGGGGTCGAGGCGCGCACCCCGTTCAGGTGCAATCTTTCCGGCGGATGCACGGCACTCAATGCCGCTTCCGTCAACCAACGCCACGGCAACGCCGTCGGCTCCCGTCACAGTCATGGCACGATCGGCGACAAGCTGCAAGACCTCGTCATGGACGAACTGTTTAAGCTCCCACGAATCTTCAGGGCTTAATCTGGCCCCTTCGTCCAGTTCCTGGGCGCGTCGCCGGCGGATCTGGTCGTGCAGCGAAGACAAGGCCAGGAGGGTTTCGAGATCCCGATGATCCGAGCGTGGAAACGCAGGGATTGCCGGAAGATCCGCGCGAGGGGCCAGAGGAGCCGGTTTCGCGGACCCAGGCAGCGGGTTGTTGGGGCTCGCGCTCATTTGGACGAGGTACTCATAGCGCGAATAAACCCTCAGTTAAAGTGGCCAATATCCGTAAGTTACAGCGTATTTCTCCGGACCGCAATGTTCTGTTGCGCACGAAGGTGGAATTAGGACATGTTCTTTAGTAAGCTAAGAGCTCCCCCCAAAGTCACTGCCTCTCCAGTGGTGCAAATCTGGTGGACAGCACGATTTTTAGAGGTTCACAAAACCATGCCAGTTAGCGGCCAAAAGAAAAAAACTCGCTGGTTGCCGTTAAGTCTTTTGGCAACCGCATTTGCGGGAGTCGGCGTAGTTTTGTTCCGGGGCTGCTGGCATCGCAAAATGAGCTGGCCGGTTCGGTCCGCTGGGTACTGTTACCAGGTATGCACGGGATGCGGCATCAAGCGCCTGTTTGACGAGGAGTCGTTTCGTGCTTATGGACCGTATAGCTACGATCTGGACCGTCTGATCGCGGCGCAACGTGGGCAACAGTTCATACCGAAAGTGGCGCCCGCGCCGGAAATCCCCGAGCACAGAACTGCTTCCTGATTTGATTCTTGGATCAATACAACTTGCTTATTCGCCAGTCCCCAACATTAAAATCGCCGACGTGGGCGCTGCGGATCCAGCTTGCGGTTCGATCGTGATTGCGAAGGCCTTGGCTTCGACTCCCTGCGGAAGGGGAGGATTGACGACGGTCGCGCTTCCGTGAGCATCTGGCACGAACACCCCAGCCGCTATTGGATTGCCCTTTGTCGGTACTAGCCACAATTCGTATGCCTTGCCGGACTCCACTGGTTTAAAGTTGCTTGCCAGGAAAATCAGACTGCCCCGATCACGCACATAAATTGCCTTGCCCTGCGGCTGCGGTGGAGTATTTGCCGCCACCAGGGTCACGCGCAGGGCATCCGTCGCGGTCAGAGTTGCAACCACCTCTCGCGTTTGCTCGAGCTGTGATTGTTGCTCCGCGGAGCGGGCCCTTTGATTCGCCAGCTTTTCCTGCAATCCTGTGTTCTGGCGCATCAGCAACACGGCGAGGATGGTCATCGCTGCCGCCGCAACCCAGGGCGCCGTAGCCCACCACGAACGCCGTGCTGGAATTTGCTGCCTTCGCGGTTCTTTACGGATAGCCTCCATTAATCGCTGCCGAGATCGCCGCGGAGGCACCGAGTGCGCTGTGGAATAGGCTAGCAGCACTGTATCCCCGCGTAACCGTTCCAACTCACGCCGGCAGTCCGCGCAGTCGGCGAGGTGCTTCTCTACGGCGGTGCGCTCATCTCCAACCAGCGCCCCCATCGCGTAGAGTGCGAGATCCTCGGTATATTGTTCGTGCACGCTCATAAGGCAAAAACCTTGCGCAGTGCCAGTAATCCGGAGCGGATGCGAGTCTTTATGGTCCCCAACGGTTCTCCGGTCTTGGCAGCGATTTCCGTGTGCGTCAGCCCTTCAAAGTATGCCATCTCAAGTGCACTGCGCTGCTCCGCCGACATCGAATCCAGCGCGCCGCGAACTTTCTCCATTGCCTGATTTCGTCCCGCATCGCCTGCCATATCAGGAGTCACCGAAACTACGACGTCCGCGATATCGTCTTCCGGATGGCGCTTGCGCAAAACGTCAATCGCACGGTTACGCGTGATTACGGCAAGCCACGGCCCGGCGCTACCGCGCTGTGAATCAAATGCAGCGGGATTGCGCCATAGTTGCATGAAAATTTCTTGCAGTATGTCTTCAGCCGCTCCAGTTTCCCCCAGCACACGTAGGGCTACCGAATACACAACACCAGAATATCGGTCGTACAAGACTCCCATCGCGCTTTCGTCGCCGGAGCGAATGGCCGCCATAAGAGCCTGATCGTCCGTCGAAACCACTTTTAGTTCAGCGTTCGACAAACTGGCTATCTCTCTCCTTTAAGTACGAGGGCTGGACCGTGGTGGATTGCAATCCCTTTCACCGACGAGGTTACCATCGGTCAAGGTCAACGTGTGAATCTCTATGATTCGCGAAGGAAAAGTCAATCCGGAGGAAGCCTCAGACCTTGGTATCCTAAAAAGCGGTATCCACCTGAAAGTACGCGAATGTATCGGCACAACTTTGTCCGTTCCGGCTACTGTATTTCCAGTGCCTTCGGCTTCCGGTCGTCGTTGAAGTCCACCAGGTCGTCTCGGTAATCAATCTTTACGTCCACCTTCCGCAACATGGCAAAACCAAGAGTGCCGGAAACTTCCGTACCACAATTGTTGCTGATCGAAGTCATGTCAAACGTCACCAGATTCTGATCTCTTTCGCGTACATGCCCCACGCGAATAACGGCCTGGTCGGCACTATAGACATTCTTTACTTTGCCGCTGATCCCGGTCACAGTCGTGAAAGGGTCATTATGAACCTTTGTGACTCCACGAGCCGCCTCGGGAGTAATTTGGTTCCACATAGCTCCCGTATCTATCAAAAATAACTTACTTGGGGCATTGTTGGCGAAGGTTGGAATTAAAAGGTGGTGCCCGAAACGGTAGATTCGTGTGAAGGATTTCATTTCCGGGGCAATGTAGGCGTCGTGAAGGCTCCGCTCTGGTGCAGAACCAGATTTTTGCGAGGTGGCATCCGCGGCGGGGTCCGCGTGTGCGGTGTCGGCGTCCTCCTCATCGTCGCTGTCAAGTCCCGCAGGCTGGCCGGAATCCCCTGGCCTTTTTGGCAACTCGCTGAGCCGCAATTTCTCGTTGGGAAAGTCAATGTCAACCAGAAAATCATCAAAAACATCGGCGCCGATTAATCCCTCTTCTCCGACTACGGAACGATTTTCCAGAACTCCGATCGGACAATTCTCAAACCGCAAGCTCCCGATGGTGATTGATTTCGCAACGCCCACGTATCCGTTCCTTTCGCCTCTATCCCCAATGCCGCCGATGCCTGTCTCGACAATTTTTGTGATCCCGGCTTTCTCCGCCATGCCCTGGTCGAGCAGAATTCCACTCGCGCCGGTGTCGAGCATTAAGGTTCCCTTGCGTTCGTTTACCTTCACGTCAAGCCCATAGCCGCGGAGATGATCGGCGTCTTGGAATAGCCGGGCCAGAGGAATCTCGGTTGACGTGACATTGTTAACCAAGCGACACCTGTCCGATTCCTCTTTTGCCCGCGCTTTCAAAAAATCCACGTAGCGCTGTACGTCGGTGCGGCGCTCCCCATCTTCGTCATTTGGACCCGCAAGATATTTTTCGAGATATTTAATCCGATCAGAGCGGCTAAGGGTCCCAATCCACTGGCGCTCAACGTCAGGGTCAGACGAATCAAGTTCTCGCGCTTTGTCTATCATTGTCTTGCCCCTTTTGTACATTGCAACCGAGTTGCTTACACGGGCAAGCCCAAGGAATGCGCGAGCGTCCATATGGCCGGAGTTGATTACCTTCACCCACTCCTGTTCAGCCTCGGATATTTTCCCCTGGCGGAATTGAACTTCCCCTAATGCGACATGCAAAGAAGGCGAATCGGATACTGCCAGACCCTTGCTGACGGTCTGGGATGCGAGCTCCACATTTTGCTGCTGAAGGTAGACGCGTGCGAGGCCGGCATATGCGTCCGCCGACTTAGGATTGGCCTTCAACAAGTTTTGGTATCCATCAATCGCGGCGGCAAAGTTTCCCATGCGGTACAGGGACCAAGGGTCCAAGAGGGCGTTATTTCCGCTGGCAGCGGAGGGTTGCGAATCGGGCTTGGGTTGCGCCGTGCCGGGGACGGCGGCATTTCGCTGAGCAGTCTGACTGGGAGACCAAATAGAAACGAGCGCGGCGAACACCACGCCACACCACAAACGTCGGAACATCGAAGAACGCCCTTGGACGGCCCTGGACTTGGGGAAGGGAGCCGCCGACGAAGCAGTTTGCCATAGCCTCGGAGCGATGTCGAGACTTAATCAGAGGCGTTGCGCATCAGATCTTCGTTGCCGGTTGGTAATATGTTCTGGATGCAGGTTCCTGCAATCCTGGAGAGTAATACATGGCGACCCTTGGATTTGTCGAATATAAAGACGCCAGTCCGGAAGTGCGTGCGGTGTATGACGACATCATGGCCACGCGCAAAGTAGATTGGATCAATAATTTCTGGAAGGCACTGGCGAATGATCCGGCGACGCTGAAGCGGACATGGCAGGATATTAAGGAGATTATGGCGCCGGGCGCGCTCGATCCCCTCACCAAAGAATTAATTTACGTGGCAGTGAGCGTGAGCAATCAATGCGGCTACTGCATAGCCTCGCATACGGCATCGGCGCAGAAGAAGGGAATGACGGACGACATGTTTAAGGAATTGATGGCCGTGGTGGGAATGGCGAACGAAACCAATCGCCTGAGCGCAGGCTACCAGGTGGAAATTGACGAACCGTTCAGGAAATAAAAATGACTCTAAAATTTACGACTTCTTATATCGAGGACTCAATTGAAGTTTTTCGTTATTACAAGAAACTCGCTGAACGCGCCATGGAGCAGGTCAATGATGAACAGTTGACCGCCGTATTGGATGGAGAGATGAACTCGATCGCGATCATCGTAAAGCACATGGCCGGAAACATGCGATTCTCGATGGACAAACTTTCTCACGGCTGATGGAGAGAAGCCTGACCGCAACCGCGACAGTGAATTCGTAGAACCACCGGCTTCTCGGGATGCGCTAAAGAAAACCTGGGACAAAGGATGGGAAACTGTTTTCGAAGCGCTATCGCCATTGTCCGACGCGGATATTGGACGGACGGTTCTAATTCGTGGCGAGGCCCATTCGGTGATGCAAGCCATCAATCGCCAGATCGCGCACTACGCCTATCACTGCGGGCAAATCGTGTTATTGGCGAAGCATTTCCAGGCTCACCAATGGAAGTCTTTAACCGTGCCCCGTGGGAAGTCGGAAGAGTTCAACAAGAAAGTTTCCGCTCGCGAGATCAGTCAGCGCTAGCCGTGTGTCTAGCGCAAACGGCTTCTCACTTTTGGGAATTTGTATTCGTGCAACACCATATGTACGCGCCTGCCGCGGAAAGCTACGCCTTCCGTCTGCAAACGCATTCGCTGTTCGACGGCGTAGTCAGCCGGAACTTTGATCGCGCCTCCTGCGCCGAGAACGCGATGCCATGGAAGTCCGGCATAGCGTTTCATCACCTGCGCCACCTGTCTTGCATAGCCTGGGTACCCAGCGGCCCGCGCGACTGCTCCATAGCTCGAAACTTTCCCTCGTGGGATTTTCCGGATCGTGGATGCTATTCGCGCCCGCATTTTCATTGCAGGAGTAGCAGCTTCCGGCTCAACCGTGAATGGGCGTCTCACTTTTTAATCGCTACGGCCACGCCATCGCGGATCGGCAGGATTGTTGTGAACAGCTCTGGCGAGCCATATAACAGGCGATTAAATTCCATGATGGCCTTCGTGGAACCTTCTGTGGGATTCTTCTCCGCGACCCGTCCGCTCCACAAAACGTTATCGGTGACGAACAGGCCGCCTTTCCGCAAGCGGGGAACTGCCAACCGAAAGGCTCGAGGATAATCTTCTTTATCTATGTCATTAAAGATGATGTCGAATTCTCCGTTTTGTTCCGACAGTAATTCGAGCGCATCGCCAGTTCTTACGGTGATGCGGGCGGAAACGCCCGCTCTCTCGAAATATCCGCGAGCCTCGTCAGCATTTTTTCGATCCCCGTCGGTGTAAAAGACGCGGCCACCCTCCACGACGGCCCGAGCCCACCAGATCGTCGAATATCCAATTGCAGATCCCATCTCAAAAATGTTCTTAGCTTGAATCATCAGAGCCAGTTGGTGAAGGACACGGCCCACGGCGGGTCCGACGATTGGAATATTCCGCGACGCAGCCTCCGCCTCCATCTGCGTCAGAACTTCGTCGCGGTCAGGAAGAATCGAATACAAATAATCTTCCACGGCATCGGCGGTAATGCCGTGGTGACGCCATTGCGGCTTGCTCTCGATCTGATCTGCCAAAATAGCTCCTCTAAAAATACTTGTCATCCCGAAGGTCCGGCGCAGTTCAGGCGGTCGAGGAATTCTCGCGCAATACCGATAATTCGCGCGCCTGATCAGGTGATCGTCTGTCCCGGCGTCATCTCCAATATCTCGATACTGGAAACCAATTTCCTCAATTCCGCCGGTGTCCCCGTGAGCTGCGGAAAAGTTCCAAAATGCATGGGGATGACAGTTTTCGGCTTCAACAAATTGCAAGCATAGGCAGCTTCACGCGGCCCCATGGTGTAATGATCGCCGATCGGCAGCATGGCAATCTGCGGCGCATAGATTTCATGGATGATTTGCATATCTCCAAACACGCACGTATCTCCGGCGTGATAAATCTTAACGCCATTTTCGAATTCAATGACATAGCCGCAAGGTTCGCCGCCATAAACACCCTCGTCGCCGTCTTGAATGCCCGAGGAGTGTCGAGCGTCTACCATGGTGACTTTGATATCGCCGACAGTCTGCGTCCCGCCCTTATTCATCGGCATAATCTGTTTGGCGCCTTTGTTCTTCAGCCAGGTGGCCAGTTCGGGAATGCCGACAACTTTCGGATTGTGTTTTTTTATGATTTCGACGGCATCGCCAATGTGATCGCCGTGCCCGTGCGTGCAAAGCATGACGTCAACTTTCTTCAGGTCCTTCTGGTCATCCGGGCATTTAGGATTGCTCATGACCCACGGTTCAATCAGTATGATTTGACCGCCGGGGGTTTCCATTCGAAATGTAGCGTGTCCCAGCCACGTGAGCTTTATGCCGCTAAGCTTCATGAATGTTTTCTTTCTGAATCAAAATAAGTTTAATGAGAGCACAGCTCAATCCGCAAATTGGAGATCCCTCCCGGCGGCGGTATTAATTTTCTTTTGCTGGTTCGATGCCGGACGGTTATAACATGTTGGCCGTGCCCGAACTTGAAATCTTAATTTCACAAAAACAAATCGCGGAACGAGTCGCCGCAATAGCCGATCAAATCACGCGGGATTTTTCCGGCCAGCCGATTATCTTCGTGGGGGTGTTAAAAGGCGCCGCTATTTTCTTGAGTGATTTAGTTCGCGAAGTGCGGCTCGATGCCGCGTTCGATTTTATAGGCGTCTCAAGTTACGGCAACCGTCCCAGCCCCGCTCAAGAACTCGCAAGTGGCTGGGATTCGACTGGAGAAGTCCGGCTGACGCGGGATGTTGACCAATCGTTGGCCGGGAAAAATGTGATTCTTGTGGAAGACATACTCGACACGGGACTCACTCTGACCTTTTTAAAGAATATTTTGCAGGCGCGCCTTCCTAAGTCCCTACGGGTCGCAACCCTGCTGGATAAGCCTTCCCGAAGAAAGCAGCCTGTCGAAGCGGACTATGTGGGGTTTTCGATTCCCGACAAGTTTGTAGTGGGCTACGGAATGGATTATGCCGAACAATACCGCAATCTGCCGGATATCCGCGTAGTGCCACGACTGATTTGACTAGCTGTCAGGAACAATTTCTCTCGCAATCGCATGCCTGCGCTGCAAGCATTTCAATTGCCATACAACACGAAACTTGTGATTGTCACCATAAGCGGCCTGTGCTACCGTATTGGCAATTCACGCCTCCAGTCCCCAGAGACAACGCGCCGTGCTCTGGTCCTCCAAAAGCGTGCCAAGGTGACTGTCATGAAAGATGGAATTGAGTCTTTAATCGCAGAGCAACCTCTGCAAGCCGAAGGATTTGCCAATCGTAAACTGATCCGCCCCTCCCTAAGCCGCAGCGAGCATAACCATATGCCACAGTCTGCGGGCGAACGCCGCGACCGGCCCGAGCGCAATGGTCATGGAGAGCGTTCGAATGGCATGTCGAAAAAGCCATCGCCACCGGAGCAAACCAACGCGGAAAATTTCTACTATCAAAAGCAGATGCAATCGAAAACGCCAATGGTGATCGTGCTTCGGGATGGCGAGGAAATCCGTGGGACTATTGAATGGTATGACAAATCCTGCCTGAAACTGAACCGCACTGGCGCCGCAAATCTCATGGTTTACAAGCCATCCATCAAGTATATGTATAAAGAGGGCGAGAACAGCAGGTAGCTTAAGAATCGTAGTTCGCGCTCAGCTCATTCGACCGTCGGTTAATCGTTGGAATTCAATGCGCAGGCTGCGATCTTTCGGCCAAAAAATTGTCCCGGCACTGTTTCGCGGAGGAGAGCAGCTCGGCAAATTCAGGCGTGCCTCGCAGCTTCGTCCACGCGGAATCGTTCTGCAAACCCGTATAGGCGCAAAAGTTCCCGGCAATCGAATTCTTTAGAAGTTGCAAGGCAAGTTCTTGCTGTCGGCAAAACAGAAAGTCGGGCGCAACCACGTAGGCGGGTTCGGGGTCGGAATCGGCGAGCAGTGCGGCGGCCTGTTCACCGGACAAGGACACGGCCTCAGGAGATGATGGGTTTTCAAAGCACGCCTTTATCATCCTGAAATCACTGCTCCCGGCTTTGTTGAATTTATCTGCGAGTTCCTTCGCCTGCGCTAATTTTCCGTCGCGAATATAGTGCCGCATGAGGTTGCTTGAGGCCCACATTGATCCGGCATCGAGCTGAAGAAAATCCATCGCACGCGGGTAGTTCCCAAGCTGATCGAACGTGAGCGCGCACGAACGGAATTGGTAGTTACCCGGGTCCAGTGATACAGCGGTGTCACACTCGTGCGCGGATTCCTCGACCGCTCCTCCATAGCGAAGGACATACGCCAGAGCGAAATGGGCTTGCGGATTTTCTGGATTGCGAGTCACTAGGGCCTTCGCCTGCTGGTAGGCTTTGATCAATTCACGTTCTTCGACGCGGCTGGTGATCAGCTGGGCAGCCGCGAAGACGTAGTTGGGGTCAAGCGAAATGGCCCGATCAAAGGCTGCGTCAGAACGTTGGCGCATGGCCAGCCCGCCGTTCGAATAAGCGGCGTCGTAATGGTAACGAACTCCGAGATAGGCCCACGCAGGCGCGTAGCTCGGGTCCATTCCTACGGCACGTTCCAGCATTGTGATGGCGTCTTTGTTCGGCTGAGGATCGTGCGGCAGCGCGATACTGCGCAAGTAGAGGTCGTAAGCTTCTTCGTTCTTGGGATGCGTGCCAGCCTCCCCCGAATCCGTTCCAGCGCCGAGAGCCGGGACTAATCCCTGGCGGACTTTCGCCGTAATCTCGCTTCTCATGGCCAGCAGGTCCGCAGCAGCGACAGTCATGGTATCGCGCCATACCGAACGGTTGTCCGCGATGTCCACGGCCTCCAGCGTGATCTGAAGCTGATCGCCTTCTTTCAAGTAATGCCCTGTGACAACATCCGTCACATGCATGGCGTGGCCGGCTTCCTGCAAGTCTAGCGTGGGAGAATCGTACTTGCTGGTGGTCGCGAACGGACGTATGGATAGCGAGTGAACGTAGCTGAGCGAAGTTGCGATCTCGTCGGCCAGAGCCAACCGCAGAAAATCCACATCTTTATCAGAGCCCAGGTTTTGTAAAGGCAGAACCGCGACGGTCTTTTGAACAGCCGTGACCACAACCGGCGCGGAACGCTGTTTAACGAACCACAAAAGACCCGCTAACACGACGATAGCCGCAACGAGAGCGCCGGCGATTTTCGCGTAAGGCCGGCTCTGCATGGACGCTGCGGGCGCTTGATTGACAGCCGCTATGCCCGATTTCGATGACGAAGACGAAAGCGCCGGTGAAGAACCGGATGCTGGTGACGACCTTTGGGTAACCGGAGTACCGCTTTCGGGCGCGACTACCACGGACCCCGAACTGGCCGCCTCAACAGGCCGCGATTCCGTCTCCCGTTTCAACCGCTTCAAGTCGGCCCGCATGTCGGCCGCGTGCTGGTAGCGCAACTCGCGGTCTTTCTCCAGTGCCTTATGAATGATCCGCTCCAACTCGGGTGTCACGTCTGGATTCAGTCGCACCGGGGCAACCGGAGCACGATTCAGGATTGCTTCAAAAATTGTTGCCGTACTGTCTCCACGAAAGGGCACTTGCGCCGTGGCCATCTCGTAGAGAACAGCTCCGAACGAGAACAGATCCGTGCGCGCGTCCAGGTCTTTCGCCCGCGCCTGTTCCGGCGACATGTACGCGATGGTGCCGAGCGTCGAGCCGGGACTGGTGAGGTGCTGTTCATCAACCGCAGCCGTCATCGTGTTTGCTGAAGCTACCCGGCTGGAGGAGCCGGCAGTGAGCTCGACTTTGGCCAGGCCGAAATCCAGTATTTTGGCGTGGCCGCGCTTGGTGACAAAGATGTTCGCAGGCTTGATGTCTCGATGCACAATGCCCTGGGAATGTGCCGCGTCCAACCCGTCGGCAATATCAATGCCCAGCGAGAGCACTCGGTCAATATCGAGCGGCTTGCCCGCAATCAGATATTTCAGAGTGATGCCATCCAGAAACTCCATAGCGATAAATGACTGCTCGCCATGTTTGCCAATCTCGTAGATCGTGCAAATATTGGGATGATTGAGAGCGGACGCCGCACGCGCCTCCCGGCGAAACCGTTCTAGTGCCTGCGGATCGCGCGAAAGCTCATCGGGCAGGAATTTGAGGGCGACGAAGCGGCCAAGTTCGGTGTCTTCAGCCTTATAAACCACGCCCATGCCGCCACCACCAAGCTTCTCGATGATGCGATAGTGCGAGATGGTCTGATCTATCACTAGGGAGGGGCTCAGCTTTCCAGTCGTTTCATCTTACGGAGGCAGCCGTGGGCAGTCAACGAATGGCCGGGGTAGTGTGCGGGGACGGCAAAATGCTCCCTCCCTGCCTTCCTGGTGTCAATGAGCGTAATGGCTTGATTTTCAACAGTCTGCTCAGTGGCTGCGGTGATGTTGCTCCAAGGCGTCGGTATTGTTCTATACCGACAGACAATCCCGGTTTACAACCCTGCAAGTTTCTCCTGCACTCTTGGGATCCAGACCTCCTGCGCGGTCGGTTCCATGCTGCGGGTTATCGTGAGTGCCTTTTCGAATGTGACCCGCGCGTCAGCATTCTTCTGCAGCGCCTTTTGCGCCCCTCCCAAAGCCATCAGTGCCAGCATGTAATCGGGCGCGACGGCAATTGCGGATTGAGCCTCGGCTAGTGCCTGTTCGGGTTGATGCTGTTCGATCAGGTCTCTCGACTTGACCGCGTGGTCGAACGCGGCGGCATACGGAACTTGGAACGTGCCGTCATAGACAAATACTCCGTTTTCGATGACAGCCGTTGGCTTGAGTTTCATGAATTCGCGATACGGATTCAGCAGGCTCGATCCCGATTCATAGAAAGTCAGGGGAATGTGGCTAATGAAAACCGGTCCTTGGATCACGGGGGGTGTATCAAGCTTCATTCCAAACCACATCGTGTCCATCGTGGGCAGTGCCTTGCAGGGGATACCGTATGCGCGGAACGGAATCGCCGGTTCCACTGTGTATGCAAACCAGCACTGCTGAATGCCGCGCTCATCGACATAGCGCTTCACGGCTTTCAGTTGCTGTCCCCAGTCGGTCGTGGAATCGGTCAGATATTTGTGTATGTTGGCCGGTCCGCCCCAGAGTTCATTGGCATAAGCCATATACGAGGTTGGGAACGCTCGTAACGAAGAAACGATGTGGAAAAGAAGGAGCACCGCAACCGGCCATGCCCAGCGCCGATCATGGCAAATCAGCCTCCAGGCGGCTCCCCCGGTCAGTACGAGTAGGAAGATGAAAACCGGCAGGATATGACGCACTCCGATGTTCAGCTTCGAAGTGATAGAAATGGCAAAGTAGACCGCCGGTGGCAAAGAGAGGAACAGGATCTCGCGCCAACCTCGCAGTTTCCGGGTTGCGATGGCATAGACGATCAGCGGTAGGAATAGCAGCGTAGTCAGGGTCGCTTTGATAACAAATGCCACCGGAAAATAGAACCACACGCCGTGCGCGTAAACCTTCCCAAACACATAGCTGGGCCAGACATTCGCCACCGAGCGGACGTCGGCCAGTCCGAAGAGCCAAGATTCCGGGAGCAGTTTCCAGTGCGCCAGCAGGGTGATGAACTTGCCTTCAACCGGACTCAAATTCCCGAGTGTGCTCTCCAGCGGGGGATTGATCTGCATTCCTGCGGGACGGGCGGAGTAACGAAATCCATAGCCCGCCCACATGATCGCCACGGCGATAACTCCAGCAACCCGACGACAGAGGCAAGCCGCAATGCCTGATGCAAACGGCTTTCATCAGCCGGCTGACGGCGACGCAACAACTCAGTGAAGGCCAGAAGGATCAGCATTGGCGGCAGAAGCACGGCCGAATGTTTGGTAATGAAGAAAATGCCTGCAGCGAGACCCAGCACGGCGACGCGTCCCCACGAGGTGATTTCACGTAACGATAGAACGCGTAAACGCTGGCGAGCAGGCCGCAGGCCGCGCCGGTATCGGTAGTGACCAGAGCCCCGTGAGCAAGGAAGTTCGGCTCGAAGACGACCAGCAAGAGGGTAAGGAATCCCGCGCCGGTGCCGACATCTCGCGCGCGGTCAGGAAGGCCAGCAGCGCGGTCATCAAAGCAAAAATCGAGACGGCCATCCGGGCGCGAAAGATGATGGTGTCAAAATCGTTCTGGAAGATTAGGTCGCGCCCGCTCAGGTACGCCTCAGTTTTGGAGTAGCGGTTCTGCAGCTGCGGCTCACGAATATGCATGCTTTAAGCGGGACGCACGCTGTACCATTTTTGCCAGAGGAGGGTGCTCGGGATTGAGGCCGAAATCGTGATGCTTGAGCGACATGTATCCGGCGAAAATGTGATCACCTTCGTCCCAGGTAAAGCGACTCTTGCCGCACGGAATACAACAGCTGCCCTTCCAAAACCAGAAGCAACAAGATGACTCGAGCTATCGTTACCTGGGGCTTGTTGAAAAATGATTGCAGTGTGGCAAGGATCGCCGGGTCCGGACGAACTTGGGTGATCATGAAGCCTCCGCGAAGAGGATAAACCAAAGTAGAAGCAGCCTAGTCTAATGAGAACAGGGAAATTGTAAATCGCCTCCCATCGCGGATGGCCCATGGTTGACGTTAAATCGCGATAACGCTCATTGACCGAACCGCGAGGCAGGGAAGGAGCATTTTGTCGCCCCCGTACACCACCCCGTCAACCAATGGCGGGGGCAAGGCTCGCAGGCCCGGACGGGCGTCCGGGCCTACGTGGAAATTGTTTTAGCCTACAACTGGGCGCAGACTGCCTTGGTTTCGGTATAAAGCTCCAATGCGTCGTGGCCCATTTCGCGGCCCCAGCCTGACTGCTTGTAGCCGCCGAAGGGGAGCGCCGCGTCGAAGACGTTATAGCAATTGATCCATACGGTCCCGGCGCGAAGTTTCGCGGCGGTGCGATGGGCCTTGCCAATGTCGCGTGTCCATACGGCGGCCGCGAGTCCATAGATGGAATTATTTGCGGTGGGAAGCACTTCTTCGGGATCGCTGAACGGAATTGCCGCGACCACCGGTCCGAAGATTTCTTCTTTGATCACTTTCATGTCGGGCTTGGTGTCCACCAGCACGGTTGGCTCGACGAAATATCCGGCACCGCTTTTCTTCTTGCCTCCGACCACAGCTTTTGCGCCTTCGCTGATTCCGGAATCCAGATAGCCGCAGACACGGTCTAACTGTTCCTGAGAAACCAGAGGTCCCATGTTGGTGGCGGCATCGAAGCCCGGTCCTACGTGAAATTCTTTCGCCACTTTGGCGACTCCGTCCACTACTTCGTCGAAGATGCTCTTATGCACGAAGAGCCGCGAACCGGCGCAACAGCACTGTCCTTGATTGAAGAAGATGCCGCTGGCGCTGCCGGGAATGGCGACCTTCAAATCCGCGTCCGGGAAAATAATGTTGGGAGATTTTCCTCCCAGCTCCAAAGAAACTTTTTTCAGATTTCCGGCAGCAGCCTGGAGAATCAGTTTGCCCACTTCGGTGGATCCGGTGAATGCAATTTTATCCACGTCAGGATGCGCAGCGAGCGCCGCGCCTGCGGTTTCGCCGAAGCCGGGGACGATGTTTAAAACTCCATCGGGGAATCCCGCTTCCATTGCCAACTCGCCCAAACGCAATGCAGTCAGCGGAGTCTGCTCGGCTGGCTTCAAAATCACCGTGCAGCCGACGGCCAGTGCTGGCGCAAGTTTCCACGCCGCCATTAGTAATGGAAAATTCCACGGGATAATCTGGCCGACTACACCGACCGGCTCGCGCAAAGTGTAGGCGAAATATTTTGCGCCTCCGGATGATATCGGGATGGTGTTGCCTTCCACCTTCGTCGCCCAGCCAGCCATGTAACGGAACATATCAACGGCGAGAGGGACGTCGGCAACGCGAGCGACACTTAACGGCTTCCCGTTGTCGAGAGTTTCCAACTGCGCAAATTCTTCAAGATTTGCTTCAAGCAAATCAGCCAGCTTCCAGAGCAGACGCCCTCTTTTCGATGGGGCCATTTCTGGCCATTTGCCACTCTCGAAGGCTCGCCGGGCAGCTTTGACGGCTTGCTCGATATCGGCGCGATCTCCCTCGGCAACCCTTGCGAGAACTTCGCCAGTTGCCGGATTATAGGTTTCGAAGGTCTTACCCGAAACCGAATCTACCCATTTGCCATTCACCAACATCTTTCGAGGCTTGCTGAGGTATTCGGAGACGTTTCTGTGAAGTTCGGGTGCCGCTACTGTGGTTGCCATGGTTCCTCCTTTGGCGGTTCGCGGGGTCTTCCTGGTAGAGATGTAGGAAGCAATACTAACAAAATCTAAAAGGATAGTTAAGCTGCCCGCGAGCGGGTGCTGGGGCTACGCATTTTCGTGGCGGTCATCACGGTTGCTCGGGGGATGCGCCGGGAGTATTTTTAATGGATTCAAATCGCGCTCTAATCCTCAGCAAGGTCGGCTTTCTGTGAATCCTAAAGCGGCGCTCAACGATGTGCACACAATACTGGCAATAGATTGGCCATCTAAAGAATTGCCTGAATCCCTTGCGCTGGCGGGCTTTCATGTTGTCGTGCGTGGGGGGCCTGGGCCGGAAGATTATTCGGCATACGAGTTGAAGAATGGCAACGTGACAGCCCGTCACATCGGCCGGCCACCCGAACATGCAGATTTGATTTACTCGCATCGTCCTCTCAACGAATTGCCGGAAATCATTGCGCTTGCCAAGAGGTTGGGTGCGAAGACGATATGGACTCAGTCAGGCTTATCCGCAGCGGGGAGAAATGATCCCAAGGGCTGTTGGGTGCCAGAGGAAGAGCTGCGAGCGGCTCGAGATCTCGTGCAATCAGCGGGACTCAACTACCTCAGCCAGCCATATATCGGAGATGCGGCCCGCGAAGTCAAAACATCTGAAAGCGCCTGAGTAAGAATTGGGCGTTTGGCTGGCTGTACCCCATTCGCATTTTCCACAATCCGCCGGTTGAGTGTTAACCTCTCCAACATCTAGACAATAGCTATGAGATTGATTGACAGTCTGGCGACCACGGATGTGCTCGCGAAAGTGTTTTCGGACGCGTCGGTTCTTGATGCCATGCTTCGATTCGAGGTGGCGCTCGCCCGCGTTGAGGCTCGTGTCGGAATAGTGCCGCAGGCGACCGCTGAGAAAATTGCGTCCGCGGCGATGCCGGACTTTTTTGACGCTGAGGCGATTTCGCGAGACGGCCTTCGCGTCGGCACGCCTGTCATCCCTCTGGTGAAAGCTCTGAGGGAACGCGTGCATGCGGTTGATCCGGCAGCCGCGAGCTTTGTGCATTGGGGCGCAACCAGTCAAGACGTAGCTGATACGGCGCTCGTTCTTCTTCTCAAGCAAGCCCGAACACTTTTCGAATCTGATCTTTCGCGGTTGGAAGAGTCATTGCTGCAACTGGCTGAAAAACATGCCAACGACGTAATGCTGGGACGAACTTTATTGCAGGCTGCTCCGCCGGTTACGTTTGGACTGAAAGCAGCAGGATGGCTCGGAGCGATCCATCGCTCGCACAGAAAATTGAATGAAAGTTTTTCCGACGCGTTGATTCTCCAGTTCGGCGGAGCAAGCGGAACACTGGCATTTCTCGGCGACAAAGGAATCGCCGTCGGGAAAGCTCTTGCTGATGAACTCGAACTTGCCTATCCCGAAGCGCCATGGCATACGCACCGCGATCTCTTGGCCGTATTGATGTGCGCTTGTGGCGTGCTCACGGGTGCTCTTGGAAAAATGGCACGAGACATTAGCTTGCTTATGCAAAATGAAATCGGCGAAGTAGCAGAAGGCCGGGATGGTGGCAGCGGCTCTTCGACGATGCCGCATAAACATAATCCCGTTGGTTGCGTGTTGACCCTTGCCGCCGCGAATCGCGTTCCCGGACTGGTGGCCGCTTTTCTATCAGGGATGATTCAAGAGCACGAGCGGGGAGCGGGCGGCTGGCAGGCGGAGTGGCCAACGGTCGCAGGAATAATTCAGGCCACGGGGCTGGCCATTCATTCCACGGCGGAAGTTGTGGAAGGGCTTAGTGTGGACACAGCTCGCATGCGGTCCAACATCGAGGCTACCCATGGAGCGGTCTTCGCGGAGAAGGCGATGCTTCTATTGTCGCCGAGCATTGGCCGGGAGGCCGCTCACGGACTTCTCGAGAAAGCCAGCCGGGAGGCTGTCGCGAGCGGTCGACATCTCTCCGAAGTACTCGCCGACATGGCGGAAGTCAAGGGTCATCTCGACTCTAAAGCTCTGCATGATCTCAAGAACCCGGATCTGTATCTCGGCGTCGCTGAGCAATTCCGAACACGTCTGCTTTCTTCTCTCGGATCCGATTCTAGAAGCAAGAAGGAATAAGCAATCATGGCGTTTGCAATTGTTGACAACCATCGAGTGTTCTACCGCCTCGAGGGCAAGAGCGGAGCGCCAGTGCTCGTTTTATCCCACTCGATTGGCGCCGATCACGGCATGTGGTCGCCGCAGGTTGAAGATTTGCTTCAGTACTTCCAAGTATTGCGCTACGACACTCGTGGACACGGAGCTTCGGATGCACCAGCTGGTGATTATTCAATCGAACAGTTGGGTCGGGATGTAATCGGCCTTGCTGATTTCCTGGGAATTCAGAAATTTTCCTTCTGTGGACTTTCTCTCGGCGGCGCAATCGCACAATGGTTGGGAGCCAATGCTCCGGATCGCGTAAATAGACTAGTTTTGGCAAACACGGCTCCGCAGTTCGGGCCTCGGGCAAATTGGGACGAACGGCGAAAAATCGTCCTCGAAAGTGGAATGAAAGGGATTGTTCAGACCGTGATGCAGCGATTCTTTTCCCCGGAGACGCTTTCGCGGCGTGATGTTCATGCCGAGGCCGTTCGGAATTTGCTGCTCGGTACAAACCCTATCGGATATGCCGGTTGCTGTGCGGCGCTTCGAGACTTCGACAGTACAAAGTTGCTCAGCAAAATTTCCGTTCCGACACTTTTGATCGTGGGGGAGAAAGACGTGTCCACTCCATGGGAGGGTCATGGGGAAATATTGGCCCGTGAGATTAACGGCGCTCAAGTAGTTCACCTTCCAGCTGCACATTTGTCGAATCTCGAACGACCGCGATCTTTTACCGCAGCCTTGTTGGATTTTCTTAAGCCGCGAGACACATCTTCAGACCCGCTGGAGGCGGGATTTGCCGTTCGCCGCGAGGTTCTCGGAGACGCGCATGTAGATCGCGCGGTCGCCGGAACCACGGATTTTACTCGCGATTTTCAGGAACTGATTACGAGATACGCATGGGGCGCGATCTGGACGCGTCCGGGGCTCAATCAGCGCACACGACGGCTCCTGACGCTGGCCATTGCCGCGAGCCTGGGACGATGGGAAGAGTTCCGATTGCATGTTCAGGCCGGGCTTGGGAGCGAACTCGAGCCGTGTGATCTGAAAGAAGTCCTCCTGCAAACCGCGATTTACGCAGGAGTGCCAGCGGCAAACACGGCCTTCCATATCGCCAGCGAAGAGATGGAGAGATTAAAGAAGAATTAATCTGCAACAGCCGGAAGCGCGTCGGCTGGCTGCTGGTAGAATTCAGTCAGTTTCGCATCTGCCCCATGCCTGCTTTTCCCAAGACTATTTTTCATGTTGATATGGATGCGTTCTTCGTGTCGGTGGAAGAGCTGTTTGATCCAGCATTGAAGGGAAAGGCTGTAGTAGTCGGCGGGCAGAGCCACGAGCGCGGAGTGGTTTCTGCGGCGTCTTACGAAGCGCGCAAATTTGGAGTGCATTCAGCGATGCCGCTGCGAACGGCGGCGAAGCTGTGCCCGCATGCGATCTTTGTGAATGGGCATCCGGACCGCTATCGGCAATATTCAGAGCGGGTGTACGGGGTCCTTGGTTCGTTCACGCCGCTGGTGGAGATGGCCTCGATTGACGAAGCGTATCTGGACATGACCGGAACCGAGCGGCTGCATGGGCCGGTGCTGGCGGCGGCTCATAGTTTGCATAAGAAGATGAAGGCGGAGACGCAATTGAATTGCTCCATAGGAATTGGAAGCTCGCGGCTGGTGGCGAAAGTTTCGTCGGCAAAGGCAAAGCCTCATGGAGTGCTTTGGGTGATTCCGGGATGCGAAGCGAACTTTCTTGCGCCGCTCGATGTTCGCGATATTCCGGGCGTTGGAAAGGTTACGGAGAAGAGTTTGAATGATCTGGGCATCCGAAGAGTGGGCGATTTTGCGCGGTTTGAAACTCCATTCCTCGAAGAACGATTCGGGAAGTGGGGATTGGCGCTGGCGGGAAAGGCCCGCGGTGAGGATGCGGGAGGATGGTTTGATAGTGAAGTCGGCGCCGATGTTGATCCGAAATCCATCAGCCATGAACACACCTATAACGAGGATACAAGCGACCCAGCACAGCTTGAATCTACCCTGATGAGGCTGTCAGAAATGGTTGGCCGCCGGTTACGCGAGCATGGGTTCTATGCACGGACAATCCAACTCAAACTGCGGTATAAAGATTTCTCGACAATCACGCGAGCGCATACGCTGGCTTCTCCAACTCAATTGGATACGGAAATCTTCGAGCAGGTCAGAATGCTTTTCCGGAGCAACTGGAAGAAGAATGCGCAGATACGATTGCTGGGAGTACACGTTTCTGGTTTCGGAGAAGTCTCCGGCCAAGGCGATTTGCTGGAGGATGGACGCCGCCAGAAATGGCAGCAAGCGTTGTCAGCGGCGGATCGGTTGCGAGATAAGTTTGGAGAGTCGAGCGTGTCACTGGCCGGAGGAATGAGAGGTGGGTTCCGCGAGCGAACCCATGAGAATCCTGCGGGCTTGCCGGGAAAAGGAAAGAGCTCGTAGTTCAACGTCACGATCAAGCTGCGGACAGGAGTGTTCCGCTCCACATAAGTATGCTTTTGCTGGCGGTCGTTTTGCTGGATGGCATGGTGATTGGCAAGGTGCCGTCGGCCGTGGCCGGGTGGGAGATTTTTGTCACCGGATTGGTCGCCTGGTACATTGCTATGGCCACGTTGGCGAACGCAGTTTACAAAAGGAAGGTTCTGCCTCTTTCTTAGCTTGCTTTGTCGTTTTATTGTTATGCCGCAGTTTACGATGCGATTCAGTCGCAAGCTTCCCATGTTTATAATTCCTGGCATGCTTAAGAAACATTTTCTGCTGCTGGCCGCTCTGCTCTCGAGCACGGCTTGCCTTGCGGTACCGCAAAATCCTTCTGCTGCATCAAGTACAGGTGCAAAGGCACCTGAACCCGCTGAGGTGTCCTTCCAGCAGGATGTCCAGTATGGAATGGCTGGGGGCGAAAAGCTGTTGCTCGATGTCTATCAGCCAGCTTTAGCCGGTTCCAAACCTCTACCCGCGGTTATTCTGATCCACGGCGGAGGCTGGACAAGCTTCGATAAAGGCACAATGCGCGGCATGGGAAACTTCCTGGCGCGCACTGGATTTGTAGCCGTATCGGTAAACTACCGGTTGCTCCGTGGAAACGAAAACCGCTGGCCCGCACAGTTAGACGATGTGCAACGTGCCGTTCGCTGGCTGCGAGCCAATTCCACGAAATACAACGTTGATCCCAATCACATTGGCGCGTTCGGGCACTCCGCCGGAGCCCAACTGGCCGCTTTGTTGGGAATGGAGGACACTCGCGACAATTCCGATCAAGCCCTGGCGAAATATTCCAGCCGGGTACAGGCCGTAGTTGACGTGAGCGGTCCCACCGATTTCGTCACCAATCACGACGCAGAGGCGAATGCCTTACTGGTTAACCTGTTTGGCGGAGACTATGCGAAACTCCCTGAAGTGTGGAGTAGCGCTTCGCCGGTCTCTCACGTGAATAAATCCGATGCGCCATTCCTCATCGTGCACGGTACGCATGACGACCAAGTCCCCATCGCCGCCGCCCAGGAGCTCTTCGAAAAGCTTCAACAGGCTGGAGTTCCTGTCAGTTTCGTGAAAGTAGACGACAGCCACACCTTCCAGACTCCAGAAGCACGTCACCAGCTGGCGGCAGAAAGCCTGGCCTTCTTCAGCCGATATTTGGCTGCTCCCTGAGTACGAAGCTTCCCTATAAAATGGGGCGTCCACTCCATGCCTGACATTTCGTTTGAGCGGCTAACGTCCGACCGCGATACTGCCTTCGAAGATTTCTATCGCATTTACATCGAATCCATTTCGTATCGTGAACAAAAATCAAAAACGCAGATAGCGGAAATGGTCAGCCGACCAGATTACAAATTCCTTTTGCTGAAGCGCAACGGTCAAACAATCGGATTCAGCATACTGTTCCTGCCCAAGGGCTTCGATTTTGCCCTGCTGGAATACATGGCGGTGGCTCAGGAATTCCGTAACGGCGGCCTGGGCGCTAAGTTATTCCAGCGCAGTATTGAGGCAGTGTCTAAAGCAAAGCTTCCCAACGAAAAATCGCTTCCAACTCTGCTTGAGGTGGATTCCGCCGGCGAAAATTCTTCCCCTTCCGACCTTAACTACCGAAGATTGCAGTTCTACCGGCGATTAGGATGTTTGCGCGTCAATACCTTTTCCTATATTTTGCCGCTGCCAGGAACTGGTCCGCCGCCGGACATGCAGCTCATGATCTACACCGCAGAGGGCGTCGAGAGCATTCCTAAGTCGTCTTTGGATCGCTGGATAAAAGAAATCTATAAGAGTGTCTATAATTGCTCGCCTGACGATCCCAGAATCGCCCACATGCTGGATGCCGTCAGCGATCCCGTCCCGCTCACCTGATTAGTGGATGAGGATCGGTGGATGCGGATCGGTAGATGAGAATGGAGAACGAGCGTGATCTACTTCCAATACTCCCCTCTAGTTTCAGGATGGACCAAGGCCCAGGTCATCGTCGAGGGAATCGGAGCTGTCGATGCCGTCGGCGCGTTGCTCTACTCACTGCACAACTTCACCAAGACCATGCGGGACAGTTATTACGTTCAGTTGGACAGAATGTACTTTGACTTACTAAGAATGGTGATCGAGCGCCCTTACCTCCTGGACTTCTCCACGGCTACTTCCGCCGATGGCGACAAAATCCGGGAGTACGATGCTTTCGCCTTCATGGTGTGGAATTTCGTCGAAACGATTTACGACCGTTGCGAGGGAGATGAACATCTCTGTGAAACGTGGTACCCGATCATTGAGAATGAAAATGAGTTGCACAGAACGTGGTTCGACGAGGACAGAAACCGGCGCAAGTTCAAGCCCAAATTTGTGGAATTCATTGTGCAGAAAAAATATGAACGAAGAAAGTAGCGAGCTACACCGTTAGCGCCGACGGATCTCATTGACCCCATGAGTGGTGGTATTCTGACCCCAAAACATCTATCGGAGGATCTCATGTATTTTCGCAATACATCTTTATGTTTTGCCCTTCTGGTCACACTAATCTCGTTCCCCTTTAGCGCGCGAGTTGCGGCGCAGGGAACCTGGGCGGTTGAAAAGACTTTTCATATTGGTGGCGACGGCGGCTGGGATTACGTCACGCTGGATGCAAAGACGCATCGCTTATACGTTCCCAGGAGCACCCACACGATGGTGATTGACGCCGAATCGGGAAAGACGATCGCCGACATTCCCGGCCAGAAGCATAATCACGGAGTCGCCCTCGTTCCCAGCGCGGGTCGCGGATTCATCAGCGACGGGGCTGGCGCAGTCGTGATTTTCGATCTCAAGACGAATGCCGTGCTGGGCACTGTGGCGGCGCAACCTGATGCTGACGGCATCATTTTCGACAAAGCCAGTGGGCTTGTGCTTGTCGTCTCCGGCGACGGCGGAGTTCTGATGACGCTTAAGGCCGATGCGAATCCGGCGACTGCGGTGATTGATCCGCCAATTGATTTAGGCGGGAAGCCCGAGTTTCTGGCTTCCGACGGCGCAGGCAAAATCTATATCAATCTCGTGGACAAGAGCGAAGTGGCCGTGGTGGACATCAAAACGCGAAAGGTGCTTGCGCACTGGCCCGTCGCTCCCGGCGGCGCTCCGGTGGGAATGTCCATGGACACAAACAAGCGGCTGCTTTTTATCGGATGTAGAAATCAGCAGAAGCTCATCGTGATGAGCGCCGACGACGGCAAAGTGCTCGCCGATCTGCCAATTGGCGCAGGAGTGGATGCTACGAGATTCGACGGCAGCCAGGCGTTTGCAAGCTGTCGTGACGGCAAGCTTGTAACTGCCGGCGAGACCGCTCCCGGCAAGTTCGAAATCCTGCAAACAGTAACAACCCCGCTTGGCGCAAGAACAATGGATATTGACCCCGAGATGCATAAGGTGTATTTACCTACGGCCGAATTTGAAGAGTCCAATCCCCAGGCGACAGGTCGTCCGAAGGCCAAGCATGGGAGCTTTATGATCGTTGTGGTAGCGCGGCAGTAGGCGGCGGTCGTTCTGGTTCCACAGCAGCACTTCGTGTTTCGTCAAAACCGCAAAGAGGAAGTGAGTACAGTTGACTGCTACGGTCAGGCAACAGCACTCACAACATTGCAATGAGTGAAATGCGATGTTTCGCCAGTCATAATCGGACCGACTCGCTTTTGGGATGAACTGGTGGGAGAATCTAGGCGATGAAAGACCATGATGCAAATCGGCATCCCGGGCCATGGCGGGTAATGCAAGTAGACGCGGGTTTTGCAGGAATTATTGTCGCCGTTGGCTTTCAGGTAATGGGGCTGGTGAGCACGCCCATCGTGAGATGGTTCCTGTTGGGTGCTCTTCTGCTCGGCTGCGGCGTCGCGCTTCTGCTTCGCCTCACTGGGAAGGAATAGCAACAGTAACGTCCCTCAACCTTGTCACGCCAGTACGCTTAAAAAATGAATGGCAATGTTACGCCAGTTGACGATTGGGCACGTCCCTTGACGGGGGGAGAACGGGAGAATTCTTCAGGTAGAGCAATGCAAAGCCGATGAACATGGTGGGTTCGACGACGGTAACTCCGGCGATAGAAACAATCGTCAAAACCCAGGGGAACCATGAGGGCAATTGAGCATGCGGTGGGATGAAAGAAGCCAACCAAAAAGGAGACATGCCTGCGACGTAGCCCCCGATCAACGACTTGGCTAGAAGAACCGCAAGGGTGAGCCACTTCTTCTCTGTTAGCTCGTCACTACGGAACATGGCCTGGCCCACTCTGTAGTCATCCAAGATAAGGGCAGGTATTGCGAGCCCAAATCGTGACATCAGGAGTAGAACTATGCAAGCCACGCCAAACGTCACAACCCAAATTGCAATGCGCCCTGAGTGGATCTGCCTCTGACCCAATATCCAGAAAATGCCGCCCGAAAGTAGCCCGCCCGCAGCCTGTGCCAGAAGAATGAGAAAGAAAAGCAGCAGCGAGAGTCGTAGGAACGAGCCCAACCGATGGCAAGTTTCCCCGAAAGAGTCTGCGAACGACGGGGCGGCTCCTGCTCCAATTTGACTCACTGCGAAGCAAATTGCCCCAAACGAGAAAGAAAAAGCCATCCAGCTGACTAGATATCCTGCCCAGTTCGCCAATGCAATTTCGATAAGCTCGGTTTGGTGGAAGAGTAACCCGACCCCACGGGGAAGATTCCGTGCAATCTCCCGTCCCTCGTTACGGCCAATGAGGACTGCGATGTAACCCACCACGACGGCAGGAGCAATGACTCTAATGAAGAACCAGAAGTGGCGACGATAGATACGGAGTACCTCTTCGACGAATCCGCCGACTCCGGGAGGATCTGCATGAAACGATAACCCACGAGTCCTAATTTTTTCACTCGCCGGTTCCACATCGGTGTGCGCTTCTAAGTTTTCTGTAACGTCAATTCTGCGCCTCGTTAATTCGCCCATTAGGACGGAGCGAGCTTCGGCCGTCAACTGTTCTAAATTCATCGCCAGCCGCACGAGTTCTTCGTCAGTTTTGGTTTGGTATGACTTGGCGAGGTCCTGAATTTGCATCGGCACGGAATACTATTTCACCTGGGTCGTCGAAACAATAGGCTAACTGTCGCAGCCAGGCAATAGCACTTAGAACCAGTCAGGGATTGGTATCCCGCATTTTACGCCCGCCATCTTCGGATAGCCGCATCCGACCAACTTTTCCAGTTGCCAACCCACCCGGAATACCGTTGCCACCCCTAAGCAGCCGACGCGCTCCTGAAGACTAGGCAACACCTCGAAAAAATAATCCAAACCTCGTCGAATTCGCCGCCCCTCGTTCGACAAGTAAATAGAGCGAAAGAGCAGTCCTTCAAGACGAGGTTATGGCAATGCAAAGGAAATTCTTCAAACACGCTAGATCAATCGCCGGAACATTTCTCGTCGCACTCGGGATCTTTATTTTGCATCAGGATCTGGATCGGACGGCAGCCCAACTGAGCCATCTGCTAGGTATTTCTGGAGATGCGCTAGGCGTCTTCCCGACCGTCATCTTTGCTGTGGCACGGCTTGTGCAAGAATATGCCGCCGATCATCAGAGGTTCTTGCAGGGTTTCCTTCGCCAAGTGCTGGTGTTGTCATGGCCGCTGCTGCTGGTCGTGGCCGGAACGGTATTATCCCGAAATCCCTCGCCCGGAAAGGGCAAAGCGCCTCCAAAAGAAATTTGCCATCTTGTCGAACTCACTGCGGGTCGTTCGACGTTAAAGTAGAAGTTAATCTCATACCTAAAGGAGACATGACAATGCGATGTATGGTGATAGTCAAAGCCAACAAGGATTCTGAATCAGGGCTCATGCCGAAAACCGAGCTCCTAGCCGCGATGGGTAAGTTCAACGAGGAGCTGGCGAAAGCAGGCGTGATGCTTGCTGGCGAAGGACTCCAGCCCAGTTTCAAAGGCAAGCGCGTCCGCTTCTCGGGACCGAAGCGCACTGTGATTGATGGGCCGTTCGCCGAGACCAAGGAGCTGATCGCAGGCTTCTGGCTGTGGCAAGTACGATCCATGGAAGAAGCAGTCGAGTGGGTCAAGCGCTGCCCGTGTCCCTTCGAGGGCGAGTCTGAGATCGAGATTCGCCAGGTCTTCGAGGCGGACGATTTCGGTTCGGAGTTGACGCCCGAATTAAGAGAACGGGACGAGAAAGTCCGCAATCAGATTGCAGTGAAAAAATAGTTTCGTGAGATGTCGATTCTGGCATTCGTCATTCGACGTACAAATAGAGCTGGATTTCAATTTGACGGTATTGTCGGAAGGATCCAGCTCCAACCGAAATAAAAAGGAGATAAAACGATGCGATTCATGATGATGGTCAAGCATGCCGAGCCTTCAGGCCCACCACCCAAGGAGTTTATGGACGCCATGGTAAAACTCACCGAAGATGCGGTCAAAGCCGGAACTATTCACGGCAGTGGCGGACTTGCCCCTACCGCACAGAGTACGCGCGTCCGGCTTTCCAATGGACAAATCAAAGTGATTGACGGGCCTTTCACCGAGGCCAAGGAGGTTGTCGGTGGCTATGCGGAGTTAGAGTTCAAGTCTAAGGAAGAGGCAATCGAATCCGCAGTGAACTTCATGGACCTTCACAAGAAACACTGGCCGGGATGGGAAGGCGAAACCGAAGTTCGTCAGATCTTCGGGCCGGAGGATTTCGCTCAACAATCAAAGGAGCAGTCTCCGCAGAAGCGCGCTTCCTAACCGGAAACATCGCATCTTGCGCGGACGCACTAAAAGTGATGTGATCGGTGGCAGTGACTGCCACCGACACACATCGCACAATTGATGCAGTATGGAGAATCGAGTCGCCCAGGCTCATCGCCGGTCTTACCCGGATCGTGCGTGATGTTGGCCTCGCCGAGGACCTTGCACAGGATGCTCTGGTAGCCGCGCTCGAACAATGGCCGGAGTCAGGCGTCCCGGATAATCCGGGCGCCTGGCTGATGGCTACAGCGAAGCATCGTGCCATTGATCACTTCCGCCGAAACACGTTGCTTGACCGCAAGCATGAGGAGCTTGGCCGTGAACTGGCTGAGAAAGAGATGGCTGTGCCCGATCTGGCTTCTACTCTCGATGACGATGTGGGTGACGACCTGCTGCGCCTGGTCTTCATCTCCTGTCATCCCGTTCTCTCCACCGAAGCTCAGGTGGCACTCACGCTTCGATTGCTCGGAGGACTGACGACCGATGAAATTGCGCGAGCCTTCCTGGTTCCAGAGCCGACCATCGCCCAGCGCATCGTTCGGGCCAAACGCACTCTCGCAGAAAAGCGCGTGCCATTTGAAGTTCCTCGCGGAACAGAATTGGCGGAGCGGATGTCGTCGGTGCTGGGAGTTATATATCTCATCTTTAACGAAGGTTATTCGGCGACGGCTGGTGACGACTGGATGAGGCCTGCACTCTGCGAGGATGCGCTACGCCTCGGACGCATCCTGGCCGGCCTCGCCCCACAGGAGCCTGAGGTTCACGGCTTGGTCGCCCTCATGGAAATTCAGGCATCGCGCGCCAGAGCACGTGCGGGCCCGTCGGGAGAGCCGATTTTATTGTTTGATCAGAACCGCGCGCATTGGGATCAACTTCTCATCCGTCGCGGTCTCGCCGCTTTGGAACATGTTGAGAAGCTCGGCGGTGCACCGAGTCCATATGTTTTGCAGGCCCAGATTGCAGCGTGTCATGCTCGAGCGCGCACTCCGGACGAAACAGACTGGCCTCGCATCGTGAGCCTCTACGCGGCCCTCGGGCAATTGACGCCGTCTCCGGTCGTAGAATTGAATCGTGCGGTCGCGGTCTCTATGGCCTTCGGCCCGGCGGCTGCTCTGGAGCTAGTTGATGCCCTGACTCAAGAGCGATCGCTGGAGAATTATCACCTGCTGCCGAGCGTACGCGGCGATCTCCTCAAAAAACTTAACCGATTCGACGAAGCCCGTGCGGAATTCGAGCGCGCCGCATCACTAACCCGCAACGCGCGCGAGCGCGAGCTGCTGCTTGAACGCGTCCGAGACTGCATGGATGGATGAATCCGTGATCCCGAGACTATCGGATGTCGTAGCTTAGGTTTTGACAAATCAAATACCAAGGCGCGAAATCGCGGTTTTTGCCGCGTGGTAGCCGCACATGCCATGGACGCCTCCGCCGGGCGGCGTGGACGCCGAGCACAGATATACGTCTTTCGCCGATGTAGCGTATCCGCGAGCTGTTGGGCGAAATAGAAACTGGCCAATGTCCATTGCGCCGCCGGAAATGTCGCCGCCGACCAGATTTGCGTCCATTGCTTCCAGCGCGGACGGAGAAAAAACTTTTCGAGCTAAAATGCAATCCGCGAATCCGGGAGCGAAGCGTTCAATCTGCGCTTCGAACCTGGGCAGCATGTCGAAATCCGATCCATTGGGAACGTGACAGTACGCCCATGCAGTGTGCTTCCGTTCCGGCGCGCGGGTTGCGTCGAACAAACTAGGCTGAGCCAGCAGCACGAACGGGCGCTCTGCGAGCTTGCCCTCGGACATGGCCTTCTCCGATTCGGCAATCTCGTCGAAGCTTCCGCCAAGATGCACCGTCGCAGCGCGCAAACATTCGGATGCCTTCCACGGAATGGGGCTCGACAGCGCGTAGTCAACTTTAAATGTCCCCGGACCATACCGGAACCTCGCCAGCAGGCGTTTGAAAGTGTCGGAGAATCGCGCACCGCCAATCCGCAACAACTGTCGCGGGGTCACATCGCATAGAGTCGCGTCGTAGGTTTCCAACTGGGACAGGCTTTCGATTCGCCGAGATGTTGTCAGCGCGCCGCCAAGCGAAGACAAGTAGCCACACAAAGCGTTGGTGACGGACTGCGACCCGCGCTGCGGAATCGGCCATCCAACGGCGTGTGCCGCAGACCCGATGATTACTCCGAAAGCGCCGCTTAACGGTTCATCCAAACTGAGAAAAGAATGTGCCGCGAGTCCGGCGAAAAGTGCCTTGGTACGTGGTTCTTTGAAGCGGCTCGCGATTCCCTTCGCTGACGAAAGTGCGATTAATCCGAGGCGTCCCAGCATGAACGGGTGGCGAAATGGAAGATGAACCGGTGCTAACGCTTCAGTCGAAAATGCAGGCCACCGGTTCGCAAATGGCTCCATCAGGCTGCGCCATGCTTTGGCGTCACGCCCAAATATCGCGTCCGCATCTTTGAAATCGCGCTCGATAGTAATGGCGGTTCCGTCATCGAAGGGATGAGCCAGCGCAGCGGGAGAGTGAATCCATGTTAATCCATAATCTTTGAGCGGTAGCGATGAAAAGAACGGTGAGCCTATCGCCATGGGATGCACAGCCGATCCGAAGTCATGCAGAAAGCCAGGCAGGGTTAGTTCCATGGTGCGGACTGCGCCGCCGGGAATCGCCTCGGCCTCGAACACATCCACCTGTAGGCCTCGTTGCGCAAGCACGATCGCGGCCGCCAAAGCGTTTGGTCCGCTGCCGATGACGCACGCTTGTCTGCGCATATTTCCTGAAACCTCTCGTTTATGCATGCGCGCTCCGCCCATAGGACGACCGTCGGGCGAGGCCCGCTTCTTCGAACGACTCACGGCTGCGGAGCACTCGCCTGCGGCCAATCCTCAACTTCGATCTTACCGCTTGCGTCGTGGCCAAGCGTGGGAGCGTAGAGTCCCAAATATTCGCGGCGCCACCATGCGCCCGTGGCACGCTTTTCGGCCATCGTTGTGAACCAGTATTGCCACAACACGGCACGCACCTGCTTCGGCGGCTGCTTCGCAAAAGGATTGGCCGCGAACAAGGAAAGCACGTCCGGATCATTCGCCAGCAATCGTTCCTCTGTACTCGCGACCAATGGATACTCGCGCCACGATCCTAAAGATGCAAACCACAAATTCCAGTCGAAGCGTGGTTGATACGGTGCATAAATTCCCGGTGGCGTTCGGACGTCCTGCGGCTTATAGCGAAACGGATAAGCAGTCCAATTCTGCCCGTCGGACGATCCTTGGAACTCTATTTCATATCGTCCGCGCGTCATGACCGCAAAAAGGCCGTAACGATTGGCAATTCGAAGCGGCTCCAGCGCAGTTATGGGCGAAACCGGAAGCGGCGCTCTTGGAAGGAACATCCATATCAATGGAGCCGTAGTCGCGTAGAATATCCAGCTGAGCATAACGACGGTCACGGAAAGTCGGAGTGCGGTTAGCGGCGAATTCGGCCGAGTACCTTCTTGATTTTTCTTTTTCGCGATATCCGATGAATCGGGCCCCTTAGCAGAAGACGACAAAAAGCCGGGCTTCCACCGGGCGGGCAAAAAGTACGCACAAACTTTGTCATCGAGTAACAGGAATCCCAGCACAAGCACTAGATAATTCAAGAATGCGTAATTGGCGGTGAGGATCACGCCAATCTCCCAAGGTGTGACGA
Source organism: uncultured Acidobacteriaceae bacterium (assembly GCA_963702325.1). GTDB lineage: Bacteria > Acidobacteriota > Terriglobia > Terriglobales > Acidobacteriaceae > PALSA-188. The sequence goes on along the minus strand of CAVPCG010000026.1, from coordinate 237,342 downwards.
TGAAGAAAAGAATTAAGCGAAAGGGACGCGGCAGAAACCACATCCAGATCAGCCCCAGTTCGAGCGCGAGCGTCGCATACACGCTGCCCGCATGAAACCAATGCGGCAGATGCTGCACGTACCATCCAATCCATGTTGGCAGCGGGCCGTTCTGGTAATACTCGTCCATGGCGGTGAAGTGCCGCCATTCGGGATCACCGCTGGCAATCTTGGCCACCCCGGACTCGAAATAGATGCGAAACCATTCCCACTGCAAAAGGAACCAACTCGCCCGCGCCGAAGGCGACGCCTCGCCCCAGCCTGGGCGAAATCCGCCAGGAACCAGAAATAGCGAAATGAATCCGGCTTCGAGCAGCATCCCGTCGGATTGGTATCCGGAGAAATCTCCAGCAGCACTCACGAACGAAACGAAACAAATGAAGCAAATTGCGAGCGTCGCGCGCGGCCATACATTCGCAACGATCAACAGCGACGCCAACATCCCCACCCAACACAATGCCATCAACATGTGCGAGCCGCTGGAGATCCACAATAGCGTTGGCGCAAACCAGAACCGGGCCGCCCCAAGCTGAGCTGCTACAGCCTGCAAGTATCGGGTCGCGGGAAGAATTCCATTGGGACCGATGAGGCCGCGAATTTGGAAACAGAGGGAGAAGAATGCCGAGAAATAAATGAGCCCGAGAAAGCGAAGAAAAATCCAGCGTGGAATGAAACGGTCGGTCGCCCCGGACTCGGCATTAAACAGATAGTTGACTACGGACGCAGGCCGCCAGTCCATGAACGTCGCCATTATACAAGCGGAATTTAGCTACCCAATCCTAATAAGCCCAGCGCAACAACGTTGCTCCGACGGTGAATCCCGCGCCCACCGACGCAAGTAATACGAGATCGCCTTTCTTCAGGCGGCCTTCCTGCCGGGCAGTGTCCATTGCGAGCGGAATGGTTCCAGCCGTGGTGTTTCCAAAACGATCAATATTGATAACGATTTTTTCAGGATTCAAACCAAGCCGGTCAGCCGTGGCCGTGATAATCCGCTTATTCGCCTGGTGGGGGATAAAGAGATTGAGATCAGCTACGGTGAATCCATTGCGTTGCAGAATTTTCTCGCAGACTTCGGTCATCTTGCGAATGGCAAACTTGAAAACCGCCCCTCCGTCCTGGTGCACGAAGTGCATCTTCTTGTCCACGGTTTCATGGGTTGAAGGATTCAGGCTGCCGCCGCCCGGCATGTACAACGAGCAACCGCCGGAACCATCCACCTCGTGGATAAAATCAATCAGGCCGAAATCATCATCCTCACTGGCGGGTTCAAGGATCACCGCGCCTGCGCCGTCTCCGAAGATCACGCACGTGGAGCGGTCAGTGTAATCAATGATCGAAGACATTACGTCCGCGCCAATGACCATAACCTTTTTGTGTGCGCCCGTGGCCACGAACTGTGCGCCCGCTTGCAGTGCATATACAAAAGCTGAGCACGCCGCTGAAAGATCGAATCCCCAGACTCCTGACGCGCCCAACTTGTTTTGTACCAAACAGGCCGTAGACGGAAACAACATGTCAGGCGTGACCGTGCCCACGATGATCGCTTCCAGATCAGTCGGCGTCAGGCCGCGTTCGGCAAGCGCCTTCTTTGCCGCTTCAACCGCCAAATCGCTGGTCGCGACCCCTTTGTCCACAATATGACGCTCGCGAATTCCGATTCGCTGCATGATCCATTCATCGGAGGTGTCCACCATTTTCGCGAGGTCAGTATTGGTCAAAAGGCGTGGTGGAACATAGGTACCAAGAGCGCTGATCTTAACCTTAACGGGCGCGGCTTTTACAGGCGTGACTTTTAAGGGCGCGGGTTGGGCCACTCGATAGAATCCCCCAAGTGAAATGAGAAAGGCTATTGTTACGTAGCTGCTCAGTATTGTCCAACTGGACATTCGATTTCCGAATAACTTTTTGCAGGCCCTACTGTCGCTGGATTCCTCCGGTTACAATCGCCTGTTGACTAGTCTCCGTGAGACTCACTATGAAACTCTTGCAAATCGCTAATGCCCTCGGCGCGCGCATTGAAAACGGCTCTCCTGATATTGAGATAACTGGGGTGGCCGGAATCGAAAATGCCGGGGCTGGACAAATCACTTTTGTCTCCAATCCCAAGTATGCTTCGGCAGCACGTAGTACAAGGGCCTCGGCAGTACTTGTGACTGAAGACTTCCCTGCTCTGTCCACGGCGATGCTGCGCAGCAAGAATCCTTATCTCGCATTCGCTGAGGCGATTGCGTTGTTCCACAAGCCTCCGGCTTATGTTTCCGGCATTCATCCCACCGCGGTGATTGATGCATCGGCGGAAATCGGAGCCAATGCCCACATCGGCCCTTACGTTGTAATTGGTCCAGATGTGCAGATTGGCAACAATGCCGTTTTGCTGGCGCACGTGGTGATTTATCGCGGAGTCAAGATCGGGGACAGCTTCTTCGCGCATGCGCACGCAGTTGTGCGCGAGGGTTGCCGGTTGGGAAACAACGTCACGCTACAAAACGGCGTCATTGTCGGCGCCGATGGTTTTGGGTTCGCGAAAGATGATTCAGGACACTGGCAGAAGATTCTTCAACCGATGCCAGTGGTTATCGGAGACGATGTTGAAGTACAGGCCAACTCGTGCATTGACCGGGCCAGCGTCAGTGAGACCAGAGTAGGACGCGGCACGAAAATAGACAACCTGGTTCAAGTCGGGCACGGCAGTCACATTGGCGAGCATTCCCTGATAGCGTCGCAAGTGGGTCTCGCCGGATCTACTGAGGTTGGAAATAACGTCATCCTAACCGGACAAGTGGGAGTGGTTGGACACTGCAAGATTGGGGACGGCGCGATCGTTACTCCCCAAAGCGGAGTTGCGAATGACGTAGAAGCTGGCGCGATCGTGAGCGGCGCACCCGCAGTAGATCACAAGCTGTGGCTCAAATACTCGGCGATTCTGAGCAAGTTGCCCGAGATGGCGAAATTGATCCGATCGTTAAAACCTGGAACCGCCGAGGACGCAAAGGATCCCCAAGGAGAGCGGCGATGAACGATGACGCAGAGAATTTCTTGATCTGAGGCTTTAGGTTTTCTTTCAGTGCACGCTCGTGTTCTCCGGGATCACCAGGCTCGAGTCCTGCATTTCCGGTGGCAGTCCACTGTCAATCGCCCTGCGAACTTTCTGCATCAGGCATTCGCGACTGCCAAAGTCTTTGGGCTCGATTGCATTATGAAAAATCACGGTCGCGACACCGGCTTTGATCGCAAACCGCCGCTTCGGCATAATGAAATGAGTTCCGGCAATGGTGACCGGCACGACCGGAATTCCGCACTCTTCAGCTAGATAGAACGGGCCTTTCTTGAATGGCAACAGCTTTCCATCAAAGGAGCGTTTCCCCTCAACAAAAATTGTCATGTTGAGCCCTTGACGAATGACCTGCGACGCATATCGCACAGCGGCGATTCCAGATTCACGGTTTCCGCGATCAACCGGCACAAGCGAACCGAAGCGCATGGTCCGCCCCAGCAGCGGATACTTGAACAATTCTTTTTTAACCATCACTGATGTGCGGCGAGGAATGAGAGGCAGCAACAATGGAGGATCAATATTAGAGACGTGATTGGACATGAAAATATAATTCTGCTGCGGATCGAGCTTATCCAGGCCGACGGTTCTCGTCTGAATCCCAGCGATTCGAACTCCCGTTCCCGCCCCCCACATTCCCATGCGGTAGAGAAAATTGACATTTCCGGTAACCAGCGTCCATGGGAATCCCAAGAGTGCCGCGACCGGCAGAAGAGCCGCCCAGAACCCAAGCATCAGAAGAGTGCGAATCATGGATGCGCCTGCCCTGCCAGCTCGGACTCGCCCCTTAACCACGCAGTTCCCCTGGCCTTCTGCTGGGTGGTGACAGTTCTCATATCTTCGAGGCGAAATTCGAGCGTCTCTCGAGGGTCCAGGAGCCAACTCAATTCCCGCTCACCATCCTGATTGCGAATGCGAACGTGAATTGTTTCACCTGGACGTAGTGCGGCCATGCTGTGTTCCAAATTAACAGACGGATCATGTCCATTGATTTTTACAATAATATCGCCCTTGGCGAGTCCTGCACGTTCAGCGGCACTATTTTCAGCGACGGAAACCACCACTGGCGGCGAATCGAAGTTACGAACCGCGGTGAACCCCGGATCAGCCGCTTCGACCTTTTCGGTTGTCAATTGCAATCCAACGGTTTTAAAGAACTCATTCCACGGTATCTCTTCGGTCCCTGCGACATACTTGTCGAAAAATACATTCAAGTCAGAGTGGGTAACAACCTCGGCTGCCTGGCGCACCCCAGCAGAGTCGGGGAAGAATTTATTTTGCTGAGCATAACTTGAGTTCATCCATTGAAAAAGATCTCGCAACGACTTTGTTCCATTGCTCGCGTCGCGTATTTTGAGATCAAGGAGCACTCCAAGCAAATCTCCCTTGTTGTAATAGGAAACGCTGCGTTCCGGGCCCCGATAATAGGAATATTTCTCAAGCCACGCGTCAAGGCTGGACTCTTCAGCCGATTGCGTTAAGTGAGCGGGGCGGTTTTCCAATTCCGCGATCGCAGCAGCCAAGTGCGCAAGAAACTGATGCTCGCCCACCAATCCCGCGCGCAGCAGCATGTAGTCTTCGACGGTGCTGGTGACTCCTTCACTAAACCAAAGGGCGTCCGTGTAATTCTCTTTGGTGTAATCCGGGGGCTCAAGAGATTGCGGCCGAATTCGCTTCACGTTCCACAGATGAAAAAACTCGTGAGCGCTTACGTTTTCCAAAGCGTAAGGGTCAAGCGCCAGGGTATGGGCGCTAACATCAATTGCCGTACTGTAAGCGTGTTCCATGCCGCCTCCGCCGGACTCGCGGGGAAAGTGGTAAATGAACAAATATGTCTTGAACGGACGATCTGCCATCCAACTTACTTCGGCGGAGACAATTCGCTGAAGCATCGGCAGGATTTTACTCATGTCGTAATCCCCGCGAATTGCGTCAACGATTACGCGATAATGACCTCCGTCTTGATCAAAGTCACGCTCTTCGAATGCGCTGATCTCGACCGGCGCGTCAACAAGGTCGTCGAAATTGGCCGCGGTAAAGTCGCCCGCCGAAGCGGACAACGTCGTTCCGACACGCCAACCTTGAGGAATATCGGTGAAGCTTATGTCAATGGGTGATTCGCGAGCATCTACCGAGTACATGAGAAGTTCCGCGAGATTGAAAAATGCATGATGCGAGTCGAGTTGAGTTCCAAACGGACCGGGTGCATCGGCGTACGCCTCGTAATCAATTTCTGCACCACTTTTCGCGCCACTAACCCGCCATTCGCTCTTGTTCACCAGTTGAATGGCAATTGATGAAGTCGCGGCACGCACCGATGTTACGTATTGAGAAAAATCACGAACTTGATAGAGGGCGTACCACACCGGAAGTTGCAGAGTTCTTTCCTCCGCCCCAGACGGCAATTCAATTTTGACCGATACAAGATGTTCCCTGGCTTTTGCCAGAGAGACGATATATCGGACTGGACGCGAGGTGAGTTTTTGGGAATTCTGCGCTGAAACCCGCAACGTGCTCAAGACAATCAAACCTACACCAAGGAACAGGCATCGGTTTCTGGCAAAACTCATCACGCCTTGGCCATGCTTTTTAGCGAGGGTGAGTCGTGGACGCCGTGGGAATTTTCAGTGAGCAGTTTCAATTGCGCAGGGAGCTTTTCGTAAATCCCCCCAAAGCCGCCATTGGAAAGGATTGCAACCACATCGCCCGCGCGCAATTCGGGAGCGATCAAATTAACGATCTCATCGGCGCCGGCTGAGAGGCGCGCACGTTTGCCGCTCTTTTGCAATTGCGCGAGCATGTCGCCAAGATCCAGTCGCTCAGCAACTGGAATCGCATCCGACTTGAAAACATTCGCGATTACAACTTCGTCGGCTTCGGAAAGACTCTGTGCGAGTTCGTTCTGAAAAACATTGCGGCGGAGCGTGTTAGAACGCGGTTCGAGAACAGCCCAAAGTCGGCCCTTCGGGTACCTCGAGCGAAGCGCTTTCAAAGTACCGGCGATGGCGGTAGGATGATGCGCGAAATCGTCAATGATCGTGATGCCATTCACCAGCGCTCGCACTTCAAGGCGGCGTTTCACGCTTTTGAAAGTTTCGAGCGCATTGGCAATGTCGGCAGTGGAAATGCCGTATCCAGCAGCCATTGCCGCGGCAGCGGTGGCATTCCAGACGTTATATTCTCCGGCGAGATCAAACTCGAAGTCCGCCATGGCTGACCTTTATGCAGCACAGACCAAGTTGTGCGCGCCGAACCGAAGTGGAGACTCTGTATTCTCCAATCGGCGCTGGCGCTAGCTCCGTACCGTTCCACCGGACAAAAGGCCCGCTCGAGGCAACGGTTGATGCTATCGCCACTTCGAATCCTATGATGCGCCCGCGTCGCGGGATCAAATTGACCAGGCGCCTGAAAGCCGTTTCCACGGCGTCAAGATCTTTGTAAATATCGGCGTGATCGAATTCCACCGAAGTTAAGATCGCCGCGTCGGGAAAATAATGCATGAACTTCGGTCCCTTGTCGAAAAAAGCGGAATCGTATTCGTCGGCCTCGATAATAAAGTGCTCGCCGTCCTTCAATTGAAAACTGCTGGCAAAGTTCTCTGCAATCCCACCGATCAGGAAAGAAGGTTGCAATCCCGCTGACTCAAATATCCACGCCAACATGGATGTTGTCGTCGTCTTGCCATGGGTTCCGGCGACCGCCAGAACCTCTTTTCCGTGCAGAAACTCATCGTGCAAGACTTGCGGCAATGAGCAGAATGGAATTCGTTGATCGAGTACATGCTCCAGTTCGACATTTCCTCGCGAGACTACATTTCCCACGACTACCAGGTCAGGAGACGGGCTTATGTTCTGAATGGAAAATGGCTGGGCGACGTGGATTCCCAGCGATGCCAGAAAATCAGACATTGGTGGGTACGATGCTGCGTCCGATCCGGTCACTCGAAAACCGCGTTGCAATAACATCCCCGCAAGCGACGCCATCGCCGTACCGCAGATTCCGATCAGGTGAATGTGTTTCTTTGAATTCATAACTCTTCAGCTGTTTGCACGCGAAGAAGCAGGAGTCATTTGCGAATCTTTTTCGTAGCTTCCTTGATGCGCGACTAGTTCTGTGTGGCTGCTTCAAGAATCTTAAGTTCTACCCTGGGTCTATTGGCATTTAAAGCTGCACGGACACCGAATGGCAGAGTAATGTTTTGCCGCGAAACATGTCCCGACCGCAATCCGAACGCAACCGGAATTTCTAAATCGGCAAGCACTCGCATAACAACTTCTTCCAGAGTGTACCCTTGGTCCTTCGCCGGATTTTGAACGCAATCGAGCATCTCGCCGAAAATAATTCCCTTCACATTGGTCAGCTTGCCCGCCAGCTTCAATTGCATCAGCATGCGATCCACTTGGAACGGCTTGGCGGCAATGTCTTCCAGAAAAAGAATTGTTCCGTCAGTTTGGATTTCATACGGAGTGCCGAGCGAAGCGACCAGAATCGAAAGACACCCTCCGTAAAGAATTCCTTCCGCCGAGCCTTCGACAAGCGATTCTGTTTCTGGATTTACTTTAACTGCCCACTCCGGGGTTCCGCTCACCGCATTTTGCCAGGAGTGCGAATCAGCCCCATCCGGGGAGCAAAAATCCTTTGCCACCATTGGTCCGGAAGGTCACAAATCCGGCCGAGTCCGCGATATAGGTCAGCAGGCTCGTATGGTCAGCTGTATCCAACAAAAATCTTGGGATGCGCTTTGATCTTTTCCAAATCTAATGCCTGCAAAAGGTAATTTGAGCCATATCCTCCGCGCGCGCAAATAATGGCCCGCACATCGTCACGCAGAAACATCTCTTCCAATTCATGCACCCGGCGGTCCACCGGACCGGCGAAATACAGGTCACGCTCAAAGATCGAATCGAAATAAAACGGCTTATACCCTAAGTTCCGCAATGCGTCGCAGCCAGCGTCGAGCGCATCACGTTGAATATTACTGGCGGGAGCAACGATGCAAATAGTATCTCCGGGCCGTAGCGCTGGAGGTTTGATTTGCGAGGTTGAGAGCTTCTGGAGCATCTATGCAAAGCAACGTCAAACGAAAAATTGACCCCGAAGAACAAGTTCGGCAGCGCCGGGAATACTTCCTTTTCCCATCGCACTGTTTGAGTTCCGCCCACAGAGCGAACGTTCACGGGAGACTTTGCTTTCTTAGCTGCAATCGCGGCCACGGCGGCTGCGCATGAGCCCGTACCCGAAGACTGAGTTTCTCCCACTCCACGCTCGAAAAAGCGAACCGCGATATTAGATTGATTTTCGATCACAGCGAACTCGATATTGATTCCATTTGTGAAAGACGGATTTGCGTCCAATCTCGGCCGCTTCCTTTTGCCACTCCGGAGAAAACTCCCCCACAATGGAAACGAAATGAAGATTGCCCATAGAGACTTGGATTCCCCTTACTGACTTCGACTCCAGTGGAATGGATAATTCTTCTCCGATCTCTGGCTCGCCCATTGCAGTTTCAAATTCGTAGTGCTTCCGATTTCGCGAAATGAACTTACAGGTTTTTAAACCCGCACCGGTTCGATAACTATTTCTTCGCGAAAATCTTTCGAGCATAAATAGGCGGCGACGCAGCGGGTTCCGTTGCCAGAGATCTCCGCCTCGGAACCGTCAGCATTGAAAAGGCGTGCGTGAATATCCGCGTCGGCATCGGGGAACAGCCATTCCACGCCATTGGCCCCTGCGCCCGTGCGCCGATGGCACATTCTCTTCGTGAGCCCGGGCAAATTCGCATCCGCGTCCACACCGTCAACGATCAGAAAATCATTGCCGCAGGCACTTGCTTTGACGAATGGAATCGCTCCAGAGGAAGTCATCAAGTTGCGTGAATTTTACCATTCTGCGAGGACGACTTGAGACAGCCCAGAAACGGCAACGGTTTTTTCGTGGAAAGTCCGCCCCGCACCTGTGTCGCTGTTCCTAGTGCTGGCGATGAGTCCAATAAATCGTAGTGGCAGGCTCTCCCGATGTATGAACGACAACCATTGACGACAAGTCTGCTTTCTCTACATGTAACGCCACATCGTCTCCAGCACTTGAGACCACATAGTCGGCGTATTGCCCCGGATTTGTTAATGCTCGCTCCCACAATCCTTCCGGATCAGATGGCTTCTTCCAGGGCCGGTGATTGCCTTCATTGATCACACGTTTTAACGGGATGCCCGCATCCTGAAGGGCTCCAACGTGATTGCCTACATACATGAGGAGTGTGGAATCACCGGGCAACTTACGCAGATTCCCGGCCAGAGCCGATTCCAGGGCAATTCGGTCACGCGAATTCACCCAGGCTTCACGAAAGCAGACTGGTTGCTGATGCCAAATCGAAATATAGCTTCCAAACAAGAGAAGCAGAATCGCGCTTCCAACGGCGGTTTTTGAAGACTCCTTCACAACGAGGCCCAATGCAAAATGCGTGAACAACGCAACGAAAACCGCAAGGGCGGGAAGCAACTGCAATCCATAACGCAGGTTGTAATAAGAGTGTGGCCACCACGGCGGGAGAAATATAGGAACTCCGCCGTAAGAAATTGACAGCATGTAAAACGGAACTGGCGCCCACAGCAATAGTAATGGCCAAAGCCGCGGATCGAAGAGCAGCGTCATTGCAGTCCCCAGCAGAAAAATAGCAATCCACAATCTTTGGACCACAGCCACCGGAGCTACATTCAGCTCCGCCGACTTCAGAAAGAAACTGAAGGCAACAGCCAGGTCGTTCGCACCCGGATGAGAGGGGTTACCCGGTGAGGCGCTTTTCTGCTCAATTGCCCTAGCCGAATAAGGTCCGTTGGCAAATTCCAGTGGATTTCGGTAAACCGCGGTGTTGTAAGCAAGCCATAGAACGGGCGCGGCTGCCGCTAATAAGACAAACTTTGTGAAGGCGCTCCGCAGTGGCTTAAAGTTCTTCCCCATCCGCCTCAACACGACGAACGCCGCCAAGCACATAGTCGCGGCTAGAAACCATCCGTCATACCGGGTAAGGCATGCGCCCACGAGGCATAGGCCGCACTTAATCAGCGCGGAAGCCGCTCCGGCGCTCTGGGATCCATCACCCCAACCTTCTATTTGCGCAAACTCTGCAAAAAACACGACCGCCCAAATAAATAACGCCAGATATAGAGACTCGGTCATGGCGGTGCTTTGCAGATAAAGCAGATTTGGATTTGCCGCGTAAACCCCGGCGGCGACCCACGCAGCGAATCGTCCCGCCGTCTCCGAGTGCGAATGAAAAATCAGACTATTCCGAACCAGACGAAATATGCCAGATACGCCCAGAACGTAGGCGATCATGGAAGGAATGGATCCACCAATTCCTGTCTGCCAAAATGTTTTCGAAAACAGGAACGGAACCATCAGCAGGTGCGGCAGAGGCAACCAGACCGTGCCGAGCTGAAGCAAACCCGGCGTCTTGGAATCGAATACCCGGCGCGCTATATTGATATGGGCCACGGCATCGCCATAGAGCAGCAAGCTGCCATGTCGCAAATAAATCATGAAAGTGAGAATGGAAATTCCGGCGGCAAGCTGCGTAACTAATAGAGTTTCGCGGTTCCTGCTATGGTCTTCGCGGCTCTGGTGGGAAAGGGCTTTCATTCCAGGTGAGTCAGTTCACGGAAGACTTTAAATCGCGCCTCGATTTCCTCGCGCGTCAGCGATTGCAGCCGCTCAGTGCCAAACCGCTCAACTGCAAACGACCCCATGACACCGCCATAGAAAAGCGCGCGCTTCAGGACTTCCCGTGTCAATTGGGGCTGCGAAGCGATGTATCCCATAAATCCGCCGGCAAAAGAGTCTCCAGCGCCCGTCGGGTCTTTAACCTCTTCGATTGGCAAAGCGGGAGCTCGAAAAGGATGGCTTCCCACGCCGAAAGCACTATCGCGAAAAAAAATGGTTGCCCCGTATTCTCCGTGTTTGATCACGAGCGCCCTCGGCCCCAAAGCCATTACTTTGCGCGATGCGCGCGGCACACTGCTTTCTTCCGCGAGCATCCGCGCTTCGCCGTCATTAATCAGGAGCACGTCTACCAATTTCAAGGTTTCAATGAGTTCCGTGCGGAATCCCTGTATCCAATAGTTCATGGTATCGCCGCCGGTAAGTTGCACGTTGCTCATTTCCTCTCTCACCGCGCGTTGCAAACTAGGATGGATATTTCCCAGGAACAGAAATTGCGAATCTTTATATTCCGCGGGGATTCGCGGCTTAAATTGTTCGAAGACGTTTAATTCAGTGAAATCGGTCTTTGCTTCGTTGAGATTGTCGAGATAATGTCCGCCCCAGCGGAAAGTTTTTCCTTTGGCGTGTTCGATGCCGCGTGTGTCCACTCCGCGTTTCTTCAAAATGCTTTCATGCTCAGACGTGAAGTCTTCACCCACTACGGCGACCACGCGAACGTCGGTAAAGTAACTGGCCGCCAAGGAAAAATACGTTGCGGAACCGCCCACCACGTTATCGGCGCGGCCAGATGGCGTGGCGATGGAATCAAAAGCAATTGAGCCAACAGCGAGAATGCTCATTCGGTAGGTTTCTTCTCCAGATATTTATCGAGGATAAGCTTCAATTTCTCTCGCGTCGCAGCTGGGATTTTGTCGCGATCCGTCAGGATTGCATGCGCTAAAGCTGATCCGCACTTACAGCTTCGTCCCTTCGGCATGGCGGCGACCGTTTCGCGCACTACTTGGCACGCATTCTCGGCGTTCTTCAGCAAGACCGCTACGATTTGATCCACGGTTACGGAATCGTGATGCGGATGCCAGCAGTCGTAGTCGGTCACCATCGCAATCGTCACGTAGCAGATTTCCGCTTCGCGCGCGAGTTTGGCTTCTTGCAAGTTGGTCATGCCGATAACGTCCATGCCCCAGCTTCGGTACACATTCGACTCGGCCTTCGTAGAAAATTGCGGTCCTTCCATACACAGATACGTTCCACCACGCTTGCCCGTGACCGCCGCTTTTTTGCATGCGCTTTCCACTACTGCCGCAAGTTCCGCGCACACCGGATCAGCGAACGCAATGTGCGCGACAACTCCATCGCCGAAAAAAGTATCCACGCGATGACGCGTGCGATCGAAAAATTGATCGGGGATTACGAAGTCCAGCGGCTTGTGTTCCTCTTTCAATGATCCCACGGCTGACACGGAAACAATTCTCTCCACGCCGAGTTGCTTGAATCCATAAATATTGGCGCGAAAATTTAATTCAGTGGGTAGAATGCGATGTCCCACGCCATGTCGGGCTAAGAACGCAACCTTCCTGCCTTCCAGCGTGCCGAGAACATACGGGTCTGATGGCTGCCCGAAAGGCGTGGTCTGAGCCACTTCCCGCACGCCGGTAAGACCTGGCATGGAATAAAGTCCGCTGCCGCCAATAATTCCAATTTCCGCCTGCGACAAAAGGCCTCCTGATTTAATCCCGATGGTTGCGAATGGAGATTATACAAATGAAATGGGAAGTGTGCGGCTAGCGTGTTATTTGGCAGCCCGACTACCAAATACTGCACTCTCCAACTTGTCGGTCGTAGTCTGATCCAGGCTCTCGCTGATCAACACTGTCTCGCCTTTGATCTGAATCACAACCGGTCCGGCCTCAGTTTGCCAGGCGTGAGTGCCGGTGAGCCGCTCTGAAGTGTTAATAAGTTCCTCATTCGATACAGGTTCGCGCACGTGAACATACCGTTTCGGCAAATAGTTCGCGTAAATTGCCGCAAACTTTTCGGCCGTGGCCGGATCCGACCAGCGCGAGACAAACAGCATGCCGAGCGGGGCCGCAACGTCTCCCTTCGGCCGCGTCGCATAGTAGTAAGCCCCCCTCCATCCAGGATAAAGTTCGCGGGAGGCGTCGGCCCCCGCATATTGATCAACGAGAACCGCGACATCGAACTCGCCGATCGCTCCAATGTCGAACCGTTGGTAGTTCTTGAAAATATGTTTGAAATCCGGCAAGGGTAACGGTTCGATGCGTTCACCTGAAAGATAAGTCTTCGGTTCCATGATTTGCCGGGTAGTGCGCGGAGGATTCACGAACGTGTCGGCATACGCCTTCTGCTTTCCACCAGCGCGCAGCAACGCCGCTTCAAATTCCAATCCATAGCGGTAAGGAAACGTTAAAGCCTCTCTTAAATAGATTGGGGCGCTTCGGAACTGGATCGAATCGGGCGTTCCCGCCAACATTCCGTCCTCAAGCGCTTTGGCAACTTCCGGAGAGTTAACCAGTGACTGGCCCGTTGGACGCAGCAGGTAATCTACTAGAACAGCCATAGCCTGACCCTCAACTACGGCCTGACGCGCCTCCGACGTCTCATCATTTTGAACATCCACCGGACTCGGCCTTCGCTTCGTTTGCAAATCAACATCCGATTTCGTCATCCACTTGTTCAGATTGAACGACTGGTCTTGTAGCGCGTGTGTCAATTCATGCGCCAGGACAGGACGCTGCGCCTCCACGTCCACCCAGTCGAGCAGGTTCACGACTTTTGTTTTCGGATCGTAATACCCGGCAATTTGTTCCTTGAGCAGACCGACAAGAAATTTTCCCAGATCAAAATCCTGCGGCAACAGCCCGAATTTCTTAAGCACTAGCTCCGACCGCCGCAACCGCTTCGCATCTTTATCTTCCGCCATGTTTTTTTGCAGGTACGCGACAACTTCATCGCGGCTGGTGAGCCGTGGCTTGACGGGATGTTTGATTGGTAAATCAGTATCCCTGCTGGCGAAATGTAGAATCTGATCAACCTCCTGAAATAGTTCGTCCGCTTCTTTGGCAGTAATTTTAGTTTCTGCCGTCAGAGGTTGCTTTTCGGAGTTTTTGGTATCGGTGTCAGATGACGACTGCTGTTTTTCTTCAACAGACGGGGGCGTATTGGGGGAGGGTGAAGTTTGGGCAACACTGACTTGCCAAAAACAAATGAATCCCAAGGTCAATAAGGCCCAGAATGTCGTTGTTCGAAAAAATGTTCGGTGGATAGCACGACTGAGATTGTTCATGAAGGTTGAATTTGAAATGATAACAGCACGAAGTCGGCAAATCGTCCGAGGCCTCTACTTCGGGTTGACGCAAATCTGAATTCTGGATTTAAGTTCCGCCTTCCTCTAAACTTCATCGCCAGATGAAACTCTCGGTCGTCATCCCGGTTTACAACGAGCGAGCCACGCTGAAACTTGTAGTAGATAAAGTTTTGTCGGTTCCCATTGAGATTGAATTGATCTGTATTGACGACGGTTCTAATGACGGTACGCGGGAGGTGCTGAGCGAGTTACAGATCCTGCATCCGCAAATGAAGGTGCTGTTGCAGCCGAGGAACATGGGAAAGGGCGCTGCCCTTCGCCTTGGAATTCAGGAAGCTACCGGGGACTATGTAATTATTCAGGATGCAGATCTTGAATACAACCCGGACGATTACCCATTGCTACTCGAACCGCTGATCGAAAACAAAGCGGATGTTGTTTACGGTTCGCGCTTTCTCGGAGGCCGCCCGCACCGGGTTTTGTATTTTTGGCATTCCGCCGGCAATTGGTTTCTTACTCTGCTCTCAAATAGTTTGACCAACATCAATCTCACCGACATGGAAACCTGCTACAAAATATTCCGCCGCGAAGTGATTCAAAGCATTCCCATTGAAGAAAATCGTTTCGGATTCGAGCCTGAAATCACCGTAAAGATCGCGAAGCGTCGGCTCAGGATCTACGAAGTCGGCATCAGTTATCAGGGCAGAACCTACGAAGAGGGCAAAAAAATAGGCTGGAAAGATGGATTTCGAGCACTCTGGTGTTTGTTCAAATATTCCATTAAGGAATGAATGGCAACCATTCTTCAATACAAATCCAAAGCCATCTTCAGCGCGCCCCTCAACTCTCTTAACAGAGTGGGAGAAATCGAACCGACGAATTGCGTCAGGTCGGATTTTCGCAGGCTTACTAGGTTGTCGCACATGATCCAACTCTGGTGTTTCAATCCTTGGTCGGGGCCTATGGCGACTTGAGTGGAAAGTTCTGCACCATTGGAAAACACCGGAGCACAGATCACAGTGGAAAACCTCGAATCAATTAGCGGCTGCCTGCTTACTACCACAAATACCCGTTGATGCTTAGGATCGCCGGTTGGCCTATGCACCCGGTATAGGTCGCCACGCTTCATAACGTCCCTCGTTACTATTCGTCACTTCTCGTCGAGTGCCTGATACTCCAGGGCATCGGCTGCCTCTGCATTCAAGCGAGAGGCCGACGAATTAATTCGTTCGAGATCGCGGGCGTGCAGTTCGTTCCGCGCCTTATCGCGCAGGTACCGCCGCAGAACTCGTTCGATCAGTTCAGACCGCGAATACTTCTTCCCCGCCAGCCGATCAATGCCAGTCAGGACGTCGCGTGACAGTGATATGGAAGTCTTATCTTTCATACTACTTTCATACTACCATAGTATTCCGGAGTGAATGCCAAATCGTGTTTCTCTAGAGGTTCGTAGCCGAGAAAAATTTAAGCGCTTCGCAACGTTAAAAGCGTGATCTCCGGCGGACAATTCAGCCGGACCGGCAACCGAATCGTCCCCAGGCCAATATTGGTATATAGCGATAGGTTCCCCACCTTTCGCAATCCACGAGGATATTCTCGCCCCATCGGCGGCAACCACGGCGCGCCTATTACCGGCAGCCATATCTGGCCACCGTGCGAGTGCCCGGATAGTTGCAAATCTATAGGATAGTGGCAGGCTTGGTCGGCAAAGTCCGGTTCGTGAGCCAGTAGAATCACCGGCTCTCCTGAAGGCACAGCGTGCAGTGTCAAATCCAGATCGGGTTTGCCCTCAAGAACGTCGTCAACGCCTGCCAACCAGAAACGCGCGCCCCTTTTTCAATCGGGATAGAGCGATTTCGTAGCACCGGAATACCATTACTCTCTATGATTTCGGTAATCCAGCGGCCGTCTGAATTCACGTCATGATTTCCTAGCGCGGCGAACATTCCCGCTGGGGGCCTTAATTCGCGCAGCATTCGCGTACAAGGCTCAGCATCGTTTGCGGGCTGACTTTTATCATGCAAGAAATGGGACCAGAGTGGCACCGTAATAAAATCCCCGGTCAATACCACCATATCCGGTTGCAGCTTCTTCACGATCTCGACCGCTTTGCGGATCGGTATCGCGCAAAGCTCGCCGTAATGGAAATCACTCAACTGGACGATCGTGAAACCATTGAATGCCTCAGGCAGGCGCTTGATAGAAACTTCTAAGCGCACAACTTTAGGATCGTTCGGCTCGAAGATTAATGCATCTGACCCGACAGCCAATGCTCCCAATACTGTCGCGGCGGCTGCGCCCTGAAGAAACTTCCTGCGGCTGACCGGCAATCATCCCCCATTCTTGAATTCGCGTGTATTCGTTTACAAGTGTAACAATACGGGGAGATTGGGCTTCACCCATTGCGGCCAGCGGGAAATGTTCTGTTGCACAATTTCAGTTTCCGCTTGCAGTAGGATAACCATTTTGGGTACTGTTAATATCATCTCTGAATACGCGAAAATGAACTACTACTATCCTGCTTGCCGAGTTGATGTTTTTGTTTGTCGCTGGGTACGAGTTACCGTACCCATTCCGGTCCAGAAGGCGGGGACGAGCTGATCAGCAAGAAATTCAGAAGCTCTGAACCCACCTAAAGCGCCATCCGGGTGGGTTTTTGATTTTTACGAAGCGAGAGAAACATGAAACCTGAAACTGAAGCGAAGAAAACAGAAAAGAAAACGAAAACAATGACAGGTGCTGGCATTCTTTGGGAGTGTCTCGAACGTGAAGGTGTGAAGCACGTTTTCGGATATCCCGGCGGCGCGATCCTGCCTGCTTACGATGCATTGAAGCACAGCAAGATCCACCACATACTCGTACGGCACGAGCAGGGCGCAACCCACATGGCCGACGGATATGCGCGAGCCACGGGACAGCTGGGGGTCGCTGTCGCAACCTCTGGCCCGGGCGCCACCAATATGGTGACTGGAATTGCGACCGCCATGCTCGATTCTTCCCCGATTCTCTGCATCACGGGACAAGTCGGCAGCAAGCTGATCGGCTCCGATGCCTTCCAGGAAACCGACATCACAGGAATTACTCTGCCCATCACCAAGCACAATTATCTAGTCACTCGAGCTGACGAGGTTGCGAGAACCATTCGCGAAGCCGCGTATGTAGCGCGTTCCGGACGCCCCGGCCCCGTCCTTGTGGACATCACGAAAGATGCCCAGCAATCCACCTGCGAATTTGATTGGGATGCCGCGAAACCGCAGATGCCGGGTTACCGTCCCGATCTTTCGCCTGCTCCCGAGGAATACAAGAAGGCGCTCGATTTGATTCATTCTGCCAAACGCCCCGTGATCCTCGCGGGACACGGCATTTTGATTTCCGGCGCCATGCGCGAGGTAATCACGCTGGCAGAGCGCGGCGGAATTCCGGTTGCCCTTACATTGCTCGGCCTGGGAGTCTTCCCTGCTTCCCATCCATTAAATCTCGGAATGATGGGCATGCACGGCGAAGCCTGGGTCAACCACACCATTCAAGAGGCCGATCTACTCATCGCTCTCGGCATGCGTTTCGACGACCGCGTTACCGGAAATCTGAAAACCTACGCCCCGAACGCCAAGAAAATTCATGTGGAGGTTGATCCCGCAGAAGTCAACAAAAACGTAAAAGTTGATGTCGCATTAGTTGGCGATCTTCGCGAAGTTCTGCACGAACTGCTGCCTAAGATCGAATCTCCAGATCGAGGAGAATGGCTGCATCACATTGACGAATTGAAGGGCGATGCCGCGGTTCGCGATATCCAGAATCTTCCCGACAATGGCCACCTCTACGCCGCCCACGTGATCAATGATCTCTGGCGCGAGACTCGCGAGAGCAACACCATCGTAGTCACAGACGTAGGCCAGCACCAAATGTGGGAAGCGCAATATTACAAGCACGAGCAGCCGCGTTCTCTCATTACTTCCGGCGGCCTTGGAACCATGGGATTCGCCCTGCCGGCCGCAATCGGAGCAAAAGTAGCGCGTCCCGATGCTGAGGTTTGGGTGATCGTCGGCGATGGTGGCTTCCAGATGACGCTCTGCGAACTGGCGACGATCATGCAGGAAAAAATAAAAGTCAACGTGGCTATCATCAACAATGGATATCTTGGAATGGTTCGCCAGTGGCAGGAATTTTTCTACGAGAGGAATTATGCTGCGACACCCTTGCTGAATCCGGATTTCGCGAAACTGGCCGAGGCTTATGGCATGAAAGGAATCACCGTCAAAGAACGATCGCAGGTGATTCCCACAGTCAAATCGGTCCGTGAACATAACGGGCCAGTCGTGATTGATTTCCGGGTCGAGCAGGAAGACACCGTCTATCCGATGGTCGCCGCCGGAGCGGCCCTACACGACATGATTCGCCGGCCCACGCCGCTGGTGGAGACTGCCGACGATGAGTAATGGACAGATATCTCGAGAACAGAACACTAGCTGGCACGCCGAAAATCGCCTTAACGGTAAGCGAATCGGGAAGGGCCCGACTTTCAGTCGGGCCGTGAACCGGCGAATGCAAGATTTCATCACGGCTGAAAGCCGTGCCCTTCCCGCCTCCGCGCAAGTCTGCCATTTGGAAGAAAACTCATGATGAACACATACGTTGTTTACGTCGAAAACAAACCAGGCGTCCTGACCCGCGTCGCGTCCCTGTTCCGCCGCCGCGCCTTCAACATTGACTCATTGACCGTCGGCCGCACCGAAAAGCCGGAAGTTTCGCGAATGACGATCACCGTAGATGCCGACTACGACCAGGCGCGCCGCATCGAAGCGAATCTCTACAAGCTCGTAAATGTATTGTTGGTCGAAAATATTACTGAATCGCCGGCGATCATCCGCGACCTCGCCATGATCAAAGTCGCTGCCACGCACGATGCACGTTCTCACGTGCTTGAACTTGCAAGCGTGTTCCGCGCGCGCGTAGTGGATGTCGCTCCCGAATCGCTCACCATCGAAATAACCGGCACCGAAGATAAAATTGATGGACTGCTCGAAGTGCTTCGCCCCTATGGCGTTCTGGAAATGGTGCGCACAGGAATCGTGGCCATGCGCCGCGGTAACAAAGGCGCTGTGGCTGCTCCTTCCGTAAATTCAGGCGTAGCGGAAATTGCCGCGGACGAGGATGTCTCGTACTCAGTTTAGATTGCTCTGAGCACGACATAAGTCCTCTCTCCGGCCGGCACGCGGGATGCCGTCACCCCATCGAAAATAATGTGACTACTTCTGTTTCGCGATGATCATGTCTTTAATCTTGGCGTAAGTGGCCGCGGGAATGATTTTTTTGCTGGTCAGTTCTGTCTTCCTCGAATAAGGACGCCCGTCAATAATCTTCTGAGCGTACTTATCTCCGATTCCGGGAAGGGCGTCGAGTTGATCTTTGGTTGCCGAGTTAATGTCCACCAGTGTCGTTTTGGAAGACGTGGCGGTTTTATCGGTGCCTTTCGGCATGCTTGTTGTCTGCGCGAAGCTCGAATAGCCCAGCAATCCGATTGCAAAAATAACGACCAGTATTTTAGAAAGCAAATTCTTACGAGTCATCTCTCCTCCTTAAGTTTTATTGTCGCTTGGCTTCTTTGTACCCCGCGGCCTTCGCCTCCGTCTCGGTCATGAACTTGCCTGCCTTGGTTTTGCCGTACCATCGGCCACTCTTGTGATACACACCGGTATCGGTGTTTACCCACACTTTGCCGCTAGATTTGGCGGCTGCGATGTCTGCGGCGGAAGCGCCCCCTTTCACAGCAATTGGGGCGGATGCCTTGTTGCCGGCTTCATTCGCGGATTGAGTGGCCTTAGTTGCTGGTACTGTTCCGGTCGTGGGCGTTGAGCCAGCTTGAGACAGGGCAGTAGTTTGAAGTGCGAATATGTTGAAGATCAGAAAAAGTGTAGCGACGAACACAGCGGCTCTTCTTGCAATCATCAGCGATTCCTTTCTCCTGAGGGCCGTATAGTGACATCACGGCGCTCACCGGTCAACAACCCTGGCAGTGATCACGACTCCATTTCCACGGTGCGTTTTAATTGCCCGCAAGCAGCATAGATGTCGCGGCCTCTTGGACGTCGAATAAACGCGGGAATACCGGCGCGCACCAATATGTCCTGAAATTGAAGGACCCGGTTCTGAGCTGGCGTTTCAAAATCAATTCCCGGGCCTGGATTCAGGGCGATCAAATTTACTTTGGCGCGGATGCCCCGAATTAATTCGACCACTTCGCGCGCATTCGCAGTCGAGTCGTTTACTTCGCTGAGAAGAACGTACTCGAATGTAAGTTTCTCTCGCGATCGCAGCGGAAAATCCCGAGCCGCAGCTATCAGTTTCTCCAAATTCCATTTGCGGTTGATTGGCATTAGCCTCGTCCGCAGATCGTCATTCGAAGCGTTCAATGAGATCGCCAATTTAGGGCGCACCGCTTCCGATCCGAGATCATATATCCGTGGAACGATGCCTGCGGTCGAGACCGTCATCCGTGACTCCGGAATCCCGACGCCATCCTTCAAAAGCCGGACTGCCTTTATGAAATTGTCGTAATTCAGAAAAGGCTCGCCCATACCCATAAAAACCAAATTCACGCGATCATTTGGAGGCGAAGCATGCTGGTCATTGAGTGCGGCACAAACCTGGCCAACGATTTCCCCCGCGGAAAGATTACGCTTTACTCCAAGCAACGCTGTTAAACAGAACTGACAGCCGACCGCGCATCCCACCTGGCTGGAGATGCAAATGGTCGCCCTACCCCGGTGTCGTCCCTCGACGTCCTCTCCTGCATCGGTGCCGTCTCCAGCTTCGCCATCATCCCCCTCAGGCATCCATACCGTTTCCACTGTTTGTTCGTCGCTTAAGGCAATCAAATAACGTACGGTGCCATCGCTGGAGACGAATTTCTTTTGAATCTTGGGCACTCCCACCAAAACGCCCGATTGAGTCAAAACCTCGCGCAGCCTGAGAGGCAAGGTGGAGATACCCTCGATAGAATCTAATCGCTGCCGGTACAAGGCTTCAAAGAGTTGGCGCGCCCGGAAAGCAGGCTCTCCCCACCCATCTGTGAGGACTGTGAGCTCCTCCAGGCTCAAGCCTACGAGCTCGGTTCGTTTGATATCGGGCTGCATCTAATAATCGTCAGGCGAAATGCAAAGCCACAAGGAAGCGGAAGCGAATCTATAAGAACTCTTAGCAAGTTGCTGAAAACGCATAAGTTATGTGTGATTAGCGTCCTTGCCCTCTGTGTGTAACAATAGATAAGTCGTTGGCTTCTGCCGTCTGCCGAAGCTCTTTGGTGAAAATTCATGGTCGAAGAAGTCCGTAACATCCACCGCGAAGTCCTGCCCAATGGACTCTCCATTATTACGGAGGAAATGGAGCACATTCGCTCCGTCTCCATCGGAATATGGATCAAGACGGGCTCGCGGGATGAAGACCTGCAATGGAATGGCATATCCCATTTCGTTGAGCATATGGTCTTCAAAGGAACCAAGCATCGCACCGCGGAAGACATCGCACGCCAGGTTGATTCCATCGGCGGCAATATGGACGCCTTCACCGCCAAAGAATGTATCAGTTTCAACGTCAAAGTTCTCGACGACCATCTGCCGATCGCCATGGACGTGCTCAGCGATTTGGTGTTGAATCCCGTATTCGATGCCACCGACATTGGCCGTGAACGTGGTGTGATTCTGGAAGAAATCAAAATGGACGAGGACAGTCCAGATTACCTCGTTCACGAGATTTTTACCCAGAATTTCTGGAAAGACCATCCTCTGGGTAAACCAATTTTAGGCACAAAAGATACGGTCAGAAAGTTCGAGCGCGATCCAGTGATGGATTTCTACGGCCAGCGTTTTGCTCCTGGCAATCTGATTATTTGTGCCGCTGGACATTTAAAACACCAGCACTTCGTAGATCTGGTAGCCAAGCACTTTGACAAGATGAAGCCCATGAAGAATGGCTTCCACAGCCCGCAGCCGAAGATTGTTCCGCGAATCATCATGCGCAACAAGAAAGCACTGGAGCAGGTGCAGATTTGCGTGGGCGTGCCTTCGCATCCGATCACCCATGAACGCCGTCATGCCTCATACATATTGAACACGCTTCTGGGTGGTGGGATGAGCTCCCGCCTGTTCCAGAACATTCGCGAGCGGCAGGGTCTGGCCTATGCCATCTATAGCGATCTGACTCCGTACCGCGATACCGGATGCCTTTCGGTGTATGCCGGAACCTCCCGCGAATCTGCACCGAAAGTGGTGCAATCCATCGTTTCGGAATTTCGCAAACTGAAGGTCGAAGAGGTGCCTCCCGACGAACTCCGGCGCGCCAAGGATCAATTGAAGGGCAGCCTGATGCTTTCGCTCGAGTCATCCACCGCCCGCATGTCGAACCTGGCTCGTCAGGAAATGTATTTCGACCACTTCTATGGTTTGGATGAGCTGATTGAGAAAATCGAGAGTGTGACGTCGGACGAATTAAAAGAATTGGCAAACCAGTTCTTTCAGACCGATTCGATCGCCGTAACCGTCCTTGGAAACCTCAATGGGCTCAAGCTCACCCGCGAACAGTTAGCCTGCTAGTATTCGCCAGAAGCGTGATGGACAGCGACAAACATACCGTCAAGCTTTCCGATCGCCTGCTCGAAATCGGCCGGGACTGCGCCACGCGATTGAAGGAGCCACTTCGCTCGGCTGATCATGGCAACCTTCTCTATGACGACAAAGGCCTGCCGAAATGATCATTCCTAAATTGAAACCGTACTCCTCGGCCTTACGTGAATGCCCCGTCGAAGTCGCGACATCCAAGCCAGTAGTAGCGGATGGAAGCGTCCGCGCCACAATGAGTTGGAATCTGCTGAGCGGGTTATAGTTGATTCTATGCCGCAACCAATCAAAGTCCGGGGACGTTTCGCCACGGTACGCGATACGGCGGAAGCTCTTGGCGTATCCGAATCGCGGGTGCGCCGACTGATTGATGTCCTGAAGCGTCACACGCGCGACGATTCGGCTCCGGTCTCGCGCTATCGAAGAGCGAGCCGCGCGGGTATATTATTTGCTGCCAAAAAGAAGGCTGGCCGCAAACATGCCGAATTTGTGATCCCGAAGTCCAAAGCACACGGTTCGAAAACATCCCGCTAGCGCGGAATCAGTATTTCTCAACATTCCGTATGACCCGAAGTTCGAAAATTTATTTCTTGCCTACATCGCAGCGATCAGCGCCTTCGGGTTTATTCCTCGCGCCACGTTAGAGATTCCGTCCAGCCAGCGACGACTTGAACGCATCCTCGGGCTTATCGAAGAATGTCAATATTCGGTGCACGATCTTTCCCGCGTGCAACTTGACCGAACACGTCCCAGCACGCCGCGTTTCAATATGCCGCTTGAACTGGGATTGGCGATTGGGTTGGAACGCGCGACGCGAAGTGGGCATATTTGGGTGGTTTGCGAATCGAGAGCGCATCGAATCCAGAAATCCCTCAGCGATTTGAATGGGACCGACATTTACGTTCATGATGGCACTATTCGGGGTGTATTCCGCGAGTTCGGAAGTATATTCGTGAGGAACAGCCGGCAGCCGACGGTGCAGGAAATGATGGCTATTTACCAGATCCTGAGACGCAGTTTTGCGGACGTCTTGGCAAGGGCGGGCCAAGTGTCTCCCTTGAACGCACGGGTGTTTCGGGATTTGTGCGTTATTGCGAGCCTGAACGCGAATAAACGGATCGCGCCGGGCAAGGAAACGTTCGCCACGTAGACCTAAAACGGCGATTCCAAGGTAACTAAATTCTTACTGGCCTTCCGGCGAATTTCAGGGCATACTATCCCCAGGCCCGATCCCCCGTGGCCGGGGAGCTCCAACATGCCAGTGCTGGAACAGAAGGTCGAAGCCGAAGTAAGCAGTCCTCTACCTGAAGATCACCAACCAAAACAACGTCGGCGGATGCTGATTGCGCTGGTTCTTTTACTAGCGTCGCTGGTCGTCGTGGCCGCCAAGAACTGGCCATTTTTGTCACAGTCTCTGTTTCCACCTGACGCCGCATCGCAAGCTGACCAGTCTGACGACACCTCCGCTGAAATTACCACCGAAGCGGCCCCGAAAGTGGCTCAGCCGGTTCTGCCCGCCACTACAAAGCCGAAGGCGAAACCGCATAAGCAAGCACCTGTGGCAACCGCGAGCGCCGAGGACTCTTCTGGCCCGGTCGTGACCAGCCGCGCCGTACTGCCTCCGCTTCAAGTTGAAGTAGTAGCCGGGGACCACCATCAAACCGTGCATCCCGGAAACAATTCGGTAAAAGTTGACATGCAGCCCGCGACCCCGCCTGCGTCTGAGCCGGCCGTTGTCACCAGCGAGACCGCGCGTCAAGCCACGATCGTTGCGTCTGACCGGGTTAAAATGTCGCCGAGTGCGGCGGAAGTGATTTCCCGTCCGGTCCGGCCCAATTATCCGTTGCTGGCGCGGCAAATGAAAGTTGAAGGCGCGGTCGTGCTGCAAGCCTTAATCGGAAAAGAGGGCAGAATTGAGGACTTGCACGTGATCAGTGGGCCCGCGATTCTTTCTGAAGCGGCCCGCGAAGCTGTCACGCAGTGGCACTTCAAGCCGTATTATCAGGATGGAAAAGCCGTCGAAACCGAAGCCCGCATCACGGTGAACTTCACCATTTCGACAAATTGATGAAGAGAATCGGCCCCATATAAATATTCTCCAGTTGCCTTCGGTTTAAGCTAGGAGCTAGTAGTTAGCAGCCAGAAGCTCCTTCATGCGCCTCTTTGTCGCTCTCGATCTTGACGATCACATCCGCACCCGCATCCAGCGATTCGTAGAAGGAATATCGGGATTCGCGCCGGAAGCAAGATGGGCACGGCCCGAGTCGTTGCACGTCACTTTGAAGTTCATCGGCGAAAACCCCGATGAAGCACTCCAGGTAATCCAAGCCGCGCTCTCGTCTGTCAGGTCCAAACCTCTTGAAATCACTTTCCGTGGATGCGGATTTTTCCCGGGAGCCAAGCTTCCTCGCATCTTTTGGATTGGCCTCAATGGAGGCCCACAACTTGCTTCGCTCGCGGCTAAAACTGACGAGACAATGTTCACGCTCGGAGTTCCCAAAGAGATTCATCCATTCAGTCCGCATATCACACTCGCGCGTGCGGGATCCGGCACGCCTCACCATCGAAAGGATGACCGCCCCAATCGCCGATTCGAACAGCTACAGAAAAAATTGACAGCATTGTCTCCCCCCGAATTTGGTACGATGACCGCCCATGAGTTCTTTCTTTACCAGAGCAAGCTTTCGGCGGAAGGATCGCAATACACAAAGATTGCACGCTTCGAATTTCGCTGATTAGCTGGTCTTCTCAACATTGCAGAAGAAATCTGTGCCTATCGTCACAACTATCGTGCTCGGATATCTCCTCGGATCAATCCCGTTCGGGTTCATTCTAGTTCGTTCATTTCGCGGCGAGGATATCCGAAAAGCCGGCAGCGGAAACATTGGCGCTACGAACGTGGCGCGGTCATCGCCACTCTTGGGAGTTATGACCCTAATCCTCGACGCGCTCAAAGGGCTTGCGGCCGTCGTTCTTACCGAATATTTATTTCCAGGGAAGACTTCGCTGGCTGCGACCGCAGCGCTTTTTGCCATCGTTGGCCATATATTTCCTTTATGGCTCAATTTTCGGGGCGGTAAAGGAGTTGCGACTGGATTGGGTTCATTCATTCTTCTCGCCCCAAAAGCGGTTTTACTTGCGCTGGCGATATTCGCGATTCTGGTTCTCCTGTTCCGCTACGTTTCGCTGAGCTCAATGGCCGCGGTCATTCTGTTACCCATATTGGCTCTATTGCTGGACCCGCATTTGGATAAACGCACTCTCTCCTTGATGGCCTGCGCCTCCCTTCTCATTGTTTTCAGACATCACGCCAACATTCGACGGCTGATCGCGGGAACCGAACCCCGCTTCCGGAGGAAGCGAGCATGAGCCGAATTGCGATCATTGGCGCCGGATGCATGGGGAACGGGACTTTCCATCATTCTCGGACGCCAGGATTCACACTCCATTCAGCTCTGGGCTCACGAGAAAGAAGTTTCTGATTCCATAGGCGCTACGCGAACCAACAACATATTTCTCCCGCAGCAGCCGATCCCACAATGCGTAACAGCGACGACCAGCATGGAGCAAGCTCTCCGAGACGTCGAAATCGTGATCAGTGTGATGCCATCGCAGCACTGCCGTTCTCTCATGCTGGAGATGCAACCCCATCTGCATTCTGAGATGTTGTTTGTTAGCGCCACCAAAGGTCTGGAGCCCCAGACTTTGCTGAGGATGACCGAAGTGATCACTGCCGTCGTCTCTTCCGGCGACGGCTTCGTTCCTCGCGTTGGCGCGCTCAGCGGCCCCTCCTTCGCATTAGAAGCGGCTCGCGGAGATCCCACCGCTCTGACCATTGCATCGCTCGATCCCGAGCTGGCACGAGTTGTGCAAATGGAATTTAGCGATGCCCGGTTCCGCTTGTACACGAACGATGATGTTACCGGGGTGGAACTCGGCGGTGCGCTGAAAAACATCATTGCCATGGCCGCCGGAGTTTGCAGCGGACTCGGATTTGGGCACAATTCCATCGCGGCCCTCATCACTCGCGGCCTGACCGAAATTACCCGTTTGGTCGTTGCCTGCGGCGGACGGTCAGAAACTATGGCAGGATTAGCCGGACTCGGCGACCTTGTGCTCACCTGTACGGGCGAGCTTTCGCGCAATCGCAGCGTTGGATTCGAATTAGGCCAGGGACGCAAGCTTCCTGACATCATTCACGCCATGCACGGCATGGTAGCCGAGGGCATTTCCACGACCCAAGCCGCCGTTGGTCTGGCAGATGCTCATGGAATCGAACTGCCGATCGCGTCCCAAATGCACGCAATCCTGCACAAGGGAAAGTCGCCCACCGACGCCATCCACGAACTTATGACACGGACGGTCAAAAGCGAGAGCACAATATCGAGACCAGGCCTCTAACAGTGTCCGCAGCGGTACTTTCGTAATCGCTTGGCACCTCATCTTCATTCCCCCTCCTCTATTTCCAAGTAAGATTTGAAGGTTCCCTTTGAAAGGCCGCAAGCAGTCGCGGCGCAACAGACCATCTTGCCCTTAAAGTATCTTCCAACTCGGGTTCCCATCCTCTATCTGATCCTCGGCGTTCTCACGCTGATCAGCGTGGTGCCAGTCTATTTTTACTCGATTCAGATGGAAGATATAAATCGCGAGCGCCTGATCACTAACGAAAGACTTCTCCAAAACACCGTGACCCGCTCACTTGCGGACGATATCTCGCAGCACCAGGAATCGCTGCGAATGATGCTGGCAAATCTGTCGTCAGCACTCCAGGTGGCGAGCGGAGGAGATATCACAGCTGAACATGTCGAAGCGCCTGAACTCCGTGCCTTGCTGGAAAACTTCGTCTCTTCTTCCAATGACCTGGCCTACGCCACTCTTTTAAATTCTGACGCCAAGGGCATATCAGCGGGTCGAATCGCTCCTGACGCTTTCTTGCAAAAGGAACTTGAGCGGGCTTTCATCGCATCCCGAGACGGTCGCGCTTACAACGGAGAGGCTTTGGTGGTGGGAACCGGAAAATCCGCCCGCACCGTTATGCTGGTAAGCACACCAGTGACGTACGGCGGACGTTTCCTCGGAATGATTGCTTCCGTTGTGGATCTGCAATTTCTCATTCGACGCTTGCAGGAAGTGAATCGCGGCGGCCTCACCCCATACGTAGTGGACAGCCAGGGGCGTCTGGTTGCGGGAGCGACTTCCAGTTACGCTACCGGGCAGGACATGAGCAACTTCGAGATTGTCCGCAATTTTGTGGATGAAGGAAGCAAGGCACAAATGGTCGCCGCTACTCGCGAATTTTCCATTGGCGACAAGAACGGTGCCAAGATGTTGGGAACTTATAGTCCCGTTTCAAATCTGGACTGGGCGGTCGTGGTGCAGAAACCTCGCGACGAAGCCTACCGCGGCGTTTACGAAATGCAACGCACGGGCCGGCTTTTGGCAATGATGGCCGTTGCCTTAAGCATCGGAATTGGTACGATCGCCGCTCGCCGAATCACGAACCCCCTGGAAATTTTGACCGAATCCAGCCGGGCAATCGCTCGTGGCGATTTCAGCCAGCGCGTTCAACTCAAGAGCCGAACAGAAATTGGCGAATTGGCAGTCACATTCAATACCATGTCCGAAGAGCTCGAGCGCTTCGTGCTCGACCTGAAGCGCGCCGCCAACGAAAACCTTGAGCTTTTCATGGGTTCAATCCAAATGCTTGCCGGCGCGGTTGACGAAAAGGATCCCTACACCCGTGGACACTCCGACCGTGTGACCCGCTATTCCGTGTTGATCGCGAAGGAAATGGGACAGAATGACGACTTCATCGAGATCGTGCGGGTAGCAGCTCAGTTGCATGACGTGGGCAAAATCGGAATCGAAGATCGCATCCTGAAGAAACCCGGCGCGCTTACTCCGGAAGAATTCGACATCATGAAGACGCACACCACCAAAGGCGCCAACATTTTGCGGCCGGTCGCGCAATTGAAAGACATGATTCCCGGCATCGAACTGCATCATGAATCCCTCGATGGCCGTGGCTACCCGCGAGCATTGAAAGGCGATGAAATCCCGTTGCTGCCTCGCATCATTGCCGTAGCCGACACCTTTGACGCGCTCACGACGAATCGTCCCTATCAGCAGGCTCACGAGCCTCATGAAGCATTGAGAATCATTCACTCGCTATCGGGCAAGCGGTTGGATCCCGCGGCAGTCATTGCCTTGGACGCAATTTACACCCGAGGTGAAATTCGGGTGCAACGAAAAACGCCAGCTCCAGCCGTCGTCGCCGCCGCAGCCGCTGCCTCCGCAAGCGCGGCTCCAGGCGATGGTCTCGTCTTGGCTCAAGCCAATCGCACTTAGGCTTCTTCCTTTCGGCTCTATTCAAAAACCTTCCTCACCTTCAAGGTTTATGATGGTGCGCCATACTCATGTCTGCCAATCGCACATCGAGCAGGGAGAAACTTCCGCCCGCATTAATCTGGGTGCTGGTATTACTCGGCCTTTCCGTTTTCATCAACTACATTGACCGCGCCAACCTTTCTGTCGCGGCCCCTTTATTGAAAATCGAACTGGGCCTCTCCCCCGCGCAGCTCGGAATTCTGCTTTCGGCTTTCTTCTGGACCTACGCCTGCATGCAAATCCCCGTGGGATGGTTGGTGGATCGCTTCGATGTAAAGTGGGTCTTCGCTATTGGCTTCTTCGTGTGGTCGGCTGCCACCGCGTTCACTGGTCTGGCACACACCTTTGTCATGCTCCTGTTTATAAGAGTCATCCTCGGGATTGGAGAGTCCGTCGCTTATCCCTCATACGCAAAGATTTTTGCCAGTCACTTCGTGGAGCGCCAGCGCGGTGTCGCCAATTCAATTATTGGAGCGGGCCAGTCTCTGGGACCTGCGATTGGCATTTTTCTCGGCGCGACTTTAGTGGCGCATTTCGGATGGAGGCCATTCTTCGTTGTCCTCGGCGTCGCCGGCATCTTGTGGCTGCCTCCCTGGCTTCGATGGATGCCTCGCACGCCCACTCGTGGCGCCCTCCATATGAAGCACGGTCCTGATCTTTCCGAGATTTTTGCGCACCGGTCATCGTGGGGAACATGGATTGGCCATTTCTGCATGAATTATCCTCTCTACGTTCTTCTTACCTGGCTGCCTTTCTATCTGGTCACAGAGCGCCATTTCTCCACTGAAGCGATGGCGAGAATTGGCGGAGCCACCTTTGTGATGTCAGCTTTGTCATGCCTTGTGTGCGGCCGCTTATCAGATCACTTAATTTCGGGAGGTGGTTCGCCCACCCGCGTCCGCAACACTTTCGTCGTTCTAGGTCTGACTTGCACCGGCCTTTTCATGGCTGGGTGCAGCGTCGCGCCGCAAGGCGTCCTGGTGGCGCTTCTGCTGCTGGCAGGGGCATCCATGGGAATGACAAGCTCGAACTTATTTGCGGTATCACAAACCCTTGCGGGTCCCCTGGCCGCGGGCCGATGGATGGGGGTCGAGAACTTCGTGGCCAATCTCGCGGGCGTAGTCGCCCCGGCCCTAACCGGATTCCTGCTTGGCCGCACCGGCCATTTCTATTGGCCTTTCCTGATCACTTCGGTGGTCACCGGAGTTGGGGCGCTGCAATGGATTTTCCTAATCGGTCCAGTTGTGCCGGTAGTCTGGAAGCCGCAAGTCGAGATCACGATTCCAGAAGTCCCCTCGCCGGTCTAAACTGGCTTTGTGGGGCGGACCACTCCTCTCCGTTGCCTTTGACCTACCTGGATTCTGCTCCACAATCGCCTGGCCGCTATAATTACTTCTTCCACTTAAACCATCACCGCGATTCTATGATTCAAACTCTTTTTGGAAGTACCGAGCCTAAGCCAGGCCTCTTCGACCGGATGAAAGAAGCGGTCACTCGGACGCGCGAAAATCTGAGCGAGCGCATCGAAGAGGCAGTTTCGTTCAACAAAGAGATAGATCGCAGCACGTTGGATGATTTGGAAGGAATTCTGCTCGGAGCAGATTTGGGAAACGACACAACCCAGGAGGTTCTGGCCAAGCTGCGCGAAAAGGCAGATCGCAAGCAGATCAAGGATGTTGACGAACTCAAACGTCTGCTGAAGGACGAACTGCTCGCAATCATCAACGCTGCCAACACTCCGCCGATCCAGGCGCTTGATGGCACGCCCGAAGTAATCCTAGTCGTGGGGGTCAATGGAACCGGCAAGACCACAACCATCGGAAAGCTTGCTCAAGTGCTGCGCTCGGATGGAAAAACCGTCCTGTTGTGCGCGGCCGATACATTTCGAGCCGCAGCCATCGAGCAGCTTGAGGTTTGGGGGGGCCGCACCGGCACCGAAGTGATCCGCACAAAAGCTGGCGGCGATCCCGCGGCAGTGCTCTTTGACGCGCTTCAGGCAGCATCTGCCCGGCACACCGATTATGTCATCGTAGATACAGCCGGCCGCCTGCACACCAAAGCTAACTTAATGTCTGAGTTGGAAAAAATGCGCCGCACCGCTCAACGTATCATCCCCGGAGCGCCTCACGAAACGCTTCTCGTGATGGACGCCACGACCGGGCAGAATGGTCTACAGCAGGCTCGGCTATTCACCGAATCTGCGGCTGTGACGGGAATTGTACTCACGAAGCTCGACGGTACGGCCAAGGGCGGCGTTGTCGTGGCAATTTGCCGCGAACTTGGCCTTCCGGTCCGTTACGTAGGAGTGGGAGAAAAAGCAGGAGACCTTCTCCGGTTCAATCCCAAGGATTTTGTAGAGTCGTTATTCAACTGATTCTTCGGATAGGCATCGGCTTCGTTCTCAAACAACCAAATGTCCGGTCCCGACAACGACGCACACTTCCTCAGCCGCGCTCTTGAATTGGCACGCAGAGGGATCGCCCTAACTTCTCCCAACCCGTGTGTCGGCGCGGTCATCGTCAGCAGCGATGGCAAGATCGTCGGAGAGGGCTTTCACACTTACGATGGCGTGCGTCACGCGGAGATCATAGCCATCGAGCACGCGGGAGACAAATCTCGCGGTGCGTCATTGTTTATCAATCTTGAACCGTGCATCCATCGGGGCAGAACCGGTCCGTGCGCCGAAGCGGTTGTCGCCGCCGGAATCAGTCGCGTCGTAGCTTCGATGCAGGATCCAAATCCATTGGTAAGTGGAAAGGGCTTCGACTTTCTTCGCGCCGCCGGTGCCGACGTGCAAACCGGCACTCTGGAAGCTGAAGCGCGGCGACTGAATGAATCTTTTGCTAAATATATCCGCCATCACGTTCCGCTCGTCACGCTGAAGGCTGCCATGACCCTTGATGGCAAAATCGCTCCTCCTCCGCGATCCCTGCGGGAAATCAATTCTCCCATCGCCGCTCGCGCATCCGGCGACTGGGTCACGGGCGAAGCAGCACGCGCCCACAGTCAACAATTGCGCCACCAGAACGATGCCATTTTAGTTGGAGTCGGCACGGTTCTAGCCGACAATCCTTTACTCACCGACCGAACCGGAGAACCGCGCCGCCGTCCGCTCTTGCGCATAATCCTAGACTCGCGCCTCCGATTGCCGCTGGAATCGCGGGTCGTGCGAACCGCCAAAGATGACGTTATCGTTCTCTGCTCGCTCGCTGAGGAGAAGAAAAAAAAGAAGCTGCAAAAACTCGGAGTTCGAGTCGAGCAAATAGCAGTGGGCGCGACGGATGGCAGGCCAGACATGGCGGGCATTGTGAGTGCTCTGGGAGAAATGGAACTTACAGGTGTTTTAATTGAGGGCGGAGCACATGTGAATTGGGCAGCGCTCGCGTCCGGTGTCGTGGACAAAGTTTTCTTATACTACGCACCGAAGATACTCGCTGGAGAAGAGTCCATTCCATTCGCCTATGGGGCCGGATATAGAAGTTTGCGGGACGCGCCATCGGTAAAATCGCTGTCCCTGCATCGTTTTGGAGAAGAGTTTGCCGTCGAAGGATATTTGAGAGATCCATACGCAGACTGAACAGAGCGGTCTTTCGGAGGAAGAATTGTTTACCGGAATCATTGAAGAAGTTGGCAGAATAGCCAGCATTGTGGAACAAAAAAAGAATCGCCGCCTGACGGTCGCCTCTTCGCAGCTGGTCAAAGAACTGAAAAAGGGAGACAGTCTTGCGGTCAGCGGCGTCTGCCTTACTGCCGTCGAAATCACTAAGTCAAGTTTCAGCGCTGACCTTGCCCAGGAAACATGGGCTCGTACCTCGTTTTCGCGGATCAAACCGAAATCTCTCGTAAATCTGGAGCTTCCCCTACGCTCGGATGGCCGCTTCGGGGGACACATAGTGCAGGGTCACGTAGATGGCGTTGGGACATTTGTCTCACTCACCAGAATCCCCGACGCGGACGATTATTGGCTCACCGTCGAAGTCCCCACCGATCTGGCGCGTTATGTTGTTCTGAAGGGTTCAATTTGCATTGAAGGAATCAGTCTAACCGTGGCAAAGGTAGAGGAAACTTCAGTAGCGCTCGCCATCATTCCACACACAGTAACGATGACGAACTTAAAATCTCTGCAACTAGGCGATCCGGTAAACCTCGAGACCGATGTCGTTGCAAAATATGTCGAGAAGATGATGCGGCCGCAATCATCGCGCAGCTCGATCACGCTGGAGAAACTTGTACGGGAAGGTTTTTGACAGCGCCCGTTCGGAAACTTTGTCTTAACAATTAAAAAATTAACCTAGTCATCCTGAGCAAAGCGAAGGACCTATGTAGTTGACCGCGCTGAACTCGCTTCGCTGAGGATGACAACGCACTATGCGTCCAGTCTCAGCTCATCCATTTCCAGAAACTCTTTTACGATCGGCTCTTCGCTCTTTTCCATCTCCGGATATGTCCCAAAAAACAGCACTTTGCCTTCATGCAGAAAAACAATTCGATTTGCCAGCTTCTTTGCCAGACGCATGTCGTGCGTCACCACCACGCTGGTTAAACGCAATTGCGTTTTCAGCCGCTTGATGAGTCGCCCAGCAATTGCGCCATCAGCGGATCAACCATCGTAGTCGGCTCGTCATACAAAACACACTCCGGCTGCGCCGCCAGCGCCCGCGCAATCGCCACCGACCGTTTCATTCCGGTGGATAAATCCGACGGAAGCAGTTCTCCCATGTCGGCGACGCCCACCATCTCCAGCAAGCCATCCACAATCTGAAAAATCTGGTCTTCGGTGATTCCTTTCCGTTCGCGAAGCGGAAATGCAATATTTTCCCGGATCGTCAGCGAATCAAATAGCGCGCCATTCTGAAAGACCATCGTCACTTTCTTGCGAATCGGCTCCAGTTCATCCTCGGTAAAGTCGGTGATATCTTGTTGATCCACGATGACCCGGCCGGAATCCGGCTTCATAAATCCCATAATGTTTTGCAACGTCACCGATTTCCCCACGCCACTGCGGCCGAGGATGCACACCGTTTCCCCCGGCAGCACGTCAAAGGTCACGTGATCGAGCACGTGGTTATCTCCAAAAGA
This sequence comes from uncultured Acidobacteriaceae bacterium, assembly GCA_963702325.1. Classification (GTDB taxonomy): domain Bacteria; phylum Acidobacteriota; class Terriglobia; order Terriglobales; family Acidobacteriaceae; genus PALSA-188. The sequence goes on along the minus strand of CAVPCG010000026.1, from coordinate 203,126 downwards.
CTTCGATACATCTTCGAAAGCGATATATGGGCCGTGTGTTTCCGATACGCTCATTGGGTTTGTTGGTTCTTCAAATACAGTTCGTGTGCTTTCTCGTGCTGCTTGAACAGGCTTGGACATCCATCCAGTCATCTGGAGTATTCACATTGCGAAACATCTCCGCATTAAATCCCCTACCCACGATTTCTTCTTCTTCAATCACTCTCGTTTGGAGTCCGGCAAATAAGGTATCAATTTTATTCTGTCCACGAATCAGTGCTTTCTCGCTCACCGCGGCAAACTCCCGCCGGTAAATGCCGCATAGAGGATGCAAATATCCTCCAGTGCGCGGAACCGTGACTACTGCCTCTCGGCCGCGTGCTTCCGAAATAAGAAAGTCGAGAAATCGCGCCTCAACAAATGGCATATCAACGGCCATGATGAGATTGAACTCCGTCCTGGTCTGAACCAGCGCCGCATGGATACCGCCCAACGGCCCGCGATCAGGATACATGTCCTGCACTACAACTCCGTACGCGCCAAACTTTGCCGGATCGCCCACTATACGAACGTCCTCGCTCACGCACTTTATGACCTTCTGCGCCCGCTCCAACAATGTTTCTCCACCAAGTTGCAGAAAGGCCTTATCCTGCCCCATGCGCGTGCTCTTCCCCCAGCCAGCACGAAAGGAGACACATCATTCACGGGCTGATGATACACGGTGAAACCAACCGAAAATTGCGAAGGGTTACGAGGCGCGAAAGGTATGTGGACTGAAAGACACTATTCCTACTGCCCAAGCGGAGGGCCCGAATACTTATGTCAGATCCATACTTACGCCATCCTCCCCGTCCATTCTCGAGGAAAGCAAAATCCCAGATTGGGATATCCACAATTCTTCTAATGTCCTCCGGGTTGAGCTGAATAAGAAAGCCGAAAGTTTGTGAGCACGAAGTTTTCTCCCTAACACCTCAACTGTTTCGAGCCCCAGATATTCAATCTGTTCAATCTCTTGGACTTTGAGAGTGATGGTGTTCTCGACTTCCCCGTCGTCCAACGTGATCACCGGGACTGCGATTTTTTGCCTCCGATAACACGTTCCGCCTTGAAGCCAACGCTTGGACCATCCAAGGAAAATCAAAGGTTGGCACTTCGGCGGTGGGCCAGAAAACGTATGGCAGCTTTTGGGGAATCCTCACAGCGGCTGAGATGCCTTTAATAACGGTGTGGCAGCCAAGTTCCGTAACCCCGTAGTCACAGTCGACACTCATGGTCCGCCTGTCCGCCGCCGCTCCGTTTGACATTACCGAAACGAATCCACTGGGCTTCATCTCTTTGGTCAGTGGGTGGCGCTCCTCCACCTTGGTGTCCTCGACAGCGGTCGTGAGGTCTACGACGACGGAATAAGAGCCGTCCGGATACGAGTCCATATGCCACTGGTCAATTTGTTTCACTTTAGGGAACCGGCCGTCGGCTTCCGTCCCCAAAATCGAATACTCGCCCTGGCAAACGATTTTTGGATTTGCGTCATTTTGAGCAACAAGTCCCGTTGCCACGCAACGTGATCCCAAATAAAATAGTCAATGTGGTTCTCATTCCACCACTCACCCCGCTGCATGTAGGAAAAACTGGAACAATTGAAACAACCATTAGGGAACCGTTCCTGTTGGTCAACCGCAATCCCTGCAAATTCAGGTCCAAGTAACCTTATCAAGAGTTAGCCGGTTAAGTCCCAAATACACAAAAGTAACCTACCCAACTTCGCTCCCCCGTTAGATGATGGTGGTCCGGCGTTTTCCCGGTCCGGAACACGACCATGCCTCAGAAATTGCTGGACGCCCTTATGCTTCGCAGTTGCTCCCACGAGTTTTCCTGGCCGCGGCGGGCGCCGGACGGCCATTACTATCAGGTCTGCATGCTTTGCGCCGCCGAATACAGATACGACTGGGAAACCATGCGCCGTACCGAACGCCTCGAACAGCAGGCCACAGCGGGCGTCGTCCCCGAAGATAAGCGAAGCTACAAATCAACGTGGATGCCTCGTGCACGCCGCCTCAAGTTCGTGGCTCCACTGCGTTACCGCGTGCGAAATGTCGGAAACTGGGCGGACGGAAACATTGAAAACCTCAGTCAATCCGGATTGTTTTTCCATGGATCATCGCAATTGCCATCCAATACTCTGGTCGAAATGATTTTCGAAATGCCCGAAGAAATCTCCGGCCAGAAAAACAGCAATGTGCTGTGCCACGGCCGGGTAATTCGCGCCCGACCCGCACCGGACTGCCCCGACGTGGTTGAACTCGCCGTCACCATTCTGGACTACAAATTTATCCGCCACAATTAAATGGGTCCACAGGTTTCGCCCGAGATAAGTGATCCCATCCGTTAGGCTCACCCCTGACTGAAAAGTCCTGCGAGCGCCCCTATGCGCGAATACCGGCTTGCGAATAATGACTTTTCAACGAGCGTAAGCAGCCATTTTGCATCTAAAATAACAATCGCAAACTACAGGAGTGCTTCCATGAAGATTAGAGTTTCCCGCTGCCTGAACACAATTACGCTCGTGGCTATCTTAATAGCGGCGGTTGCCTGCTCCAAAGCTCCAAGCGATACGCAAATCGCCAGTGATATTCAGAATAAGCTGAGCGCCGATTCCGGACTCCAGGGGAAGCAGCTTGTAGTGCAGGCGACGAACGGAACCGTGACCCTTTCAGGCAGCGTGGACAATGACGCTCAACGCGATGCTGCCGCAAAATACGCTTCCTCCGAAGCGGGGGTAAAACAGGTCGTAAACAATCTGCAAGTGGCGGCTGCGCCAGTAACCGTCGAGCAGCAAGCCCCCGCACCTGCGCCACAAGCGCCAGCAGAAGAGAGCGCCAAACCATCCCCGCCATCTCGCCGGCACCACCGGCATTCCAGCGAGAACGAGGCGTCAACTTCTACCCAGAATAATGACAACAACAATATACCGATGGCGTCGAACGCGCCTCCTCCTCCCGTGAACAATCAGGAGCCACCTGCGCCCGTGACCCCACCTCCACCGCCGCCTCCGCCTCCGCCACAGAAAGTCACGATTCCGTCCGGAACCTCTCTTTCGGTGCGGTTAATTGATCCGATTGACTCGGAAACCGCGCAGGACGGCGACACTTTTCACGCCACGCTAAACACACCGCTGACCGTAGACGGCGAGGTCGCAGTGCCTGCCGGCTATGAAGTCGAAGGTCATGTCGCAACCGTGCACAGCGCGGGTAAGTTTGCGGGCCAATCTCTTCTCGACCTGCAACTCGACCGCATTAAAGTCCATGACAAGCATTACGCCATCCAAACGGATCAGTACGAAAAGAAAGCCTCCTCCCGAAGCAAGAACACCGCAGAAAAAGTGGGCGGCGGCGCGGTACTAGGCGCAATCATCGGCGGATTAGCCGGAGGCGGCAAAGGCGCAGGCATCGGAGCCGCGGCTGGCGCTGGTGTCGGCGGCGGAGTGCAGGCAGCCACCAAAAGCAAGCAAATCAAGCTGCCGTCAGAAACCGTGCTGAACTTCACCTTGCAGGCGCCGGTTACAGTGATTAAGACCTCTGAAGGTCCGCACGGAAACCGACCAAAGCTGGAGACAAATCAGGACATTCCAGTACAGCAATAAGGCACGTGGAGACATAGTTACGTCTAAATCTAAAAATGAACGAACGACCCGCGCAGAGCAAATGGCTCCTCGATTCTGATCCGGCCATCCGTTGGCAGGTCATGAGCGATTTGACCGACGAGCCTCCCGATGCGATTGCCGCCGAGCGTTCACGCGTCGCCACCGAAGGCTGGGCAGCCCAACTCCTCGCCGCCCAGTCTCCCGCCCGCTACTGGGGTGACCCGCGAAAATGGGATCTTGTTACCCTCAATAGTCTCGTCGCCTTGAAGGACCTAGGCCTCGATCCCGCCAGCAAGCAGGCCCGCAAAATGATCGGCCGCATCAACAAGCGGCTCGTGTTTAAGGGGCTCGACAACCGGCCTTACTTTCACGGCGAAACCGAGCCCTGCATCAACGGCAGAATCCTCGGCCTTGGCGCATATTTCCACGAACCCAACGACGCACTGGCCAACGAAATCCTGGGCGAGCAGCTCGAAGATGGCGGCTGGAACTGCGAGGCATGGCCCTTTTGTCGCGAAACGCCCTCCCAGCAGGCGTTCCTCGTTCCACACCACCATCTGCGTTCTCGAAGGATTGCTCGATTACGAACGGTTGGGACGCAAATCAGGGGCGGTCACCAAAGCTCGCAAGCGCGCCGAAAATTATCTTCTCAAACGCTGCATGTTCCGCTCGCTTCGCACTGGCAAAGTTATAGACAAGCGCTGGTTACGCTTCTCCTTCCCAACATTTTGGCATTACGATGTCTTGCGCGGACTCGATTATCTGCGGAATGCAGAATTAAAGCCCGACCGGCGCGTCCGTGGAGCCATTAAAGTCGTGATCGAGCGCCGTCACCAGAACGGGCGCTGGCCGCTGAACGTGCTTCATCCCGAACATATTCCCTTGCAGATGGAGACCGAGGTCGGCAGCGCAAGCCGCTGGAACACACTGCGCGCTCTCCGCGTCCTGCGTTGGTATAACAATTCAACGCATTAGTTGCACCTCGAAACCGACGCTCTACCAATGCTTTGCGCAGTTTGTCCATGTATTTTGGCCTCGTAATTCATTACGAATTCCGGCACAGGAATCCCGCATTTTTGCCCTCTCGGACAATGACTTTGGTGTCTGCTCCATCGCCATTCGCGGTCTTATAATCAGCATGTAAGCATTCGTTCGAGGTACTACGGGAAATCAAACGGTGGACCCTGTCTACGCATTGTCGTTTTTCGCCTTGGGCCTGGCCTTCGGAAGCTTCTTGAATGTGTGCATCTATCGCCTGCCGAGGGGCTTATCCACGGTCACTCCGAGATCGGCGTGTCCGCATTGTGAACAGCCAATTTCTTTTTACGACAATGTCCCCGTGCTGAGCTGGCTGCTCTTGCGAGGACGCTGTAGGAACTGCAAGGGACCCATTTCGCCCCGATATCTTGTGGTCGAACTTCTGACGGGAGCAATGTTTCTGGCTTGCTACTGGCATTTCGGCCTCACCCTTGCCACCCTGAAATACTGCTGTTTCGGATTTCTCTTGCTAGGCTTGATCTTCACCGATGCGGAGACTCAGCTTCTGCCTGACAAAATGACGCTGCCGGGACTAGCTTTGGGCCTGCTCTTCAGCTTGTTTGTTCCAGTAAGTGACCTCGCGTCTCAATTTTTGCCTGGACTGGTATCGCTTCCCACAAGTTCATCTTTCTCGCTTTCGCTGTTTTCCTTTGCCGATTCCCTGCTGGGCGCAATCGTGGGGGCCTCGTTTATTTACGGCGTGGGAGCAATCTACCTGCGCGCTCGCGGCGTCGAAGGCATGGGCTTCGGCGATGTCAAATTGATGGCAATGGTAGGAGCATTTCTCGGCCTTAAGCTCACCATGTTCACGATCTTTGCCGGATCCATTGCCGGCTCGCTCTTTGGACTTTGGACGGTGTTAGCCGTGTGGATCAAGCGATCCCGCCGCCGCGTGTCGCGAAATCATGAACCGTCGCGAGAAGCCCGCCGCCGCGCCTGGTCGTCTGCCGCCATCGCGCTGCGTCGGCATCAGATGCCGTTTGGCGTATTCCTCGGCAGCATGGCGATCATCGCGTTTTTCGTCGGTGATCAGTTTTTGCATTGGTACTGGAGAATGTATTGAAGTTACTGATCAATCCCATTTTCCTGCGAATGGCCATCTCGCTGGCACTGGCCGCCTTTGCGCTGGTCGTAGGCATCATGCTTGTGCGCCGCATTCGGCGGAGTTTCCTCGCCGACGAACCCGCCACCACCGATTTCTACTCTCCGGAAACTCTCACTCTGCATACATACGGCGCGGTAATTCAGCAATTGAAGCAGCAGAAGCACGAATTGCAAAGCTCGCAACAGTCTGAGCGAAGGCGGGCGCGGACCTCGGAAAATATCAGTGCCGCGGTGCTCTCAAACCTCTCCAGCGGTGTGATTTTTTTTACGCCAAACGGCCTGGTTCGCCAGGCGAATGCCGCGTCAAAACAAATTCTAGGATTTGCATCCCCGGCCGGAATGACTGCCACAGAAATATTTCGCCAGGCTAAGCTGAGTTCGCCTTCAGATTTCGCGACGCTGGCGCAGGCGGTCGAAATCAGTTTGCGCCATAAGACCGCTTCGGCCCGCTTACAGGCGCAATACCTCACTCCTACCGGCGAACAGCGCATGCTCGAAGTGACGGTAACCCCGGTTCAGTCGCCATCCGCCGATTCCCTCGGGCGCGGCCTGTTTGATTAACGATCAAACAGAAATGATGACAATTCGGAAGCATGAGGAACTGCGCGGCGAGATATCAGCTGAAATGGCGCTCGAACTCCGCAACTCTTTGAACACAATTTCCGGATACGCTCGCCAGTTGGCGAGCGGGAATGACGCAGACTTGACCAGACGTGTCGCCAACGACATCGTTTCCGAAGCGTCACACCTGGATCACACCATTGGCGGCTTTCTCGCTGGCAATAAGAGCGTCAGGGCGGCCGGAGCTTAGGAAATATTTCACTGATAAGAACTTCCGCCAGCGTGCGGAGAAGTAATCGGGAGGTCGAACAATTATGAAATCCATATCGGGTACCTTACTTGCACTCTCAGTTTCAGCCTTAATGTTGATCAGCTGCGCCGCGGCACAAACCCAGGTCATCACGCCCACAGAGTCTCTGGGCGACTACGCGCGCACCGTCCGCAAAGACAAAAAGCCCACAACCGCAAAGAAATATGACAATGACAACCTGCCGTTGAACGATAAGCTCAGCGTCGTCGGGAACGCGCCCGCGGATACCAATACACCAGCCGCTGCAACGGATAATTCTCAGCCTGCCGCGGCCGCTCAACCTGGGGATGCGGATAAAAAGCCGGAGGTAAAGCCCGGCCAGACTCCAGAAGAACGGCAAAAAGGTTACGACCAATGGAAGCAGAAGATCGCGACGCAGAAAGATCACATTGATCTGCTCACCCGAGAGCTCGATGTCACCCAGCGCGAATACCAGTTACGTGCTGCCGCGTTCTATGCGGATGCTGGAAACCGGTTACGCAACTCCGGCGCATGGGACAAAGAAGACGCCGACTACAAGCAAAAAATCGCTGATAAACAGAAAGCCCTCGACGATGCCAAGCAACAACTGGATGACATGCAGGAACAGGCTCGCAAGTCGGGCGTACCTTCATCTGTCCGCGAATAAAGAAGACGTAGAGAGTGCTGACAAAGTAGCCCCTAAAGCGTAGGTAGCTTTGAAAGGGCGGGGCTTCAAGCCCCGCAGCCGTTCAAAACGAAACACTCTCCGGCGCGCCCGGACCGCGGAAAAATGAAGAGAATACGGGGAAAAGGGAAGGGCCCGACTGAAAGTCGGGCCCTTCCCGATTAGAATGGGTTTTTCCGCAGCCCGCGAAGGCGCGCCCTTTCAAGTCAATCGCAAACTCAACATTTGTCAACAGCCTGAGGCGTAGCTTGGCTACGTCCCTCTTTGCGCTGTAAAGCTAATAGACGGACCCCGGCCCTTCTTAGAAGCGATCGGCTGAACTGCCTCCGCGCATTCGCAAGATTTGTTTGACGTGATGCATGCCATGTACCCAGTGGAACTTCTGCCACTGTTGCATGGTGATCGGCCCCAGCACGGGATGATCCGCCACGAAGGCGCGGCTTCCGAATTTGCCTTCACAATTCTGTATCGCGTCATCCATATTTGCCAGCCGGCTACGCATTTCGTCTAATACCTGATCTCCGGGCATCCCTTTTGGCTTGGCGCCCTCAGGAGATTTTCGCCCGCTCGGAAGATAGCCAATATCGAGTACCAGCACATTAATCAGCCGCTGCTTCAAGCTGGGCTTACCGCCGAGCGGCTTTCCCGCAGCCAGGCTCCGTTCCATATTCTTCACAGTTCCCCTGTAGGTCAAGCTTAAGTGCTCAAGGATATCTGCCGCGCTCCACTTCCCTTCCGATGGGCGTCGAGTCATATCGCTTTCGCTCATGTCTCGCGTAGCCGATTCAATCGCAACCTGTAATCGCTGCAAACGCGCGTTCATGGAAAAGTTAGCTCGTCCTTTCGCGGCGCAACCGGAAAACTCTAGTAGAATGTAGCCCGCTGTCGTGCGCGCAACCTTTGCAACCGACTGGAACATTCATGAAGATACGCTTCTTCTTGTTGATCGGAATAGTGATCGCGCTCATCATGCTTGCGGGATGCTCCTCCAATCAACCCGCCGAAAAGCCGCAGCCAAAGCCCACTGAGTTTCAGACGGGCCGCCCCATCTTTCAACAAGTCTACGTTGCAGCGCACGGCTGGGCGCGCGATGCCCAACCGATCCGGCTCCAGTCGCAAGTCACGCCCGGAGATAAAGACCGCGATGGCAAGGCGGCTGTCTGGACAGGATATTTTGGCTCTCCAAGCCTGCGGGGCGTGAAGTCTTACACGTGGTCGGGAACCGACGCACCGGATTTTTCCGAGCGCGGAATCACTCCCGGATCACTGGACACCTACAATCCCAGCAATACTTCCATGGCTATTTTCGATGTGCGGTTCCTCAAAATAGATTCCGATCAGGCGTTTGAGGTCGCGCAAAAACATGGCGGGGAAAAGGTGGTCCAGAAAAATCCCGACATTCAGCTCTCATACATTGTGGACTGGAATCAAGCCGCGAATACATTAAATTGGCACGTCATTTATGGACCATCGCGGGGTGACGCCAAGCTGGTGATTGACGTGGATGCCAGCACTGGAGCGTTCGTCCGCGAGGAAAAATAGCGCAATAATTCCGTTACGACGATACCTCAACTGACTTACTACAGAATTTATCGAAGGCCGTCTTGAGCTCACGCGCTATGTCCGCAGCTTCGCGATGTTCGATATCGCTGCGCTGAAGCATATGAACCAGTTTGCCGTCCCGGAACATAGCGATTGACGGCGATGATGGCGGATACCCGGTGAAATATTTTCTCGCTTGTTCAGTAGCTTCGTGGTCTTGCCCGGCAAATACAGTAAACATCTTCTCCGGTCGGCTCTCATTCTGGAGTGCCATGCGAACTGCTGGACGCATGCGGCCCGCGGCGCATCCGCAAATTGAATTGACGATCACCATTGCGGTGCCGGTCTGATTGGGAATCGCGCGATCTACTTCCTCAGCCGACCGCAGCTCTTGAACTCCCAGGCGAGTCAGTTCTTCGCGCATGGGTATCACCATTATTTCTGGATACATTATTTCTCCCTGTTAATTAATTTGTACTGTTCTGATTGTAAACGTTTGCTCAGGTAATCAGGCCACAATCTCATCTGGTTCTACCATTCGGTCGCTACAAAGGGGACGTACCTCAGGCTCATATATATTGAATGAACCCCAATGATCGTTCAGGAAAACATACCGCTCGCCCCTCTCACGACCTTAAAAGTCGGTGGCCCCGCGCGATATTTTGTCGAAGCTCGAACAACTGGCGACGTGCAGGAAGCAATTCAATTCGCTCACTCCCAGCGCGTGCCATTATTCGTTCTCGGTGGAGGCAGTAACCTTGTCGTTTCCGATGCGGGATGGCCAGGACTCGTGCTCAAGATTGCAATCACCGGAATCGAACAAGAGAGCCATGCCGGCAAAATGTTTTTTCACGTCGGCGCCGGCGAGGAGTGGGACAAATTCGTGGCTGCCGCAGTCGTCAAGAACTGCGCAGGCGTCGAATGTCTGAGCGGGATCCCAGGAAGCGTTGGTGGAACGCCGGTGCAAAATGTCGGCGCTTACGGGCAGGAAGTCTCGGAAATAATCCAGCAGGTCATAGCGCTCGATAACAATAGCGGTGAGATTCGCGAACTAAGCAACGAACGATGTGAATTCCACTACCGCACCAGCATCTTCAACACCACCGAGCGCGGCAGATACATCATTCTGCGAGTCAGTTACAAACTCATACCCGGCGGCAAACCGCATCTCCAATATGCCGACCTCAAAAACCACTTCGCTGGATGGAGCGAAACTCCCACCCTCGCCGATACGCGAGAAGCAGTCCGAACCATACGCGCAACCAAAGGGATGCTCATTGTCGCCGGAGATACCGACTGCCGCAGCGCCGGGTCTTTCTTCAAGAATCCAGTGCTGACCGCATCAGATTTTGACCAGCTGACTCGACGCGCCTCCGAAAAGAATTTGCAGATACCCAGCTATCCCGCACTTGAATCGCAAAGAAAAGTCTCCGCCGCGTGGCTCGTCGAACACTCCGGATTCAGCAAAGGATTCACCAGCGGCAACGTTGGCATTTCCCGAAAACACTCGTTAGCCATCGTAAATCGCGGTCAAGGCAGCGCCGCCGAGATTCTCGCCCTCAAGAATGACATTCAAGATCGAGTCGCAGACATCTGGGGCGTGCGCCTCGAGCCGGAGCCAGTATTCGTAGGATTCTGACGTAAGATTGTGTGGCGCGGGCGCCCCCGCCCGCGAAAGCATCACCCCGCTCCTTACCCACCAAGATCTGTCATCCCGAGCGAAGTCGAGGGACCTGCTTCTGCTTGGCCCTCAGGCTTACGAACAAATCAGCACCAACTCCCCTAAAATATTCCTGAACAACTGAGGCACAATATCACTCTTTATGTTTGAGGACCTAGTGGACGGACGAGCGATCGTGAGCGAAGCCCTCGCTATGGCAAGAGCGACGGAAGACGAACCGGAATATCGGAGCCACTACTGTAGTCATTCTGGACAAACCAATGATTATCGGCAGCGTGGACGATCCAGATTCTAAACGCTCATTTCAACTCGAAGTCCTCGTAACCAAGCTCCAATGACTTTTTTAAGCTCGCGGCCAAAAAACACGCGCTGGGTTGTTTTGAAGATTAGCCCCCAAAAAATTAACGGGCTTCCTGACTCGTTTAAGTCAGGAAGCCCGGGCAGCCCTCCCCCAGAACTGCTCGATTCACAAGGTATCGAATCCGCCGTCCGGCGTGAATGGCACGGGGGTGCCAGAGTCAGCCACCGACGTGCCATTCGTTAATGTGACTGTAATATTTAAGCGAGCAAAGCCAATAAAGAACTCCTAGGACTGCATAACAGGCACTATCAAGCCCGCGCTCTCGATTCGATTTCGGCCTTTGGCTTTTGCGGCATACAGAGCTTCGTCGGCCGCGCGAAGCAGCGCTTCACAACCCAGCATCTCCATTTTGCCGGGACCGCCGATCACCGCCCCCAGGCTAAGAGTTACACATAATGGTCCCACTCTAGTTTCAAACGGTTGCTCACTTACAGACTGCCTCAATCTCTCGGCGCTCGCGGCTAAGCCGGCAGCGTCGCATCCCGGCACAATGATAAGAAATTCTTCGCCTCCATAACGCCCCACCCAATCGTAGCTTCTCACCGCGGCTGCGAGCCGGCTGCGGGTCTCTTTGAGGATCGCGTCCCCCACCAGATGACCGTAAGAGTCGTTGATTTCCTTGAAGTGATCCAGGTCGGCCATGACGATGCCAAGAGATTTTCCGTCGCGGCGGCTGCGTTGCGCTTCTCTTTTCCATTACTTTAAAGATCGCGCCACGGTTCCATAGACTGGTGAGAGGATCATGCTCCGCCTCGAATTGAAGAGCTTGATGGGCGTGAAGCAAAGCTTCCTGTAGCTCAAGAACCCGCTTCCCTGCCCGGATCCGGGCTCGAAGCTCTTCCACGGCAAATGGTTTCGTCAGGTAGTCATCAGCCCCGGCATCCAGGCCTGCGACAACATCACGCTTTTCATCCTTCGCCGTAAGCAGCACCACGTACCGATACCGTCCCTTATCGTTGGAGCGAATTCTCCGGCAGACTTCTATTCCGTCCATCCCCGGCATCATCCAATCCAGAATTGCCATTTGCGGGGAATTCTCCTGCTTCAGAATCTTCCACGCGTCGAGTCCATTGTCCAACGCCACCACACGGTACTTCCACCGTTGCAGCCAGGTTTCGAGAAGATGGCGAAAAACAGGATCGTCCTCCGCGATAAGAACCGTATCCAAGCCGGGCGAGGGCGCCGAAAAGTCCGGTCTTTCGTCGAGTATGTGAGACGAGCTCATGATTGCCTGAAATCGGCCAGTGCTAATTTCAGAGCCTTCAATTCGCGTTCCAGGCTTGTAAACATTTCGGATGCTCCTGCCATTTCTTTTTTGCTTCCCATGGTCTCAAGCTCCTGTGCCGTTTCGGCGGCGGCGGCCGCGCCAAGACAGCTGAGCTCGCCTTTAATACTGTGGGCCGCGCGCATCACTCCTTCTGCGTCGAATGAGGAAATCGCGTCCCGCAACTTGTTAAGTAATTTCGGAGATTGGTCAACAAATATCTCAACCAGTTCTCGCAGAAGCTCTTCGTCTCCTCCGAGGTTTTCAATAGTTTCAGCCTTGTTCCATGCATCTCTATCTGGCGCCGGCAGATTTTCCTCGGTCACAGTTTCCTCGTCACTGCATCTCCACGAAATGCGGCGGGAGTATAAGCAGGGGAATACCCATGATTCTTCGGCAAAAACAACGACTTCTTTAGTTGGAACCTAGGCTGCCCTTCTTCGCGAAACCTCAATGAGGCTTCGGGCGTCATTGCCCGTCCCTGACGGCCCACGACATCCTCTCCATCGCACCAAAGTACAGTGGCCATTTCTGTGCCACGTCATTCTTTCGAGCAAAATGCCTGCCCACCATGCCTCAAGGCCAAAGTTATAGGGCCGATGTGAATATTTGAGTGCGATCACGAGCACGCTCAAGAGAAGGATAGGTTTTCAGTAATTCTGGAGATCAGGGCTTTGAAGGCGACTATCCCCGGTAACCAACACAGTGCATAGAGGCAGCGGGCTTTGATCGAACCTTGGCTCCAACAAAAAGTTGCGTTCGGCTTCATTGGAGCCATGCTTTTGACGTCATCTCTGGGATGGCTCGGCTGGCACAACAAGAAGACTTCTTCCGCGCAGGCGGATTCGGTCTCCCACACATATATCGTGATCAACCAGCTTGAACGAATTCTCGAACACGTCGTAGATGTGGAAACTGGAGCCCGTGGTTTCGCCGCCACCTTAGAGATCAATTCATCGATCCGTATAATTCCGCCCAACTTCTGCTGGTTCAAGATCTGGCATCCCTACAGCGGCTAACCGATGACAATTCAAAACAAATGACTGGCTCGCGCCTTTAACAACCGACATTGATTCGTCGGTCTCGCTTCTCACAAGATAGAGGACCGGCGGACGGCGAGATGAAACCGTTTCCCTTGGCACTCAGTTTGGCAGAGCAAGCACATGGTTGAGCCGTATCCGCGAATCCTTCACCCACAACAGGCACAGCAAACTCTGGAATTGGGCAGGCGAATTCACACCACTGAAAGCAAGAGAAAGGCAGGCTGACGTAATCATGCTCACCAGCACGCTAGTGGAACTGTCTCTGCTCGTTTTGGCATGGATGACGGTGAGGCACGCACTCCTGGTGAGCGAGCGAGCAAGAGCTCAAGTAGAAAATTCCAATATTGAATTGGAACACCGCGTGGCGGAACGCACTGAACAGCTCCAGTCGGTCAACCAATCATTGGAAGGTGAAATTGCTGTACGCCGTCAGGCGGAGGAACTACTCGAACGGCTCTCGGATTTTGCAGATTCATCTGACGACCCAAGTTATTAGTAAGACACTAGCTGGAACAATCACTGCTTGGAGCTTCGGCGCGGAAAAGTTGTTCGGCTATTCGGCAAAGGAAGCGATTGGGAAACCACTCTTCCTGCTTTTTCCGCCGGAGCGCGCGAATGAGGAATCCGGCTACTGGCGAAATTGGGCGGGGCGAGAGCGTTGAACATTTCGAGACTGTGCGCGTTCGAAAAGACGGAAAGCACATTGACACTTCTGTAGCGATTTCGCAAATTCGGGATGGACGCGGCGCGATTATTGGTGCTTCGAAAATCGCGCGCGACATCTCTGCGCGCAAGCGCTCTGAGGAGGCCCTGGCCGAGCAGACGTTGAAGTTGTTTCGCCAGGCGGAGGAGCTGGCCGGCTCACGTCAAAACCTGGAAAACAAAACGCTCATGCTGCAGTCCGTACTGGACAGTATGGGCGAGGGGCTGGTCGCCGCAGACGAGCAGGGAAAATTCTTGATCTGGAATCGGGCGGCGGAGAAGATTGTTTGCTATGGCCCAACCAACCTGCCCGCGGAAAATTGGTCCGAACACTACGGCAACTATTTACCCGATGAATGACGACCTTCCCCCCAAAAACTCCCTTCGTCGCGCGATTCACGGAGAAACGGTCACCCGAGATATTAGTGCGCAATGGGAATGTTCCGGAAGGGGCCTGGATCGAGGCCACTGGTGCTCCCCTAAGAGACAATAACGGCCGTCTGTGCGGAGGTGTAGTTGCTTTCCGCGACATCACCCAAGTCGAGCGAGCTGCGAGAAATTGGAAATCCACACCTTAAATGAGCAGTGAGTCGCACAGCGAACCCCAACTCGAAGCCGCCAACAAAGAACTCGAGGCCTTCACTTATTCGGTATCGCACGATCTGCGCGCGCCCCTGCGCCACATCAGCGGATTCTCCCGAATTCTGATTGAAGAGTTTGCGGCTTCTGTCCCCGTGGAAGCGAGCCGCTATCTGGAAAGAATTGCAGACGGCGCGCGAAAAATGGGGGTGCTGCTTGACGAGCTTTTAGCCCTGGCAGGAGTCGGCCGCCACGCATTAAACACGGAATCCGCCAATCTGAACCTGCTCGTGGACGATGTTATAAGCATGCTCGCGCCGGAAACCGAAGGCCGGTTATTGGAATGGAAAATTGCGGACCTGGGCTCGGTCAATTGCGATCTGGCATTGGTCAGGCAAGTTTTTCAAAACCTTATCGCCAATGCGCTGAAGTTTACCCGCCCACGCGCCACTGCCGTAATCGAAATTGGGTCCATGGAAGATCACGGACAGTTCACTTTCTTCGTTCGTGACAACGGCGTTGGATTTGACATGAAGTACGCGGACAAGCTATTCGGAGTCTTTCAGAGACTTCACAAGATCGAGGATTTTGAAGGCACCGGAATTGGACTCGCCACCGTGCGCAGGATCATTCAAAAGCACGCAGGACGAACATGGGCTGAGGCCGAACTCGGAAAGGGCGCGACATTTTACTTCACCATAAATCTACCCGCCGAAGTCGAAGTCGAAACGAATAGTGCTGCCATAGGAGTTCAATCATGAATTCACCCGAAGTTGACATATTGCTGGTAGAAGACAGCCTCGACGATGCCGATCTGGCATTGCACGCCTTGCGCAAGGAAAAGCTCGCAAACAGCATATTCATCGCGCGGGATGGAGAAGAGGCCTTGAACTTCCTCTTTTGTCGAGCTCAGTTTTCTGAACGATCTTTCGATCACCCTCCGAAACTTATCCTGCTCGATTTAAAACTCCCCAAAATTGATGGCATGCAAGTGTTACAGGCAATCAAAACCGACCTTCGCACGAAGTCCATCCCAGTTGTCATTTTGACTTCGTCGAAAGAGGAACGAGACTTAGTTTCTGGGTACGGTCTGGGCGCGAATAGCTTTATCCAAAAGCCGGTTGATTTCGATCAATTCCGTGACACGGTGAAGAGTGTGGGTCTTTATTGGATGGTCACAAACCAGGCGCCGGTTAAGTCTGCGGCGCCAGCGGTGCAGCCGGAAGAAGTCATACTGGCGTTATGACGACCGCAGCCACACAAACCGCCGCCTCCATCTTGACCGGCCCAAACACGGGTTGGAGGTATTGATTATCGAAGACAGCATTGCGGACAGTGAGCTGATTCTCCGCGAATTGCACCGCACCGGATTCGATGCATCCGGCACGGTTGTGCGCACTGCCGCAGAATTCCGGGAAAGCCTCACCAAAGCCTTGCCGGACGTGATCCTCGCTGACTACAACCTCGGCGAATGGCGAGGCATGGATGCGCTTGAAATATTGCGCAACGAGGGTCTACAGATCCCGTTAATCCTGGTCTCCGGTGCGCTCGGCGACGAAACTGCCGTCGAGTGTATCAAGCAGGGCGTCAGCGATTACGTTCTGAAAGACAAGCTGGCCCGCCTGCCCCATGCGATCAACCGGGCTCTCCAGGAAAAGCGGCTGCGCTTCGAACGCCGGGAAGCCGACGAAAAACTTTCCAAAAAGGTGGAACAACTCGCGCGATCCAACCGCGACCTCGAGCAATTCGCTTATGTCGCTTCTCATGACCTCCAGGAACCCTTGCGCATGGTTTCCGCATACACGCAACTGCTCGGGGAACGATATCGCGGAAAACTCGATGAACAGGCCGACAAATACATTCATTACGCGATTGATGGCGCCACCCGTATGCAGGATCTAATCCATGATTTACTGAGGTTTTCCCGCGTCGGCCGTGAGGAAATGGCATTCCAGGCCACCGATTGCAATATCGTGGTAAAGCAGGCGATCACCAATCTTGAAGCTTCCATTCATGAAACTGCTGCCACCGTGACGTGCAATCGTTTGCCTGTGTTAATGGCAAACGGCCCTCAACTGGAGCAGGTATTTCAAAACTTGATTTCGAACGCGATTAAGTTCCGCGATGGGGCCATCCCATTCATTGATATCAGCGCAGAATCGAAGAATGGAACCTGGACATTTTCCGTCTCAGACAACGGGATTGGCATCGCGCCCGAACATGCCGACGTCATCTTCTCAATTTTTCAGCGTTTGCATACCCGCACCGAATATTCAGGCAACGGTATCGGTCTTTCAATCTGCAAAAAGATCATCGAACAGCACGGCGGCAAAATTTGGCTCGGCAATCATAGCGGACCGGGATGCACTTTCAACTTCAGCATTCCCACAATGGAAAATGGGGTCACCAAAAACAATGACGAACATCAAGGAAGTACTGCTGGTGGATGACAATCCCGCCGATATTGACTTATCGAGGGATGTCCTGAGCCGAAATTCCTGTGGCAGCAATATTCATTCGGTCGGCGACGGAATCGAGGCCATGGCATTCCTACACCGCAAGGGCAAGTACAAAAGCGCCGTTCGTCCAGACGTTGTGTTTTTGGACCTGAATTTGCCCGGCAAGGATGGAAAATCCGTGTTGATAGAGGCAAAATCCGATCCGGTGTTGCGAAAGATTCCAATTGTGATCTTCAGCACGTCGAGCGCGCACAAAGACATCCATAGCAGCTATGAACTGGGAGCGAATTGCTACATCACCAAGCCGGGAAACCTGAAAGATTTTGTTTCAACGCTGAGTTGTGTGGCGAGTTTTTGGTTTTCCTGCGCGATGCTTCCCCGCAGGGAGGATTGATGGACCCAAAACCGGCTGCCCACGTTCTACTAATCGAAGACAACCCCGGAGACGCCGACCTCGTCCGTTTGCGCCTGGTCGAAGCCAGCTCCGATCTCGAAGTGGCCTGCGTCAACCGCCTCTCTTCCGGCCTGCAGTCTCTCTCGGAGAAGACCCCAGCGGTAGTCTTGCTGGACCTGAATCTTCCCGACAGTCACGGCGCTGACACTTACCGCAGAATACTTAAAAGCGCTCCCAACCGTGCCCATCGTCGTCCTATCCGGCCTGGAGGACGAACTGCTCGCCACCAAAGCCGTACATCAAGGCGTGCAGGACTATCTCGTGAAGGGCAACTTCGACAGCAAACAATTAGCCCGCGCCATTCGCTACGCCATCGAACGCCAGGCTTTGCTGATATCGCTCGATATGAGCCGCAAGCAGCAATTGCAGTTTAAGGACGAGTTTTTGTCCCATGTATCTCATGAGCTGCGTACTCCATTGAGTTCAATCCATCAGTTTGTCACCATCCTGCTCGATGGCCTGGCCGGCGAAGTGCCTCTGGAACAGCGCGAGCACCTGACCACTGTCCTTGGAAGCGCAAACCAGCTTCTCGCCATGATTGATGACTTGCTGGAAGCAACCCGGGCGGAATCCGGCAAACTTCGCGTCGAAGTTCGCTGCATCGGTGTCAACGATGTGGTGCAACAAGCCGTGACCATGTTGCGAGCCACCGCAAATGAAAAACGCATCGGCCTGGAGATGAAAGTGGAGAGCGGGATTCCGCTGGTCTCCGCCGATCCTGAACGCGTACTGCAAATCCTAATTAATCTTATTGACAATGCTTTGAAGTTCACTCCCGCCGGCGGATCGGTGGTAGTAAAGGCCGGCCTCATGCCCAAAGATCCGGACTACGTTTGCATCTCAGTCGCCGATACCGGCCGTGGCGTAAGTCCCGAGTCAAAACAACTGATCTTCGAGCGCCTCTATCAGGATCCCGGCTCCAGCATCAACAGCCGCAAAGGACTCGGCCTTGGCCTCTATATTGTCCAAGAATTGGTAAGGCTGCACGGTGGACGCATTTGGGTCGAAAGTCAACTCGGACGCGGAAGCCTTTTCTCTTTTACCCTCCCCCTGTTCTCCCTCTCAAAACTTCTGGCGCCCGTCGTAAAACCAGATGGCACGCTCCCCACTCCACTCGTATTGATTACGGTAGAGCTGACCCCAAAGACCAGGCACCCCCATCTGCATTCGAGCAGTTTGCGCCAGCAGTGCATGGACATTCTGCGAGGTTGTGTTGTCGCAGACAAAGATATTGTTTTGCCGGCCCTCTCCGGCGACGGTGGAAGTGAAGTCTTTATGGTGCTGGCATCCGCGGATGAGAATGGCGCCAATATCCTGCTAAAGCGGATCGCCGGACAATTCGAGAGATCACTGGAATTGCAGTCGAACGTCACCGTGAAAATCTCATCCCATCCAGTGGCTCCGCCGCTTCCGAATGCAGATCCTCCCCTGGCGCAACTGGAACAGCAAATTGCCGATGTAATTAACCGGGTCGCAGTTACGACACTCGGTCAATCAACTCTCGGTGCAAAATCAGATTTTGAATCACTTCTGAGCGGGCTCGCGGCTTCCCCGAACTCCGTTAGCGCAATAGACCAAAAAGCCGAATTCTTCAAATAACTTGTACCCAAGAAAAGAGGAAATAAATGGAGCAACCAAAAATACTGATCGTGGACGATGATCCCGAATTAAGGCGGGGCTTGAATTTGCGTCTGCGCGCCAACCACTATGACACTGCCTACGCGACTGATGGCGTTTCCGCCATGGCGATGGCGCAAAGAGAAAAGCCCGATCTGATCATTCTCGATATCGGCTTGCCCGCCGGAGATGGCTATGTCGTGCTTGATCGCCTGCAAGAGAATGCATCGCTATCTTGCATTCCAGTGATTGTCCTCACGGCTCGCGATCCCCAATACAACAAAGACAGAATCATGCGAGCGGGAGCAACCGCCTTCTTTCAAAAGCCCGCCGACAACTTCGAATTGCTCGGCGCAATTCGCTCCGTCCTGAATCCCAGATGGCCCGGCACGGCGGCAGTGACTCCGTCATAGCAATGCAGTGGGGACTTCCCGGGTAGCCCAGCCTGTCGCGTTTTTTTTGGCGAAGGCTGGGGCTCTTGGTGCGCCTCAAGTCGGCGCGCGTCCTTATTTTTTCAGTCCAAAGATTTGCAATTGCTGATTACTGGCCACGAAGACCAGGCCGTTCGCCACAACCGGCACCAGGTTCGCATCGCCACCAAGATTCGGCCACGCCCCCGCAGTTCCCTTAAATAACTGCGTCATTATGCTCCCCCCCGACTCCGGGTTAAACGCAAATAGAGAAATTGGTGTCTTGGTGGATTTCACCGGTCGTGATAGCGCCCAAATAATCGGGCTGGCAGTGCCATTCGATGAGATTGTGGTGAAGAAACCCGGATCCTGTGAACCTCCTAATACGGGAGATCCCGTGACCTTCGTCAAGGTCACCTTCGGCGAGGTCTGAACCTTCCACACTTTCACGGTCCGGCCGCCGCTGGTCACCACCCGGCCAACTCCGTCTGAGGGATCCACGTAGTAAGACTGGCCGCACCAGCACCCGCCTATTGCGTAGAGGCCGAGCACGTTATTTCGAATTGGCGAGAAGCCCCCGAGGCTGTCTTCGTTCATCAGAAACATCGTACCGATCTTGCCGGCGGCCACCGCGAGATGTGGCTTCGATCCCGGTTGATCGGGCAATACCAGCACTCCGCCGGAGCCGAAATCCACATCTCCCGCGTCCAGTGCGGGTTGGTTTTTCGGAGTGAACAAGTCAAGCACCGTAGTCAAGGTGGACGAAACCTTTACCACGCTCTCCTGGATATTGGTGACCCCATCGTATGTATTCCCCGCCGAATCCGAATTCCCGGTCACAAACAGAATGTTGCCCGCATCGTCGGCGGCGGGTCCGTAGCCAGCCATCCAGATTGATGAAAGAAAAAAGCCAGTCGGCGAAGCCACTTGCTGATTCACAAGTTCGTTCGACGGAAATGGCTTCAGCGACCCCGCAGTCCACCCCAGAAGCCAGCCGCGGGAGAGACTCGGCGCGAAATCGCAGAAGCTCCCAAACCCGGCATAGATGCTGCCGTTTGCCAGCAGCAGCGCTGGGCGTTGCCGCTGGTAAGTTGCGTTGAAGGTGAATCTGGTTCCATCGGTTAGGGGATGCGATGCCTGGACTAAACGAGGGCTGACCTTGTCGGTCAAGCTTCCCAGGTCGAGCGCGTGAAGCTTGTACGCGGGACCAGTCGAAGCTTGCGTGTACACCATTACGTACAACGTCTTGCTATCCGGATCAATCACCGGCGTCGAGTTGATTCCTACGTTCGGTCCATTGTTGCTGCATCCTAACGGCAATGAAACTGGCTTTCCGAAATTCGGATTCAACAACACAATTCCGCTGTGAACGTCAATGGCGTAAACCGTGTTGCCTTCGGTGGCAACATAAACAACGTCGTGCATGCCCGGGAACTTGCCCGCCGTGATTAGCACCCCCGGCACCACCAGCGGCTGCGCGTCCACCTGGTCATCGAGAGCCACCGTTTGCAGCAGGCCAAACGACGAGCTTCCCACGTTCGCGGGCGTGAGCACAGTCTCGCTCTGGTTCCAGCCGGTGCGATTATTGTCGTAGTGATATGTGGTGATCGCGACCTGACCTGCGACCGGCATTGCACCTGCGATGACAAGAACGAGGATGGCAAGTACAGCCATACCGCCAGTGCGGCAATAACCTATTCGATGTACTAACATGTTTGAATCCCCCAAAGGTGTGTTCTTGACGTTCGCTTCAGAAGGCCTTCAATCCGCGTGCGCTGGAACGTCGCACTCGTATTTTCCGCGCTTCAGGGGGAGAAGCGTAAGACCCGACCCAATTGTATCTGACAGAGAGCCTAAGAAGCGGTTCCGTTTAGTTGCGAAACCTATTTATTTTAGGTCCCTAATACGAGACTTGACTATATACCTGTTTCCGCGGATCGCACCCGTGTGAAACAATTTACATACTTTCACATATCTATAAGGACCCGGGGCCTCAAGTGATTGCAGGGTTTAGTGACCCTGAAGAATTGTTTTGGTTTTCCGGCCTTTATTCCGCGGTTCGTCCGCAGGATTGAATGAAGAAAAAGTTCAGAACCGGCAGGCCGGGAAGCAGACCGCCGCGACCGGCTTGGGGCGAGCGCTTGCGCCAGTCCTGGGTTCCGCTGGTAGTGTGCGGTTTGGCGATGGCGGTTTACTCGCGCTCGTTGTTTTGCGGCTTTATTCGCGACGACCTTCCGCAGATCGTCCACAACCCGCAGGTGCAGTCGTGGCAGTACCTGCCGCAGATCTTGACGCAGCACCTCTGGAATCACATCCCTCAGTTTCAAGCCCTCTTCTATCGCCCGCTATTTTCGCTCTGGATGCTGGTCATTGACACCATCGGCGGACTCTCGCCTTGGTTCTGGCATCTGTCGAGCGTGTCCTTGCACGTCGGTTGTACATACCTCGTCTACCGCCTGATCAAACGGCTGACAGGCAGCGAAGCGGGCGCCGGAGCGGCCTCCGCAGTTTTTGCTGTTCATCCAATTCATGTCGAAGCGGTCACCTGGGTATCGGCCAGCAATGAGCTTCTGTTCAGTCTCCTAATCCTGTGGGCGATGCTTGTCCTCGTGTCACCACCAGAGAGTGGCGATCAGCGGCCACTTCTTTTCAGTGCTCTCTTATTTTTCGGCAGCCTGTTCGCCAAGGAAACAGGAGTTGTGCTGATCTTTCTCACGGTGGCTTTGGCCTTCATCCGCCTCAAGGACACGGTGAGCGGTTGGGGCAAGCGCCTCGTGATCGCGAGCAGTCCTTATCTGTTAGGAACCGTGATCTACCTGCTTATCCGCTGGTACATATTGCATGGAATGGGAGTCGAAAAGGGAGAACGCAGTTGGCGTCAGGCTATCTTTACCAGCCCCTCGATCGTCTTATTTTATTTGCGGAAGCTGCTCGTTCCCGTGCATTTGAGCGGCGCGTATGTAAACCCCATTTACGCGTCGCCAACCGCGGCCTTCTGGCTCCCGGCGGCAGCGATCCTCTTATTTGTTGTTTCGATGACCTGGCTGGCGTTTCGGATGAACCCAATCTTTGGCTATGCGGCGGCCCTGATCCTGCTGCCTCTGCTGCCTGTACTCGCCACGATCCGTGTATATCCGGAAGGAGACATGACCCATGACCGATACTTGTATTTGCCTTCGGTGGGACTCTGTTTGTTGATCGGATTTGTGGCTGATCGAACACGACAGGCTGCAAGAAGTGTACGCATCGTAGCCGCTTCGGTCCTGGCCATCGTGCTGTGCGCTTTTTCTGTCCTCACATTCGCGCAACAGCGGTTCTACGACAACGACATCACCTACACCCAACAGGAGATTGACTTCAACCCTTCTAACGGCTTCCCGTATGCCATGCTCGGAAACGTCTATATGGACCAGGGGCAAACCGATCTCGCCCTCAAGAACTATCGCATCGCGTACCAACGTGCCCCTAACGATGCCAGAATCAGCCTGCTTCTTTCTCGCGGGCTCTTCGCCGTCCAGCAGTACACCGAAACGGAAGCCATCTTAAACCGCTTATTGTTGAGAACCGACCTCGACAAGAAGCGACAGATTTCCGTTCGTCTTTCTCTGGCTAACGTCGAGATCGCTCTCGGGAACCTGGACTCAGCCCAGCGGTTGCTGCAACAAGTCGAACAAGCCGACCCGAATTTTCCGGAACTGCATTGGGCGCTCGGAGTCCTGTACAAGAAGCAAGGACAGATCCAGCTCGCGCAGTCTGCATTTCAAAAAGAATATCAACTCACGGGAGACACAGAGGCGCAACAGCAATCCGACATCCTTACGATGGAAATGCTTCGAACGCAGCCGACTGATGGATCGCGACCCTAGTTATGTGGGCCGATGGAATTACGGTGACATTTTGGTAAATGGTGGGGACTCATGCGGCATTGAAATCGTCCCGCCATCGCGTCGCACCGCACACTTTTTTCGCTTTCCTCCTACCCATATTCGCTCTCTGCATTTATCCTGTCACGTCGCCTTTTCATTCAGCCGTACATGATTGTGAAATGTGTCCATGAAATTATTGAAACGGTCGAAGGTCCAAATACTGTTGTTTTTCGCCGTGATTGGACCCGGCTTCATTACCGCGAACGTGGACAACGATGCCAACGGCATCTACACATACTCCCTCGCGGGCGCGCAGTTTGGACACCTGCTGCTGTGGACGCTGATACCCATCACCATTGCTTTGATCGTGGTTCAGGAAATCTGCGCGCGCATGGGCGCCGTTACCGGCAAGGGCCTCAGCGATCTTATTCGTGAAGAGTTCGGATTCCGCATCACGTTTTTCATGATGATCGGAATTCTGATCGTCAACTTCGGCAATATCGTGGGAGAATTCGCCGGCATCGCCGGCAGCCTCGAACTTTTCGGCCTCTCCAAATTCATTACCGTCCCCCTCTGCGCGGTGATCGTTTGGCTTATTGTCGTCAAAGGCCAATACAAGAGTGTCGAAAAAGTTTTCCTGGTCGCGTCTTTTTTTTATATCACTTATATTTTCGCTGGATTTTTTGCCAAGCCCGCATGGATGGATGCTTTAGTCGCGACCGTGAAGCTGCCCCCCAAGAGCGCTTTCATGCAGGAAGGCTATCTTTACATGACGATTGGCGTCATCGGCACGACGATTGCCCCGTGGATGCAGTTCTACTTGCAATCCTCGATCGTGGAAAAGGGCGTGACCGCGCGCCAGTATAAGGCTTCCCGGCTCGATGTAATTGCCGGCTGCATTTTTACTGACGTAGTTGCATGGTTCATTATCGTGGCCTGCGCCGCCACTTTGTTCGTCCACGGATATCACGATATCGCCGACGCCAAGGACGCCGCCCAGGCTCTTCGTCCTCTCGCCGGGGACTATGCATACATCCTCTTCGCCATGGGGTTGTTCAACGCGTCGCTGTTCGCGGCCTCGATTTTGCCGCTCTCTACTGCCTACACCGTCTGCGAAGGCCTGGGGTTCGAATCTGGAGTCGGAAAGAAATTCGGAGAGGCTCCCGTCTTCTATTGGCTCTACACCATCTTGATCGCTGCCGGGGCAGGGGTAATCCTGATACCAAACCTGCCTCTGGTAAAGATTTCTATTCTTTCCCAAGTCGTCAATGGCGTGGCCGTTCCTCCAGTCTTGGTTTTCATGCTTCTCCTGGTAAATAAGGAAGAATTAATGGGAAAATACGTGAATTCAAAGACTTACAACGTCATCGCATGGGTCACAACTGTCGTAATGACGGTCTTGAGCCTGGCCTGGTTCTGGACCCTGCGCCATGGGGGCGGTGGCTAGCCGAATTGTAGATCGGAGAATCCTCATCCCACTCCGGACATGTTTCCCAACCGGTCGGTCGCTTTTACAAAGAAACTATGGAAAAGTCGTTGACTGATTGCTAGACTCCGCACATGCCGGACGGACGCCAGGTCGTCGTCTATTCTCGCAAAGGATGTCATCTCTGCGAGATCGTCAAGGAGACTTTGAGCAAGCTCCAGCGTCGCGGCGGCTTCACGTGGCAGGAAGTGGATGTAGATAGCGATGACCAGTTGCGCCGTCAGTTCACCGACGAAGTTCCTGTGGTTTTCATTGACGGTCGCAAAGCTTTCAAATACCGTCTGGACGAACACGAATTCCTTCGCAAATTAGCCAGCTAAGGTATCTGCACTAAATTCCAGCTAATATGCTCCCATGAAATATTCGTTAGGGCGTTACGTCTACGGCTTGGCGGCAATTGCTTCCGGCATCTCTGGCTTCGTGTGGCATGACTTCAGCAATTGGCACCAGATCAAGGCGCTGGCAGACAGTCCTCACTGCGGCATCCTCACTTACATCGTGGCGACCATCGAAATTCTTGGCGGCGTTGCCGTCCAGTGGCCGAGAACGGCCCGCGCCGGCGCTATCGCTCTGGGGGCAATCTATTTCGCCTTCGCGTTGTTGGCGATTCCGCTCATCATCAAGCAGCCGCTCGTCTACAACAGTTTTGGCAACTTCTTCGAACAATACTCATTAGCCACGGGCGCCATGATCTTATATACCTGCACCGGTTCCATTGCTCCGGCAAAAAAAAGCTTGGCGCAGTTCGGCTATTACTCGTTCGGCGTTTGTGTTATCTCGTTCGGACTGGAACAGCTTTTCTATCTCTCTGCAACAGTGGGTTTCGTTCCGAAGTGGATTCCCCCAGGACAAATGTTCTGGGCGATCACAACCACCGCCGCCTTTTTTCTTGCCGCCCTCGCTCTACTCACGGGGATCATGTCCCGGCTTGCGGCTCAGTTGAACACGGCAATGATCGTGGGATTCGGATTGCTGGTATGGCTGCCGGCGCTCATCGCCAATCCCCATAGTTTTGGAAACTGGTCTGAAGGGATGTTGTCTCTCGCGATCGCAGGGTCGGCGTGGATTGTGGCGGACTTTCTCGGTCAGCACGGCTCAGGAAAGTCTGCACTCGCGCGCGCGGGTTAAAACCCATCACGCGACTAGCTTGCGCGAACTCCTAATTCCGGCAGCGAAACTTCTCCAAGCTCGCACATCTCGGCGTGAGTCAACTTCACTGATCCGGCAGCCATGTTCTCTTCCAGGTGTGGCACCGAAGACGTGCCCGGAATCGGCAACATTACCGGAGAACGTTGCAGCAGCCATGCCAGCGCAGCCTGCATCGGCTTGGCATTGTGCATCTTCGCGATTCGAGCTAGCACGTCGCCGGCAACTTTACCCGCCCCCAGCGGAAACCATGGAATGAAAGCAATCCCATTTTTTTCGCAATAATCCAGCACATGCTCCCATTCGCGATCGGCGAAGCTGTAGCGATTCTGCACCGAGACGATCGGAGTAATTTTCCACGCCCGCTCGACATGTTCGCGCGTGACATTCGATAGGCCGATCAACCGGATCTTGCCTTGCTCGCGAAGCTCGGCCAGCGTTTCTACCGACTTATCAAAAGACGTTGCCGGATCCGGCGTATGCAATTGATACAAATCTATGCGCTCCAAGCGAAGCCGCTTCAGGCTTCCTTCGACTGCTTTTTTCAAGTGCGACGGACTCGCATCGTGACTCCAGTATCCCGGACCCGGTCGCACCCACCCGCCCTTCGTCGCAACGACCACGCCCTTCGCATACGGCGCGAGCGCCTCCGCGATCAGTTCCTCGCTAACGTTCGGTCCGTAGGAATCGGCGGTGTCAATAAAATTGACGCCCAGCTCCACCGCTTTCCGGAGCACTGCTAGCGCTCCCGCGCGGTCTTTAGGAGGTCCCCAAATTCCGTCTCCGGTGATTCTCATCGCCCCAAATCCCAGCCGGTTGACGGTTAGCGTATTGCCTAGTGAAATAGTTCCCGCGCTGGTGAGTGTTCGCGTTGTCATAAATTTAATTGTACTTAAAATCTCGTAACTCTTGTCATTCTGCCAACGTTCAAATGCGCCTAGCCCAGAGGAATCTGCTTCATTTTGTCATCCTGTCTCTAACGACACTGTGTGCAGTCAAGAGGAAATTGGCGACACTTCGGCGAGGGCGCGTTGAGAAGCGCCATTTCGCTCTTGTAGAGGGTTTTGACTTCCCAGACCAAGGTCGTCATTCAATTTAATCTTGCAGGGGACTTCAGGTCCCACCAACCATCTCTTCTGTACTTACTCCCATGATCATCACTGCGAACTCCCTGCTCTTCAGGGAGGCACGCTGCCCACTCAAGCGGTCGGTGTATCTTTCTTGACCACGGAATGACTCGGGCTCACCCGCATGACGGCTAGGTCCGATTGCACCCGGCGGTGGAAAAGATGGCGATGAAGCCGCCTTGGAAAACGCTGCGCGTTTCCCACTTTCCCACCGCCGCGACTGCTGCGGCTTGGTTCAACATTCATTTTTCAGACGATTCCCCAGCTCCTCACCTCGTTTCCCGCTCATACATTTCAACATCGCCAGGGGGATACGATGTCCGTAGGCTCTTCCAATGTCGCCTTCGCGTTGACACTGCCCTTCGCAAGATGCTAATTTTAATGGTTCCCAAGCCTTCTTTACCCGAGAGACCTTCAAGCAAATCATGGACGAGACGCTAAGAGAGATAGGCGAATTACTGCTTCAGTCCGTTCCCACTGTTATTTTTATGGTTTTGCTGTATGGGTTGTACAGAGTTCTGGTCCATAAGCCTCTTGTAAGCGTTCTCGCCGAGCGCAGCAGCAAAACTGAAGGCGCAATCGAAAAGGCTCGCGCCGATATTGCCGAAGCCGAAGACCGCACTACTGAATATGAGCAGAAGTTGCGCGACGCTCGACTGGCAATGTTCAAGAGTCAAGAAGCGCGGCGCCAACAGGCCGCTCAAGCGCGAGCGACAATCGTTGCCGAGGCTCAAACCAAAGCCCAGGCACAAATATTTGGAGCGCGCGCTGCAATAGAGAAGGATAAAGTCGCTGCGCAGGAGACCTTGCAGTCTGAGAGTGGAAGGCTCGCGATAGAAATTATTCGCGCCATTCTGAATTCCTCTAATCCCAAAGCTCCAGCAGGTGCTCGATAATGCGCAATCTTTTTCAGCAGCGGAAGAGTTTCACACTGGCCCTGATTCTGCTGGGATTTTTATGTCTTGGTGTTGGCTCATCCTTAGCGCAGGCAAGTCCATCCGATCAATCGGAGGCTGAGGCCTCTCAGTCGGACACTCGGGCGACATCGTCAGATCTGGCCAAGGAATCCCGCAAAGCTGGGAACGAAGACGAACAGGCGGAATTCAAACACTCGGGGTCCGTCCGGCTGGTAGCGCGGATTACCGGCCTCAGTTTAGATGGAGCGTACTGGCTTTGCGTTCTGTTGAACTTCGCCGTGGTTGTGGGCGCGATCGTTTGGGCGTCCAAGAAACATTTGCCCGCGATGTTCCAGAGTCGCACCGCTTCCATTCAGCACGCGATGGCTGAGGCCCGCAAGACCAGTGAAGAAGCCAACCATCGTTTGGCAGATATCGAGACCCGCCTATCACGCTTGGGTACCGAAATTCAGGAAATGCGAGCCGCCGGAGAGAAAGAAGCCGCCGACGAAGAAGCCCGCATCAAAGCAGCCGCTGTCGAGGACGCTCGAAGAATTGTGCAGTCAGCGGAGCAGGAAATTTCCGCCGCCGCCAGGACAGCCCGCCGCGACCTTACGGCATATGCGGCGGACTTGGCAGTCTCACTCGCGCGCAAACAGATTCACGTGGACGCCAAGACTGACCAGGATTTGATACGCGGGTTCGCGCAGCATCTTTCCGATCCAGAAACCGGACCGGGCCGGGGACAAAACTAGACATGGCTTCCGTCACCCACACTTATGCTCGGGCGCTTGCTGATGTGGTGTTCGACCGCAAGCTCGATCCGCAGCGCACTCTGCGCGAGGTGCAATCGGTCAGCGAGTCAGTGACGGGCAGTAAGGAATTGAAGGAGGTCTGGGAAACTCCTTCCATTACTGCTGAGCAGAAGCGCGCGGTGCTTGATGCGATTGTCTCTCGCGAAGGGATTTCTCCTGCTGTGCGCAATTTCGTGGCGGTGCTGATTGATCATCGCCGCATCAGTTTTTTAGGAGACATCGCAAAACAGTTCGAGCAGGAATTGAGCCAGCGCATGGGATTTGTTGAAGCCGTAATAACGAGCGCAAGAGACCTGGATGGAATGGAAAGAAGTGTACTCGAGGCGCAAGTCTCAAAGTTAACCGGCAAGAATGTGCGTGCCCAGTACTCTCGCGAAGAATGCCTTTTGGGAGGCGTAATTGTGCGAATCGGCAGCACAATCTACGACGGGTCGGTTGACGGGCGGTTGACGAAGATTCGGGAGAAAATAGCTCTTAGCTCTTAGCCGTTGGCTTTTGGCTTGAGTCCGAATACTGTTGTGAGAATTTGTAATTAGATCAAAACAGGTTGACCGAAGATTAAGCTAAGAGCCAGGAGCTAAGAGCCAAAAGCTGACTTTATGGCACAAATCAAAGCAGACGAAATTACGCAATTAATCCGCCAGCAAATCGAGAACTACGAATCGAAGATTGCAGTGGACGAAGTGGGAACGGTCGTCACCCTCGGCGACGGCATTGCGCGCGTTCACGGCCTCGATAAAGTTATGGCTGGCGAGCTTCTTGCCTTTCCGCACAACCTCGCGGGCATTGCGATGAACCTCGAGGAAGATCAAGTCGGAGTCGTGTTGCTTGGCGACTATACCGAGATCCGCGAAGGCGACGAGGTCAAACGTACTGGCAAAATCATGAGCGTACCGGTCGGCGATGCGATGATTGGCCGCGTAGTCAACGCGCTTGGCCAGCCCATTGACGACAAGGGTCCTATCGCAACCGATCAGACAATTGCTCTCGAACGCCTTGCGCCGGGAGTTATCGACCGCCAACCAGTTCGCGAACCGATGGCCACCGGATTGAAGGCGATTGATAGCATGATTCCGATTGGCCGCGGGCAGCGCGAGCTAATCATCGGTGACCGTCAAACCGGCAAGACCGCCGTCGCGCTCGATACCATCATCAACAACAAAGGCAACGATCTCATCTGTATTTACAACGCTATTGGTCAAAAGAGGTCTTCCATCGCTCAAGTCGTCAAAATCCTGACCGACTATGGCGCTATGGATTACACCATCGTCGTAGCGGCTTCAGCCTCCGAGCCGGCGCCGATGCAGTACATCGCTCCTTATGCGGCGTGCGCAATGGGCGAATATTTTCGCGACAGCAAACGACACGCCCTCGTTATTTACGACGACTTGTCGAAGCACGCGGCTTCGTATCGCGAAATTTCTTTGCTGCTGCGCAGGCCACCGGGACGCGAGGCGTATCCCGGAGATGTTTTCTATCTCCACTCCCGTCTTCTGGAGCGCGCTTCGAAATTAAGTGACAAGAATGGCGGCGGATCACTCACCGCTTTGCCAATCATTGAAACTCAGGCAGGCGACGTTTCCGCGTACATTCCGACCAATGTGATTTCGATTACGGACGGTCAAATTTTCCTTGAAACCGATCTTTTTAATAGCGGCGTGCGGCCGGCAGTGAACGTCGGAATTTCTGTGAGCCGCGTCGGCGGAAGTGCGCAAATCAAAGCCATGCGGCAGGTCGCAGGCACCTTGAAACTTGACCTCGCGCAATATCGCGAACTCGCTGCGTTTTCGCAGTTCGGCAGCGACCTGGATAAAGCCACTCAGGCGCAGCTGAATCGTGGACAGAGACTGGTCGAGATCCTGAAGCAAAAGCAGTTTTCTCCTTTGCCTTTTTCAAAGCAGATCCTGGTTATCTTCGCCGGCACCAGCGGCGCTTTCGACGACTTGCCGGTAGAACAGATCCGCGATTTTGAAGCCGAGCTATACAAGTATGTGGACTCTTCGAATCCCGGATTGTTGCGCGCAATCATGGAAAAGAAAGTTCTCGACGATGGACTAAAGTCCGAAATGACGAAAATCATCAAGCAAGCGAAAGAAACATTCGTCGCAGATCGAAAAGCGATGGAATCGAAAGATGGCGATACGAATAAGGACAAGCCGCCACAGGATCGCAAACAGTCGCCGTCACAAAACCAAAACGGCGGCGCGTCCCGGCAGGATACGAAGCGGGAAGAAGAAAAAGTCGCAGCAAAGTGATTTCGTTTTAGCTGACGGCTGATAGCTGATTTTCATGGCCAACATTCTCGACATCCGACGCCGCATTCGCAGCGTAATCAACACGCGGCAGATCACACGCGCCATGAAAATGGTGTCGGCGGCCAAGTTACGCCGGGCGCAGGAGCGGGCTTTGGCAGCGCGTCCTTATGCGCAAATGCTGACGAACGTCCTGAAGTCTCTGGTTTCGCGTGTGGAGTTGTACGATCCGCACACGGGAGAACTGCGGCATCCGTTGCTGGCGCAACGTGCCGAAAACAATGTTCTACTGATTGTCGTGACCGGCGACAAAGGTCTTGCCGGCGCTTTCAACACAAATATCCTGAAGGCCGCAATGCGGTTCCTTGACTCCAAGCAAGATAAGAACATCGAGATTGAAGCTGTCGGGCGTAAAGGTCGCGACTTTCTCAAACGCCGCTATCCAGTCGCGGAGCCGAGGACCACCAATCCTAAAGAAGCCTCGGCCATCTCGCTTATTGGCGAACACATTGGCGTGCTGAACAAACTCGAATATTCAACCGTCGCCGAAATTGCCGATCGTGTTGTGGACCGTTACAGCGATGAACTGCTTGACTCGGTATATATCGTTTACAACGAATTCAAGTCGGTGATCGCGCAGCGGCTAGTCGTCGAAAAAATACTGCCCATCGAACACCTTGGAATCGAAGAAATCACCCAGGCCGAAGGCATGTCGCTGGAAGAAAAGCAGCGTGCCCTGGAGGCCGCCAAAGGCACGGGAGTCGGGCTTCGACCAAAAGACACGCGGGACATTGACGCCGCCGCCGAAAAATTTGCGACTGCACCGGTGGATTACATCTATGAACAGCCTCCGGAGGAATTGTTTCGTTCGCTGCTTCCAAAATATGTAAGGATTCAGATTTTTCGGGGCATGATGGAATCTGTCGCAGCCGAGCACGCCGCCCGAATGACTGCGATGGATGCCGCGAGCAACAATGCGACCGACATGATTGATTCGCTCACCCTGGCAATGAACCGCGCGCGCCAGGCGAAAATCACAAAAGAAATAATAGAGATTGTGAGCGGAGCAGCAGCATCGTGAGAAAGAAGCTATTGGCTTTTGGCTGTTGGCTTTTAGCTGATTTTGCGGTTCCAACCTGAGGTCGTGAAACGAGCACCTTTCATTTGAAATGGTTCAAGCCAAAAGCTAAGAGCCAGGAGCCAAGAGCATTCTTATGCCAGAAAATGTAGGTCATGTAGTTCAGATTTCCGGTCCCGCCGTGGACGTCCAGTTCTCCGAAGAGACGATGCCGCTTATATATCAGGCGGTGCGCGTCGTCAGTGATGGTTTTAACGTGCCATCGCCGGTCAACGTAATTCTCGAAGTGCAGCAGCATTTGGGAGAAGGCCGCGCCCGCTGTATCGCCATGGAAGCAACCGAAGGCATGGTTCGCGGCATGAAAGCCATTGATCAGGGCGGACCGATTTCCGTGCCGGTGGGGCATGGCACTCTAGGCCGCGTTATGAATGTCATTGGCGAACCGGTGGACAATCTCGGCCCGATTCAGTGCAAGGAGCGACATCCCATCCATCGCCCTGCACCATTGTTTGACGAACAGGCTACGAGCGCCGAAATGTTCGAGACCGGCGTGAAAGTCGTTGATCTGATCCAGCCTTTTCTCAAGGGCGGCAAGATCGGATTGTTCGGTGGCGCTGGCGTCGGCAAAACAGTCTTTATTCAGGAATTAATCAACAACGTTGCCAAGCAGCACGGAGGATTCTCAGTTTTCGCCGGCGTGGGTGAACGTACCCGCGAAGGCAACGATCTTTGGCTTGAGATGACGGAGTCAGGCGTAATCAAGCCCGGGGACCCCGAACATTCCAAAGCGGCGCTGATTTATGGACAGATGACGGAGCCTCCCGGTGCGCGCTTGCGTGTTGCCTTGACCGGGCTAACCGTTGCCGAGTATTTCCGTGACGTGGAAGGCGCGGATACGCTACTTTTCATTGACAACATTTTCCGCTTCACCCAGGCGGGATCGGAAGTCTCCGCCCTGCTGGGACGCATGCCCAGCGCGGTGGGATATCAGCCCAATCTTGCCACCGAGATGGGCGAATTGCAGGAGCGCATCACTTCTACAAAGAAGGGATCCGTCACATCGGTGCAGGCGATTTACGTTCCCGCCGACGATCTAACCGATCCGGCTCCGGCAACAACTTTCGCTCACTTGGACGCCACGACGGTTCTCTCGCGAGCCTTAACAGAGATTGGAATCTACCCCGCCGTTGATCCGCTGGCTTCGACCTCGAGAATCCTGGACGCCCGCATCGTGGGACAGGAACACTACGATGTTGCCCAGGCAGTGAAGAAGACTTTGCAAACTTACAAAGACTTGCAAGACATCATCGCAATTCTCGGCATTGATGAGCTTAGCGAAGATCAAAAAGTTACCGTGGCACGCGCCAGAAAAATCCAGCGTTTCCTGTCGCAGCCGTTCTTTGTTGCCGAACAATTCACCGGTTCACCGGGTCGCTACGTAAAAATCGCCGACACAGTGAAAGGCTTCAAAGAGATAACCGAAGGAAAACACGACGATATTCCCGAACAAGCCTTCTACATGAAGGGAACAATGCAAGAAGTCCTCGAAGCAGCTGAGAAGATGAAGACAGCCGCTTAAGAGCTAAGAGCCAGAAGCCAAAAGCTGTTTATGCCAAATACTTTTCATCTAGAGATCGTGACGCCGGAGAAGATGGTCGTGCGCGATGATGCCGAGGAAATGCAAATCCCGGGCAAAGGCGGGTACCTTGGCATCTTGCCCGGACATGCACCTCTAATTACCGAACTCTCCGCCGGCGAACTCAGCTACCGCAATGGCGGACAGACTCACCGGTACGCGGTTGTATGGGGATTTGCTGAAGTACTTCCCGATAAAGTTACCGTTCTTGCCGAAGCCGCCGAGCGTCCCGAAGATATTGACCTCAAGCGGGCCGAGGATCAAAAGCAGCGCGCCGAAGAGCATTTGAAGACTGGGAAAAGTGAGGACGACTTCACGCGGGCAGAGGAAGAATTGAAAGCCGCGGAGGTTCGCCTGGAAGTTGCAGGAAGGCGCAACTAGCGTCAACACCGTGAGGAAGGACTCGATCCCATGACCAAAGTGGAAGCAATCATCCAAACCTCTAAACTGGAGCCGGTTAAGAATGCTTTGCACGAAATTGGTGTTGAAGGTATGACTGTCACCGAAGTGCGCGGCCACGGGCGCCAGAAGGGGCACACCGAGGTCTATCGCGGACGCGAGTACACCGTGGATTTAATTCCAAAGATCAAGATTGAGATGGTGCTCGCCGATGACATGGTGGATAAAGTCACTCAATCCATCATCAGTAGCGCTCAAAGCGGCAAGATTGGCGACGGCAAGATTTTTCTCTCTCGGGTGGACGAAGCGATCCGCATTCGTAACGATCAACGCGGTGAAGGGGCGTTGTAGGCGTTTGGAGGTTTTAGTGTCCGATGGAATATCCACAACAACCTGCATCATGGGCAGACCCAACTTCCCCGATAACAATTCCTGATACGCTCTATAAATAGTTTCGATTTCCGCACCCCCGCCGTGTGCGGATAGATTGACTGTTGGTTCGCTCGCGGCTTTGCGCCAGGTTTGCTTATCGAAAGCTCTAAAAGTCGGAATTCCATTCGGACCACAACTATCCCGGAGCAATTGCCATGAGCACGGCATCGTCCTTGAGCAGCGAACTACGGGATATCTACACCGAAGAATCCACTCGCATACGCCAGGAGTTCACCGCCAGCGGCGACGGCCGCGCTACAATCGCGCAGCGCACAAATCTCGTCGAACAGGTCCTGCTAAGGCTTTGGAAGGAAATCATTTCACCCGGACGAGGCCGGTCCCAGAAGTCTTGCGCTTGTTGCCATCGGCGGATTTGGACGACGATGGCTTTTCCCTCACTCCGACGTTGACGTTCTTTTCCTCTTCGCTGATCGCCGCACCGAGGAAGAATATCGAGACCGCATTCGACGCTTCTCGCAGGAATTGTGGGACCTGCGGATGAAGCTCAGTCCCGCAACTCGCACTGTGGCGGAATGCGATCAATTCGATCCCGAGAACGTCGAGTTCACGATCTCTCTGCTCGATTGCCGATATCTGACGGGAGATCAGGACTTGTTTGTGCAGCTTCATGACAAGCTCATTCCCAAGCTGATCATGCGGGAGATGCAGCCGATCGTGCAGCGTCTTGCCGATATAACCCGATCGCGTCACGGAAAATACGGTAGTACGGTCTTTCATCTCGAGCCCAACGTGAAAGAGACTCCCGGCGGCTTGCGCGACTACAACGTCGCCTCATGGCTGGCACTCATTTCTTCAATGGATAAACTGCGCGACTGGCCTGATCCGAAAACGCTCTTGCCCGTATCGGCTCGCAAGCAGTTTGAACCGGCGCTTGAGTTTCTGATTGCAGTACGCTGCTTCCTTCATTTTCGCCAGGGTCGCGACGACAACTTGCTACTGTGGGAAGCACAGGACGAAGCCGCTGCTCGCAAAATCGGCTTCTCGGATGATCAGGAGATGGGCGCCGCAGACTGGATGCGAATTTATTTTCGCCATGCCCGCGCCCTTAATCGCGCCTCGATGCAGTTGCTGGAGGAGATTCCTGCGGCGCGGTCATCGCTCTATAAACACTTCCAAAGCTGGCGCTCACGAGTCTCTAACGCAGATTTCTCCGTAGTGGATGGCTTGATTTATTTGCAGCAGCCCTCCGCTGTGCAGGACCCAGAGCTGTTGTTGCGCATGTTTGACTTCATGGCGCACCACGGCCTGAAGCTGAGCACCACGACGGAATATCGTATAGAACAGGTCTTGCCTTCGATGGCAGCAACTCCGCCGCAAGGTGCCGAGTTGTGGAGATATCTTCAGGTCATTCTGATCGAGCCATTTGCTGCGGATGCGTTGCGGGCTATGCACTCGCTGCGATTGCTCACGTTGTTATTGCCTGAATTGAAACTGATTGATTCATTAGTCGTTCGCGATTTCTACCACCGGTTCACCGTGGATGAACATTCATTCCTCGCGATTGAGAGCCTGCACAGGGCCAGCCAGTCTAAGTCAGAATGGGACCAGCGTTACGGCAAGATTCTTCAGGAACTTGAACGCCCCGAATTGCTCTACCTTACGTTGCTTCTGCACGATGTAGGAAAAGGCGTGCCTGGAGCAAATCATGTTCAGGCCAGCATGGAAATCGCCCGCGATTGCATGAGCAGGCTCGACCTTGATCCCGAGGACCGCGAGACCGTCTTATTTCTGATCGGCAGTCATCTGGATATGTCGGCGACTTTGCGGCGCGATATCTTTGATCCTGAAACCATCCGAGTGTTTGCGGAAAAGGTTGGCACTCCCGAGCGCCTGAAACTGCTTTGCCTGCTCACCTATGCCGACATAAAGGCCGTGAATCCCGAAGCCCTGACGCCGTGGAAAGCAGAGAACGTCTGGCAACTCTACATGGCTACTTCAAACTTTTTGAACCGCCATGCCGATCAGCGCCTCAACCCCGATTCCGATGATGAAAGCCTTTCGCGATTGCAAAGCCTGGCTCCGGTGGCTGGGAAGAGTGTAAAGGCGTTTCTTGAGGGACTCCCCAAACGTTATTTGCGAACGTACCCGGCGGAAGAAGTGTTGCACCACTTTGAAATGTCGGAACAATTGGTGCAGCAACAGGTCAAGCTCGATCTCAGGCGAGGACGCCATTGGTATGAATTGACTTTGGTGACGACGGATCGTCCCTTCTTGTTTGCAACCATCGCCGGAACCCTTGCTGCGTGGGGAATGAATATCGTGAAAGCGGACGCGTTCTCGAACAAAGCTGGCATCGTGGTGGACACATTTTTCTTTACCGACCGATTCCGGACGCTGGAATTGAATATGCCGGAGTGGGAGCGATTCCAGCGAAGCGTGAGCGACGTGGTAGCGGGCGAAGCTGATTTGGACAAGTTGTTGAGAGATCGTCTCCGCGCCGAGAAAAATGCTCCGAAAATAAAAGTGGATACTGCCGTCGAGTTTGACGATCAGAGTTCAGCCGCTAGCACTCTGGTTCAGATCATCGCGCAGGACCGCCTGGGATTGTTGTACAAAATCAGCTCGCGTTTTTCTCATCACAAGTGCAACATAGAGATTGCCTTGATTGATACAGAAGGCCAAATGGCGATTGACGTTTTCTACTTAACCTCCGGCGGGAAAAAGCTGTCTTCCGACCAGCAAAAAGAACTGAGGGCAGACTTGCTTGAAGAATTGCAAGCGGCATCTAACGCATAATTTGTCATCCCAACCGGAGCGAAGCGAAGTGGAGGGACCTGCTTTTCTGCCTTCACTACCGCTCGAACCACACGTCCCGAAATCCGCATCTAATCGCCAGCGCAACTTCTGAACCGGAGGACTTATGGCAAGGCGAGACAATGAAGCCCGTCCTGATGAACGCGGAAAGAATCCCGGGCAGCTAGGTTCGACGAGCGCAGGACAATCTGGCGACACGCAAGGCCTCTCTGACACCGAGGATGCAAGCGATCTCAGCGTGGATGAGCTGACAGAAGAAGATCAGGCCGTGGAGGCAGGAATTGTTGACGGCGTGGAGGACGCCGCGAATCACCCCGAGCGCCCCGCGCATACCCATGTCGAATATCGCCGTCCCGAGGATATTGCTCCCGAGCGCGGATCGGAATGAGCGACGGAGTCGTCCGCGGAGGTGGAAAGAATGGATTTCGATCTCGTCCCCGATGCGGGACTGGCTGGAAAATCCGGGGATTTGCCGCCGTGGGTAGACCCAGATGATCTCATTGTCGTCGCCCGTGCTTAATCTCCTATCGTCGATAGCAACTTGACTCGAAGGTGGTGGGCGTCCAGAAAAGCCTGCCACTGCTCCTTGGCGTACGGCCCAAGCCGGTCTTGTATCGCCTTTAGCGTACAGTTGTGCCAATCGTAGAAGACCATTCTGCAGGAAGCCTCGGGGTCCTGGGCACGAAACTGTTTGACACTATTCCCGCACTTCTGCTCCGCATTGATGCCCCCCCACTCCAATCCCGGTTTGTCACCCCGCTCCATGAATGCGAGCTGTTGCTCAGCCTGCCAAAGCCAGAACGACTGCCTTTGTCGGAGGTATAGAATTACCCGCGAAAGCTCAGCGGGAAATGTGACGGGGTCGAGGCGTCGGACAATTCGATGGGTTCCCGATATATCAGCTTGTAGTCTTCGTTTGCGAGCTTCCATATTGCTGGATTTGCAGTCGGAGTAAAACTGTATATGGGGCTCCAAATAGAGGCCCTGCTCAGATACCTGCATCCATCTCTTCACGTCCTGCGGGGAAACTCGATCTGAATCGAAAGTCACGACCGCGGTAGCTTCGCCTGCCGGTAACGGCACGCGTATTGTAGTCCTGTGCTGAGCCACCGCGGTTCAGCTGAGGCTGCTGAGCATGGATGCGAGAAGGAGCTTTGAAAATCCGATAGTCCGCGTCATAAGTCATCGGGGTCGTTATCGTCAGCACCGCCGTCCCAAAACTTCGTGGTCGGTTGTGTATTCGTGCACGGGATTGTAAAGTTTACGGAAGCTCCATTGGGATCTTTACGACCAACATGCACGTGCGGCCATTCTGACGGCGCATCTATCTTCGCGCAGATTCTTGCAGGCTGTATTTTTTCATTTCATAGCGATCCCCTAGAAACTCAAGACCGCCCCTCTTGAAATCGAGAGACCAAAAGCCCTTCTTTTTAACGCACGAGGGAGGTGTCTTCGGTTCATAAGTAGAGTCCGGGACTGGGGGAGCCACTTTCAGCAGCACAAGGCCATCTGAAGTGAATCCCTCTGCGGAAGCGTTTGCAGCACAATCCCGGCCGAAGTGATCCTTGAATAAGCGATACACGTCCGGCTGGTAAACGAGCCAGGAATCGCCATCGTAGATCAACGGGGAGTGTTCGGCTCCCTCGCCCTCGTATTGATAAGTAAGTAAATCAACGAGCAAGTACTGACCCGAAGCGGACCAATCGACCGCTTTCATGTCACTGCCTGGCCGCTCCGCTGTGGGCGCCTGCATGAAAGCTACGTCGAAGGGACCATCGGAAACCGAGACAAACAGTTTGGAACGGCTCGCACATGCGGCGTCGGGGTTTCTCCCCGCCATTCGTTTTGGATGCTCCGCAGTCATTTCCACGTACGCACGATTTGCGCCGTTTCGAGCGGCTATGACAGCGCTTCGCGGCGAACCAACGCAAAAATCATTCTGGGCCGACTGGGCAAAGGCGGAGGGCTGCAGCGCGGCGCAGGCTAACGCAAAGATCACTTCCGCTACGCGACCGTTGGCCCTCCCTGCAGGTCCCATTCTGTACCCTCTCACTTACTGGTTATCTAGCCCGTCTGAGTCGTCATAGAATCCGGAAGAATCAAAATGGCTGTTGTCGCATGGGATTGTGAAATTGACGATCTTCCCTGCCTGCTTGCGTGACATATGAACATGAGGGCCGCTTGTACAGCCCGACAAATCCACCGTGCCCACTTGCTGCCCCGCGTTTACTTGCTGGCCCTCAGCTAAACTGGGAAGGGCGGTGACATGTACAAGGCGCGTGCGGTTTCCACTTCCGTCCGTTATGTTGATGTAGTTCGCATGATAACCCTGCCCAGCACATTGCGTCACAGGCTGGTTGACATGAGGATAGCCGCCCTGAATGTGAACCGTGCCGGCCTCAGGCGCATAGACAGGCGCTCCCACTTGCAGATCGTGAGTGGTGTTACCAATGTCTTGCGCAGCATGAATTGCTTTAGTCGTGGTATTGATAATCGCGTCGAATGGTGTTCTGACCTGACAGTTCGTCGTGAGAGGTGAGTTCGGGTATGTGTGCGAACTTGGCGTAAAGCAACTGCTGGATGCAAAGAATTGACCGGCCACACTACAAGAAACGCTTGTCCCGCAGGAATTCGACACCTGACCTCCGGGCGGAATCAGGACAGAGGTGGTTGTCTGATACGACATGTAAGAGAAGGGGTTATAGCTGGGGCTGGTGGTTGTGCCACCAACGCCATTCACCACGTTGGTGATTGTGCCTGTGTGCACGGCCGTGGAGCACCCCTGTATCGGGCATGACCAACATGTATAGTACGGGGGATACGGGGAACCCTGGCAGCAAGTCGTGTTGCACGAGCCAGTAGTTGTCCCTTCTACCACGATTGTCTGATAGAAATTGTTATTCGAATCGGCGGAGTAAGTTACGTAGCTGTCGTATTGGGGTGTCATTTGGCCCCAGCAGTATCCCGCAAGACAAATCATTAACGAAAACAGAATTGATTTTCTCATAATGCTTCCTCCACCAGAACGAAGTTGGCACCTCACTGCGCCGGCTGAATCTTCATCTTTAGCTTTTCGCCCTGCACGAAGCTATCCAGCTTTGCCAGTGCCCCTGGGCTGAGGGCGAGTTTCAGCTTGTCTCGCGTGGTTTGCAGCAATGCCTCCCGCTGCCTAATAAAACCGGCATAGTCGGGCGCTTCCCCGTGGAGAATCGCTACATCCGCTGCGCCGTTATAGTTCTTTATGAGGTCGTCGTATTGCTGTTTGAACGTCCTCAGGGCGTCCGCGAGCAATTGCCCGTCGTTGTCCTTAAGTTGGATTCTTGCGAGGTGTGATTTGTGGCGTGCCACCTCTTCCGGCGCCGGGTTTGCCCCTTCCGCGACCGACACGAAAAACAAGCGGTAAGCGGTAGAATCCGGAATGAGCTCCGGGTTCAGGGAACCGTCAATCACGGGTACACTTGCCGCAGTATGCATATTCTCGGGCATGCTGATGTCTGGAGGGAGCATCTGTGCAAGCGCTCCCACCTCAAATGCGAGTAGGAGGCTTGCCAGGAAGAGAAGGCGTTTCATAGCCGTACTCCTTTGGTCTCTAGATTTGAAGAAAACTTAATATCTGGAAGTAATGCCCCGGGGTCTGAGGCTCGTGGAAAGTACTTGTGAACCAGCCTCGGCTGGGACCGTATCATGCGGCCCCCCCCCCCGCGCAAGGGAATAATGAAGGGGCCTGTGCAAATCGCGAGAAGTCCCATTCGGGCCGGGCGCAGCGAAATTCTGCGTGTTCCTCCCTGAACAATTTCAGATTTGCGCTTTTGGATTTCAGATTGAAATCTGCAATCGGAAATCCTCAATATGCAATCCTTGACCCGCGGGCATGGAGGAGGCGCGAGCGCGCCATGGCGGGATTTCAGCTGCGAGCGCAGTTCGTTCCCAGCATTAGTGAGCCTGAATCGCGGACATGCATTTCTGCTCGGCAGGTACTCTTCGCGTCGTCCGTGATATTCTAAAGACACTAGCTGCGCACCGTCTTTACCTCGAACCGGGCGGAAATTCCCCGCAGTTTCACAAGAAAAACCATGCTTTCAGTCAGCAATGTTTCAATGCGCTACGGCGCCAAAGTACTGTTCGATGACGTCTCTACCGCCTTCACCGATGGCAGGCGTTATGGATTAACCGGTCCCAACGGAGCCGGAAAATCCACGCTCATGAAAATTCTTAGTGCCGAAATGGAGCCGCAAAAAGGTACAGTTGTGCGTCCAAGAAAACTCGGTGTCCTGAGCCAGGATCAATTCGCCTTCGACACATACACGGTGAGCGACACCGTGATTATGGGCAACAAGCGGCTCTGGGCCGCCATGCAGGAACGAAACAAGATTTACGAGAAATCCGAAATCACCGACGAAGATGGAATGAAGCTCGGCGAACTCGAGGGAATCGTTGGAGAGGAGGATGGCTACACGGCTGAGACCGATGCCGCGATATTGCTGCAAGGCCTCGACATTCCGGACGAACTGCATAACCGTGCGATGAGCGAATTGCAAGGCGGACAAAAAGTTCGTGTGCTGCTGGCCCAGGCTTTATTCGGACATCCGCAGGCTCTTTTACTCGACGAACCCACGAACAATCTCGACTTGGATTCAATTCACTGGCTGCAAGGTTTCTTGAATCAATATGACGGTGTGCTGATTGCGATTTCCCACGATCGCCACTTCCTGAACAGTATTTGCACTCATATCGCTGATATTGATTACGAAACCATCATCACTTATACCGGTTCGTACGACGACATGGTGGTCGCGAAAACTCAAGTGCGCTCGCAGATCGAATCTCAAAATGCTCAGCGCGAAAAGAAGATTTCTCAGCTAAACGAGTTCATCGCGCGCTTCTCGGCAGGCACGCGATCCAGTCAGGTACAGTCGCGACGCAAAGAAGTGGAACGCCTGCAAGTCACGGAGTTGGCCAGGTCGAATATCCAACGCCCGTTTATTAAGTTTGAGCCGAAGCGTCCTTCCGGCAAACATATTCTTGAGGTTGAACGCTTAACCAAGTCTTACGGCGATCATAAGGTCATCTCCAGCTTCACGGCGAGCATAACTCGCGGAGAAAAGATTGCCTTAATGGGCCGCAACGGCGCAGGCAAGACTACTTTGGTAAACGCGCTGCTGGCAAATTCTCCGACAACCCCGGACGCCGAATTGCGCAAAACCAGCGGCTACGACGGCCCGTTTCTGGACGGAGGCAAAGTGATCTGGGGTCATGAAGCTGCAATCGGATATTTCGCGCAGGATCATCGGACTCTGATCGAAAATGGAACCACGGTGCTGGAGTGGCTGGGACAATGGGACCCGTCCGCGTCGAACGAAGAGCTTCGCGGATTATTAGGACAGATGCTGTTTGCCAAAGAGGAAGCGACCAAATCAACTACGGTTCTTTCCGGCGGGGAGGCAGCCCGGCTGCTGTTCTGCAAACTGATGTTGCAGAAGCCGAACGTTCTCGTATTCGACGAGCCTACGAATCACTTGGATTTGGAATCCATTAACGCCTTAAACATTGCTTTGCAGCGCTATCAGGGAACGGTTTTCCTGGTGACGCACGATCACGATTTGATTGACGAAGTCGCGACCCGGATTTGGCATTTCGAGACCGACCACCACATCACAGATTTCAAGGGAGCGTACGAAGAATATCAGACCGTCAATGTTTAGCCGGTCGGAGCCTCTACTCTAACTATTTTCCTTGAGCAACTAACCCTGCGCTGACA
Organism: uncultured Acidobacteriaceae bacterium; assembly: GCA_963702325.1. Taxonomy (GTDB): domain Bacteria; phylum Acidobacteriota; class Terriglobia; order Terriglobales; family Acidobacteriaceae; genus PALSA-188. The sequence goes on along the minus strand of CAVPCG010000026.1, from coordinate 160,070 downwards.
TAACTCTTTTGCCGAATCACTGTTCGGATCGCAACGCCTAATTCTTGCGCGGCATTAGACTTGATTACGTATCCTCTAATGCCCAGATCGAGTGCGGCTTGTGCCATCGCGGAGACGGCGTGCTCCGTCAGCAAAATGATTTCCGTTTGCGGCGCCGCACCGAGTATTTGCCGCGCCGCTTCGAAGCCTCCCATCTGCGGCATACTGATATCCAACAGGGCAACGTCGGGCCGCAATTCCTTTGACTTTTCGATGGCCTCTAGCCCACCGGCAACTTCACAAATAACCCGGAAATCCGCGTCCACCTGAAGCACGCTACAAATTGCGCGTCTTACAAATTCGTTATCATCGGCTAACAGAATCCGTATATCTTTCACGTCCGCGCCTCAATCTAAACATAACAGGAACAAGTCGGTGGAAACCTCTGATTTGCAACGCGACATTTCTTCGACGATCTTACCGCGGTACCCTTAATCCCTGATCAGCATGCACTGGCAAGAACCCTCTCAATGGGCACTTTTCGCAGAGTGCTCTCGATTTCAGGCAATACCGTTTGCCGACGCTTACTATTAATCCGTGCATGTCGTTATAAACCTGCGCTACGGAAGAACGCTTCGCGGAACTCATGGCTGACTGGGAGTGCGCGAGCTTCGACTTCCCGGCGCCTTGAGTCTGCGGCGCCGACACCGTCTTCAAACCTGCCAGCGAGCGTTCGAAGAGAGAACGGATTTCTTCGTATGACGCATGGGCAGCGCCAATTTCATGGCGCTCGAGAATTCTGCGAGTGTAGGCATCCACGACAAATACCGGATGCTGTCCGGCATAAAGAAGGATTGAATCCGCTGTCTCCGGACCAATACCGTTTAGCTCTAACAATTCCTGGCGAAGTTTTTCCGTCGGCTCAGAAAACATCCGAGTCAGAGAACCGCCATAGCGATCGTCCACAAATGCCACGAATGTTTTCAGCCGGGCTGCCTTCTGGCGAAAGTATCCTGATGATCGAATCAACGCTTCAAGTTCCGGCAATGGCGTAGCCCGGATTCCATTGAGCGTGAGGGCCCGCGCCGAGCGCAAGCGGCGCAAAGCGATCTCGACATTTGTCCACGAGGTATTCTGTGTAAGGTAGGCTCCGGCAATTACTTCAAATCGAGTTCGGGCGGGCCACCAGTGCTGCCGTCCCCATGCTCGGTGCAAGGTACGGTAGAACGCTCGCAGCTGTTTTTCTTTGTGAGAAAGTTTCAATCAGAGTTCCGATAGGGTTTTGAAACAGTGTAAAGCAATTCCAATACGCGGAATTTTTCAGCCTTCTTCGCGATAGCCGGTAATCCTGACCAGCAACTCCCCCTTCATTGTTACCGACGTGCATGCCCGAACGAACGTACTTTGTCGTCCAATCGCGCATTTGCGGCCCATTACGTTGAAAACTCAGACTATGAGCGCCACGAACAATCGGTACAAGTACCAAAGTTACTGGTGAAGTAACGCTTCTGCTGTGACAATTTGTGTCAACGAAGTAAACCGCCTTTCCTCCCCATGAAAGTTGCGGATTGATCGGCAACTAAACCTTGGCAGCACTTTTCCGCCACCTGGTTAGGAGAGATTGACATATGTCACAACGGCTGGGTGATCTTCTTGTCAAAGAGAAGGTCATAACTCCAGAGCAGTTGCAGCAGGCAACGAAATCGCAGAAGGAGACGAACACTCGCCTGGGCTCTGCTTTGGTGAAACTCGGCTTCCTTACTGATGAGGATGTAACAAATTTCCTTTCCCGGCAATATGGCGTTCCCGCCATCAATCTCTCGTATTTTGAAATTGATCCTTCCGTCGTAAAGCTGATCCCGTTCGAAACCGCAAAGCGTTATCAGATTCTGCCATTGAGTCGCGTCGGAGCGTCGCTGACGATCGCCATGGTGGATCCAACGAACGTCTTCGCCATGGACGACATCAAGTTCATGACCGGCTTCAACATCGAACCGGTAGTCGCGTCTGAGAGTTCGATTCTGGAAGGCATCGAGAAAGCGTACGGAAACAGTAAAGAAGAAGATCTTGAACAGGTAATGCAGTCCATGACCGACATGGACGAGGCCGACGTCGAGTTGCAGGCGGAAGAAGCCGAGCTCGGTCTTGCCGATCTGGAAAAAGCTGCGGATGAAGCACCCATCGTCAAATTGGTGAACCTCGTGTTGACCGATGCCGTCAAGCGGGGAGCCAGCGACATTCACATGGAGCCTTACGAAAAAGAGTTTCGTGTGCGCTTTCGTATAGACGGCGTTCTGCAAAGCATCATGTCACCGCCTCTCAAGTTGAAAGATGCCATCACTTCGCGCCTGAAAATCATGGCGAAGCTGGATATCAGCGAAAAGCGATTGCCCCAGGACGGCCGCATCATGCTGAAGATGGCAATTGGAGGCCGCAAGAAGCAACTCGACTTCCGTGTTAGCACTCTTCCAACTCTCTGGGGCGAGAAAATCGTGCTCCGGTTGCTCGACAAAGAAAATCTGCGCCTGGACATGACGAAGCTGGGTTTCGAACAAGAATCTTTGGTCAAGTTTGAAAAAGCAATCTTGAAGCCTTACGGAATGGTTCTGGTCACTGGACCGACAGGATCCGGCAAAACCAACACTCTATACTCTTCAATCGCACGCCTGAATCAACCTGACACCAACATCATGACCGCCGAAGATCCGGTCGAGTTTCAGTTGGGTGGTGTCAATCAAGTTCAGATGAAAGAGCAAATTGGACTGAACTTCGCCGCGGCGTTGCGCGCCTTCCTGCGGCAGGATCCAAACATCATTCTCGTCGGTGAAATTCGAGATTTTGAGACTGCCGAAATTGCCATCAAGGCCGCCCTGACTGGCCACCTTGTTCTTTCCACTCTTCATACCAACGGCGCTCCCGAAACAATTACCCGGCTTATGAATATGGGTATTGAACCCTTCTTGGTGGCAACTTCCGTACACCTCATCTGTGCGCAGCGGTTAGTGCGGCGCATTTGCAAGGAGTGCGCCGAGGTAGTTGAGGTCCCGTATCAAACCTTGCTTGAAGAAGGTTATGGCCCTGAAGAAGCTAAGACAACCAAAATTCAAAAAGGCAAAGGTTGCGGTGTGTGCAACAACACTGGATACAAAGGCCGAACCGGTCTCTACGAAGTCATGGAAGTGGATGACGAGATCAGAGAACTGGTTTTAGTGGGCGCTTCCGCCGTTGAACTCAAGAAGAAAGCCATCGAACGCGGAATGATTACCTTGCGGCGCAGCGGACTAATCAAAGTAGCGGCCGGCATGACCACATTGGAAGAAGTAGCACGCGAAACCATTCACTAAGGTTCTGGAAGAAGAAAGGGACAAAGTTATGGGTCTGGCATTAAGCGATCTGCTGAAAAGAATGTTGGAGATGGGAGGCAGTGATCTCCACATCACTACCAATTCCCCGCCGCAAATTCGCGTGCACGGACATCTCGTCCCGCTCGACCTTCCGCAAATGACGCCAGCGGAAACCAAACAACTTGCCTATAGCGTGATGACGGACGCGCAGAAGCATCGCTTCGAAGAAAGCTTCGAATTGGATTTCTCTTTCGGCTTGAAAGGCCTTGCCAGATTCCGCGCCAACACCTTCAATCAGCGTGGCGCAACGTCCGCGGTCTTCCGTCTAATTCCATTCGAGATCAAGTCTTTCAATCAGCTGGGGCTTCCCCCAGTGGTAACGAAAATGTGCGAAAAGCCCAGAGGACTTGTGCTGGTTACGGGCCCCACTGGTTCAGGAAAATCCACCACTTTGGCAGCCATGATTGACAAGATCAACACGGAGAGGCACGAGCACATTCTCACCATTGAGGATCCGATTGAGTTTGTGCACATGAACAAAAACTGTGTGGTCAATCAGCGCGAATTGCATGCGGACACAAAAAGCTTTACGGACGCCCTCCGGGCTGCTCTCCGTGAAGATCCCGATGTCGTACTGATCGGCGAAATGCGCGACCTTGAGACCATCGAATCCGCTCTGCGAATCGCTGAGACAGGCCACTTAACGTTTGGCACTCTCCACACCAATTCGGCGATTTCGACAATCAACAGAATCATTGATGTATTCCCAGCACACCAGCAACCGCAGATTCGAGCTCAGTTGTCTCTCGTGCTCGAAGGAATCATGTGCCAAAGCCTTCTGGCCAAGGCGGACGGCAAGGGCCGGGCCATGTGCATGGAGATTCTGGTTCCGAATGCGGCCATCCGAAACCTGATTCGCGAGGATAAGGTCCACCAAATCTATTCGGCGATGCAGTCGGGTCAGGACAAATTTGGAATGCAGACGTTTAACCAGTCGCTGGCAACTCTTTATCTGCAAAAGCAGATCACGCTTGAGGTCGCGATGGCGCGCTCCAGCATGCCAGACGAACTACAGGAAATGATCAATCGCGGCGCCGGCTTGAATCGAAATCAACCCGCGCCCCTAGCTAAAGGTGCGGCACCCACTAAGAGGTAGTCGTTGCGACATGGACTTAAAGAATGCCGTGTAGAAGATTCACATAATTACGAAATGCGCGCCAACTGCGCCTTTTAGAAGACACACAGCAGTCCAGGAGAGGCTTATATGCCAGTTTTTACATTTTCGGGAAAGAACGAAGCCGGTCAAAAAGTTACTGGGGAGCGAACTGCCTCGAACAAGCAGATGCTTACCGTCCAGCTGAGGCGTGAACAAATCACGGCCGGGTCTATTCGAGAAAAAGGAAAAGAATTCTCACTCCCGACCTTCGGCTCGGGAAAGGTGAAGGTCAAAGAGATAGCCGTGTTCTTTCGCCAATTTTCGGTAATGATTGATGCTGGTTTGCCCTTGGTGCAGTGCCTCGAAATATTGGCATCCAACCAGGAAAACATGGCATTCCAGAAGACACTGACTGGCGTGCGCACCACCGTGGAAGGAGGCGCCACGCTCGCCAATGCGATGCGTGGATATCCGAAAGTTTTCGATGATCTCACCACCAACATGATTGAGGCAGGAGAAACCGGCGGTATTTTGGATCTCATTCTTCAAAGATTGGCACTCTATGTCGAAAAAGCAGTCAAATTAAAAGCGGCAGTCAAATCAGCCCTGATTTACCCGGTAGCCGTGGTTTCGTTGGCTGCCCTAATCGTAGGAGCACTTCTCAAGTGGGTCGTGCCAATCTTCTCTAACCTTTTTACAGGACTTGGGGTCGCTCTGCCATTGCCCACCAGAATCGTCATGGGCCTCAGCGCTTTTGTCGGTGAGTTCTGGTGGTTTTTCATTTTGGGCGTAGTTGCTATTGTTATTGGCTTAAAGCAGATACGAAAGCACCCGAAGGGCCGCTACTATTTTGATTTTACGTTATTGAAACTGCCGGTCCTCGGAATGCTACTTCGCAAAATAGCGGTCGCACGCTTTACCCGTACCCTGGGAACACTTATTACATCCGGCGTGCCGATTCTCGAAGGTCTTAGCATTACCGCCAGAACATCAGGAAACGCAGTTCTGGAAGAGGCTTTGATGCGAGTACGGAAAGCCATAGAAGAGGGCCGCACGATAGTGGATCCTCTGCGTGAGTCCGGTGTCTTTCCGAACATGGTCACACAGATGATTGGAGTCGGCGAAGCCACGGGTGCCATGGACGCCATGTTGCAGAAAATTGCCGACTTCTACGAGGAGGAAGTTGACAACGCGACCAAAGACATGATGGCCATGCTCGAGCCTGTCATTATCGGTGTTCTTGGCGTGGTCGTTGGGGGCATCGTTATCTCTCTTTACATGCCGCTATTTGCAATGATCGGAAAACTGGCAGGATAGTCGTCCGAATTCGAAAGGGAGGCGGGACCAAAAATCTTCGCATGCCTCTCTTTCAACAGAAATTCCCAACGCTGGCCGCCCCTCCGCCTCGGCCCCCCGGGAAAAATGGCACGGGATTAGGTAACGATGCAATCCATGTTTGATGAACGGCTGTGGCTGGCCTGGCTGGTCAAGGTCCGCATCATAATTCTGACCTTCCTTCTAGGCATTGAACTGGCTGTTTCGCGGCTCACTCCCAATCCGCTTCCGTTGCGATTATTCGTTAATACGATCCTTCTCTGGTACGCAATCTCCGTCTTTTACCTTCTATTGCTCTCTTTCTGGCGGGAGCATCGCATCCAATCCATTCTTCAGGTACTCACCGATCTCGCATTGGTCTCGATGGTCGTGTATGCAACTGGGGGAGAAGATAGCTCGCTTAACTTTCTTTATCCACTCGTGGTGATTGTTGCCAGCGTCTTGTTGCCGCGATGGTGGACTTACATAACCGCGTCGTTGGCTTTCATTCTCTACGGCACCATGCTGGAGATGAGCTACTACGGAGTTATTCAATCCTATTCGACGAGCCATCCGGACTTACGGACCCTGCAAGCTATTATTCTTGTCAACTTCTTCGCCTACCTCGCCATCGCCTACCTGGCAAGCCTTCTGGCGGCAAAACTGCGCCAGGTGGATGTCAAGCTGAAGCACACCAGCGGAGAGCTTCGAAGCCTACAGGCTCTGCATGAAAATATCATTCAAGCGACTAGCTGCGGTCTCATTACAACTGGTCTGGATGGGCATATCACGCTCGTCAACCTGGCTGCCCAAAGGTTATTAGAACGTTCTGAAAATGAACTGCTGAACGAACCCGTTGAAGGCATTTTTCTCGATTCCCTGCCGCAACTCGATTCCGAACGCGCGCATGGAGAAGTGCGGGTAGTCGTGCCCAATAGCTTTCGCAAGACGCTTAGGATCATGATTTCTCCCCTTACCGTTCCTGAGCGGGGAACGCTAGGATACGTTTATACGTTTGATGATCTGACCGAAATTCGGCGCCTGGAGCGAGAAGTTAGGCTGCAAGACCGGTTGGCAGCGGTCGGGAGATTAGCGTCCGCCATCGCGCATGAAATCCGCAACCCCCTCACTTCCATCGCCGGCTCTGTCTATATGCTCTCAGGCATCCCTGACTTGAAAGAGGATCACCGGCAATTGCTGGAGATCGTAACCCGCGAGTCGGAACGCCTGAACGACATCATTACTGACTTTCTGGCTTACTCTCGAGGCAAGCAGTATCGTTTCGCGCAGGTTGATCTAATTCCACTCTTGGAAGACACCCTCACGCTGCTGGAACACCGCTTCACTGCTGAAAATGTAAACATTCGCATTGAGCGCCGGTATTGTGCGGACACGGCCCTTGTCCTCGCGGATGGCGACAAGATCAAACAAGTGTTCTGGAACTTTTGTCAGAACGCGGTGCGCGCGATGAAGACCGGCGGAACGCTGGCTGTTTCAATCGAAAAGGCCGGGGACGACTGGCAATTGAATTTCGCCGACACTGGCCCCGGCATGAGCCCTCAACTGACCGAGAAAGTATTCGAGCCCTTCCAATCCCAATTCGAGGGAGGAACCGGCTTAGGCCTGGCTATCGTTTATCAGATCGTGCAAGCACATGAAGGTAAGGTTTGGGCGCGATCAAAGCCGGGCGAGGGCTGTGTGTTTGTCCTTCGCTTGCACAGCGTGGTTGCCGGTGAGGTTCCAACACCCAATCAGACGACCCTCAATGAGCGTAACCGCGCCTCGAATCCAGAAAGTGTGAACGTGGCAACGGCATCCGCAGGAGGCGCCCATGGGTAATATCCTGGTATGTGATGACGAGCGCTCCATCTGCGAAATGCTCGACATTGCCCTGCGCCGTGACGGCCACAAAGTTGAAACGGTGAAATCTGGCGACGACGCCAAAAGAAAACTCAATGGCGCTCTATATGACGTAGTCGTTACTGACATTAAGATGCCGAACACTGACGGCATTGAAGTGCTTCGCCATGCTCATCAAGTCTCTCCAGAATCGGCTGTGATTCTAATCACCGCGGTGGACGACTACGGAGCTGCCGTAGAGGCAGTCAAGGCGGGCGGCGCGACCGATTACATACGCAAGTCGCCCGGACTGGTAGACGAGATCAAGCTCGCGATCAATCGTGCTCTGGAAAAGATGGCCCTCAGCCGGCAAAATTTTGCGTTCAAACGCGACGCTGCTACCCGCAATTCACTGGATAACATCGTTGGTGTCAGTTCTGCGATGGAAAAACTGAAGCAAACCATTCGCACCGTTGCTTCCACGCAGAGCACGGTTCTGATTTACGGCGAGAGCGGAACCGGCAAGGAACTTGTCGCCCGCGCGGTCCATGTGTGCTCGCCACGCGCTACCGATCCCTTTGTCTCGATAAATTGCGGAGCATTTCCTGAAACTCTTCTCGAAAGTGAACTGTTCGGATACGTAAAGGGAGCATTCACCGGCGCGAACCAGAACAAGCGCGGGCTGTTCGAGGTCGCGACCCAGGGCACTATTTTTCTCGATGAGATCAGCGAGATGAGCCTGACCATGCAGGTGAAGCTGCTTCGTGTTCTTCAGGAGCGTTGTGTTCGACCTGTTGGAGGAACAACCGAAATCGCTATTGACGTACGAGTAATTGCCGCTACCAACCGCGATTTGGACAAACAAGTAACTGAAAATACTTTCCGCGAAGATCTCTATTACCGGCTAAGCGTTATTCCGATCTCCGTTCCTCCGCTTCGCCAGCGTCGCGAAGATGTGCCGCTGCTCGTGAATCATTTCCTGAAAAAGTACGCTCCCGCGGCAGGCAGGAATATTCTGCGCGTGCACGCAGAATCGTTAGAGTCACTTTGCGGATACGACTGGCCGGGTAACGTTCGTCAGCTTGAAAATGCAATTGAACGCGCGGTTGCGCTCGAAACCGGGGAAGAACTGCACGTTGAGCTGCCAGTAGAGCGGTCTAAAGCAAAGGCGGCCGCGGCCGGCGTTGGAGTTAATGGCTCGCAGCATATCGCGCCTGGATCAACCTTGCCCGAGGGACTTGAAATGGAAAAATATGTCGCTGACGTTGAGCGCTCGCTCCTGCTCACGGCGTTATCCCAATCCAACGGAGTCCAAACTCGCGCCGCCGATCTGCTGAAGATCTCTTATCGCTCATTTCGACATTTAATGAAGAAATACGAGTTGTAGCGCGGTCTGGCGGGCGCGTGGGCCGACAACTTGTAGAGGCAATATCCCATGGGAGCCTCACAATCCAAATCGTTCGACCAAAAAGTTTCCAGCGCTGTTAGTGGATTCTCCAACCCTTGTAGAGGTCCAGAACATCGATGAGATTAAGCATAATGCGGGATATCTCCAAGTATCCATCAACAGACTCGTTGGACACACCTGTAATCATTCGGCGTCGCCCTTCTTGCAGAGCGTTAAGATCGTCCTTTGTAAAAGTTGCGTAGATGCTATTGTCAAGAGCTTCGTTTTCAGCCTGATTAATATCGGGGTCAATTTCCGGGAAACGGCCCACCTTTCCCAGCATTTGCTGGCGGGTATATTTACTCGGCCGGGTCACGCGGACGGTCCGGTATTTTTTGACCGCCATCACTTGCTCCATGGCAGGCTTTGAAAGCCCCTCCACCGTTGCTGGGGACGCTAATGCTTTAAAGCTGTCTTCGGTCATATTCATAGACAAAATGATGGCAGCGGTGTCCCGAACCTCGCGTTCCGAGGAATGAATCTCTGCATCGAGGTACTTGTCAACCAAAGGCGGAGCCATGCTCCCATACAACAGAATCGCTCCACGAACCCGATCAAGCTCATAACCTCCATGTGCGGGTAGGTAAGTAGTCACGTCTCGTGCGTGTAGGTATTTCTCAGCGGCGGCACCGATATCTACGTTTCGATGGGAGAGCTGAAGCGCGGTCTCAATGTAGGCTGACGGGTCAACATCTTGGAGGTCGGTGCCCGCCAGCGCCTCCAGAATTGAGCTGTCCGAATCGCCTGAGTTATCAAAAGTCGTGAGGAGCGAAGCCGCATCGAACAGAAAGTATTTGTCGTTCTTGTCGGTTTCGATCAACTTCCGGACGCAGCCCAATCCTTCCGGCCCTTTTTGCTTCACAAGCTTCCAAAAAACATCCATCTCTTGCGACTTTTGTTGCCGTTCGACTTTCGACAGCTTGGGTGGGTGAAAGTTATATGTATGTTCTTTGACATCTCGAATCGCTGCGCAAGGATCCTGCGCGACTGCGAAGTTGGCCAGCAGCGCAGTGGAGCAAAGTAGAACTGATTGCAATCTCAGGATGGGGACCCCTTTCTTCCGAGAGCGATCCCCAATTCTTTTAACTGGGTCTCGCTTACCGGAGTCGGCGCGTCCACCATCAGATCCACGGCTCGCGCTGTTTTAGGGAATGGAATCACTTCGCGCAGACTGTCAGCTCCGGCGAGAATCATCACAATGCGATCAAGTCCCAGCGCGATCCCGCCGTGCGGAGGAGTGCCATACTCCAAAGCCTCGAGGAAAAAGCCGAAACGCGAGTGGGCTTCTTCGTCCGTCATCCCGAGCGCGTGAAAGATTTTCCGTTGAATATCCTGGCGATGAATTCTGATCGAGCCGGAACCCAACTCGGTCCCGTTGAGAACGATGTCATAAGCCAGCGCACGTATGTCGCCCAGCGAAGACTTGGGATCAGTCACGGAGTCAAAGCCACCGTCCAGCTTGGCCATATCGTGATCGTGAGGCGCCGTGAATGGATGATGCGCGGCGTTCCAGCGTTTGCTATCACGATCCCATTCAAACATCGGAAAGTCCGTGACCCACAGGAATCTGAAGTCCTTCGCGGGATCGCCAGTCTTCACGAATGCACCGTGCTTCGCAGCGTACTTCTGCGCCAGGTCCGAACGCAGAAATCCACATTTTTCGCAGAAGTGTGGAAGGGTCTGTCCTGCTGCCGCCGCAACATCAGGATTGTCGAGGGCTCCAGCTAGCAGCCATAAATCTTCTGGTGCAATCTTCGCGAGTCTCACCACGCGTTCTGAAATTTCCGGATAATCCCTGGCGAACCTTTTCGGGTCGGTCATGAGTTGGACGAATGTTCCACCCTGCACGTGCTGGAATGCCCCATAGGTCCCAATGGTCCGGCGCTCGGTGCCGGAAATGTCTCCTGCCTTCGGGATTCTGATTACTTGCAGCGGTAGATCTTTTCGAATTTTAAATTTCGCCGCAAATTCTTGAAGCTCGTCTGAACTGAAGGCCTGGCGCACATCGGTCATCGCAGGCAGCCGCATGTCAGGCTTATCGTTGCCATAGAGACGCATGGCTTCGTCGTAGCTCATGCGCGGAAACGGAGTTTTGATCTGATGTCCAGCTGCTTCGAATGCAGCAGTTAGAAAACCCTCGACGACTTCCCAAACCCGCTCGGGTTGCGGGTACGACATTTCCAAATCAATCTGGGTAAATTCAGGCTGCCGGTCAGCACGCAAATCTTCATCCCGAAAGCAGCGAACGATTTGAAAGTACCGGTCAAAGCCGGAGATCATCAAAATTTGTTTAAACAATTGCGGCGATTGCGGCAGCGCATAGAACGATCCCGGTTGAACTCGGCTTGGAACGAGATAATCGCGCGCCCCTTCCGGCGTTGACCGCGTCATGAATGGGGTTTCGATTTCAAAAAATCCGTGCGCCGAAAGATACTCGCGAATCGCCATTGAAACCTTATGTCGCAGCTCGATATTGCGCTGCATCGCATCGCGGCGCAAATCAATGTAGCGATATTTCAATCGCATTTCTTCGTTCGGCAAAACAGCTTCGCTCGGAAGAAACGGCGGCTGCTTCGATTCATTCAGGATGAGCAGTTCGTTCGCCACGAGCTCGACTTCACCAGTGGGAATGTTCTTGTTCACCGTATTTGGATCGCGTTTCTTTACGTTGCCTATGACGGCGATCACAAATTCGTTTTTTAAAGTTTCCGCTTTTTCATGGACAGCCGCATTCAATTCCTTGTTAACCACAATCTGCGTGATCCCACTACGATCGCGCAAATCAATGAACAGCAGATTTCCAAGGTCGCGGCGCCGGTTAACCCATCCCATGAGGACGGCTTTTTTGCCGGCATCGGAAGCGCGCAGTTCCCCGCACATATGGGTACGCTGTAATTCCCCTAAAAAATCGAGCAAGTTTTGGCCTTTAGAGTGGGAGATTCAAGCTGAATGAAAGATTATAACGGAGACCCTTCAAAAACACGGCTCTAGCCGAACCGCTGGAGCCTATTCTGTTAAGTCCAGAAAGCTTGGGCTTATTTCTTGGCTGCAACTTTTTGCTTATTTCTCTTTTTTTCTGTGTCCTGCGAACCCACACTCTTCGTCTTTCCCAGTCTTTCCAATACCGCCCCGACAATCAATGGCAAGCCGACGGTTGCGTCCAGGAAAACCTCGCCGAACCTGCCACCTTCTGCGGGAGGCACGAATTTGCCCCATGATATGGCCTCGCTATACGGACTTCCCGACAACCCTCCCCAATACACCGGTTCGGGGCAAATCCGCACACCGTAGTGGTAGCGCTTCAACGGCAACTTCTCGCCCAACCTGCGATGTCGCAATTCAAGAAACGGCCCGAACTGCTGCGACCAGTTTCGCGGAACCCCTCCGCCAATCGTAAAGATCCCTAATCGAGGCTGTCGCAGCAAGGTCGCCGCAAAATGTTCCAAATCTTCGAAAGGATCAAATCTCAACTTATGTCGCCCGGTAGATTCGCGCAGGCGGTTGTTAAGGGCAACATCCAAACCGAGCTCGGAGTCAGTGAACGCAGGCACAAAAACCGGTACGCCTTTCTCAAACGCCGACTTGAGTATGCCGCGCTGATCCTTAGCGCGCTTTGCAAGGTGTTCCCCGATGGCATGGTTCAGTTTGTAAGAACAGACAATCTCATTATGATCCCAGCCTTCCAATATCTCGGACATTACCTCTTCGACATCATCGAGATTCTGTTCCGGCTCCAGCGTGTCGTACACGCGGTTGTAGCCCTGCTCATAAAGCTCGGTGTCCGGCACGTCCGGGTTATAGCGGAAGTGCGAGCGCCCCGTAGCCTCGACCAGCCCATGAGCCATAAGCGCTCCGGTTGAAACCACGGCATTCACTATGCCCCGGTCAATGAGCTCGGAGATGATCAGGCCTTGTTTCGCAACTGTCATTGCACCTGCCAGGGTCATTACGACAAAGCAATCCTTGTCCCTTGCCATCGCTTCGAGAACATCGGCGGCTTCACCAACCTGGCGTCCAGTGAACGCAGTCTTCCCCATGGCTCGCACAAGATCGTCAACGGAGCGAACACGATTGAGATCCAACGGCTCTAGGGGAATAAGTTTGTCTTCGATTGGATTGTGAAGATGACGGTCAATGCCCGAGCCGTCGCCATTGCTATGCTGCAAGAAAATACCTCCGCTTGGTTGAATTTAATACTTTACAGGAAGGTACAGATCAATGCTTCAGCAATCCACCAAAACAATTTGCCGAATATTAAATCTTAATGAAAATAATTGGGACCAATCCGAAATACGGAAGGGAATGTGCAGGGAGTTCTTGATAACTCCGCGATGGAAAGACTTGTGAGTTACGGTTTATAGGGGCTGGGGGGATCGTCATTGTCGAGGGCGAGCCAGACACCAACGCCTCCGATCGCGGCCAGGGCGCCGTATCTCGTGTATTCCGAGGCGAAGATGCCTCCGGTTCCGGCCGGTGTCGCTCCCGCATCTCTTCTGTTGTGTTTGTCGCTTTTGCAACCCGCGGATTCGTCCCGCGAAGTTTGTTCTCCCTCCCGCAGGTCGCTGCTGGCCAATGAAGCTGACATTTCCTTTGCAGATCCAGCGTCGGCCACCGTCTCCAGCCGCACATTATTTTTCTTTGCCGCCACTTCCACGGTTCCATTTACGTCGGTTACTTCAAATTGTGTCCATGCGCTCGACGCCGGCACGACCAGCATGCAGCCCGCGCGAACGCTGATCCCGTGCGACGTCGCCACCCTGACACTGCCGTGTTCCACCGCCAGGGTTTGCCCCTGATATTCCACCAGTGACGTCGGCAGAATGATTACACTGGTTCCCAATGCGTTCAGATTCGCCACCGAATCCGCCCAAGTTTCCAGCAGGTCGCCCGAAAATATCGCGGAAGCATTGGCTATTTCCGTACCGTTGCGGAGCACCCCGCCGCTGCCATAAAACATCGCACCCGGATCCGCCGCAAACACTAACGCCGGCGTGATCACAATCAGCATCCCGAAAATTATGTTGCGCAACATGTAGCCATCGTAGTCTCCCGAGTGTTCCCCGGTCAATTGCCTTTCCGCGAATGTTGTTGAGAAATTGCTCACAGCAACCCTTCAGAACCAGCGATCAATGGTTTCCCACCACACCAGCCGCACTTCCTCATTCAATGCAGTTTTTGCCCACTCGCGATGCCGCCACCATTGCGCCCCGAATTGCCGCGGATCATAAGCGGCGGCAACGCTGAAATCGTAGCTCGGTACTTCCTTCTTGAATGTGCTAAGAGCTCTTCGAGTGTGATAGTCGGAGGTCACAAGCAATACGTTTTGTGCCGGGTGATCTTTCAAGCATCTTGCCACATCCTGGCTTTCGGCATTGGTCGAGAGACCATAGATTGGGCAAAGGGTGATTGATGTCGCCTCGGGCAGTGATTGGATATAGCGCTGGGCAAGGTCGAGTTCACTCCACTGAAACAGTTTCGCATCGGCTGGGACATCGAGAAGCAAACGCGGGGCAAGTTTCTGCCGTAGCAGATCGAGTCCGCGGGCCGGACGTCTGTCGGTTTCTCCAGCCAGAACCACGATTACATCGGCTGGACGGGGCTGGTCTATAACAAGGAAACGAGCCGAATTCGCAAGAAGCAAGGCTATCAGGACGACGACTGCGACTCGCAAAAAGAAGGTAAGCATGAACGCCTTTATCAAAGAACTTCGACTGCCGAACTCGGGACCAACAGCGGGCCCTTCGTCTCGTTGTGGGAAAGAGTGAGGACAGAAACTTCAAGATATTGCGGGCTTCGTGCGTCTGCAAATCTGAGGATGTGTCCCTCGAAAGAGACCGAAATCGGACCCTGCCCTAATTACTCACTGTTTTTAACACGCCTAAGTAGCTAAGAACTAAGGTTTTTATCCCTCTTTACTTGTGGAAAAGCTACTAGAAAGCCTTTATGGCGCATCTGAAACGCGATAGAGTCTTATGGTTGGTAACCTGCGAGGAAATTAGTTGGTCAGATGAATAACTCTTCAAACGCTGCGCTCGAGATTGCGGATCCCCCTGAGATCAGGCCACGTCCTATCAGGGTTTCTGCGCCTGCCTGGGGTCCGGTGTCTATGCTGCCCGACAGACGGCCCCCGTGGAAAGAATTTGTTTTTAGCATGGGGTCGCAGAGCGTTCTCGTGGTGATCTTGCTCTGGATTGGCCTTTTGCATCCCCACGTACTGACGCCGCCGCCAAGGGATTATCATTTCATACGCCTTGTAAGCACGCCGCATCCCGTTAACCACGAGCCAGCGCCGATTCGGCCGCTGAAGGCTCCGCCAATATTGGAAGTGAAGAGCCCCGAAGCGCTGAGATTACCGCCAGCAATTGTCCGGGTTGAGCACAAGGATCCGCCCGCTGTGCCAAAGATCGAAATAGCAAGCAAATTACCGCAACAGCCAGCCGTCACGGTCATTCCAAAGCCGATCATAAAGACGAACGTCTTCTCTACTGGCAGTTCGCAGGCTCCCACAATTGAAAAGCCGCCACAGCAAGTACAGACAGGCGGATTCGGCGATCCGCGAGGAGTAGCTACCCCAGATAATGAGAATCGTCCGGTCACGATTGCGCGGCAAGGCTCATTTGATCTTCCGACAGGGGCTGGGTACGGCAACGGTAGTGGCGGCCAGCACGGCGTGCGGGGAGTCGTAGCGAGTTCCGGCTTTGGAGACGGACAGGCAAAAGAGGAAGCCGCTGGTCCTGTTAACCGAACGATCAGTCAGGGTGCATTCGGAGACGCGCAGTCCGTTGACCCTCGCCAAAACGCCGCAAAATCCGCGCCGGCCGGTCCGCACATCAAGCCAGCCGAAATACTTTCCAAGCCGGTTCCCGCCTATACTGAAGAGGCGCGAAAATTACATATTGAAGGTGAAGTGCTACTGGAAGTGGTTTTTGAGGGTACTGGTTCCATTCGCGTGGTACGTGTGGTGCACGGACTAGGTCATGGGTTGGACGAGTCTGCGATCAAGGCCGCACAACAAATTCGATTTACTCCAGCCCAGAAAGATGGGCAGCCGGTAGATTCCAGCGGCGTGCTGCATATTATGTTTCAGCTAGCTTAGCTCAATTTTAAAGGGGTTTATGTTGAGAATTACTTTGCAAAGTTTTTTGGGGCGCCGCTTTTTCGCGGGACATTTTTTGGCATTGGCGGCGGCGTTCTTATACTTCTTGGTTCCCTTGGCGGCGAGCAGTCAGGCGGCAGCGCAGGATCCCGCTTCTACAACTCAGGCTCCGGCTCCGGAGCAGGGCCACGCAACACCCGGACCCACTTTTGACCAGGTGATTGATCGAGTAGCGGAGCGTGAGCACTTTTTCCTGGCGCAAATGAGACACCTTCATCCGCTCGTCGAAACGTACATTCAAAACCTGAAGGGGGACGAAGACAAAGCGGTGCCTGTGAGCGACCAATATTTCCTGGGACGTCTCAACATGAATAAAGGAGCCCAAGACCAATCTTTCATGGGACAACCAGGATTTGGCCGCAAATTCGTTTCCACCCTTACCGGCCTTTACGGAATGAAGTTTCTCCCTCTCGGGTTTGCCCAGATGGTGATATTGGATGAAGATTTCGAGCGCAAGTTTTACAAGTTCACATTTGTGCGACGGGAGTTTTTGGGTGCAGTTCGATGCCTCGTGATTGATGTTGAGCCTCTCGACAAATCTGCGAAGGGCAGGTTTGTGGGAAGAATCTGGGTAGAAGATCAGGATTTTAACATTGTGCGTTTTAACGGCACTTACAGCGGCCACGAACGCTACAGCTATTACCTGCACTTTGATAGCTGGAGAATCAATATGCGGCCCGGCCTTTGGTTACCCGCTTACATATATAGCGAAGAGTCAAACCTGCTTTACCGCGGAGGCCACAAGCTGCACTTCAAAGCGCAAACGCGGCTTTGGGGCTATGATCTGCGCCAAGCGGGCCAGAATGAGGAGTTTTCTCAAATTGTGGTGGATGCGCCGCAGCAATCTGTGACCGACCAGAGCCCTGCCACACAAGACCCAACGCCCGTCGAAAGTCAGCGGCATTGGGAAAGCGAAGCGGAACAGAACGCGGTAGAACGACTAGAGAAGGTCGGATTACTTGCTCCTGAAGGAGACGTGGACAAAGTGTTGCAGACGGTGGTTGACAATTTGATTGTCACTAGCAACCTGACTATTGTGCCGGAGGTCAGAACTCGTGTGCTGCTCACTTCGCCTCTCGAGTCATTTACGATCGGACACGTCATTGTTGTAAGCCGGGGTCTCCTGGATGTGCTGCCTGACGAAGCTTCCCTGGCAATGGTGCTGGCCCATGAACTCAGCCACATTGCGTTGGGGCATCGGCTGGATACAAAATTCGCGTTTAATGACCGAATGTTATTTCCTGACGAAAATACATTTCAACGATTAGACTTCGCGCGAGATCCCGCGGATGAAGAAGCGGCAGACAAGAAGGCGTTGGAGATACTGGAAAAGTCGCCTTATAAAGACAAGCTGGGAAATGCGGGATTATTTTTGAAGGCGCTTCAGGAACACGCTCCCGAGCTGAAAAACCTGATCCGGCCGCATTTGGGAAATAGCCTGGCCAGCAGCAAATCAACGCGCATGTCGGCCCTGCTTGCGAATGCCCCGCCATTGCATCCGGAGGAAACCGATCAGATTGCGGCCTTACCTTTGGGCGGAAGAATTAAAGTAGATCCCTGGAGTGACAAGATTGAACTAATCAAGACCAAGCCGGTCGCCATTCTCACGGAGAGTGAGAAGATGCCTTTTGAAGTGACGCCGTTCTACCCTTACTTAACGCGGCTTTCAGACGTAGGCAACGACAAAGTGACGGCGACTGGACCGGCGAATTAAATAGCGACGAAAGTACAATCGAGATCGGACAGTCGCCAACCCAATCTCGTTGATCAAAACAAGCGTAAAAAACAGCTTACGGGATTGAGCTGCCAACCTGCGAAAAGACGGTATTCGCGTTGGTCCCAATCAGCCGGATGGTTCCGACGACAATCACCAGAATTACGGCGAGCATTACGGCGTATTCAGCGATGTCCTGGCCTTCGTCATCTGACCAGAGCTTGCGCAGAAATTTTGACACGGGCTCCTCCTTTTGCGGATAGCTCCTCGCTATATGAAAGCAATTTCTTGCCCCGGTTGCATATAGCGAGAGATGTCCCCCAATATTTGTGCCGGTAAGAACATCCTAGTTCCCCTAAGCAAATCAACGCAATAGCCATGATGGGTTTGGGCATGGCACGAAAGTGCCATGCCCGGGACCATTTCCGATCTCGATTTTAGACGATCGGTTTTAACGGCAAAGATTGGTTGACGGCGAACAAAGCGAGCTCAAGGCGGGTCGAAACGCCGAGCTTATCGAAGATATTGCTGAGGTGATGCTTTACCGTGTCCTCACTAATCTTGAAGTACTCGGCGATTTCCTTATTCGAATAGCCTGCGACAACGGCTGAGACAATTTCCAATTCGCGCGGAGTGAGGCCGAACTTTCTTTTTCGGGCGTCTTCTCCGGAAGACTCAACTAAATTCCTCAGATACTGAACAAGATTCGAGACACTCTCGCGACCCACCCAGTATTCGCCACCCATCACTGCGTGAATAGCTTTCAGAAGCAACTGGGTGGCTGAATCTTTGAGCACCACTCCGCGGGCGCCAAGCTGCAAGGCCTCCACAATTTGATTTTTCTCGGCAGCGGCCGTTAGGAGTATGACCCGCACAGAGTTTGGCGAGGACGTGGAACTCATTTCGCGCAATGCCTCCAACCCGGGATGGCGGGGCATGGCGAGATCAAGAAGGAGGATTTCGGGTTTGAGCTGGCGGGCAAGCTTCACCGCCTCGGCGCCGTCGCAAGCCTCGCCAATCACTTTTAAATCGGACTCGGCCTCGAGGAGTCGCCGCAAACCGTCCCGAAAAATGGGATGATCATCGGCAATTACGATGCGAACTGGCTGCGACTTCTTGCTATCCATAGGCGGCTTCCCGTTGCTGCGGAATGCTAACTTCCAGGCGCGATCCCTGGCCGGGAGTTGATTCTAACGTGAGTTCGCCTTCTATCAAACGCACCCGTTCTCTGATGACCACTGGCCCTTTCCCCTGAGTATCGAGTTCGGCATGAGTAAGGCGGCCAGCGAAAGAAAAACCAGCCCCGTCATCCTCGATGATCAACTGCCAGCGCTCGCCCGCGCTGTTCAAACGAACCAACACCTGCCTGGCTTTGCTGTGTTTGCGGACGTTGACCAGAGCCTCTTGAACGATGCGCGCGATTTCCCTGCATACTGGTTGTGGCATTTTCAAATCTTCCACGCCGGTGAGGAACCTTGCCGTAATTCCGGTCTCACGCTGAAATCTCTCAACGGTGTCGCCTATAAAACTCAGCAGCCGTCTGGAATCCACGTCCAGCGATTTCATTTGCTGCATTAACTCGCGCAATTTCAAAACTTCCTCGCGCAGCAAACCTTGGATCCGCCCCAGTTCCGGAGTAACGATCCCCAGGTTGGTTGTGGACTGGCGGCGCAACACGTCTACCTGCATTTCGACCGCGATTAAAGATTGTACAGCGCCATCGTGTAACTCGCGGGCGAAACGAGCTCGTTCGAGCGCTCCAGCCCGGGTCCGCAGCCGGCTCAAAAGATAAACGTTGTAAACGGCCGGACCCACTTGGCGGACCAGCTCTTGTAGGAAACGAAGTTCTTCTTCAGTATCGCCGGTCAATGCGGGATCAAAAAGGAAAATGCGTCCCGACCACTCTCGGCCGAACAGGAATGCGACTGAAATTAGACTCCTGAATTTGTGCTGTGCTCTAAGGCGATCGAGGAATGACGTCGAAATATGCGAAATTCGTTCCCCGTTTTTGTTCAAACCAAGGACGGACAGTTGCGCATTCTCGCCTGAAGTCCCGGCAGCAAAAAAGGCCGTCGTCGCATGGTCATCGTATAAATACATGTCGCGCGCAGACATGCCGGAGTCAAGCCACCTAAATTCTGATGGATCCGTGCCGTTCAGCCGAATTTCGCCGAGGAATAGATGGTGGCTGTTGTTTTCCTGAGAAGCAATGATTGCGCTGTTTGCTCCATACATCGCCAACATTTCTCCCATGATGTCCTGGAGAGTGGCACGAAGCCCCACCTCGACTCTCGTTCTTGCGAGAACGCGAGCTATGACTGCCTTTTCGGCGCGCAGTTGCTTTTGCTGTTCCGCCAGATAGCCGAGAAGGAAACCCATGACCAGGAGAGAGATGGAGCGCATAAACAGGCGTTTCGGCTCAAACTGGGTTATGTCTAATCTAAGTAAAGGAATGTGATGCAGGAGAAAAAATCCATCCAAGTGACTGGTCAGTCCGGTGTAGAAAATTCCGCTCTCGATCCAGAGCAGAATCACGGAAGCCGTGGCCGTCCCTACAGTCTCCCACAGGCCCCAGCGGTATGCGGCGGCGGCGGTGACAAAGACGAAGAACAGAAAAAACGGATTCCCCTGGGCAGTAGCAAATATTGAAATGAGAACGGGCCAGATCACGTCGCCGCTGTGAACAAGAAGCCTGAATGCGGGCGTGGATTGCTTACGCCGTCGCAAAAGCAGAATGATGACTACGCTTTGAGCCAAATAAAAGGCGAGTAAACCGTGAGCCCACAGTGAGTAGCGAATCTGTTCGGGATCCATCCATATCGTTACTAACGCCGCAGTGGCAAGAAAAAGACGTGCAGTCGCCAACCAGCGTTCGATCCGGCGGACCTCCCCAGCGCTCATGGGCGCCCGGAGTCTCCAAAGAAAGCGATGTCGAAGTGGTTGAAATGGCAAGGAATTAAACCGAGTCAAACCTGATGCTGTGACGAGATATTATTTCCACTCGCTCGCAAGAGCAAGCGGAACCTCTATATTACAACCCTCCCCACACGGTTCTAGAAAGGAACGAATCATCCGCTTCAGGTAACTTCAGTAACATTTATACATGGACCAAACTCTCTAGAATTGACTTGAACAGTATGACAGTGCGCTCCCGGATCTGGCTACTCGCCGCCATTACCCTGGTTTTTATACAGGCAATGGTGTCACTCATCTTGCCTCCAGGCGCGGGATTAGCCTCGGTCAGCGACGTTATTCAATGCTTACTACTGCTGTCAGGCGCACTTTCGTTCCTGCCCAATGTCCTTGCCAATCGAGGACGAAGCCGGGCGTTCTGGGTGTTCCTGATGCTTGGAACTTCACTGTGGCTGGCTTACCAACTGCTATGGACATATTTTGAAGCCGTCCTGCATCAGGATGTTCCAAATCCTTTTGTCGGCGACGTTGTATTGTTTCTTCATTTTGTGCCGATGATGGCGGCACTGGCGGTGGATCCCAATTTAACCCGCGATGATCGCACGCTAAAACTTGGAACCCTGGATTTCTCGATGCTGTTGTTGTGGTGGGTGTACCTTTACCTTTTTGCGGTAATCCCCTGGCAATACGTGAATACGGATGCGGCAGTTTACAGCGCCAACATCAACACTTTGTACCTCGCGGAAAAGTTTGTATTCCTTGGCTGCGTTCTGCTGACTTATCTGCGGAGCGGAGAAAAATGGAAGAGGCTCTACGCGCACCTATTCGGAGCATGCCTGACTTATTCCTTGAGCTCATACCTGGCGAATTGGGCACTGGCAAGGAACGTCTATCACTCGGGTAGCCTTTATGATTTGCCTCTGGCCGCGTCCATGGCGTGGATAACCGGGGTGGGATTGATTGGTCGGAACCTCGCCTCCAGGACGCCAAAAGCGACGTCCTCCAAGCGCCCTCCGGTATGGATGGCCCGTCTTGGAATGGCAACTGTCTTTTCGCTTCCACTGTTTGCGGCGTGGGCGATGTTCGACACAAGCTCTCCGCTGCCGGTTAAGAAATTCCGGTTGGTACTCACTCTATGCGGGATGCTGGTGATGGGCACGATGATTTTCTTGAAGCAGCACCTCCTGGATCAGGAACTCCTTGGCTTACTGCACGCTTCTCAAGAGTCCTATGACAGCTTGAGCCGTGTACAAGCTCAGCTGGTGCAGTCTGAAAAGCTTGCGTCCCTGGGTCAATTGGTGGGTGGAGCAGCTCACGAACTGAATAATCCTCTGACCGCGATGCTGGGGTATTCAGAATTGCTTTCTTCAACAGAGCTGAACGGAGAGCAGCGCGCTATTACCGAAAAAATCGTGCAGCAGGTGCGGCGCACTCAAAACCTTACATCCAGTTTGTTGAGCTTTGCCAAACAGGCGCCCCTGGAGAAGCGTCTGCTTGATTTGAACGTTCTCGTCGCAACGGCTGTAAAGCTTAACCAGCCGCAATTGCGCACCGCCAATGTTCAGGTGCGAACCGACCTGGCCCAGGACCTGCCGCAGATCCTGGGGGATGCAAACCAACTTCTTCAAGTGTTTCTTCACCTGACCACCAATGCGATGCAAGCTATGGGGCAGAGCGGTGGAAGCCTGGCAATCAGATCGCACCTCAGCGGCGATCATATCCGGCTGGAATTTTCTGATAGCGGACCCGGAATCAAAGAACCAGGCCGGGTATTCGATCCCTTTTACACGACGCGACCTGTGGGACACGGCGCGGGACTCGGTCTCAGCGCTTGCTATGGCATCGTTCAAGAACACAGTGGAAGGATTGCATGCCAGAACCGGCCGGAGGGCGGTGCAATGTTCAGCATCGAGCTTCCCGTGGCCGAATCCTATCAACTGCCTCCAGCCCCCGGTAATCACAGTTTGGCCGTCTCGTCTGCGAGGTAACCTTCTCACAAAGCTTTAGTGCTGCAATCCGCGAAGAGTTTCCCACACAATGCGTCACCGCTGCCGCCCCGGGAGTGATCTAATTGCTGGATGACGAGGCGCCGCTGGATTGCCGACGAGGTTTCTGAAAATCGGGCTGCGCTCGTCGGCCCTCACGCTGAACATCTTTCGCGAGTGCTACGGGCGCGGGTTGGTCAGAAGTTCGACATTGCGACTGGAACCACAGTTCGAACCGGTATCGTGACCGCGATTTCTGATTCGCGCGTGGAATTTGAGTTGGGCGAGGAACATCCGGCGCAAGCCGCTCCTGTCATCACGCTGGCTCTTGCCATCTTCAAGTTTGACCGGATGGAATGGGCTATTGAGAAAGCTACCGAGCTGGGCGTGGCCCGCATTATTCCGATTGTCGCGCAGCGCACCGAAGCTCATCTTGCCGCGGCGGCGGCAAAGCGCAGCGAGCGCTGGCAGCGGATTGCGAGGCACGCTTCGGAACAATCGCGCGCCGCCGTCGTTCCGGAAATCGCACAGGCAATTAAGATGAAAGAATTAGTGAAATGTCCCATCGAGGTCCGCATCGTGCTTTCGGAGGTTGAGCGCGATTTGATGCTGAAGGACGCCGTTCCTGCCCAGTCTCAACAGATTGCCTGCGCTGTCGGGCCCGAAGGGGGATGGACTGACTTCGAGCTAATCCAGTTTCTGGATGCCGGTTGGGTATCCGCATCGCTGGGGGATACAATCTTGCGCGCCGAGACGGCTGCAATTGCCGCGATGGCTGTGATTCTTTCGGAATTGCACGGCTAATATTCTCAAACCTGTCTGCTATTCTCGTGGTGAGTGGCGTCCCCGAAGACATTTTCGCAGCAACAAGAATTCATTGCTGAGCCACGCCAGCAGGCAGCGATCGAGCATGTCCACGGACCGATGCTAGTCGTAGCTGGCGCGGGCACCGGAAAAACGACCGTTCTTACGCGACGCATCGCACATCTGGTGCGGGAAGGTCATGCTCGTCCGGACGAAATTCTCGCCGTGACGTACACCGACAATGCGGCTCGCGAGATGCGGGCGAAAGTTGAAACTGACCTCGGCAGCAACGCCGCCCAGATCTGCACCTTCCACGCTTATTGCAATAATCTTCTGATCGCCCAGAAAAAAAACTTCGGCGTATTGGACGACAAGGACCTCTGGATTTATCTGCGGAAGCGGCTGCGCGACCTGCGTTTGGAATATTTTATCCGCGCCGGGAACCTCACAAAATTCCTCGACGACCTTCTGGATTTCATGCGCCGATGCCAGGACGAATTGGTTGCGCCGGAGCAGTATTCAGAATATGTGCGGCAACTTGAACGCGGTGAATTGCCCATCCCGCGCGTATGTAAATCAAAGCACGCGGCGGAGCTGAGCGAAGAAGAGATTCTTGGCCGATGCCGCGAAATTGCGCGCGTGTACGCGACGGTCGAGGGAATGCTGCACAAAGAGAACCTCGGCACATTTGGGCACATGATCACGCGTGCTTACCAATTGCTTCAGGACCACGCACTCCTATCGCGCGAACGCAGACGCACTCGATTCATTCTTGTGGATGAATTCCAGGATGTTAATTTTGCCCAACTCAAGATTCTCCAGAAAATCGCCGGGGAAGAACAAAACATCTTCGCGGTCGGCGATCCCGATCAGGCCATTTACCGCTTTCGGGGCGCATCCAGTGCCGCATTCGACTTGTTTCAGCGAAACTTCCCGGCCGCTACAGTCATCGCGCTGGAAGAAAATCGCAGATCCACCACTCCCATCCTTCAATGCTCGTATGCCCTGATCTCAAAGAACTCGACGAATATTGATTTGAACGGGTCATCGTTCGCTTACAAGCGCGCGCCTCTGATCTCAGCTCGCGATCAGGCGGCACTTGATGACCGCGGCGAGGTACAGAGTCGTGCCGTTGATATTGTCGTCTTCGGTGTGAAGGAACTGGAATCATGGGACGTTGTTTCGCGGATACGCAACCAACAGAAACAGTCCGGTTGCCGGTGGAGCGACATCGCAGTGCTGTATCGGCAGCACTCCCATCGCGATGAAGTTGCAGTCGAGCTAGCCGAGCGGGGCATTCCCTTCTCCATTGAAAATATGGATGTCATGGATACGCCCGAAGTCCGCGACCTGTTCGCATGCCTTGGCGCGGTTGTGTCGGACACAGACAGTGCGAGTTTCTTCCGCGTCGCTGCATTGCCGCAGTTCGCGATTGATCCGGAAAAGCTACGCGCTGGAATCCGATCGCTTCCGAAAAACGCGCAGAGCGCGGGAGTATCGTTGGTGCTTCGAGAAACCGAAGGTGGGCCTACGGTGCTGGAAGCCGTGCGCAACGTCCGCGAAGAGAATCGCAGCTTCCGGCGCGAACACCTGACGGCGCTACAGGTCATTATGCGCCGGTTTCATTTTGACCGGCAATCGCCGCTCTTAAAGCGGTAATGGATTTTGTGAATGTATGGCAGGGCAAGGTCCTTACGAAAAAAGGCGACATTCTTGAATTTGTCGAATATCTCGCCAACTTTCGCGAGGCCAAGGGAAGCATTTGCCTTCCCTCCAATGACGAGAATGCGGTTCGCCTACTCACCGCGCATTCGGCTAAGGGCCTCGAGTTCAAGCATGTTTTTATTCTTCGGGCCAGTTCGCCGTCATTCCCTTCCAGTTATAAAGAACCGTTATTCGAATTTCCCCGCGAGCTTTATGACCCTGATTCGTCTGCGCAAGGGGACGACAAAACGCTCCATGAACAAGAGGAGCGACGCCTCTTCTACGTCGCCATGACTCGCGCTCGTGACTTCCTCACGATTCATGCGAAACAAGGGACCGGCAAAACAGATAAGACGCCACCTGGTTTCCTGCGTGAACTGTTGAAGGATCCGAGCCTCGCGCCATGGTTCCGGCAATCTGTTGCGGACGGATTTCAGACGGACTTATTTGCCCATGCGCCGCAGGTTTACCCCGTTTCCCGCGTGACGCAATGGCTTTCTTTGCCTCCGGCCGTAAATCTCCACGAGAGGCTGAGCGCGAGCGCGGTTCAAACTTACGAAACGTGTCCTCTTCAATTCAAGTTAGATCGAGAGTGGAGAATCCCAAGCGAGGCCCCTGCTGCCATGCAATATGGCGCCAGCATGCATCGCGTGCTTCGCAGTTATTTTGATTCAGTCCGCTTCCAGCGTGCATTTCCAGACGACGAATTGATTGAAATGCTGATGGCTGATCTGGCTGCTGCCGGTATCGCTGATCAGTACCAACGAGAGTTATACAACCAGCAGGGCGTTGAGCAGCTGCGGGAATTGCTGGAAGCCTGCCGCAAGAGTGCGGCACCCGATGTGCTTCACACGGAGGAATGGTTCGAGATTCGAATTGGCATGGGAGTCGTTGCGGGAAGAATAGATCGCATTGATAGAGCGCCGGGAAATCGCGTGCTTGTAATTGATTACAAAACTGGAAAGCCAAAGTCTCAGGAGGACGCGGACGACAGTCTTCAGCTTTCCATCTATGCTTTGGCTGCCCGCGAGAAGTGGGGATACGAAGTCGAGCGGCTCGCATTTTATAACCTGGAAGAAAACAGCCTGGTGAGTACGAGCCGTAGCGAAGCCCAATTACAAGAGGCCCGGCTTAAAGTTGAGGAGGTTGCGGAAAGCGTCGCGAACGGGCAATTCGACGCCAAACCAGGCTTCTATTGCCGCTTCTGCGCTTATAAGAACCTCTGTCCAGCGACCGAGACCCGCACCTTTCGCAATCCAACCCCGAAGAGAAAACCTTCGTAGAGACATAGCTTGTTGCGTCTGCCTTTCTAACCGAAACCTGAAAAATTGTGAACGATTGACGACATTGCACGGGAGTTCCTGCCAGCGACCATCGTCGGATCACTACTGTTGCCTGTAGCAAAACTAAGGGGACGCTTTCGGCGTCCCCCATTTGTTGCATGGTGAAGGCTCGTTAGTGCTTTTTCTTTGCGGCCTTCTTAGCTTTCTTCTTGGTTGCCATGTTATCTATTCTCCCTTTTCCATTGTTCATGGATTAGCAACGATCGATTGTTGCAACTAGTTGAATGTATAGAGTCATTAAAAAGTGAAGTCAAGAAAAAAATGAAGGTATGAGGGTGAGTGAGAGCTACACCAAAGTCACCTAAGAGAATCGCGAGAGAGTTTTTCTTCCAAAAAAACTCTGCACGAAGAAAGTTTTGATTGAAAACTTTTAAAATCCTGATGAATTTTTCAGTTCACACCTCTCTGCAAAGGTGCCGTCCTGCTTTCAAGAAAAGTACGCTGCGACTTCGATTCATCTCGATTGAGAAGCCTATAATCAAAAGAAGAAATCTGTTGCAGGAGCACATGAATGGCTGCTTTCGACGATGTTGTGATCATTTCTGGATGCCGCACTGCGGTAGGCAAATTCCAAGGCGCGCTCTCGGATCTCAGCGCTCCGCAACTCGGCGCCATCGCTGTTCGTGAAGCCGTCAAGCGGGCGAATATTGATCCGAAGCTCGTTGACGAGTGCATTATGGGCAACGTCATCTCTGCCGGACTCGGACAAAATCCTGCACGGCAGGCTGCGATTTTTGGCGGACTCCCGAATGAGGTAGGTGCCATGACCGTTAACAAAGTTTGTGGCTCGGGATTGAAAGCTGTCGCGGTCGCGGCCCAGGCAATCCAAACCGGAAACAGTTCCGTGGTAGTCGCTGGCGGGATGGAATCCATGACCAACGCTCCGTATCTTCTTCCGCAAGCGCGAAAGGGATATCGCCTGGGCGACGCGAAAATCATTGACTCCATGGTTCACGACGGCCTTTGGGATGTTTATAACGACTACCACATGGGCATCACGGGAGAGAACGTCGCCGAGAAGCACAGCATTAGCCGTGAAGAACAAGATCAATATGCGTTGAATTCTCATCGCAAAGCGGTCGCTGCGATGAAAGAATGCCGTTTCAAATCGCAAATCGTTCCGGTGGAGATTCCGGCGAAGAAGAAAGGTGGTGCTCCGACGATTTTCGATCGCGACGAATCGCCGCGGGAAGATACAACCATTGAAATTCTGCGTTCGCTGAAACCGGCATTCAAGAAAGATGGGACGGTGACCGCGGGCAACGCGCCCGGAGTAAATGACGCAGCTGCGGCTGTCGTGGTTACGAGTGGGAAGCGAGCCGCAGAACTGGAGGCGAAGCCCATGGTGCGAATCGTTGCGCAGGCGACAAGTGGGGTGGAGCCAAAGTGGGTCATGCTGGCCCCGGTAGGAGCCATCCGCACAATCTGGCAGAAGACCGGATGGGAGCCTGAAGACGTGGACCTCTACGAACTGAACGAAGCGTTCTCGGTGCAGGCTTTGGGAGTAATGAAGGAACTCGGCCTCGATCCGGCGAAAGTGAATGTAAACGGAGGCGCAGTGGCCATCGGCCATCCCATCGGTGCCAGCGGCGCTCGGGTGCTGGTCACGCTCATCTACGAAATGATCCGTCGCGACGTGCATCGAGGGATTGCGGCGCTGTGCCTCGGTGGAGGAAACGCCGTGGCGATGGCCGTGGAGAGGTAGTTAGTGGCGGTTCAAATCTAACGATGATCGGAGGGGTATTGAAGGTACTTGGGTTGAGGCAAGTTCACGAATGGTTGGATTGGTTCGAAAAAATCCAGGACGAAAAGTCGGAATACGTTCACTCCGATGAGCATGGGCTGTTTTTCACGCACGCCGAGGCAAACTGCATTGACCTCGAATTCCCACCGAAGTTGTCCCGGCTGTCTTATTTTGCCGGGCCCCTCGCCACAATCGGGTACGGGGACCAATACTTTCAGGGTGCGCTCCTCTGGCTTACTGAGTGGGGAGTATGGAACTTGTCGGACGAAGGAACGGGGTATCGCATTGTGGAAGGAATGCGTCGCGCAGCGGGCCAACCCAGGTCCTTCGAAGTAGCCCCAGGACACATGTTTAGATCGGATGAATTGCCAGACACGATTGGGATGCCTATGCAGCCCATGATTTTTGGCTGGGACGCTTACTATTATCCACGTTGGTCTTATGGAACGGGCGATGTTTTCGTGTACGTGAGTCACGACTCATTTGTGACGATTGTTACGCGCACAAAAGCCTTTTACGATAAGGTATTCGCCATCCTAGAGAAAGTCGATCTTCATCCAACAGCGGCTAATGAATCGCGGATTCGAAGGTTCTGTCGGCCCTGATTGAATGCCAACGGAGAGTTCCCCAAAGAACACCACCCCGCAAAAACTACCGGGAAGGGCACGAGTTCCACTCATGCCGATGTAGGCTGATGGACAAAAGCGGCTTTCGGCCGCTGAGGTTTGCTCTTGAAACCGACGCGTCTAATTTCTCCGCCAGGGACGTACTTCGTGACTTTTTCAACCTGGCAACGGCGGAGACTCTTTATCGTTGAATCCTATGTGCGCCTCTTACTGCGGACACTGTACCGTCATCGTCGTGACGGACGCTATCGGATGCACGCGTTTGTCCTGATGCCGGAACATATCCATCTCTTGCTTACCCCGGCGCGGGATCTAACTCTCGAACACGCCATTCAACTCATCAAAGGAAGTTATTCGCATGCGCTCGGCGCGGAAATCGGGCGAAAGCGAGAGATTTGGCAGCGCGGATTCACGGACCATCGTATTCGTGACGCGTCCGACTTCGAAGGGCATCGCGAGTATATTCATCAGAATCCCGTCAAGCGCGGGCTTGTAGAACATGCGCATCAGTATCGCTATTCTTCGGCCTTTCCAGGCTTTAAGCTGGATTTATGGCATCCGCCGTCATTGCGGCCCAAAGCGAACCTGCACGTAAAAAAGGAAGGGCCGACTTCCAGTCGGCCCTTCAACCGCGCAAATTCATAGATCGGCACGAGTGAAACTCGTGCCCTTCCCTATTCGCCAAATAACGAGAGCTACAGAAAAAAGGCATCAATCGCCGGCCGCAAACTGTCGTTGTTCGCAGCACGGATGCAACGCACCATGCGCCACCAATTCTGAACAACTCGATCCGACGATTGCCACCAGCGCGTCGTGGAAAGAAGAAACGTGGAGCACGGAACTGAGCCTGGTGCGGTCCAGCATTTCTAGAACAAACCGAGAAGGATTGATTAGTTTCAATTCGATATTGCGGCTTCGGCTCCAATGATGTAAAGAAACCAGCGCGGTTAGCCCGGCTGCGTCCACCGATTCGACGTCAGAGAGGTCGAGCACAATAACGCGAGTATCGTTTCCTGAGACTACAACATTCTTAAGAGCACGAACCCCTTCGCCACGGACGAGACGTCCAGAGCATTTCACAATTGCAACATCCTTCAATTTTTCGACGTATGTGGTCAACATAACTTGCTCCCCCGCTTGATACCGTAATAGACGTTACGTAAATAGACGGTTGGAAGTTCCGTTTGTCACCATGCCCGCGGGACTATAGCTGAAATGTCTTTTTCGCCTTCTCACTTCAGCACTTTAGAAGCAAATAGCACGTGTCCCACTTCAGGAATCTTTACGAATTGTGACATCCGTCACAACCTTCCCGTTCGTCTATGAGCTAAGGTCAGAGCGCGACGCGTGTGTCCGCACCTATGCTCTATAAAACTCTTAGCGCTGCTGTTTACGGAATTGACGCCAGCATCATTGAAGTCGAGGTGGACATTTCTGGTATTAAGACAAGCGAAGACCACTTCCATACGGTCGGCCTTCCCGATGCGGCGGTGCGGGAAAGCCGCGACCGGGTGCGTGCTGCGCTAAAGAATTGCGGTTACGATATTCCACTCACGCACATCACTATCAATCTTGCCCCGGCAGACATTCGCAAGGAGGGTTCGGGCTTCGACCTGCCCATGGCGCTGGGGATTCTTGGCGCTTATGGCGGCCTGAATAAGAAAGAAGTCCCTGACTGCCTGTTTGTGGGCGAGCTCTCGCTGGATGGAGGCATTCGAGGCGTTCGCGGTGCGTTGCCCATCGCAATTGAAGCACGAGGAAAGAAGATATCGAAGCTAATCGTCCCGGAACTCAACGCCAAAGAAGCTGCCATGGTCGGCGGCGTTTCGGTTTATCCCGTGAAGTCATTGCTGGATGTGATTCGCTTCGTCAACACGGGTAACGGAATTCAGCCGCTGAATGTTGACAGCGAAACTCTGCTTAGTGAGTCGCAGCAATTTTCCGTGGACTTCAAAGATGTGCGCGGCCAGCAGACCGCCAAGCGGGCTCTCGAGGTAGCGTGCGCGGGAGGGCACAACATTCTTATGATTGGGCCTCCGGGATCGGGCAAGACGATGCTGGCGAAGCGCATGCCGACGATCCTTCCTCCATTTACTTTTGAAGAAGCGCTGGAGACGACGAAGATTCACAGTGTAGCCGGGGTGCTGGACGCTGGCGCAGGGTTGGTCGGCGTCCGCCCGTTCCGTTCGCCGCACCACACAATTTCCGATGCGGGACTCATCGGCGGAGGAGCGGTGCCACGCCCCGGAGAAGTCTCGCTGGCGCACAATGGTGTGCTCTTTCTCGATGAGCTTCCCGAGTTTCCGCGAAATGTTCTGGAAGTGATGCGGCAGCCGTTGGAGGATGGCACCGTCTGCATTGCGCGCGCTTCAATGTCGCTAACCTTCCCTTCCCGCTTCATGCTGGCCGCGGCGATGAATCCATGCCCTTGCGGATATTTCAATGACCGCAGCCGCGAGTGTCATTGCACGCCGCCGATTATTCAACGCTACATGTCGAAAATCTCGGGGCCACTGCTGGACCGCATTGATATTCACATTGACGTGCCAGCGGTGAACTACAAAGAGATGCGATCAGGTTCCGAACCGGAAAACTCCGCAACCATCCGCGAACGAGTGATGCGAGCACGTGATTCGCAGCTGAAAAGATTCTCAGAATCCCCCAACGTAAAGATCTATTGCAACGCACAAATGGCCCCGCGCCACATTCGAACATTTTGCGAACTGTCTGCGGATTGCGAGCGTTTGTTAGAACGAGCCATGGCGCAGCAGGGGCTTACGGCACGCGCGCATGATCGCATCTTGAAAGTGGCGCGCACGATCGCCGATCTCGACGGTGCACCCGCCCTCGCTCCGAAGCACATCGCCGAGGCGATTCAGTATCGAACGCTGGACAGAACATTCTGGGCGTAAAGGCATCTATTCACGCCAGTAAAGTCAGAATTCGTTTATGCAATTGGACAAAGACGCAGCTTTCAATATGCGGGGACTGGAAGAATCCACTCGCTCATTGGGTGGAGTCCGCCACAGTCTAAACAGCCCGTCATGGGAAATTGCGCCGCACAGTAGGGGCACATGGCGTGGGTTTGGAAGGTGTCGAAGGGCTGCTTGCATACCCCACATTTCCACAGTTCGCCGACAGACGGCGCTGTTTTGCATTGCGGACAGGCGAACCCTTCGCGGCGTGGCAACTTCGCCACACGTAACAATGCCTGAGCCTGTCGCAATCCGCTCCAACAGTTCATCAACATGAAAACCGCTATAGCTCCCAGCCAGACAGAATGTGTCCATACGGCGAGACCAATGAAGGCGGCCACTCCAACGAAACCGATGACCGCGGCGACCATCAGGCTCCGGGCCCGCCCTAGCACAAACCAGAGCAGCGACCGAAGAATCTGGCCGCCGTCCAAAGGATAGATAGGCAGCACGTTGAAGAACAGCAGTCCCAGATTAACAAGCCATACCGCTCGCAACAGCGCATGAGCATTGGGCATTGCTGCGGCCCATCCCAACGACCTGCTCAACACACCCAGCACTGACAAGACGGGTACGAGCACCACGTTCACCAGGGGCCCAGCCGCTATGCTCCAAAGGGTCGCGCCTGGTCGCGGTGGCGGATTGACGTACGCCACTCCACCGAGCGGCCACAACACAATCTCATTTGCAATACCTCCAACCTGGCGGCAAGCGAGCGCATGCCCATATTCATGCAGCAGCACGATGAGAAATAACGCCAGATACTCCAGTACGTTGAAAGTGAGCGAAGAGTAGCGGTTCGCACGGGACTCGATCTCATACACTGCGACCAGAAACCAGGACCAATGCAGAAACACGTCCACCCCGATGGCCCGGAACAAGTGGAGTGATCCCTGGCGAGCGCTTGGCATATGCGAGATTTATAACATGGCACCGATCCCACGTTTGGAGTCGCGAGGCTGCTGTGAGCCGACGATCCCAACCGATTGTTTACAAATTTTTACCATCCAATTCACAACCATTGACGGTCGGCTGGTTTCTCAGTAACTGGAATGTGTTCTCGCCAGCCTCGAATCTATGCATCATAAGAAAACTATGTCCTATAAGAAACATTGCTGTGCGGCTTTTATCCGGGTGACTGCGGCGTTGGCTTACTGCGCTATATTTGCCGCAATTGCCGTGATGATCTTTGGCGGCGCGGCGTCGGCACAGTCAACACCCAGCCCAAACGCGAATCCATCCTCCGGTAAGCCGGCCACATCCACAAGCGACCCAACAGCGCAGGCGGGCAAACCCGCTGCTATGGTCTCGGTCCAGGTCAATGTGGTTAATGTGTTGGCCACGGTTCGGGACAAGCATGGGAAGATCGTTCCGAATCTCAGTCAAAACGATTTTGTGTTGACCGAAGACGGCCGTCCTCAGACCATTCGCTATTTCACAAAGGAAAGCGATCTTCCACTGACGCTCGGTTTGTTGGTGGATACAAGTTTGAGTCAGCGAGCAGTCCTTGAACAGGAGCGCAGCGCGAGTCACGGTTTTCTGGATCAGATGCTGCGCGAAGATAAAGACCAGGCATTCGTGATCCACTTCGACCGGGAAGTGGAACTGTTGCAAGACCTCACCGACTCGCGAGAGAAGCTGGAAGCCGCGCTCGACGCGCTTCAAACTCCGGAGCTCAAGCGAGCCAGCGCCGGTGGGACCGACCCCGACGATAATGATCCAAACTCGGGGCGCGGTTCCGGCGGACATTTCGGCGCGGGCACGTTGCTTTATGACGCGGTTTTTCTCGCTTCCGACGAGCTGATGAAAAAGCAGCAGGGGCGCAAGGCTCTAATCGTCCTTTCCGATGGCGTTGACCGGGGCAGCAAAGAATCGCTTGAAACTGCAATAGAGACGGCGCAGCGGTCGGACACAGTGGTATATCCAATTTTGTTCAAGGATGACGAGATGGAGCGTGGCGGCAGAGGCGGGTTCGGGTACCCTCGCATCGGTGGGGGCGGGATGGGCGGTCCCATGGGAGGCGGTGGACGGCGTGGAGGAGGGAGGCGTCAAGAAGAGCCGCGTCCGGATGGGAAAAAGATTCTTGATCGCATTTCCAAGGAAACTGGCGGGCGGTTGTTTGAAGTTTCCAAGAAACAGCCACTCAGCGAAATTTACTCGAAGATCGAAGAGGAACTTCGGAACCAGTACAGCATCGGCTACACTCCCGACAGAAAACCGGCAGACGCACCTGGTTATCGGAAAATCCAGCTCACCACGAAACAGAAGGACTTGACCGTTCAAACCAGACAGGGATATTACGCGGACCGGTGAACGCACTATTGAACATGCATATCAATGTGCGCCACAGCGTCCGGTTCATGTCTCGCACCTTTAATGGGCTCATCAACCCACTGACGAAGTGCCTTACCATTGAGATTCACCTGGACGATGGTGAAAGTATCATCCAGTTCTGATTCTACGATCAACAAGCTTAGGCCTTCATTGGTCGCTCTCGTATAAATAACCGTCCACTCGCCATCATTTTTGGACCAGACTTCGACGAATGATTGCCATTCGGGTCCAAGCGAGTGCGCCAAGTTTTCTTTCAGCGAGTAGCTGTCTTGAGACGGGACATGGAATTTTGTGAACTCGGCCATCTTGAGTCCCCCCACGCCGGAGCCAATCAAGAACGGCCTTGCCAGCCACAATCCGGGAATCCCATGATGGCGAATCGCGTAACGGGTCTCCACTACTTTCACGACGGTCTTAATACCCGTATCTGCTCTCACCATTGCGCATGCGATCACAAGGGCTATTGGCAGCAGCCACGATGCGCGGTTCACTTTTTCACCGTCGTTTCCGGGGATGGTTGCATGGTTACAGTCTTCTTCGACCGCGCGTGGATGCCCTTGGGGATGCCGAAATTGCCGCTCAGTCCTTCCAGGTCATCGGGATTGATGGGGCCATCGAGATCTACGAACGTCAACTCAGTCGGTTCCTCGGCCAAAATCACCATGCCGAGGGTCCGATCGCCCGATGTCTTGATGTATATGCTGACTTTCTCTTTGTCAGTTTTGCTGTCAAAGTCAACCATTTGCGACCACTCCGGCCCTTGCAGCTGGGCGCGGATTGGTTCCACATCGGCCTGAGTGAATTCTCCGGGGGTTTTAAATTCCAAGCTCCTGACATAAATGCCGTTCAGTTTCGAGATTAACTGCTTTCCCTCGGCATCGTCTTTGTCATCGTCATCCATAAACTTCGACGCGAAACGCAACATTTTCCGGTCCAATTTCACGTTTACCACCTCATCGGCTTTCGCGGCCAGCTTGTCCCAACTTTCGGGGACTATGAGCGACTGCGCTCCGCTCGTAGCAACGCAGGCCAACATAAGCAAATTAAGAATGGTGCACCACAAAACTATTCGTTTCATAACTCCTCCATTACCTCTCCGACAAGTTTTGAACTTTCGACTGAGCCAAACGCATCTTGGCACTAGCAATTTGCAGAGCGACCATCACTTGCTGCCGGGCCGCTTCACCTTCCGTGCGTTGCTCTTCGCGCCTGTACATCAGTGCACTACCCAGGATTATTGCGATTAATGCAACCGCAGCGAGTCCGCGTAACCCGAAGGGAGCCAGCCAGCGGCGCCGCGACGGGGGTTCCGGTCTCGTCTGACGGGCTACAGCGCCCAGCACCCGGGCGGTAAATTCGGGCGGCGGCTCTTGATGCCGCAATGATTTTTTTAATGCTTGTTCGAAATCGTCCATTGCTATTCCTTCCATTGCAGATTTGCGGCCTTCTCTCGGAGAGTGGCGAGGGCTCGCTGCAACTGACTTTTTACCGTATTTACGGGAACATTCAGCAGTTCGGCAATGTCTCCCGGGTCCAGATCCTCTTGGTACCTCAGTAAAACGATCATGCGTACGTTCTCGGGGAGAGACGCCACAAGCCGGCGCAGGTGTTGATGAAGCATCAGATCGGTTGCGGTCGAAGGCGCCACAATTTCATATGTTTCATCCAGCTGGAGCTCCCGTTGCCGTCGCCGGCGGCGGCCCTCATCAATGCAGCGGTTCGCAGTCACGCGGCGTAACCAAAAAACCACGTGCTCAGGCGAGCGCAACTCGCTCAGATGGAGGTACAGTTCCAGAAAAACGTCCTGTGAAATCTCTTCAGCAGCGGCGCGATCGCGAAGAAAGTGGTACGCCAGGCTGTAGACCATCGCCTGGTGTTCGCAGACAAGTTCTGAGAAGCTCGACGCCTCGATCGTGATCGTCCCAATTTTCGCCAAGGACATCGCAGATTGTCCCTCTCCTACTTAATACGATGAAAGGCGGTTATGGAATGCAAAAAAATTGGCCGGTCGTACTGGTACGCCGTCCTTTCGGTAAGTACAATGGCTGCAATCTACTTATTGCCAACCAGCAAGTGATTCAAAAGGGGAAGCATCTTGGCGTGCCCATTTTTTATACCAACGAGCAAAGCTGACGATATTGCGTGGCTACATCCCTCGCGCTTGCCCCTGGGAGCCGGTTGGAATGGACACTGTGGCGCGCCCGGGCATGAGGGATTTACGCCGACTCCGGAAGAGATAAAAGAGAATTGCAATCTTGGATATGCGTTCGCTTGTCCACGTTTGCCTCAGCAACGGAACTGTGATGCGGTTCGGTTTTCCGTGGTTCGCCACTCGGACTCACATCTGGTTTTGTGGTTCGTGTTTGAGTCGCGCCACTGTCCGGCTGGGCACGGTACTCTAGAGTATAAAGTTGCATCCCATCAGTGGACCTCGCCGCACCCCAATGAACACCTTCAGCGAATGGCAGACTGTTACGTTCAATCTTATTTTTCACGCAAACCGGCGGCCGCTGATTCGAGTCTCGAAGGGCTGCACACTCCGATCCCAACACCGACCATGACAATTGATCAAGGAAAATACTAATGCCCGTAAATGAAGATCTGATGGTGCCAAGGCCAGTGCGTGATTCGCAATCTGAAATGACGGAAATCGTTCTGCCCAACGACGCGAACCCGCTCGACAACCTGCTTGGCGGACGCCTCATGCATTGGATTGATATGGCGGGCGCGATGGCCGCACATCGGCATTCCAGGAATTATGTGGTCACGGCGGCGATTGACCATTTGGATTTCTGGGTTCCAGTGCATGTGGGCGACTTGGTGATTTTGCGGTCTTCAGTCAATCGTGTTTTTCACACTTCGATGGAAGTTGGAGTAAAAGTGGTGGTTGAGAATTACATTGTAGATACCAGTGAACACGTGAGTTCTGCGTATTTGACATTCGTTGCGGTTGACGCGGGCGGACGACATTTGCAAGTCCCTGCCGTGGTTCCCGAGACTCCGGATGAGCAACGCCGGTACGACGATGCTGGCCGACGTAGAGACCTCCGCCGCAACGAGTTGGAACGGCGGCGGAAAAACCAGGCGCGGTAGCGACCTCGAAAAGACGGGTGGGCTGAGTGACAGCGAGAAAAATAGCCGTCGGCGTGGCTGGCATCGCATCGGTTCCGGCGGTGGTAATTATCGGTTCCGCGATAGCCGATTTTATTTACATGCGTCTGGCATTTCAAGGTTATGACGTCAGGGATTTGGCTCCCGGTGACGGAATAGGAGGCATCTTCCTTACTTGGGTATTTTGCGGCGTCCTTCTTCTGTTCGATGTGGTGTTTTGGATTCGAATCTACCGCCGAGTCTCGAATTGATTTGATCCCGACTGTCAACCCTGCTTCTCGCAAAGAAGATGCTATGGGATCACTTTATAGCGCGCGTTCATACCAGCCGCGTTATGGAACGAGATATGGCAGTGCACGAGCCATATACCGGGATCGTCCGGCACCATGTCGGCGGTCGCCATCTGCATCGGAGCCATAAATGTGACATCTGTGCGCATTTGATTGATGGTGACTGTATTGCCGTGCCAGTGTGGCGTGTGGAAGTCAAAGTCGTTCATTCCGGAGAATAGATACCACCGGACATGTTCACCTTTGCGCATGGTAAGCGCCGTCAGTGGCATGCTTCCGCGCGAAAACCCATTAATCGAAAATGTCACAAAATACGGATACGTCCCGGTCGCGCTGGTGCTTGTCATCGGCGCCGGGATCGCCTGATCCTTTTCGATGGTTGGCAGATTACGCTCAACATACCAGCTGTCCTCTTCGTGAACCTGTGCGAACCAAAGGACGAATTCACGGTCAACGCCCTTTGGTGAACCGTCGGGCTTCGACTGCCCGCGTCCGGTGATGATGATCGGACCGACCAGTCCGGTGTTGCCGTCACGGTACTCATCCGCGTGCGAGTGATACATCCACATCACTGAGTTGACATCGCCGGGCGCGGGACCGGCACGCTCCGGCACTTGCCATGTGTATTCGTGCGTGCCGCCCGGAGGCACGGCATCGTCGGCTTTGTCCGCGCCGGAAGTTCCGTCGTTGTAGGGTGCGCCCTCGGAGTCCTTGTTGTAGAACACGCCGTGCGGATGCATTGAATAGGGCTTGCTGCCATTGTTGCGGAAGACGACATGAATCGTGTCTCCCACTTCAGCCCGAATTAATGGCCCCATAAAACCCAGATGCTCCCACGCCGCTGGCCTCGGTTTCAGAGTGCTGAATGTGCCGTCCGTATATTCGCGGTAAAGCGCCTTTACATAAGACGTGGAAACCGGTTTCTCCACCGGTTTTGCACCCGGGCTTCTGCCCCCGGCAAAGAGACCGACTGAACTGAAGGGTTTGCCAGTGATGCCGTCCATCCCTCCTGGAACATAATCCCATTTCACTTCATCGGCGGCGATGTAATAAGTGCGAGTTTGTCCCCGGGATGAACCGTTGGGCGTGGACTCGGTCTTGGTCTTGGCCTTGGTCTTGGTCTTGACCTTGGCCATAGCCATCGAGTCGCCTTGAGCAAGTGCGGTAACGCCACAAGACAAAATTGAAAAGGTCAAGATCGCAAGGAAAGGGAGCGAGAGACGCCGATTACAGTTTGTCGTCATAGTTAACCTCCGCACCTGTAGAGACCGCGGAAAAACTCATTCCTAACCGGGAAGGGCCCGACTTTCAGTCGGGCCGATGATTGATGTCGCAGCATTTACGGCCCGACTGAAAGTCGGGCCCTTCCCTTTCCCGGATTCTCTTCATTTTTCCGCAACCTCTTTAGAGGTGCGATTTGCAGCGACTACAGAGATGACCAATCAACTGCCAACTAAGGACGGCGGCATTATACACACCTTAAGAACGGCTTCAACATGGGAAGGCAACTGCTTCTGCGAAGCACTTGTATAATTCTTCTTAGTCCATTCACCCGCAGTTCGAAAGGAAACCTTGTCCGCCTCCATGCCTCCTCGTCCCGGTCAACAGCCTCCAGCGCCGCAACCATTGCCCGGCGTGGATGCCATCATTGCTGTCGGCTCTGGCAAAGGGGGCGTTGGAAAAACCACGCTCGCGGTTAATCTTGCGTTGGTGCTGGCTCAGTTAGGACACAAAGTTGGACTCCTGGACGCTGACGTTTACGGTCCTAACGTGCCGCTGATGCTGGGTATCAGCGCGCAGCCGAAGGTCCTGGGGGACAACCGTATCGAACCACTGGAGACGCACGGGCTCAAGGTTATTTCAGTGGGCTTCCTAAACCCGGGAGATAAACCTCTGATCTGGCGCGGGCCGATGCTTCATTCCATCATCAAGCAGTTTCTCGGGTCGGTGGTTTGGGGAGAGCTTGAATACTTGATCGTGGATCTGCCTCCCGGCACAGGCGATGTTGCGCTTTCCTTAATACAGACTGTTCCTCTGACAGGGGCGATCGTGGTTTCGACGCCGTCCGATGTCTCTCTTCAGGACGCGCGCAAAGCCATCGAAATGTTTCGTCAAATGAAAGTTGACATCGTCGGGATGGTAGAGAATATGAGCTACTTCACCTGTCCGCATTGCCATCACGAAATAGATATCTTTTCCCGCGGAGGAGCGGAAAAAACCGCTGCTCAATTCGACGTCTCGTTCCTGGGGAATATTGAACTTGACCCTGAAATCCGAAAAGCCGGAGACAGCGGAAAACCTACAGTGCTGGACGGTGAAGACTCAGCTCATGCGAAATCTCTGTTCGCATTCGCCCGCAGAGTGGTGGAGCGAGTGCAGGACATTAAAGCCGCCTCATCGGAAAGCGTCATACAAATCCAATAGGAAGATTCCTTTCCCGCATTTTTCGCATCAATATAGTTGATTGTACGACGCGCAGATTGCGGGTTTCGTTACCTTGACAGCCCTCTGTGGCGTTCCTAGAATCAAAGACAGTCGGGGAGTTTGGCGGTAGAAGCATAAGCGCGGGGAAATGAAGTATTTACTTTCCGTGCGCCACTAAAGATAGCCTGCCAAAGCCGTAACTCATTCTGTTAAAAGATCTAATATGCAGCCTGGAACTCCAATTGGCGAGCGGGGACGCGAGATTCTGACTGCCATTGTCGAAACTTTCATTGCCACAGGGGAGCCGGTCGGCTCACGCACTCTGGCGCGATCGAATCGCGAAGGGCTTAGCCCCGCGACCATCCGGAACGTCATGGCCGATTTAGCCGACGCAGGCTTCCTTGAGCAACCGCACACCTCCGCCGGGAGGGTTCCCAGTACGGAGGCGTACCGGTATTACGTGGAACAGATCACCGGGCATGCGCGCCTTTCCGACCAGGATCAGAACATTATTCAAGGCTCGCTCCAGGGGGTGACGGATGTTCAGGAATTTATGGAGCGGACTTCCCACGTTTTGTCGCTCATTTCGCGGAATGTAGGTGTAGCGGTTGCGATTCAGGGGCCGAAGAATGCTCTGGAACATGTTTACTTTTCGCGGCTGGGCGATCAGAAGGTGCTGGCGGTAGTCGTCACGAAATCGGGACTCGTGCGGGACCGTGTGCTGAGGCTCGATCTGCCACAATCGGATCTGGATGCCGCAGCGCGATTTATCAATGAAAACTTCCGTGGCTGGACCATGGAAGCGCTCCGCGCCGAATTGTCGCGAAGGCTCGAACAAGAGCGCAGTGAATATGACCGGCTGATGGCGTCGGTAGCCCAGCTATACCGCCAAGGCGCGCTGGTCGCCGACGATGCAACTCAAACTATCTTTGTAGATGGGGCGGCGAACCTGGTTTCAGGCGAACAGGATCGCGAGCGCTTGCAGGAACTGTTGAAGACGCTTGAAGAAAAACAAAAACTTGTCGAACTTTTGGGCGCGTACTTGGACGCCAAGCAGGAAGCCGTGCGCGTAGTCATTGGATTGGATGAAGCGATGCCATCCATGCGCAATTTGGTTTTGATTGGAGCGCCCGCACGTGTTGGAGGTGAAGTTCGGGGATCGCTCGCTGTAATCGGTCCAACCAGAATTGACTACGAGCATACGATGACGGCGGTTTCGTACATTGCGCGCCTCTTCGACAAAATTCTGAATGAAAGTGGTGAATGAGTAATGGCAAGACGCAATGGAAAATCGGAAGGGGCGTCCACTGAACTGGACGCGGATCGGGAGTTGCCTCCCTCGAGCGACATCCTGGATGACATCGGCCCGGCCGATGAGTCTTCGGAGTTTCGTGCGGCTGCGGTGACTGGAAGCGAGCTGCAAAAAGTCACAGCCGACCGCGATACTTTGTTGGAGCGCCTAGCTCGTGCGCAAGCCGAGTTCGACAACGCGCGCAAACGAGCCGCGAAAGAGCAGCAAGAATATCGCGATTATGCCCAGGCTGACGCGATCAAGGCATTGTTGCCGATCATGGATAGTTTCGAGCGGGCACTACGGGCTAGTCGGTCCGAGAACAATCTTGAATTTCGCAATGGAGTTGAGCTCATCTATAAGCAATTACTAGATGCATTGCAAAAACTGGGCGCACAGCCAATTGTCGCCAAGGGACATCCTTTCGACCCTCATTTGCATGAAGCCATCGAAATGGTGGATACCAACGATGCTGACGATCAAACCGTGATTGAAGAATTACAGCGCGGCTACAAGTTGAAAGACCGGTTGCTACGACCGGCGATGGTAAAAGTCGCAAGAAATTCAAAATAACGATTTTTCACGAACTTGGGGGCAGTCATTCCGAACAGCAACACAAAACGCGACTACTACGACATCCTCGGTCTGCCGCGAGGGGCAAACGATCAGGCGATCAAGAGCGCCTATCGCAAGCTTGCCATGCAGTTCCATCCCGACCGCAATCCTAATAATCCCGATGCGGAGGAAAAATTCAAAGAGGCGAGCGAAGCTTATGCCATCCTTGCCGACAGCGAGAAGCGCGCTCTCTACGACCGCTACGGCCATGCGGGCGTGAACGGAGGTTCAGGCGCAGGCGGTGCGGGTTTCGATCCCGCAATCTTCCACGACTTCAGCGATATCTTCGGCGACTTTTTTGGCTTCAGCGATATTTTCGGCGGCGCTTCGCAACGGCGAGGCAGGGGTCAACGCGGCGCAGATTTGCGGGAAGACATCACGCTGGAATTCGAGGAATCGGTATTCGGCACTGAGACTACGGTGACGGTCCGCCGTCACGAAACCTGTGAAGACTGCAAAGGGTCAGGTGCCGCGCCAGGCAAAGCACCGGTGTCGTGCAGAACCTGCGGTGGGCAGGGGCAGGTACGCTATCAACAGTCCTTCCTGAGCGTGACGCGCACATGCCCCACATGTCAAGGATTGGGCAGCGTTGTGACCGACCCATGCCTGAAATGTAAGGGCGAAGGAAGAGTGCTCCGGCAAAAAACAGTGGATGCGAAGATCCCTGCGGGAGTCGAGGACGGCACTCGCATTCGCTTTACCGGACTCGGGGAGAGTGGCCTTCACGGAGGACCGGCGGGCGATCTCTACGTCGTACTTCATGTTAAAGAGCACGCCTTCTTCGAACGAGAAGGTAACGACTTACATTGCGTTATTCCCATCTCGTACACACAGGCTGCGTTGGGGGCGGAGATTTCCATTCCCACTCTGGAAGGCGAACACAAATTAAAAGTACCGGACGGTACACAGTCGGGAACCCGAACGCGAGTCCGCGGAAAGGGCGTTCCGGTCTTGAATGGCCATGGCAAGGGAGATTTGTTCGTCGAATTTCATGTACAGACCCCCCAGAAGCTCAGCAAACGCCAGCGGGAGTTGTTGCAGGAGTTGGAAGGAATCACGAAAGTTGAAAACAGTCCGCGGCATC
This sequence comes from uncultured Acidobacteriaceae bacterium, assembly GCA_963702325.1. Classification (GTDB taxonomy): domain Bacteria; phylum Acidobacteriota; class Terriglobia; order Terriglobales; family Acidobacteriaceae; genus PALSA-188. Next base: position 116,878 of record CAVPCG010000026.1, on the reverse strand, counting down.
GAACTCTGCTCGGCAAGGTCAAGGATATTTTCAGCTAGAGACTGGTAATCCATTACGATGCGCGGAGTGGCCGCCTTCCCACGGCCACCAGGAGATCAGGGTAGTGCATTTTGTGAAGTCGCCTTACGTTCTGCGAGGCTTGGCCGCCGTATCGCAGGCACTCCTGATTCTGATATTCGCCCAAAGCGTTGCGCGTGCCGCCACTGCTTCTTTTGATCTGATTGGCCCCAAGGTTGAAGTGCGGGTTCAGCGTGCTGGCCAAACCTTGCCCATCTCCGAAGTCCCCGATCTCCAGTCTGGAGACAGACTATGGGTGCATGCGGACCTACCCGACACTCAATCCGTGCATTACCTGATGGTGATCGCTTTCCTTCGCGGAGCCACGAATCCTCCGCCCGATTCCTGGTTTATTCGCGTTGAAACCTGGAGTAAACCAGCACATGAGGAAGGCGTTTTCGTTACCGTGCCAGAAACCGCTGAAGAGGCGTTGGTATTCCTTGCCCCTGACACCGGAGGAGCGTTCAGCACGCTTCGCACTACGGTGCGAGGGAAGCCGGGAGCATTTGTGCGAGCCGCACAGGATCTCGAGCAATTAAGCTTCGAGCGATTGCGGCTGGAAAAATATTTGGAAGCGGTACGCGAAACATCCGATAGCGATCCTGGGCAGTTGAAGTCTCACACCACGTTACTAGCGCGAAGCTTGAACATTCGCCTCGATCAGCAATGTTTTGACAAGCCAAGTGCACAGCAGGTGCCCTGCCTAACGCAGAATACGGATCAAATGGTGTTGGACGATACGCAGAGTCAAACCATGGTGGCAAGCCTAACGACGGGCGCGCCCACGGATCTTCTGGCGCAGCTCAGTTCTACTCCAACAGCGCACAGCGGATATTACAGCCCTTACATCGGGGCCGTGGTTGATGTCGTGCGGATTCTGAGCACGGCACACACGGCGCGGTACCAATATATTCCGACGTTGGCTCTTCCCAAAGAGAATGAATTGAACCTGCGTTTGAATAACCCTCCTTCGTTTCGCAATCCCAAGTCGGTGCTCGTAATTGGGCTGCCACCAATTCTTCCCTCCCCAGTTCCGCCGCTGCGCTCCGTAGATGCGACCCATATCTTCTGCGTAAATCAGCCTGCGCTTGTCCTCCCAGTGGAGGGCGCCCCCTTAGTGTTTGCCAGCGACATGGCTCACAACTTCATCCTTCATGTTGAAACCAAGTCGGGGCCGGGGATTGATCTTCCTGCGAAGGCGGACTCTGCGCTCGGCGGTTTTGTCGTGGATACGCAAGCCATGGAAACGCCGGCTATCCAATTGCTGAAACAGGACGGCGAACTAAGCGGTATCCTGCGCGGAATGTGGGGCTTCCGGCAATTTAATGGCCCGCGCTTCCGCCTGCAAACTTCGCGACCTGGACAATGGATCGTAGGTTCCAAAGACGCCAGCGCGCTGATCGTTGGGCGCGAGGATACTCTTCATCTCGAGTCGCCCAGTGCCTGCTGCGTGAGCGAAGTTACCATGAAGGACGAAAAAGGATCGAGCCTTCGCACCGAATGGGAGATCCCCAAACCGGGGGAACTCGACGTAAAAATTCCGCTACAAAACGCCTCGGCCGAAAGAGTAAGCCTACTCATAAGGCAATTCGGCCGCACACAACTGGACGAGATCCCGCTCCACACCTATGCCGAGGCGGCCCGCCTGGATGCCTTTACTATTCACGCAGGCGATGACCATGCCGTGCTTAAAGGGACGCGGCTGGACCAGGTGACCGCAGTCGAAGTAAACGGAGTGCACTTCACAGCCGGAACTCTCACGCGCGCGAATCAGCAAGACGAACTGAATCTCGTCAGCCATGATGCGAGTACAAAAGCCGGGAAAGCGCCCAGTGAGATGACTGCCGGAGATCCGATTGTTGCCCACGTTACTCTCGAGGATGGCCGCGTATTCGATCTAAAATCGTCCGTTCAGGCATCCAGGCCTGTGCTCACCCTCCTCACCAAGAGCGTGGAACTGGACCAAACGCCAGACCCCATTATTCGATTGGGTAACCAGGATGAACTGCCGCAAGATGCGCAACTGAATTTCTTTCTCAAAGCACAAGTGCCGGAAACGTTTTCTCCAACTGAGAGAATCGAAGTTCAAACCGCTGATGGGTCGTTCCGCGTTTTTCTTAGCGTAAAAAACGGCAATCTCACGCTACAGGATTCGAAGACGGTTTTGGCGGTGCTCGATCCAATGAAACTTCTAGGGCCGTCGGCCTTCGGACCCCTCGAATTCCGCCCCCTCACATCCGATGGTATCGAAGGAGATTGGCAGCCACTCATTAATATTGTCCGTATTCCCTTGCTAAAGGAAATTCGATGTGCTCCAGCACCCGAAAAACACTGCGTTCTGGCGGGAGACAAGCTGTTCCTCATAGATGCGGTCAGCGCTGATCCTGATTTCTCCAACGCCATTACCGTCCCCGATGGCTTCGTGCAAGATACGCTGACCATACCGCCTCCCAAAGGAAAGGCACTTTACGTCAAATTGCGGGATGATCCGGCCAGCATTGATACGGCAGACGTCGCTGCACTGACCGCGCAGCAGTAGTCCAACTCTCACTTTTCTGCCGCTATTCTTCGCAGCGTCGTATGATAGGGTGCTGGGCGAGGCAAGGAAATGTCTACAATACGTTTGCGCCGGCGCAGCCTCTGTTCGCTGGTTCTAGCCGCCTCTCTTGTCGGGTTGCTCTACTCCCAAACTTCCGCACCCGATTCAGCAAAGCCTTCCTCTACATTCCAGAAGAACGTGCGCGTGGTTTTGCTGGATGTCGTGGTGACGGACAGCAAAGATCACCCTGTTCAAGGACTTCGGAAAGACACCTTTGAAGCTTTCGAAGACGGGAAGCCGCAAACCATCCTCTCGTTTGAAGAACACAAGGGCATGGCACCGGTGCAAGCGAAGATCCCGCCTATGCCGCCGGACGTCTTCACTAACTTCCCGAAAAGCACACCCCCAGACACGATCAACGTCTTGTTAATGGATGCGCTCAACACTCCCCTGGCAGACCAGGCCTATGTGCATTCTCAAATGGTCAAGTACCTGAAGAAGATTCAGCCGGGAATGCAAATGGCAATTTTCACTCTGGCGTCCCGGCTTCGTTTCGTACAAGGATTTACGACTGATTCTTCAGTATTGTTGGCGGCGCTCAACGATAAGAAGCGAGGTGCAAACCCTCAATTGTCGCCACTGCTGCGCACCACTACCGAAAGCAACACTGACCAGCAGTTGCTCGCGGATATGGCCTCCGCGCAAGCGTCCCAGGGAGCCATACAGGCGTTGCAACAGTTTCAGGCGGACACGGCCACTTTCCAGCAGGACTCCCGCGTCATCATTACGCTGCAAGCCTTCCAGCAGCTTGCGCACTATCTCGCCGGCTTTCCCGGCCGGAAAAATATCATCTGGTTCTCCAGTTCTTTTCCTCTCAGCGTTTTTCCTGATCCAACGCTCCAGGACTCATTCGATATTATGCGGCAATATGGAGATCAGATCCGGAGCACCGCCGACCTGCTCACTGACGCGCAAGTTGCGATTTACCCGATTGCTGCGGAGGGCCTGGACACCGATCCAACATACGAAGCCAGTAGCATCCCCGCCGGCGTGAGCGGAGGCTACTCCGCGCTTCAACGCCAGAATCAGGAGTTGCAGGATTCGAGTCGCGAGCGCGTCGCCAATCACGACACGCTGGACGAGATTGCAAAAGATAGCGGCGGCGAAGCTTTCTACAATACAAATGGACTCAACGGTGCCCTGGCACGCGTCTTGCGCAACGGGGCGCGCTATTACACGCTGAGCTATACCCCTACTGACAAACGAATGGATGGCAGTTTCCGGCACATAGAGATCAAGCTCCGCGACGCCAAGTACAAACTTTCCTACCGCCGCGGTTACTTCACTGAGGATGCCAAGAAACCGGTGGCAGTCAATCCGCCAGACCCCCTGCGGCCGCTGATGGAGCCGGGTCTGCCGGACTTTAGCCAGATTCTCTACGAAATGAAAGTAACTCCTTCGAACCCACAGCCCGTTGCCGGAGCTGTCCAAGCTGGAGACAACACGAAGCTTAAAGGGCCGGTGACGCGCTACAGCGCGGATTTCGCAATCTCGGCGAAAGACGTTAAATTCGATATCACGCCGGATGGGATGCATCATGGCAACATCGAGGTTTCCCTTGTCGCTTACGATCGTGACGCCAATCCGCTGAACTGGCTAGTCCGAACCAGAGAGATGTCAGTGACGCCTCAACTCTATTCCGCCTACTTGCAAGGCGGCGTCCAAATGCATGAGGAGATTGACGTACCCAAGGGGGCAGTTTATCTGCGCACTGGGGTTTATGATCCTGCCTCCAAAAAGGTGGGTTCGCTGGAAATCCCATTGAGCGAAGTGAAGGCTGCGGCGACGCCTGCTGCGGCAACACCCACTCCCGCATCGGCTTTGCCACAACTGGCCAACCTGCAAGTGCCGTTCACGGGTCGGGTAGTTCCCAGTCTGCCCACGCCCGCAGTTTTACTGGCGAACAGTGAACCTTCCAACTCCAATGCGATTGTTCCGGCAGATTCCGCTGATGCCGATGGCGCGGCTCAGCCGTCTGCCCTTACTGCGACCGGCATCGTCGAGCGGGAATCGTCGAGGTTGAAGTTAGACTCTGCGATTAGGTCTTACTGTGAAGCCAGGGCTGGCGCGAGTAAATACTCGTCGGCACTGGCAAACGTCTGCGAATTTGCGCTCTCCTCTGGAGAAGAACTGCCCGACATAATCTGCCACCGCGAGATGAGGCGCTCGAAAAGAGATGTTGTGACCGCCGAAGTGAGATACAGCCGTGGGCAAGAGTATTACGACGATATTCAAATTGATAGAAAGCCCGTGGATCTAAACGACGCCGAGTGGTCGGGAAACTGGTCCGACGGTGAATTTGGAACGATATTGCAGGGGGTGTTCTATCCTCGCAGCAACGCGGCGTTCCAGTTCAAGAAGGAAGAAGTGCTGCGTTCAACCCGGGCATTGGTATTCCAGTTCCACGTGGACCAGCGAAACAATAAGTCATACCGTTTGCGTTCAGGACAGTCCCCGGGGGGGACCTTAACCTGGTTTCCCGATTATCATGGGCGGTTGTGGCTTGACAAGAGAACGTTCCGTTTGCTGCGGCTGGAACGTGAAACGGATCACATGCGTAAATATCCAATTACCTTTATGGAAACTAGGATTGACTACGAATATGTGCCACTCGGAGATGGAAGCAACTTTGTGTTACCCACAAATTCGGATGTTCGCATCTGTTCGGCTTCGCAAAGTGATGAGTGTGCACACAACATTATAAAGTTCACTAATTGGCACAAGTTTCGAGCAAAGACTCGAATTCTGATGGACGCCACAAAATAGCGACTTCCGTGCATAGAAAACGGCCGCACATTATTTTTGAATTCTTTGTTCCTGAAAATTTAATTTTGGTGGAGCTGGCCGGGATCGAACCGGCGACCTCATCGTTGCGAACGATGCGCTCTCCCAGCTGAGCTACAGCCCCACACGGCGGGTGGAAGTCATTTTAACAGCGTACTTCAACGCAAACCAACTTCTGTCGCGGATGCGCCTGCATTGCGAAGATGTCGTCTGACACTCTGAGAAACCGCTACGCGCTCGAAGAGAGCTTTCGCAACTGATCTACCGCTTCGACAACGACGGATTCAGGAACGTCGCTCACGATTTCAACGCGGCCGATCCCGGTTGGCAATACAAAATGAACAACTCGGTTTGATGTCTTCTTGTCGGCTTGGAGTAATTTCAGAATTTTGCGGCTGGCCGCCGTCACCTTGGGCAACGGTCCAAGCGCCAGTACTGCTTTGATGATTTGATTTCCAGTCTGCTGATCTAATCGTTCTGTCGCAATCGCGATATCGGTAGCCGCGATCATGCCCCAGGCGACGGCTTCTCCGTGAAGAAAGCGACGGTAGTTCGATTCAGCTTCCAAGGCGTGGCCAATAGTGTGGCCAAAGTTCAAAACCCGCCGAAGACCTCCTTCACGCTCGTCGGCGGAAACGACTTCAGCTTTTAGCTTTACCGAGGCCGCTATGATCCATTCCAGTTCGGAAGCATTTTGTCGTAGAAACCGGATTTTGATTTTTTCCATAAGCCGAAACAATTCCGGATTGCCGATGACGCCGGCTTTCAGCGATTCATAAAGCCCCGCGCGAAACTCGCGTTCCGGCAGAGTCACCAGGACCGCCGGATCAATCAATACGGCGAGCGGCTGATAGAAAGTTCCAAGAAGATTTTTGCCGGTTCGGAGATTGACACCCGTCTTGCCTCCGATTGAAGCATCCACTTGCGCGAGCACTGTGGTGGGAATCTGTACGACGCTTACGCCACGCATGTACACAGACGCCAGCATTCCCGCAACATCTCCCACTACGCCTCCGCCGAGCGCGATGATCACCGCATTTCGCTCCGCGCCCAGCCGGGTCAACTTCTCCGCCAGCAGTTCCACGGTGGAGAGCTTCTTGTGGCGCTCGCCGTCCGGCATTTCGATCATTTGGGCGACAAATCCCGCAGCCGCCAGTGACGCCATCAGCTTCTTGCCCCACTTGCGGCGAACTGGTGGTACGGTGACCACAAATAACCGCATGTCACTGCCTATTAAAGTGCGCAGATGTTCGCCAGCCTTCAGCAACAGGCCGCTTGAGATTGTGGCGTCGTAGCTATGCCCGGGTAGATTGATTCTTATACGCGTGGCGTTAGGCATGGCCTTTCATCATAACTTAAGATTTATTCGCGTCTTCATAGATCAGAGAGCACGAAGCAAGTCATGATCATCGTGATAACATTTTGCTTTCCCCGACTTTCGAAAAAATAATGCCATGAGCGACGCTCCTTCCGAGACCGACTTTCTGGTTGTGGGAGCGGGCGTGGCTGGATTGCGCGCCGCTATCGAACTCGCGTCCGCGGGCAGAGTCGTCGTTCTCGCCAAAAAAGAAGTCACCGATTCAAACACCCAATGGGCGCAGGGCGGTATCGCCGCAGCGCTAAGCGATGAAGACGAGATCAGCTTGCACTTGCAAGATACCCTCATCGCCGGCGATGGCCTTTGCAATCTCGAAGCGGCAAAACTTCTGGTAGAGGACGCGCCGGCTCGTATCGAAGAGCTCATTCAGTGGGGAACGGAATTTGACCGGCAGGGCACAAGATTAACTTTTGGTCGGGAAGGCGCGCACAGCCGCAGCCGGATTCTGCATGCTCACGGCGATTCCACCGGACGCGAGATTCTCCGCGCGCTTTACGCAAAAGCGCAAACGCTAAAGAATATTTCGATTTGTGAATTCGAATTCTCTACGGACCTGCAATTGCAGGATGGCCGTGTTTGCGGCATTCAAGCTATCGGCAAGCTGGGCGAGCACAGGCATATCACAGCGTCAGCTGTTTTATTCGCAACCGGTGGCATGGGCCAGCTCTACCGCAACACTACGAATCCCGCGGTTGCTACGGGAGATGGTGTCGCCATGGCTTTTCGAGCTGGAGCGGAAATCAGCGATATGGAGTTTATTCAGTTTCACCCGACAGCTCTCTATTTAAAGAGTGCTCCAAGATTCTTGCTGTCTGAAGCCTTGCGCGGGGAGGGTGCGTATTTAAGGAACGCGGAACTGGACCGTTTCATGCCCAAATATCACTCTTTGGGAGAACTGGCGCCCCGTGACATCGTAGCCCGGGCGATCGTGCACGAACTTGAGATCAGTCCTTCAAAAGAACCAGTTGTTTATTTGGATTTGACTCATCTTGACTCCAAAAAGATGAAATCGCGCTTCCCCCGAATCTATGCCACATGCATGCAATACAACGTTGACATGACATCTGAGTTCATCCCGGTTCGCCCCGCAGCGCACTATGCCATGGGTGGAGTTCGCACCGATCTTGAGGGACAAACGACATTGCCAGGACTCTACGCAGCGGGCGAGGCAGCGGCGACCGGTGTGCATGGAGCGAATCGTCTGGCCAGCAATTCCCTGCTCGAGGGTCTGGTTTTTGGCGCCAGGGCCGGACAAGCTATGCGGGAAGAATTGCTATCACAGTTTGTGAAGTGTGGATCACGGGCCCCCAAAGCAACCTCCGACGCACTGGCCGACGCCAGTGCAGAAGACATCATTCCCCAAATTCAGGACTTGATGTGGAAAGACGCTGGGATCATTCGGGCGGGAAAGGGACTTCGATCTGCGATTTTACGTCTCGAGGAAATGCGCTCGCGGACGATGAAACCACAAACCAGGCGGGGCCATGAAGCACACAATTTGCTGGCCGCCGGAATGCTGGTCGCCCGTTCAGCGTTGGCGCGAGAAGAGAGCCGCGGCGCTCATTACCGGACTGATTTCCCTGATCACGATGATGCGAAGTTCCTGAAACATTCCATTATCAAAGGCGATTCAATCCGGTTTGCGTGAGAAATCTTTCAACCACGGAGGGCACAAAGGCACACAGAGAAGAACGCTCTCAACAACTTCAGCGAGTTTGGGTTCAGTTTCTATTTCCAAACCACCTTCCGTCCGGATGCAAATCAGAATTCAGGGTGCGACTTGTAAAAGGAGCTTCTGTTTTCCTTTGTGTACCTCTGTGGTTAAAGTCTTTTCCACCTTGGGAATACCGAACAGACTACGGATGCAAGCAGTATGCCCCCTACCATTATCAACGCAATGTTTGTTGAGATTTGATAGTAGTGTCCGATCAACATCTTGGTTCCCACAAAAATTAAGACGGCCGAAAGTCCGTAGTGCAGATATTTAAAAATCTCCATCATTCCAGCCAGGGCAAAATACATGGAACGCAGGCCCAGAATCGCAAAAATGTTAGACGTAAAGATAACCACGACATTGAGGGTGATCGCCAGCACCGCGGGAATTGAGTCCGTGGCAAACAAAACGTCCGTGGTTTCAATCAGCAAGAGCACAAGCAGTAAAGGCGTGGCATAGAGTCGCGAACGGCGAACGAAGAACTTGTCGCCTACAAATTCTTCCGTGACGGGGATGAATTTCCGAAATACCTTTAGCATCCAGCTTTTTTCAGGATGGATTTCAGCGTCACCTTCCGTGGCGAATCTTATGCCGCTGTAGATCAGGAGAGCGCCGAAGAAATAAATTACCCATCCGAATTTTCGGAACAGTCCAACCCCTGCCACGATGAATATCCCGCGCATCACAATCGCGCCAATGATTCCCCAAAATAAAACTTTATGCTGATCGCCGGGCGGAACGCGAAAGTAGCGAAATATCAGAAGAAAGATAAAAAGATTATCCACACTGAGCGAGAGCTCGATCACGTATGCGGTCGTGAATTCCAGGGTGGCCGTGCGGCCTTGCCAAACATAAAGCACGGCGGCAAACGCGACCGCCAGAGTGACCCAGACTGCGCTCCAGATGAGAGCCTTGCGCAGGCTGATAGCCTGCGACCGCTTATGCAGGCCCAGATCGAGGCCGAGCATCGCAATTACAAACAGGATGAATAGAATCCAAAAGACTGGATGAGTCAATCAGGCACCATGCAGCTGTGCATTAGAAATGAAATCGGCCGAAAGTGAAACAGCGATTTGTGAGGAAGAACGATCGTCAGGGGTTTTCAAGATATTTGCATAGTTGTGTAGGCAGACGTAGAGGGTCTGGCGGCACCCTAACGTTGATCCAGCAGGGTCACGGTCTCGAGAAACACGCTTCCGACGATCTGAAGGCTCTTGGGGCTGAGTTTGTCAACGGTGTCTTGAGTGGTATGCCAGAACACATTGTTATAGCCGTAATCGAAATCTATAACATCGGCGGAGGGAACGCCGCGCTCCAGGAAAGGAACATGATCGTCGCCCACTACGCCGGTGCGAGCAAAAAAATGAGATTGATATCCGAGGTTGCTGGCCGCCTGATAAATCAAGTCTTCAAGCCACGAAGTGGAGTTTTGCGGGCGCTCGATGTTTAGATCTGCGTCGCCAACCAAGTCGGCCAGAATGAAAGCTTTTATCTTCTTCAATGTTCCGTCGCTTTGCCATTTGTCTGCGATATGGCGAATACCATAAAGGCTGTCGCTCAAGAAAGGAAGCTCAGTGTCGGGCTTTACGCTTTCCTCGGCGTCATCCCATATCAGCCAGACGCTATATCCCTCACGCTTTTTTCCGCGCAATTGATTCGCGATTTCCAGTAGAAGCGCGCTCGAAGACGCTCCGTCATTAGCGCCGATGTATGAAGTGTTTCGCAACGGATAGTTTGTGTCGTAGTGGCTCGCGAGGACTATGATTCCATCCTTAGCGCCGGGAAACTTTGCGATGATATTGTGTACGGGAAACTTGCCTTCGGGAGTATCTGCGGTAAAGCTATCAGACTCCACCTCGTCGCCTTTGAGATGGGCGAGGATGTAATCTTCAACTTTCTTGTGATTGGCGCTGCCGATCGGGCGGGGACCGAAAGCTACGATCTCTTTCACATACTGCATGGCACGAGATGAGTTAAATGCGGGTGCAGGTCCAGGATCGGCCGCAGCTACGGCGGCGACAGGAATGTCGCTCGACGCAACGGGTTGCTTTGGCGATTGAGCGCAGGCGGTAAGCACGCTAACGCTAGCTAGCAGCGGAAATAAAAATTGTCTGACTGGCTTCGCCAGTCCGGACAGCCGGGGCCTGCCCTGAGCGAAGTCGAAGGGGCGGCTGTCGCAACGTGATTTTTGACGGCAGATCATCCTGTTCTTCGCGCCTCTCTGGCCTTGCGCTGTTTCGGATGTACAAACCATGCTATCGCGATACTGATCACGTAGAGCCCCAGCATTGGCGCGGCTAAAATGCACATGTTAAGGATGTCGCTGGTCGGAGTGATAATACCGGCGATTACGAAAATCGCCAGAACTGCATAGCGAATGTTGCGCCACATCCAACCGGCGCTCACAACTCCCATCAGAGCAAGGAAAAAAATCAGGATGGGCATTTCAAAAATTAACCCCAGTCCGAGAATTACGGTCAGGAACAGATTGGTGTACTCACCAATCGTGATCATCGGCTGAAATTGCTTTCCGAAGCCAATCAGGAAATCTAACGCGAACGGGTAGACCAGCTTGTAGCCGAAGTATCCGCCGCCAATGAACAGCGCGATCGTGGAAAACATGAATGGAAACACGTATTGCTTTTCGTTACGATAAAGACCCGGAGATATGAACATCCATACCTGATAAAGCACGAAAGGCGACGCAACAAAAACACCAGCGACGAGGGCAATCTTCAAGTAGAGGTTGAACGGCTCCGTTGGGTTAAGGTAAACCAGTTTGTCGGACAATCCGTTCTTATGAAGCGCGTCCATGATCGGACGCTGCATGATTCCGAAAATCTTCTCGTGATAACCCCAGCACGCGCCCATGCCAATGCCAATTGCAATGATGGAGTAGAACAACCGCTTGCGCAGTTCCTCGAGATGTTCGAGGAAACTCATCGCTGGCATGGTTTCTTCTGTATCCGATCCGGAGGTTGAGCGGGAAGAAAATCGGGCGGCAAACTCAGACATCGGAGACCTTGCTTGCAGAATTCACTTCGAATTTGGACGCGGAACTGCCCTCCGGAACTGGTTCAGTCGCCGGAACAGGAGGCAACTCCGGTTGCGGCGGCATGGGAAAAGCAGCCACGGCGCCCGCTGGAGCCTCGTAAGGCGGCAGGATCTGCCGATGATTATTCTCGATATCTATTTGCGATATCTCGGATTCAATCTGCGATTTGAACTCGTTCGATGCGCGCTTGAATTCATTGAGCATTTTTCCTATTTGCCGCCCGATTTCTGGCAGCTTCTTGGGCCCGAAAACCAATAGGGCCAACAAGAAGAGGAAGATGGTCTCTGAAAAGCTCACGCATTCATCATACTTGGTAAAGCGAAGCGGCGGCAATGGATGGTAAGGAATTAGCACTCAGCAGTCAGCAGTCAGGACCGCACGAGTGGCACGGGCGGACATCAGGCGTTACACAATGGTCTAGCTGAGTGCTGAATGCTGAATGCTGGTTCCTGCTCGTTGAAATACCGACCCCTGCATCACCGTCGCGTTTGGCAGCATCCTATCTAAGTACGAGGCATCGCATTCCTGGTTACCTTTGGGGAGCGCAATCGTCTAAAGCCCGGGGAAATCACATGTTATACTTTCGATAATCGCTAGCGTAGGAGGCGTTTATCGTCCCTCCTGAAGGAAAAATTAAGATGGCCCGTAGTTCTCAACGATCTCTCTTTTTGGTCCTCATCGTAATCTTAACTTGCGGCTTTCTCGGAATGCTGTTTGGGCAGAAGATTACGCCCGACGTAGTCTCAGATTCGGATAGCGATATCCGCCAAAGCCTGCATCAGTTCACCGACGTATACAGCGTCGTCGAGCAGAACTACGCCGAGCCGGTAGATTCGGATAAGGCCATCTACAACGGCGCTATTCCGGGCATGCTGCATGTGCTCGATCCTCACTCGAACTTCTTCGATCCCAAGTCTTACGCCCTTCTCCGCGAAGACCAGCGTGGAAAATACTATGGCGTTGGCATGACAGTCGGCCCTCGCAATAACAAGGTTATTGTGATTGCGCCTTTCGTAGGGACGCCGGCATATCGCGCGGGAATCCGTCCGGGGGACATCATTATTGCAGTTGATGGAAAACCTACCGACAACATGACCACGAGTGACGTAGCCGATCTTTTAAAGGGACCCAAAGGCACGACAGTTCACATTACGATTCTTCGCGAAGGCGCCGATAAGCCTCTAGAATTTGCCGTCGTGCGCGACGAAATTCCCCGATATAGCGTTGATCTGCATTTCATGATCAAGCCGGGAATTGGCTACATGCACATCAGTGGATTCAACGAGACCACGGAAAAAGAAGTCGAGGATGCGCTCGATCAAATGGGCGATCTCAAGGGCCTGATTCTTGATCTCCGGCAGAATCCTGGTGGTCTTTTAAACGAGGGTGTTGGCGTGGCCGACAAGTTCCTGCGCAAGGGACAACTGATTGTTTCGCATCACGGCCGGTCCTCCCCGGAAAAGCGGTACGTCGCTACGCATGGAAACGGCGGCAAGGAATATCCGTTGGTTGTGTTGGTGAATCGCGGCACTGCATCCGCAGCTGAGATCGTGTCTGGAGCTATCCAGGATCACGATCGCGGCCTCATTGCCGGCGAAACTACCTTTGGCAAGGGCCTCGTGCAGACGGTTTTCCCGCTCGCTGAAAATACTGGACTCGCGCTCACCACTGCGAAGTACTACACGCCCAGCGGCCGTTTGATTCAGCGTGATTATACGAATGTTTCGCTGTACGACTATTACTTCGATCGCGATACTGACGCCAACAACGCAAATCGCGAAGTAAAATTAACCGACAGCGGCCGCACGGTTTATGGTGGCGGCGGCATCACGCCTGATGTTCCAATCGCTCCAGTGAAAAGCAACCACTTCCAGGATGTCGATGCTTCAACATTATGCGTTTTTCAACTTCGCCAAACACTATGTAGTAACGCATCATCCAACGAAGAGTTTTGAAGTGGATGATGCCACTATGCAAGAGTTCCATAAATTCCTCGATGAAGAGAAAGTCCCTTACACGGAAGCCGACCTGGTGCAAAACAATGATTGGATTCGCTCCAGCATCAAGAGCGAAATTTTCGTTGACGCCTTTGGTGAGGAAGAAGGCCTGAAAGTGAGGGCGGAGAACGATCCTGAAATCATTAAGGGATTGGAACTGCTTCCCCAGGCAAAGCAGCTTGCGGAAAACGCCAGAAAGACTATTGCGGAGCGCAGCACAGGCGCGTTGAATCGCTAGTTTGACTTCGCAGTTCTGGAAAGGCCCGATACGATTCGGGCCTTTCGTTTTTGCAGTGCTTGTTCGATTCCAAGGAAAGACGGGCATCCCCGCCCGTCCGCAATGCTGCGTAAGATATTATTCCTGACGGGTGAGGATGTCCGTCTCTTCATTCCCGCTAATATGCTGAGCGTCAACACACTCTGGATCGTCCCCGCCATTTTTTCCACAATTGCCGGGTACACAGATTGGCGCTCCCGCCGCATTCCAAACTGGCTCACGATACCGGCTCTGTTGCTGGGTATCGCTCTAAACACGTTGGTCCGAGGATGGGCTGGCACCAAAGATTCCCTTTTGGGGGCTGGCCTCGGACTCGCTCTGCTGCTACCCTTCGTTATTATTCGCGCTTTGGGAGCCGGGGACTGGAAGCTGGTTGGCGCGTTGGGCGCGTTTCTCGGGCCGCGTCAACTGATTCTGGTTCTGATGGTGACAATTCTGGTCAATGGCATGATGGCTGTTTCCATGATTGTATGGAAGAAACGCGTGAAGCAGACGGCGCGGAATTTTCTGCACATGCTGGCAGCGTTCGCGACATTCCAAATGCCGGGACGAGAATTGACGCTGGATAATCCCGATGCGGTCAAAGTCCCGTTCGGAGTTGCGGTAGCTATTGCAATGATCCTCTATACAGTGAGCAAAATCTGGGTTAGGGCCTAACGAATTTTCATTGCGGAGGAACTGATGTTTCGCCGGGGCAAGAAGTCACTTTGGAAAAAGGAACGCGGTGTCACCTTGTTAGTGACCGTCGTCTCAATGATCCCATTGCTCGGGATGGCAGCCCTTGCCATAGATATAGTAACTCTCTATACGGCCTCCGGAGAGGCGCAAAAAGCGGCAGACGCTGGCGCTTTGGCCGGTGCCAAGGCTTTCGTGACTTCCGGTTTTACATCTGGTCAGCTCGGAGACCCTTCTTCTGGCGGAAACCAGACCTTTGTTTGCAATGGAAGCACTGGTTTCTCAGATTTGCAGGCGCAAGCGGCTGCTCAACAAAATCTTATTGCGGGGGCGCCACCGACTAGCATCACCACGTCTTGCAACTTCACGTCGCCAGAGGATCCTTCGATTAGCGTTACTGTGACGAAGAGCGGCTTACCCACGTTCTTTGCCCGAATCTGGGGAACTGGAGCGAGCACTGCCACCGCCACGGGCACGGCAGAGGCATATAACCCATCAGGTTCGACGACAGTTCCAATCAAACTTCAGTCCGTCAAGCCCTGGTTGATTCCAAATTGTGACCCGACGCCAGCTAACAATGTGATACCGCCCTGCAACGGAAATCCATATTTCATTAATTCAAGCTCGAACTATACCCTTCCGAATCCTGGCCCCTACATCGGCGGTTTTTATGCTTTCAAACAAACCAAACTGCCAGTGACTGGCGGCTACTACGCTCTCGAGCTGCCTCAAGGCACTATAAATTGCCCTTCGACGTCGGCTGCGCCCGCAGGTTCTTGCAGCAATGTGACTAGCGACTCGTACCAGGAGAACATTGCGTGTTCCAACACTGCAACCCTGAGTTGCGGAGATACGGTAACTGTGTCCCACAATCCTAACCCTGTCTCCGGCTCAGCGGCGATGAAAACTGATACCACAGAAGGTACACGGTGTTTAATTCACACCACCGGTAAAGGAAACCCTTCAGGTTCCTGTAGCGGGGATACTGACCCCGATTGTTTCGTTAGTGGAACACCTGTCACTATCAATGGGGGTGCATCGAATCCCAACTCTTCGATGCAAGGAGCGACCAATATCAGCCGCAGCGATTCGGTGGTTACCGTGCCTGTCTTCGATTTCCAAACCGCAGCGGATGATCCCTGCCCTGGTGGCTCATGCACACACTCGGTTAAGGTTATCGGGTTTCTCCAATTGGGCATTCAGTCAATCTCACTAGGAGGGAACGGACAGATCGGCGCTTATGTATTGAATGCATCAGGATGCGATCCGAGCAGCGGGGGTAATCCGGTTTCGGGTAATGGTCTCTCGCCCGTTGCTGTTCGCTTAACCCAATAAGCAGGCGTGAAGCGCAAAATTCAACATGGCAAATAGTTGGTCTGGGAAATTGGAGATGTTTGGTGGGACGGAAGCTTCTCAGATTGTTGAGTTGGCTATTACCTTGCCGTTGCTCTTAGTTGTGGTAGTCGGATTAACCGACTTCAGTGGCGCCTTCAATCTTAAATTCAGATTGAGCAATGCGGCGCGAGAGGCAGCGCGGTTTGCCGCGAACCAGAGCAGTGCCGACCTTTCGAATGCGACTCCCGCCTCAATCACCGCCGTGCGGGATGTGGTAGACAGCTATCTTGTCGCCCTTCACATCAATGACTGCGGCCTTTCCACGCAATCGCCTTCCCCGCCGTCTGGTCTGGTTTGGACTTACACGGCCAACACTGGATGCCCTGGAACACTTACCCTGACAATTAACCGAGGCGCTACATTCAACGTCGCCGGCGGAACGCCAGCGATAGTCGAGGCAACTGGTGTGAACATCAGCTATCCGTACCAGTGGCGATTAAGCAAGGTGATCCAGGTACTGATTCCTAGCGCTACTTATGCGGCACTGACACAAATTACCGAGAGTGCAGTGGTTCAGAATCTGAATTGAACGCAGATGTCATTGAGAAACGCAATTCGAAGGTTCCATGATGACGCTGGACAGGAGCTGGTTGAAGCGGCGATAGTATTGCCGATTATTTTTCTGATTCTTTTTGCGATTTTCTGGTTCGGCAGGGCATTTAATATCATCGGAACTTTAGAGCGAGCAGCCCGAGCCGGTCTCCAAAGTGCGACGCATTCGACGTGTGCTTCGTGCGGCAATACCCCGCCAACCAATCCGGCTATCGTAACCAGCATCAATAACGTTCTGCAAGCTGACCATTTACAAACAAGCGATATTATTTCTTTTTCACCGCCCTATGCTTGTACCGGAGCGTCTCCATCACCAGTTTGTAATACGCTGTCAAATAACGCTCAGGTTTGTACGAATGTCCCGCTGACTTGCGGAGGTGTGTCGTGCCAATCCCCGCCTGTGGCGTGTGGCGCCACTCCAGCGTTGGGAACTAGAGTCAGTTTTGCGTACCAATTCGACGCGCCGCTGCCGTTTGTCAATTTGCATGCGTTTACGATTTCAGCCTCCGCACAGAGCGAGCCGGAACAATAATACTCAGAAATCGCCCTCCCTTTTTGTGCCTGCTCTCGACATCCAGGTTAAGGGCAAGATCAACCGTGACTAGCTATTTCGATTGCGCCTTATCCCGCCTGAACTATACTGATTCTGCTCTCGCGATCTTCCCTTCCTCCCTTCCCCACCGCCAAATTCTCGGCTATTTGCTACATTGTGTGTGCAAAATAAGGTGGTGCTGCCTAGGGCGACACAATATATGGTGTTTTACTACTTGACCCAGGCATAATTTCACCGTTAGAGTAGGTGTAATCCATGCCTCTTCCAAGCGCTCGGTCGCCGAGTGGTTCGAAGAAATGAAGAGGGGAATCAGATCGGTAAACAAATTGATTTCTCCCTCCGCCTGATCAAGCAGTGAGCTCCGCGCCCCAGCCAGCGCGGTATATGAGATTCGGATCCGGGTCCGCATTTTGGGGATCGCCAAGCAATGGAAATATTGAGACGCGTAAATCGGGAAGGGCACGACTTTCAGTCGTGCCGTGAACGGCCGATTGCTTCATCATCGGCCCGACTGAAAGTCGGGCCCTTCCCGATTTGCGTTGTACTGAATTTCTCTTTGAAGGGGCGTGCCTTCACGCACGCCGTACATCTTCAACCAGCGATATCGGCGTGGCTGAAGCCGCGCCCTTTCAAAACGATATATGCTGCGGATTTTTTCGCGCCGTAAACTGCGGCGAGTTTAAGGAGTTTAAATGCTCAAGTTGAAACGGCTGCAAATTCTCGGCTTCAAATCATTCTGTGATCGCACTGATCTCAAGTTTCATGGCGATGGAATCGCGGCGATCATTGGTCCAAACGGCTGCGGCAAATCGAATATTGCCGACGCGATCTCGTGGGTGCTGGGCGAGCAGTCGGCGAAGACCCTGCGCGGTTCGCGGATGGAAGATGTGATCTTCGCGGGCACGCGGGACCGCAAGCCAACCGGCATGGCCGAGGTCGCGCTCACGCTGATTGATCCCGAAATTTATGACGGGCCGGACGCGAGCGATCCAACTGAAATTGCGATACAGGATGACGTCCCTCAAGGCTACGAAGACTGGAATGAATCCGAATTGCGGGCGAAGGCCGCCGAAGAAGTCGAACGCCTGACAGAAGAAGCGCAACCGGGCCAGACCGAGGAAGTCGAGGAGGGTTCTTCTGCTGACGTGTCAGAGGTAGCCAACACCTCAGAGTTGGCAACTGTTACTGGCCCGTTGGTTGTGCTGAAAATTCGCCGCCGAAAATTTCAGCAGCATTTCCGTGCCGGAGAAATCGTCGTAACGCGCCGATTGTTCCGCTCAGGAGACAGCGAATATCTCTTGAATGGCAAGTTGTGCCGGCTTCGCGATATCCAGGAATTGTTCATGGGCACGGGCCTGGGACCGGAATCGTATGCGCTGATCGAGCAGGGCCGCATCGGGCAAATTCTCAGTAGCCGCCCCACGGACCGCCGCGCGATTATCGAAGAGGCGGCTGGCATTACCAAATTCAAAACTAAGAAGCGACTGGCCGAGGCACGTCTTGAAGACGCGAAACAAAATCTGGCTCGCATCAATGACATTTTTGAAGAAGTTACACGGCAAATGAACTCGCTCAAGCGCCAGGCGTCGAAGGCCGAGCGCTATGCGAAACTGCGTGAGGAGATGCGCGACAAGCTGCGAGTTGTGCTCGCCAGCAAGTTCGCACAACTTGACCGGGAAACCTCGGAAATCAACGGGGAAATCAGTTCCCTTTCTGAAGAGATGCGCATTCAGGCGGAGTCCGTCCAGCAATCCGACGCCGAACACGCGGAACGCACGCAGCGCGGATACGCTATTGAAACCGAACTTCGCGAGAACCGTGAACGCATCAGTCAAATCAAATTGGAAGCGGACCGGGCCCATGCTCAGCGCGGTTACAACGAGGAGCGGTGTGCCGAATTATTGGTGCGCACGGCCTCTTCAGAGTCTGAGTTGGCGCAGGCGATACATCGGCTAACCGCGCTGGAGACGGAGCGAGACTCCAATCGTCAAATACTGGACTCCGCAGTTGCCGAGTTGTCGGCGGCACGTGAGGAGCTTGTACTTGCACAGAAGGAAGTTGCCGAGGCGACCGACGCGTTAGCGTTGTTGGAGCAGCAACAGAATGAATCGCGGGTCGCAATCATGGAGGTGATCGCCTCCTCAGCGAACTTGCGGAATCAATTGACGCAGTCTGAAGAACGAATGGCTGCGGTTGACCGCGAAACAGCTGATTGCAGACCGAGATGGCGTCCGCAAATTCGCAAGTCAAGGCTTTTGGGGGGCAGCGCGGCCAATCGGCTCTCGAGTTTGAAAGCATATCGCAGCGTGTCGTGGCTCTGACTACGGAAATTGAGCAAACACGCGGTTCACTCGAATCTAAACGAAACGATGAAAGCGTCGGCAAGCATCACTTGGACAGCTTGCGTGCGGAATACGCGACTGCCCTAGGGAAGCGAAGCTCTCTCGAAGCCGTCATAGCGGAGCACGGATATTCGACCGAGTCCGTGCGCCGGCTGTTTCAGTCGGGAGTAATGAATGGCGGCCTCGCCCCGGTCGGAGTGCTTGCTGATTTCCTGGAAGTTGAGAACCGCTATGAAAGTGTTGTGGAAGATTTTCTTCGCGATGAATTGAACTACATCGTCGTGAAATCGTGGGACGCGGCCGACGAAGGACTGCGGCTACTGCGGACCGATGTGGATGGTCGCGCCACGTTCCTGGTTCATCCTGAAGACTCGCAGGCAAAATTTTCTTTTCTGGTTGACGAGGCGGCGCATTCGGCTCCGGCGAGCCAATCCATTGTTCCTCTCAAGCATACGATTCGAGTACTGGATGGATTTGGAAAATCTCTCGAAGTGATTCTGCCCAAATTGCGCGACGGATATATTGTGCCCGATCCGGCGGTAGGGCGCGAACTGGCATTGGGAAATCCGGATGCGTTTTTTCTTTCGGAGTCCGGAGAGTGTTTTCATAATGTGACCGTGACGGGAGGCAAGCAGCGTTCCGAAGGGCCCCTCTCCATGAAACGCGAGCTACGCGAGGTGATGCGCACGGTAACCGAATTAGAAGAAGCCTTACGCAACGAGAACCTTCGTGTTCTGACTCTCGCGCGTGAGATCAAGCAGCAGACTGCCCTGCTCGAACGACTGGAAAGCGAGATGCGCGAGGCAGAAAAGCAGGCAATGACTTCGGGTCACTTTTTGCAGCAACTCGATTCGGAGATATCCCGCGTCACTGGACGCTTGCAGACATGCCAGCATGAGCTCCAGCGCCTTGCCGCTGACCGCGCCGAACAGCAATGCTCAATCGAATCAAAGCAGACAGAGATTGACGAGCTTCAAAAAAGGCACCTCGAGATGGAGGCTTCCGCCATTGACGCGAATCAACAATTGGCTTCGCTACGTCAGCGAAGAGAAGAAAGTGCTCGAAAAAGCTCGCAGCACCTTGCCCACGTTGCCACCCTGGAAGAACGCCAGCGCTCCGCCGCCGCAGTATTGGGCAGAATAGAAGCCCTCGCTGCCGAAATGGCCGAGCGTGTCGGTTCGCTGCAAACCCAGATCGAATCATCCTTTTCCGAAAGAATGCAACGCGAAGCCGAGAATCAGGAGATCGCCGCACGGCTTCTTGAGCTTGACGTTGAACAAAATGCCAGCGAAGCGCGTGATGGTTTGCTGCAAGTCGAGTCGGAACAGATCCGCTCGATGCTGGTAGAAATTGACGAGGCGCTGCGCAATCTGCGGCAGTTGCTGGAGACAGCAAGAGACCGTCGCGGAGAACTATCGGCGTCGGCTGCCAAATTGCTCTCAGATGCTCAATATATGTCTGAAACCTGCATGAACGAATTGGGCGTGCAGCGAGATGAACTCATGGCAGATGGCGCGATCGCGCTGTTTACCGGCGAGCAATTGTCGGCAGAAGATCAGGTCTATCGCGAGATGCGAGCGAAGCTCGACGCCATGGGACCAGTAAATATGATGGCCCTGGAGGAATACAAAGAAACCGCGGAACGCCATGGCTTTCTGGAAACGCAGCGCAAAGACCTGTGGGATTCCATTGAGAACACGCAGGCTACGATCAAAGAAATTGATACGTTCTCGAGGCAGAAGTTTGAGGAAGCGTTTGGCAAAATCAATGAAAACTTCCAGGTAACGTTCAGCAAACTTTTTGGCGGGGGACACGCGTTCATGCGCCTGACAGACGAGGAGAACAGCGCCGAAAGCGGCATTGACGTGGTCGCGTCGCCTCCGGGAAAGAAGTTGCAGAACGTGCTACTGCTATCGGGAGGCGAAAAGGCGTTGACGGCATTGTCGCTGCTTGTGGGAATCTTTCAATATCAGCCCAGCCCATTCTGCATTCTGGATGAGGTGGATGCGCCGTTGGATGAAGCAAACATTGGTCGCTTCACGGAGCTGGTGAAGGAAATGAGCGTTCAGACTCAGTTCGTTCTCATCACACATAGCAAAAAGACAATGAGTATTGCGCCAGTGCTTTATGGGGTGACCATGCAGGAACCCGGAGTCTCGAAACTTGTGTCAGTGAGGCTGGGGGCAACGGCTTAGGATCGAATTTTCTCTTCTCAACGCTCGCGCAAAATATTTCTTGACGCGCGCGTACTTTTGGCAACCTCGTTTTGAATTTCTCCGCTTGATTGTATCCGTTCTTCGCAATGCAAATAGTCCAAGTTTTCCACAAACATCGGGCCTGAAACCAGTGCCAGTAGGCATGTTTAAAGGAATTCGTGATTTGTCAACAAATTTTACGGCCAGTCTTTTGACGCGCCGCCCAACTCCCCGACTTAACCGTTGACAAATATTTTAGAGACGCTAGAATACCGGACGTTTCCTGCCTGTAAAATTCTTTCATGAATCCTCAACTACTCGACGCGGTTGTTCAAACTGATTTTCCGGAACTCGAACTGTTCGCCAGCGGAAAAGTACGCGATGTATACCGTCTGGACGACGAACATCTTTTATTTGTAGCCACGGACAGGATCTCTGCCTTCGACTACGTCCTCGCAACCGGCATTCCACAAAAGGGCCGGGTGCTGACGCAGATGTCGGTGTTTTGGTTTGAGCTTCTGCGCGACCTTGTCCCAAATCATATGGTGACCACGGACGTGGATCGTTATCCCAGTGCGCTTCGGAAATACGCCGACGTGCTGCGTGGACGCTCGATGATGGTCATGCGAGCCGAGATGTTCCCTGTGGAATGTGTGGTTCGCGGCTATATCTCTGGTTCAGCGTGGAAAGAATATAAGGCCAGTGGCGCCGTATGCGGAATCCAATTGCCGCCGGGATTGAAGGAGTCCGACAAGTTGCCGGAACCGATTTTCACACCAGCAACGAAAGCCACCACCGGGCACGATGAAAATATTTCTTTTGAGCAAATGGCCAAAATAATTGGTCCGGATTTCAGCCGTGACCTTCGCGATACCAGCCTCGCTATCTATAAGAAAGCAGCCGATTATGCGCGGCAACGAGGCATTATCATCGCGGACACAAAGTTTGAATTTGGCCGCACGGGTGCGGGCATCACTTTGGCGGATGAAGTTCTTACTCCAGATTCTTCGCGCTTTTGGCCCACGGACAAGTACCAACCCGGCACGGCGCAGGAGTCTTTCGATAAGCAGTATGTGCGCGATTACCTCGAGGAAATTCACTGGAACAAATTGCCGCCCGCTCCGGCCCTACCCGCGGACGTCGCGCGCAAAACCAGCGAAAAGTATGTCGAAGCGTATCGCAAGCTTACTGGGCGTGAGTTGGATGTTTAGCGGCGGGACGGCTTTAGGGGATGGGCCTGATGTAAGCAGACCCGGTGTAAACCGTCCATGAGCGGTGCGGACTGGATTATCATCGTCGTGCTTTTGGTGTCCGTCATTCAGGCGGCGAGTTCAGGCTTCTTTCAGGAAGCCTTTGGAATCGCAGGACTGGTTTGCGGATACTTGCTGGCAGCGTGGCAGTATCACCGGGTCGCAGAGCATTTTGCTCCATATTTAAAATCCATTTGGCTCGGTGAGAGCATTGGGTTTTTGGCTATTTTTTTGGGAGTGATGATTCTGGCGGGAATTGCTGGTCGTATTGCCCGCTGGGCCGTCCGGGAAGCCGGACTTAGCGTTTTCGACCGGATTCTGGGCGGTGCGCTTGGTTTAGTGCGTGGTGGATTGACGATCGCGATCGTCCTGATGAGCATGACGGCATTCACGCCCACATCGAAATGGTTGGAGGGCTCGGCGTTCGCGCCTTACTTTGTGGTGGTCGGGCGCGCCGCGGTTTGGGTCGCGCCGTCGGAGTTGCGGTCGAAGTTTTATCAGGGATTGGATTTATTGCATCAAGGAACACCGTCTTCTCAAAAGGCGCAACGCGGTTAGACTGGCGAAAGCATTGCCATCAGCGAAACTTTTGCAGACCAAGTTCGATTAACGATTAAGAAAGAGAGACATCGTGAGAGATCAACTCGAAGCACTCATCATGCAAATGTACAAGAGCAACATTCTTTATTCTGAGGCGGTGCGCGAGTTTAAGAAGCGATTCATTCTGACCGTTTTGCAGGAGAATAACGGCAACCAGTGCCGCGCGGCACGTCAACTGGACATGCACCGTAATACCCTGAGTCGGACCATAACGGAGCTAAAGATTGATGTTCGTCAGTTGCGAGACGGCGTCAAGCGTCCTCCCCGAAGCGCACGGCCCGCAGCTTACGAGAAGAAAGCTGCACGGTAGGCAATTCGGGAATAAGACACATTGTTCCCGTTCCGGTTCAGTTCCTTTCGCACAAATCCAATTCCATTTCCCTTCTGGAAAAAACTGCAACCACGCGGAACGATGGTGCATGAGACGAACGTGACGACGCAATTCGATTGTTGCCAATGTCCAATGAGGAATGGAAAGCGCAAGGTTGTCTGTTGCGATTCTAATTCTGCTCAGTTCAGTAGTAGCTATTCCTCAAGAAAATCATGGGCTCCCGGATGCACCCTCATCGCTGACTCGGCCGAACGCTCTACTGCAAGTCCCGGTCACGCCGGATTCTTTCGCAGCCAATCCACCAGAACTTGCGCATCGGGTGATTGACAAACAATTCCTGTTTCTCTCCGCGGTTGCAACCGCCGCGATATTTGCTGATTCCTACACCACAACATGGATCGGCAACAATTACCGCTCCCGTGGTCCCGGTCCTTGCACGGTAGAAGGCGGCGAGCCTCAGCTTTATGGACTTCACCCTACAGTGGCACGGACGTATGCAGTAGGCGCGGTGATGAGCGCCGGAGCCATCGGTTTGAGCTACCTCGCTAAGAAGCACCTTCCTTCCAGAGTAAAGTGGATGTGGCCGGGCGCGTTCCTGTATGAAACCAGCGCCAGCATTCACGGATTCAGCACAAACCTGTCACGTTGTTAGTACAACATCCCGCTAATGAACTGGCTAGGCACTCCCAGCACCAGAATTTTCGAGCAACATCGCTATCCCCTGGCCGCCGCCAATACAAGCGGATGCGATTCCGTATCGTCCTCCGGAATTCTTTAGCTCTCGGGCGAGAGTAATGGCCAGGCGCACGCCGGTTGCCCCCAAAGGATGGCCGATTGCGATGGCGCCGCCGTTAACGTTCAGCTTTGCATGATCAATCCCCAGTTCGCGTTCGCAGACGAGCACCTGCGCTCCAAACGCTTCGTTGATTTCGAAACGGTCAATCTGTTCCAGCTTAAGTCCGGTGGAATCGAGCAGAGTTCGAATCACCGCAACCGGGCCGATTCCCATGATTTCCGGAGGCACGCCAATGGCAACACCGCCGACGATCTTCGCCAGAGGCCGCTTGCCTTTTTCACGTACAAAATTTCCTGAAGCGACAAGCGAAGCCGCCGCGCCGTCCACCACGGCGGAGCTATTACCACCAGTCTGAACACCGCCGAAAGCTGGACGGATCTTCGCAAGAACCTCGATTGGAGACGGCCGGATGTGACTGTCTTCGCCGAATGACTCAACGGGCTTCGGAACGCGAATGCCGCGCGAACTGTATCCCTCCCGCTCAAACGTTTCATTGACCACGGGAACAATTTCGCCGCTGAGGAAGCAACGCTTCTGGGCGGCTAGGGCGCGCGCAAAACTATCCGCCGCGAAAGCGTCCACTTCTTCGCGCGAGATGTTGTGGCGCTTGGCCAACGTCTCCGCGGTTCCCCCCATAGTCACATTTGCACAGGGATCAAGCAGTGCTTCCCAGAGAAAATCTTTGAATTCCACCTGGCCCATTTTGAAGCCGCCTCGATGCGTATAAGCGGCGATAGGATTCCGCGACATAGACTCGGTGCCAACGCCGAGGATAAGGTCTGCCTTCCCGAGCTTGATTAAGTCCGCGGCTTGCAGAATCAGTTCGATTCCAGTTCCGCAGACACGCTGCACCAAATGGGCCGGCACCTCAATCGGAACACCTGAATACAGGCCGATATGGCGAGGGAGCATGTAGGCGTCGAAGCTTGCTTGAGCCATGTTGCCGGCGATGACCGCATCTACATCCTGTGGGGAAATATCGCTGCGTCGAAACACTTCCCGGGCAACCTTGATGCCCAGATCAATCGGTGACACTAGTCCAAGAACAGTGTTGTAATCGGCGAACGGCGTACGAACCCCATCCACCAGCCAAATGTCGTCATACTGCGATAGCAGTCCTTTACCTCGATGGTTCATGCCTCTCCTCTGTTACTTCGGTCAACCGGGCAGCCGAGGGCGGCTGTCCGTACGACGTGCGTGAGTTCAACTTTCGGCCTGACAAATCGCCTTACCTTGGCATAAGATTTGATGCGTTCTCGCTGCATCCATATGGCCACGGAGAATTTAACAACTAAAAGCTTGGCCGTCACTCCCTATCAGCGGCATGAAAGCGGCACCCAGCCGGAAGCGCTTTATAAACCGTACCGGTCCACGCTTCTCCGTGCGCCATCGAAGCCCTTGATCTTTCTCCCGCATACCCTATCAGAGGTCACTGGCCCGGTTTTTGGGCACGCAAACATCGCTCCCACTGATAACGATCTCACTGGCCAACACGAAGGCGCGCCGTTGGGCGAGCGCATCATCGTGACCGGAAAAGTGCTGGACAGCAATGGACGTCCGGTCCCGCAAACCTTAATAGAAATTTGGCAGGCCAATTCTGCGGGCCGATATGCGCACGTCAGAGATCAACACCCAGCGCCGCTCGACCCCAACTTTACCGGAGCTGGCCGCACCCTTACGGATGAAGATGGCACTTATCGCTTTGTGACTATTAAGCCTGGAGCCTATCCGTGGTTCAATCACCACAATGCCTGGCGACCCGCACACATTCACTTTTCGGTTTTCGGGAGAGCCTTTATCACGCGACTGGTGACTCAAATGTATTTTCCCGGCGACCCGCTATTGGCGTTCGACCCGGTGTACCAATCCGTACCTGATGAAAAGGCACGCCAACGTATGATCTCCAGGTTCGATCTGGAAACAACACAGCCCCAATTGGCACTTGGCTACAAGTTCGATATCGTATTGCGCGGTCCTGACGCTACGTTGTTTGAATGAAATGAAAATGGTTCCCACTCCCTCGCAGACGGTTGGTCCATTTTTTTCCTTCGGATTGACGAAAGGTAGAGGTTGTGTAAGCTGCATCGCCGAGCCGCAAGCCAAGGGAGAGCGCGTTCGCCTGGTATGTCGTGTTCTCGATGGCGAAGGCGCGCCGGTTCCTGATGCCATGATCGAGGTATGGCAGGCTGACGCCGACGGCAGATACCACCATCCCGACGACCCTCAACATGCGAACGCAGACCAAGCCTGTAGAGGCTTTGGACGAATGGGCACGTCCGAAGATGGCATTTGCGAATTCGAGACCATAAAGCCCGGAAGAGTGCCGGGGCCGGGTGGTGTTTTACAGGCACCGCATCTCAACCTCGCGGTGTTCGCCCGCGGACTTCTGGAGCAGTTGTACACCCGAGCGTATTTTGCCAACGACTCTGCGAATAACGACCCCGCGAACGAAGAAGATCCAGTCCTCGCCTCAGTTCCCCGAGAACGCCGGAATACTCTCATGGCTCAGGTGGAAGACGACGGACGGTGGAAATTCGAAATCAAACTTCAAGGTGTCGGCGAGACGATTTTCTTCGACGTCTAGCGAGTCGCTGCCCGCGCCCAAGCCCTCAATGATGTGGCTGAACTTCAATAGCTTCCGGTAATTTCACGGAATGCTCATGCACATCGCTGATAGTCACGGCCTCTCCATTCTTCACGTAGGCTCCAATTACGGCAGGCATGGACCAATCCATGTCCCATCCATCTTCAATTGCTACGACAGTGTACGAGCCTGGCGCAACACCTTGCAGGCTAAAGCTGCCATCGAGATCGCTTTGATCTCTGCGGAAAAGATCCCGGTTCTCATCAGGATCGTTGGGGACCAAGACAATCATGGCACCGGCGGCGGCTTTGCCGCTGTGTTTGGCGAATCCTTCCACGTTCACCATTCCCGCAACTAACGACACTGAAACGGATAGCGACGAGCCTGGTGGAACTATCAACGATGTGCCGGCAGTCACATTGCCTTCCGATAAAATCTGCGACACCGAATAGGGCTTCACACCGGCTGTTCCGAAAGTCATCGCGAGAACGTTATATTTGCCGGGGCTGACGTTGGCAAAGGTTGCGTTGCCCTTCTCGTCCACTGTTGCCTGAGCTCCGTCGTTTCCGTCGCCACTGCGGAGTCGAAGGTAGAGCGGCTGGGGGAGCCTCGGCTCTCCCAGAACTCGAACCGAGGCACTGACCGTGCTAAACGCTTCGCCTCTGATGTCGCTGAGATTTTGCCCGTCTGTGGCGATATTAACTTCAACCGGAGACGCTCCCGGCCACCTTGCCTTGTACTTGCCTGGTGAGAGTCCTACGATCTCGAAAACACCGGCAGAGACATTACGTATTTCAGTCATGGGATTGAGTTCTGTTCCGTCGAATCCCTCCTCCTGCAACATTGGCATGCGGATTCCCTGCGAGCTATCTTCGGCTGTGTGAAACACTAAATGCAAAGCGGGGACCGGGCTGAGATGAATCTCCGCTTGCTGTTGGTCTCCGCCTTTGGCCATGATCGGGGTTGCGGAATCGGGATCCGTAGTGTCTCCGTAATAGGTCGGCGGATACGTGACATCGAACGAGCGAATTTCACTGGCGAGTGGATCCTCCTGCCCATCGGCGCGGCTGGTAGCAGGATGCACGGCGTACCATGGCTTGGCGGTCACTCCCACGAAATACATGCCCGGACTAAGGCGTGCAAATTCGCACGAACCGAGATCGTCGGTGGAGCAGCCGTTGAAACTGACGACGCGGCGGATGCCTGTGGTGCGATCTTCGCGATAGAGCATCACCGACGCCTTGCGCACCGGTTCCGAGGTTTCATCTGTAACTCTGACGGATAGCACGGCCGCCGGTGGCAATTGCAAGCGCAAGTCATCGGTTGGCACGTCAGCACCAGTGACAATAGCGGTCGAGAATTGTTCGTGCTGGTTGTAAGCCTGTGAGATGAACCCTCCTTTTGTTCCTACCAGTGAATACTTCCCTTTTGCTACCTGATTAAATTCGAAATGTCCGGTCTCGGTGCTAGTCGTCTCCTGCTTGTTTTGAGGATTCTTCGTATCGGTCAGGGAAATGTTGGCTCTCGCCAGTGGGTGTCCATCTGCCGCACTGACAACCGTTCCGGCCACCCGGAATGTTTGCGAGTTTGCCTGCTGTTGCGGCTTTGAGCCAGGGATTTGTGCGTCAACTATCGCAACGAAACATAATATCCAAAAGAAAACGTGCAGAGTATTTCGCAAGTAAACGCTCACCAAGCAAAGGCTTGCTTCAGTCCGCACTTTCATCCGCCTTCGAGATCAGCTGAAGCTGCAAATGTTCCTTTTGTCCCGCGACTAACCTGACCACCTGGCTTTTGGATTCGTACGCCCGCATGGCCACCGCATTTCGAAACTCAAGATTATTTTGCTGATGGCTGAAAGCCAATACACGATATTCCCCCGGAGGAATCTGCGGGGAATCGAACTTGCCATCTGGAGAAACCCAAACCTGGATAAACTGCCCCGGACCGTCAGCCATGGGAATGCAATAGACGTACGCAAATGGAATGGAAGAAACGCGGGTCGCGGTCTGGCCAGGCGAAGAACTTGATCCGTCCATTGCGCCATTTGCGCCTTCTATGTTTCCATCGAACGAAGCGGTATCGTCACGCATTGTAATTTCAATCGAAGGACTCGATCCCCCGGGGCCAACGACTAAAGGCTGGTGCTGAAGATCCAACCCACCCGATGTGACTGATGCGGCATATCCCCTTGATGAACTTACCTGTACCCAATATCTGCCCTGCTGAACGTTATCAATAGCCAAGGACTCGTCATTCGAGCCTCTCGGCGGACGAAGATAGGCGCCTCTTCCCTGCCCAAAATCCGAAACTGGGTTCAACATCACGTTAAGATATTGGTGTCGCGACCTCGCCAATCTTCGTCCGTTCGGCCCTCCAGAAATAGATTGGTCAAACTGCCTGGAAATTTCCGTTGACGTAAACTCTTCCCTTACCTGAATCGGAATTGTTCCGTTGGGCAGGAGGGTTAATTGACCGGCCTCCGCCGGCGCGTTCGCGACCCGCAGAGTCGTCAGTCCAGTCGAGCCCTGCTGCGAAAAGCTCGATGCTTCCACGACGTAAATTCCATTTGGCAGCGCTCCGCGAATAGTGTGATCGAACCCGTTGTATCCCAGCGCGTAACCAGGCGTGCCGTCTCCCCGAACGGAGACGCTTACGTTGATTGGCGCGGGTGCGGTCAGTCCGTTGACCGAAATTTTTACGGGGAAGTATTGCCGCCTGGCCAGCGAGAGATCCGCCTCAAAAACCCTACCGGGCGAAAGGTGAATCGTAGTTGCGCTGGGAAAATCCGCCGCTTCGGGAAAATACACTGGCGGATACGCGAATTGTTTTCCGCCCGGAACAACGTCCCCGGGATCGCGGTCTCCTACCTCATGCGTTCCTACGCGGTAATCACCGGCATAGAGTTCGGCAAAACGGAACTCGCCCTTTGAATTTGTTGTGGCGACGTCCCGTGGACTCCAATGCTCAAGCCCATCGCGCACTTCTTTCACAAATAATTGCACCTGGATTCTGTCAGGCGAATCCCCGCTGTCAAGTGCGATCCGGCCCATCAAGATGGCTTCGGGCACCAGTGAGATCGTGAGATCGTTCGTGCTGGGCGTGAACCGGAGGTCCCGGCTTGGATAATCCTGATCAGTCAGAAAGCCGGGCTTACGAGCCACCAGTTGAAGTCCGTTCAATTTTGAAACCGTGCCTGTATCGGCTGCCTGTGGGATCGCGACTTCGAAATGCCCTTGATCGTCGGTCATGACTGCGAAACGATTGTCCGGCGAATAGACCTGGGCTCGTCCAATCGGCTGATGCGTGACGCTGTTTACGACTGTCCCGCGAATTGAAACAGGCTGATCTGATTGAGAGCCTTGATCCTGGGCCTGAGTGAGGCTGGCGAGGCAAACAGAAACCAACACCAATATGGCGCGGCGCAATGGCGCGGACAAATAAAACAAGACGTGTCTACGGCCTCTTAGCAACAAAACTACTCCGCCTGTTTCTACTATTGTGGCTGAAAGGGGACAAAATTCAAATCCCGCCGACTGTTGTGGTGCGGCACCCTCCCCCGCGAGGCCGAATATCCAGAATACTCGCCTCGACAATCCAAAGCAGTGTAGTCTTATAAGCCGACATCAACGTTATATAAAACGAGGAGAATTAATGGACAGCAAAAAGCACGACGAAAACGATTCCGCAACCGACTCTAAAGGCACGAGCGAACATACGGACCACGCGGGCGAGCCGGTCATCGAAAGCGTTGCCCGAGGTATCGGCACCGCTATAGGAGTTGTGGCCTCAACCGCCGCGAAAGTGATGGGCAAAGCCGAATCCCCGGAGCACGAGACAAAGTCACATGAGACGAAGTCTTCCGAGCCGAAAGCCAAACCGCGGAAGAGCTCGAAACCTCGTCCCGCTGCAAACGAAGGTTCAGCAAAGCTTTCAGCGAACCGGGCTGCCAAGAAAAAGAAGAAGCGGGCGGCCCACAGAATCAAGCTGAAGCGGTCGAACACCAAGGGATAGTTCTATAAGCCTATGCTCGAAATACTGATGTCACCTTGAGCGAAGCGGAAGGACCTGTGTAACCGGCGGTAGTGCATAGGTCTTTCGCTTCGCTCAAGATGACAATTTGAACGGACGGGGAAACGACTCCCGGGAAGAACCGAGAATTCCCATTGCAACTTGTAGCAAAACAAAACGCCCCAGACTTATAAGTCAGGGACGTTAGTTTGAACAGCCCTCCCCCGAGTACTGCTCACGAACAACCATACAGTTCTCGCCAAAAGAGGGGAATGGCACGAAAAGGCTATTACTTCCGAGTCACTGTGGAAAAACCCTAGGGGCGGCTTGACGGGTAGGGACGCCCGTCACTCCATCGTTAATTTTTTGCTGGGTCTATCTGCTATCCATGTCCGCCACCGACCTCGCGCACGATATTGCTGACGAAAGACTTCGCATCCCCAAACAGCATTAGCGTGTTGTCCATGTAGTACAGCGGATTATCAATGCCAGCGAAACCGGGGTTCATGCTGCGCTTAATCACCATCACGGTGCGGGCCTTATCTACATCGAGGATTGGCATGCCGTAAATCGGGCTGCCAGTATCGGTGCGGGCTGCGGGGTTAGTAACGTCATTAGCGCCGATGACCAGAGCGACATCCGTTTGCGGGAAGTCGCCGTTGATTTCATCCATTTCCACCAGATGATCGTAAGGTACATCGGCTTCCGCCAGTAGCACGTTCATGTGACCGGGCATGCGTCCGGCAACCGGATGGATGGCAAACCGTACGTCTATGCCGAGCTTAGTGAGGGCGTCATAGAGCTCGCGCACCTTGTGTTGGGCTTGCGCAACGGCCATGCCATAGCCCGGGACCACGACGACTTTGTTCGCGGCGGTGAGAATGGACGCGGCTTCTTCAGGACTAGCGCTGCGAACCGGCCGCGCTTCCTCGTGTTTCGCGGCTGAAGTCTGCACCTGGCCAAAGGCTCCGAACAAAACATTCGTAAAAGACCGGTTCATGGCCTTGCACATGATGACCGAGAGGACGAAACCAGAAGAGCCGTCGAGCGCGCCCGCAACCACCAGAACTTTACTGTTCAGCACGAAACCCAGCAGAGCGGCGGAGAAGCCGGCATAGGAGTTCAACAGCGAAATCACGGTGGGCATGTCGGCGCCGCCAATCGGCGTGACCAGCATTACGCCAAAGATCAGGGCGACAACAACCATGAAAGGAAAGAGCAGGGTGTTCCCAGGATTGATTACCAGAGCAATGGCCAATGCGAGTGCCGCGCCCAGAATCGAAAGGCTGACGATGTTCTGTCCGCGATAAACGATTGGGCGTTGAGGCAAAATCTCCTGCAACTTCCCGGCTGCAATCAAGCTTCCGGTAAAGGTGAGCGAACCAATAATCACTTCCAGCCCGATCTCGCCCATCTCGAAGCGGGTCAAATGCGAAGTGCCGACATAATATTCCGCGATGCCAATCATCGCGGCGGATGCCGCGCCGAACGCGTGGCTGAGGGCGGTTCGCTGTGGCACCGCCGTCATCTTCACCATGCCGAGCGGGATGCCCACCCCGGCACCGATAATCAGGGAAATGACGATCCATTTGTATTGCACCAGCTCGGGGTTGAAGAGCGTGGCCGTAACCGCGATAGCGGCGCCGATCTCACCCGCCAGCACGCCCCAGCGCGCGCTCGCCGGCGAACTCAGCCACTTGAGCGACAGAATGAACAAAACGACGGCAATGATGTACGCAAAGTCGAGATATTGCTGGAGGGCGATCGCAGTCATTTCTTCGGCCTGCCGGTCTTGAACATACGCAACATGCGATCGGTAATGAAGAAGCCGCCGACCATATTGCTGAAGGAGGCGGCCACGGCGATAGCGCCTAACACCAGGGTAAGATGGGTTTCATGCCGCCCGGCAATGATGATGGCCGCCACCACCACGATGGCGTCAAGTGCATTGGTCAGCGACATCAGAGGCGTGTGCAGGAGCGGCGAGACCCGCTTGATCAGCTCAAAACCCACGAATCCCGCCAGGATGAAGACATAAAGATTAGAGATAAAATCTGCTGGCACTATTCCTCCTTACAATCGAGATTAATCGAACCCCAACGCTTCCACTTCTTACGCAGGCGACAACACAGCATCACTTCGCCATTAGCGCCGGGAGCGACAAAAACTCGCGCACACGCGTATTCACCACTTCTCCGCCGCGAGTTAATAGCGTTTCACGAATGATGTCATCCTCCAGATTCATTTGCAGCTTCCCATCTTTTGCCATGTGCGTCAGGAAAGTGGTGATATTGCGGGCATACATCTGGCTCGCATGATAAGGCACGCCTGACGCGACATTTATAGCCCCGATAATCGTGACTCCATGCTCGATCACGGTTTGCCCAGGTTTCGTAGATTCGCAGTTGCCGCCGCGTTCTGCGGCCAGATCAAATATCACGGAACCCGGCGCCATTCCCTTAACCATTTCCGTGGTGACCAGCACGGGCGCTTTTTTCCCCGGCACGACCGCAGTTGTAATCACCACATCGCTCTCGGCTACAACTTTAGTTAGAAGCTCCCGCTGCTTCGCGTAGAAAGCTTCGTCCTGCGCAGTGCCATATCCTCGGGCATCCTGGGCGTTCTTGGCCTCAATCGGAAGCTCGACGAAACGCGCGCCCAAACTTTGAACCTGCTCTTTCACCGCGGGACGCAAGTCGTATGCGGAAACCACCGCTCCCAACCTTCGCGCCGTAGCGATTGCTTGCAGCCCGGCCACGCCCACGCCCATCACCAGCACGCGAGCCGGCGTAATCGTTCCAGCGGCGGTGGTAAGCATCGGAAAAATTCGCGGCAAGGCGTCTGCGGCCATCAGCACAGATTTGTACCCGGAGATTGTCGCCATGGAAGACAGTGCATCCATACTTTGAGCACGTGTCGTACGAGGCACGAGTTCCACCGAGAACGAAGTCACACCGGTCGCCGCAATCTCTTGCAACACTTCCGAAGATCCAAGCGGCCGCAAGAATCCAATCACGACTTGATCCTTGCGCAACAACGCGAGATCGGCTTTGCCCGTGATGTCATTCGCGCCGTAACACAGCACCTGCACAATGATGTCGGCTGTCTCGAATACGCCGGCACGCGTGGTTTGAATCTTAGCGCCCTTCTCGATGTATGCGGCGTCGCGATATCCGGCTTGATCGCCAGCATTCGCTTCCACGACCACTTCAAATCCCGCTTTGGTCAGGCTTGGTATGGCCGCGGGCACGAGAGCAACGCGACGCTCGTTCGGATACGACTCTTTGGGGACACCGACAATCATCAGCCTTCGATCCTTTCAAAAACAATGGGCGAAAGGAAAAAGTACACAAAGGCCAGCAATAAAACAATGCAGAAGATTGGGATGCGAAAGTTCCACAGCACGAAGTGGGGCATAAAAACACTAACAGGTGTCGCTTTGACGTTTTCTTGAGACGGCACTTCTTAAAAGGAGCCGACAATACCGATTGCGGAAACCTCATTCCAACCGGGAAGGGCCCGGCCTTTAGTCGGGCCGATTGCACATTTTCCTGCATTTGCGGCCCGACTAAAAGTCGGGCCCTTGCCGTTTCCGCAACTTGTACCATCAAGCCTAAGGCAGGTGATCCAAATAGCATGGCCCCGCGGTGTTCTGGGCCGGTGGTACCGGCGGCGTCTTCCAAGGCTCATTGACGAAATCAAAAAACTCGGTGCCCATGTGAAGCTGAAAGGAATCTCGCGCTGTGAGGGGATTGAGGCTAAACCGGTCTTCGATGAACTTTAAAATCGCAGTGTAGTCCGCCGGAGCGTGCGAAACAAAATTTTGCTTGGTAAAGGGCGAGACCACAATCAAGGGAACGCGGTAGCCAGTGAATTGAAATTGGCAGGTTGGCCCTCCCACCTTTACGCAAACGTCCGGACCGGGATTGCCCGCCGGAGGTGGCCCTTGAAAAAGATCTATCGGGCTGGAAAGGCTGCTGGCACTATCCGGGATGGGCATAGGCTGCGGAGCGACATGATCGTAAAATCCGCCGAACTCGTCGTAGGTAAGAATAAATGCGGTATCTTTCCAGCTCGGTCCCGGATTGCTGGGTGTCCCCATCACCGCGTCAATCAGCGTTTTTACGTAGGCGGCGCCAGCCTGCACGCTACAGCAGGGCGTTGGTTGCTGCGGCGTGGGATCAAAATCGGCCGCGTGTTCATCAAGACCTATCGCGGATGCAGGCTCGATCTGTGCCACCTGTGGTAACGTTCCGGCCGCGGCGTCGGTATAGAACTGCGAGATAGGCACTATGTTCTGTTTGAGCGTTGGTGAGTTAATGATCGTTTGTCCGTAAGTGAAGTTATGCAGATAACTAATCTGATAGAGGCACTCGGGGCGGGTGTCATTTGCGTTGCAGCTGAGCGTGCCGTAGGTCGCAGGATTTGGATCCGGGTAGATATATATTTTCCAGGTGATTCCGGCGTTTTGCAGTTCCTCGAATATCGGCGCCGAAGGTATTTGCATGTTGTCCGCAGGATCGGTTCCATTGGGATAGGCGAACCCATAGGAAGTGGCTGCAATAAGATACTCTCGGTTCGGATTCGTTCTGCTCATCACGGGCGAGAACCAGCTATCTGACGTAGCGAAGTTCGACGCCATAAAATAGTAGTAGTTCAAATCGCCGCCGTCGTAGTAACCCATCGCCCGAAGGCCGTTCGTATCCATAAACTGCGGAATCGTGCCATCCCCCACCGGTGCCCGCGAATCGTGGGCGGTCGTCCAAACAAATCCATCCAGCGTGGGATTCAAGGTCGCATCGGTCGGATCGTTAAAACTCCAGTCCACATGACTCTCGTTCCAGGACGGGCTTGGGTTTTCGACGCACATGGTTTGTAGATGGTATGAAGTCACAGGATGAGTGGGATCCCATTTACAGTCTGGTGAAGTATTCGCCGGCGGAGTGAAAGGATCTGCTGGATTGCACCCAGGATTTGTAGAAGCAGGGCCTGATGGCGTGTTCATCGGAAATTGCGGCAGGCCGTTGAAAGGCTGATTCTTATAATGAACGTAATTATCATCCTGCCAGTATTGGGCGAGCGCGCCGAAGTAGTGATCGAAAGAACGGTTTTCCTGCGCGAGGAAAATAATGTGATTGATTGCGCTTTGCAGGGTAAGGCCAAAAGCCGCAGTTGCAACGTCAGACGTTGAGTTCGTCACGGTAATGCTGCACGTGTTGTTTCCCGCGCAGACTCCTGTCCATCCTGCAAACACGCTTTTGGCATTGGCGGTCGCGGTTAATGTCACTGCCGTGTTGTTCGCAAAGCTTGCGCTACACGTGCCGGGACAGTTGATTCCGCTTGGGCTGCTGATGACGGTTCCCGTCCCAACCCCAATCAGCGAAACCGTCACCGTTCCCAGCTGCGTAAAAGTCGCAGTGACGGAACTCGGACCCGAGATCGTAAATACGCATGGGCTGCTGTTCCCGCTGCATGCTCCCGTCCACGCACCTAATCCGAATCCTGTGCCGGGAACCGCGGTCAGACTCACTTGCGAGTTCTGAGGAAAGCTCGCCGAACATGTTCCCGGACAAATGATGCCTGCGGGACTGCTGGTCACGGTTCCAGTACCCGCCACGGTCACCGTAAGCTGGGCTGTCGCGGGCAAACTGAAAGCTGCCGAAACTGTAGTCGCACCAGACAGCGTCACGGTGCACGTCGTCATCGTGTTTGCGCACGCACCGCCCCATCCCGCGAACACATAGCCGGCACCCGGAGTTTCAGTAAGCGTTACTTGGGCATTCTGTGCAAATGTCGCCGAACACGTTCCAGGACAACTGATGCCCACGGGGCTGCTGGTTACGGTCCCAGTACCAGAAACTGTTACCGTCAATTGCGGCATAGGCGCTTGAGCGAAACTCGCGGTGACCGCGGTAGCGCCGCTGATCGTGGCGGTACACCCGCCCGTGCCGCTGCACGCACCACCCCATCCCGTAAACGTGTAGCCCGTGGCCGGAGTTTCTGAAAGCGTCACAATCGTGCTCTGCGCGAATGGTGCGGTGCAGGTTGTAGGACAATTAATACCCGCGGGGCTGCTGGTCACAGTTCCCGAACCAGAGAGAGTAACTGTAAGTTGCGGCGTCGCAGCCTGAGCGAAAGAAGCCGTAACGGCAGTGGCTGCGCTAATGGTCATCGAGCACGTGCTTGTGCCGCTGCATGCGCCTCCCCAGCCGGTGAATGTATATTCAGCTGCGGGAGTTTCTGTGAGCGTAACCGCCGTGCCCTGCGTGAAACTCGCCGTGCACGTTGTCGGACAATTAATGCCAGCAGGAGCGCTGGTCACCGTCCCAGTACCTGATGTCGGCCCGGTAACTGCCAATTGGAAAGTGGTAGGAGGTGGCGGAGTTGTGGTCGTGGTCGAGCTGCCGCCACCGCAGCCCGCGAGAATCAGCAGCGCAGGTGTTAGCAGGACCAGGAATCCAATTTGCACGCGAGATAACATGACGACGAACACTCCTACAAAACGGCTGTAGGATGAGGCTTTCACCTTAGCTGGTTGGCTGAAAAGTCAGAAGAGACAATCTTTGCGGAAGCCACGCAAATAGTTGCATAAGAGCGGAAAAAGCCTCACCCTGATCTTTCCGGGCTTTGCAAATCTCAGGCGCTCAACCGCCATTCAGATGCTTGGTCGTGGTGACGGCACCTTGCGACGCTGAGGATACGAGAGCTCCGTATTTAGCAAAAACCCCAGACTCATATCGCGGTCTCAAAGGCTTCCACCCGGACATCCGTTCCTTGATCAATTCATCGCTGATTTCAACTTGCAGCAGCCGCTTGTTCACATCAATAGTGATAATGTCGCCCTCGCACACGGCCGCGATTGGCCCGCCCATAGCCGCTTCCGGGGAAACGTGACCCAGCATTAAGCCGTGGGTCGCGCCGCTGAAGCGGCCATCAGTCAAAAGAGCGACGGACCCGCCAAGGCCTTCGCCGACGATGGCTCCGGTCACGCTTAACATTTCGCGCATTCCCGGACCGCCCTTTGGACCCTCGTTGCGGATCACGACAATGTCGCCCGCGTGAATTCGTTTCTCTGTCACGGCAGTCATCGCATCTTCTTCAGAATCGAAAACGCGCGCCGGGCCGCGTTGACTGAGCCGTTCATGTCCACTGATTTTTGCGACGCACCCTTCCGGCGCGAGATTGCCCCGCAGAATGACAAGTCCGCCTGTTTTCTTGAGTGGTTTGTCGAGAGGCGCAATCACTTCCTGCCCCGGGGTCTCGATGGCACTTTCGCTCTCAGCCTTCAGAGTCAGCCCACTGACAGTTTTCGCCGTACCATCGAGATGCCCCCCTCGAAGGAGACGGCGCGTCAACAGACGGATACCTCCGGCGCGGTGCATGTCGGCAGCGACAAACCGGCCCGAGGGCTTTAAGTCAGCCAGAAGCGGGGTGCGCTCGCTCACGGTTTGGAAATCATCAATCTCGAGCGGAACTCCTGCCTCTCTCGCAATTGCCAGCAGATGCAGCACAGAATTCGTGGAGCCTCCGGTGGCAGCAACGCCCGCAATTGCATTCTCAAATGCGGGCCTCGTGAGAATGTCTTTTGGCAGAACCCCATTTTTCAAAAGATTCATCACGACCTCGCCGCAGCGGAAGGCAACATCATCTTTCTTTGGATCCATGGCCGGAACGCTATTAAACCCCATCGGCGATAGTCCAATCATTTCCATGACCGTGGACATTGTATTTGCCGTATATTGCCCGCCGCACGCACCGGCACCGGGACACGCCACATTCTCAAGCTCGTGCAAATCCGCATCGGTTATTTTCCCGGCTGCATTCGCGCCGATTGCTTCGAACACGTCCTGAATCGTGACATCTTTTCCGCGAAACGATCCGGGAGCGATCGTGCCGCCATAAAGAACCATCCCTGGGATATTCAATCGCGCCAGAGCCATGGCCGCTGCGGGGATCGTCTTGTCGCACCCAACGACGCAAACGACAGCATCAAACATTTGCCCGCGGCAGACGAGCTCAATCGAATCGGCAATAATTTCGCGGCTCACCAGCGACGCGCGCATCCCTTCGGTGCCCATCGTCTCGCCATCGCTGATGGCAATGGTGTTGAACTCCATCGGTGTGCCTCCGGCCGCACGAAGGCCTTCTTTCACCTTCGCCGATAAACGGCGCAGATGGAAGTTGCACGGCATGGTTTCGATCCAGGTGTTGGCAACACCAATGATCGGTTTTCGAAGATCACTATCAGAGAAGCCGATGGCCTTGAACATGGCTCGGGCTCCCGCCTGATTGCGTCCGTCAGTGATGCCGCGACTGCGGTGTTTGAGGTCCATTTTTGTTTTAGAAGTTATAACAAACCTGTCATCTCCAGCGGATTGTGATCGTCCGCTTGCGGACGATCTGTGGAGTCGAGAGACCCGCTTTTTCTCGGGACGTATGGCGGCCCCAGTGGGACGATTGTCCAGGCAAACAGCAGGTCTTTCGACTCTAGAAACGGACTCTACGAGTCCGCTTCTTCCGCTCAAGATGACAGATTTTTTTCAACCCTGCGTTTAAGCGCTCACAACCTGTTTGGATTTGTCCGGAGCGCCCGAAGGCTTAGCGGGCTTGTCTTTCGGGAGCCATGACATTAGCCCACGAAGCCGCGCGCCCACTTCTTCCACTGGATGATTTTTTTCGCTTTCCCGCAACGCGGAGAATTTCTTTTTGCCGCTCTTATTTTCTGCAATCCACTCGCGCGCGAAAGTACCGTCCTGTATTTGAGCGAGGGTCTTTTTCATGGCGGCGCGGGTTTCATCTCCGACGACAAGGGGACCCCGGGTCAAATCTCCATATTCGGCAGTGTTAGATATGGAATCCCGCATCTGTGCGAGGCCGCCTTCGTAGATGAGATCAACAATTAACTTTACTTCGTGAATGCATTCGAAATACGCCATCTCCGGCGCGTATCCGGCTTCAACCAG
Organism: uncultured Acidobacteriaceae bacterium; assembly: GCA_963702325.1. Taxonomy (GTDB): domain Bacteria; phylum Acidobacteriota; class Terriglobia; order Terriglobales; family Acidobacteriaceae; genus PALSA-188. The sequence goes on along the minus strand of CAVPCG010000026.1, from coordinate 76,770 downwards.
CGTCTCAAATCCCTTTTTCATCAGCGAAGTCAGGCCTCCGCACAGCACCGCCTGCTCGCCGAAGAGATCGCTTTCGGTTTCTTCCTTGAACGTAGTCTGCAATACCCCGGCCCGGGTCGCGCCGATGCCATAGGCATAGCACAGGCCGTAGTCACGAGCGCGTCCACTCGCGTCCTGATGGACGGCAAGAAGCGCCGGGACTCCACGGCCTTCGGTGTAAACACGCCGGACCAAATGACCGGGGCCCTTGGGAGCCACCATCACGACGTCCACGTCTTTCGGCGGGACCACAGTTTTGAAATGGATGCTGAAGCCGTGCGAAACGCCGAGAATCTTCCCCGCGTGCAATGCCGGTCTTATCGCGGACTCGAAAAAGTCGCCTTGGGTCTCGTCAGGAGTAAGCATCTGAATCCAGTCGCCACGTTTTGCAGCCTCCGCCGCCGGCAAAACTTCCATGCCATCTGCCTTAGCCTTCTGGGCGCTGGGACGCCCGGGATCGAGTCCGACGATAACCTTGTACCCACTATCGCGAAGATTGAGCGCCTGGGCGTGCCCCTGGCTGCCATATCCCATAATCGTAACAGTCTTGCCCTTGAGGGCGTCCGGATTTGCGTCACGCTCGTAAAAAACGGTAGCCACGGCTTCTCCTATATGCGCTGAGGTTAAAGGACTATCGAGACACCGACTGATCGGTCGGTTCGAGAATATAGAATGGTATTGGGGTGGGCGGATGCTGTCAAGGATGGGAAAAGCTTGATAGTGTCCTAATTAGGACACTACCAAAAGCTTGGAAGAGCCTACGGACATCGTATCCCCCTGGCGATGTTGAAATGTATGAGCGGGAAACGAGGTGAGGAGCTGGGGAATCGTCTGAAAAATGAATGTTGAACCAAGCCGCAGCAGTCGCGGCGGTGGGAAAGTGGGAAACGCGCAGCGTTTTCCAAGGCGGCTTCATCGCCATCTTTTCCACCGCCGGGTGCATCGGACCTTACAATGCGGCGGCCATGTCCGCCCCCTATTTTGTCCTGATCCGTGAGATGCGCGACGCTTACAATCATCGCTTGCGGCTGGTGCAGAGTCCCGGCAACGGGGCATCAAGCCCACCGCCCGCCTGTTTCAAACCACGGTTCCCACGGTTCGCAAGTGGGCGCGACGTTTTCAGCAGCACGGACCGCGGGGTTTGATTGACCTTTCCCGCGCTCCGCATCACCATCCCAATCAGACTTCGCCGGGGGAAAAGCTTTGACCACAGAGCACACAAAGGAACACAAAGGAGAACTTAGCCATTCTTCGTTTACCTTCGTGTCCTCCGTGGTTAATGGCCTCTTTTAATGACGCGAAAGAAAAGCGCCCAGACTCTATCCGAGCGCTCTTGTGGCCTTAATGAATCGTTCACACCAAATGCTTGTCCAACGCCTGTTGAATGGCTTCCTTGGGACGATAGCCCACAAGCTGTTCGACAACTTGGCCACCCTTGAAAATTAGCAGCGTTGGAATTCCAGTAACTTTATAGCGCATGGGAGTAGAACTGTTGCTGTCCACGTCCATTTTCCCGATCTTAATTTTGCCCTGATAATGCTGCGCCAACTCTTCCACGATGGGAGCAATGGCGCGGCACGGTCCGCACCACGTCGCCCAGAAATCCACCAACACCGGAGTTTCAGATTTCAAAACATCTTTGTCAAAATTTGCGTCGGTCACTTCAATAATGCCATTGCCTGCCATCGTTCCTCCAGTGGGTTTGAGTGGAGAGCAAAAATAGCCGTTCTCCAGAGTAAAGTCTATCAATTTAGTGCTAGGTATTTGATGCGAAAAGCTGGCATAAGTCGCACAGAAGTCACTTTGCAGAGCATTGGGTTCTTTTCCGGTTTCTAAGGCGACAAAGCGAGGCGCTTGATAGAAATTGCTCTTTTCAGATCGCCATGCTTTACTAACTCCCGTCATTTTTCAGGAGGAATAATTGTTCTCGAAATTAAGAATGGCATTTATTGCGACAGTCTTGATATCGCCTCTCGCGGGGCAAACTGGCACTGCGGATCGTAGCTGGATCACGAAAAGTAACAGCTACACGAACATGCTGCTCGATATTGAAATGAAACATAATCCCGAAGTTGGATCTGACCAGGGCCTAAGTGAATACGACACGCGAGTCGCACAGCCGTCCTTCGCCGATGAGGACAAGCAGCGACAAGAGACCACGGCGGTGCTCTCCACCCTGAAAGCAGCCACGAACGAGAAGCAACAGAAAGAAGTCGCGGAGGATCTCCAGATTCTGATCCGCAAAGTCGAACTCCAACTGCGCGAGGACGATTACGAACGCGCTCACGAAGTTGAGTTTTGGAATGCGAGTGAAGAAGTGTTCAGAGGCCTGCGGATTTTGCTGGATCAGCAAACTTCGTCCGGCCGTCGTCCCGCTGCCGTGACACGCATTCGCGAGTATGCGGGTCTGCAAGCTGGGTACACCCCACTTACGGAAATCTTAAAGCACCGCACTATGGAGCAGATGGCCAAGCCTGGCATCATTTTCCCAGCGCGCGTCGAGATTGAAACCGAACTGTCGCGTAATTCCAACTATATAGATGGAATTGCGAATCTGATGGAGAAGTACAAACTAACGGGCTGGCAGGAGCCGTATGCGAAATTGAAATCGCAGCTCAAGGATTATGATGCGTGGATTACCGCGACTGTCTTGCCCAAGGCTCGTGCTGATTTCCGTCTTCCTCCCGAGGAATATGCGCTGGCGCTCGAAGAGTACGGAATAGATATACCACCTAATCAAGTGGCTGCCATGGCCCACAAGGCGTTCAATGACATTCAGGCGGAAATGAAACCCATAGCGGCGCAGATTGCGAAGCAGCGCAATCTCCCATCGCCCGACTACCGCGACGTAATGCGGGAGCTAAAGAAGCAGCAACTGGTTGGAGACGCGATTCTCCCCTTCTACGAAAATCGGCTAAAGCAGATAGAGAAAATAATCGTGGAACATCAGATTGTCACGCTGCCCGATCGGCCTGCGCGCATACGCATCGCAACTGCCGCCGAGACGGCCCAGCAGCCTGCGCCCCACATGGTGCCTCCCCCATTTCTGCATAACACCGGCGAAAAAGGTGAGTTCGTTCTGCCGCTAAATATCCCGGCCGGGCCTGGACAGACTTCATCGGAAAAGTACGACGATTTCACCTTTGATGCCGCCGCCTGGACTCTCACCGCGCACGAAGCCCGCCCCGGACACGAGTTGCAGTTCGATTCGATGCTGGAACATGGCGTGTCATTGGCGCGGGTTCGCTACGCGTTCAACAGCACCAATGTGGAAGGCTGGGGTCTCTACTCCGAATATCTCATCAAGCCGTACATGCCACTCGAAGGTCAACTCGTGTCATTGGACTATCGGCTACTACGGGCGGCGCGAGCCTTCCTCGATCCTGAACTACAGTCGGGCAAAATTCAGCCCGCTGATGCCAAACGCGTGCTGGAACAGGATGTCGTGCAGTCCCCCGCATTTGCAGAGGAGGAAGTCGAGCGGTACACCTATCGCGCGCCCGGGCAGGCGAACAGTTACTTCTACGGCTACACCAAGCTGATCGCGCTGCGAAAAGATGTCGAAGCTGCGCTCGGCGCCAGGTTCGACCAGAAGAAGTTTCATGACTTCATCCTGGCTCAGGGTCTATTGCCGCCTGACTTGATGCGAAAGGCCGTCATGGAGGATTTTGTCCCATCGCAGATGGCTCTGTTTTCGCCAGAGCAGATTCGAAGCGGGAATTAGACGCAGCTGAAATCATCAACCAAAATTAAAAAGCGCCCTAAACAATTAAGTTTAGGACGCCTCGGCAGCCCTCCCCCAGAACTGCCAAACCACAACTGGATAGTATGGCCAGCATGGTTTGCTGTAAACGTCACTTTGGTAATCGCAGTTCTGGGACGTAACATCGGATTTCCTGCATCCGGTTTTCTTGAAGTCGAAGTGCGGAAAAAGTCGGAATTGCGTTTGTTTTGATGGGATCGAGAGAGGGCATTATTCTGAGCGACAGCACCGGCCGCTGCGGCCACGCAAGAAAAGCGCATGCACCCCGGACTGTGCGCCATTCAAACCGCCGAAGATTTCAATAGGAAATGTAATATTAGGAGTTCGATGGCGGGACGGCTACTGTTTTTCCCAGCTACGCCCGCCGTCCGACGTCGTCCAGGATACATTGCTTGCAGTAGTTAACTTTCCATGCAGCTCATCTTCAAATTCAATGCCTAGAATGTCCGATGCGGGTAGCGGATTGTCAGCTGTCGGTTTCATTTGTGCCCAATGCTGCCCAGCATCAGCCGAGTGAAATAGCACACCCTTTTTGCCGCCCAGCCAGACATTCCGGCCCGCCACTGCGATCGCGCGGAATACATGATCTTGCGCGACGTAAACCCGACTCCATGAAATCCCGTCATCGAGCGATCGTTGAAGTTTTCCGTCCGCTGCCAACGTCCAACGCGGAAGAGGCCTTTTCATATCGGTCTGGACGTCGTCGAGAAGAGCCATTTGCCGATAGAAACTATCGTCCGGCGGCAGGCCTAAAATCCGCGGAACGGCCTTAGCTTTTCCCTGCGAACTGTGGAATCTTCGAACCGGAGGAACCTCTTGGCCCGGTTGAACAGCCACGTTGAGAGATGACTGCTCGCTGGGAGATGCGGTCACGGGTTTCTGCAAAGGTTCTTGATTATGGACGGCAGCGGGTACGTGTGAATAGTCCTGTCGGCTCGGACGTAATCTAACGGCGGCTACCACGATCACGGCACATGCAGCGACCGTGCCCCATCGGAGAACGGGCCAGGAAATCCAACGCGCTGAGGGATGGATGCTTGATACCTGTCCGGCGGAGGTTGTTACTTCTGGCGCAGCCAAGAAGACGATCTCTCTGCAATCCGTGCAGTTTGCCAGATGTTTAACCACCGAGATGTGTTCAGACCCACTCAGCGCCCTTTCTGAAAAGGCGCTGAGAAGGTCTATAGGAGGATGCTCAATGAGGGGCTTCTGTGTCCGATAGAGCCGTTGCCGCAACAAATTATGAATCGGTTTCATGATTTGATTGTTACCGTCTATGACTCTATTGTCCGCCGGGCACTTCTGCCTTTCCTTCTGAGAACGCCTGAGTCCTGGTTTCTTGCGTCAATCGGTTACGAATATTAATCCGAATATCGCGAACGTCAACCTCAAGCGCCTCTTCGGCTTGGCGGCGGCTCATGCCGCGGCGGCTTAATCCTCCTAAGATCTTCTTACGCAAGGATTTGAGCAGCTTATCCACCTTTCGGCTGATGGTGGACTCGTGGACTGAAAGCGCCCGGGCTATCTCGGCCAAAGTCTTGTCCTCAAGGTAATAGGAGGTGAGAACGAACAGGTCTTCGGGAGGCAGGGCAGCCAGAGCCTCGTCCGTGGCGGCTTCTAACCTGGCATCAACCGGGGTTTCAGTCTCAGTTGTTACAGGCGGAGCGGGAAATTGTGTCCCTACTTCGGCTTCCTCTTCAAAGCTGACAAGCCTGCGACGCCGACGGTACTGGTTGACATATTCTTGCGCTATGACGGTACGCAACCAGCCTTCCAGCGATCCACGGCCGGTATAAGAAGCAAGCTTCGACACCCGATGTCCATCTCGCAGCTTGGTGCCGTAGAGATCTGCGTAGGTCGAGTCCGCAAGCTCCCGGGCAGCAGCACTGTCCTTGGCGACATACCCTGCTATGTCGTACAGCTTTTCCCGGAAGCGTGACAAAAAACTCTCCCACGCCCTATCGTTGCCCGCAGCACAGGCGCGGGCCAAAACCAGATCATCAATGCGTAAGCTGCTAAAGAAATCGCGAAGAGTGCCGGCTGTTTCTTGCGCATCAACAGAAATGTGCTTTGTTGCGATTTCCCCCAGAACTATTTTGAACTGCGCCAAGGTCAAGCCGAAACTCAAGCCCGGACTCTTCGCAAACAGCTCTTCCAACAGAGCATTTAACTCCGCCGAAAGTTTCCCCGCGACTTGAGGATCGTCTCGCATGATTCCGCGTTGGCTCCGATGCTACCAATTATTAGACGCGGGTATCCGGTTTTTTGATAATCGAATCGGTTCGGCTAGATAGTCAGAGGTTGGGCATTAACCGATATGGTGGGTAAAATGTTCAGGTCTCTTCACTACTTTTGCAGCCCCGCAACCCATTGCGAGACTTCAGTCCAGGCCGCGCGGAGTGATCCGCTTGGTACGAATGGCACGCCGAGGATCGCTCCAGCTGCTGCCGATGCCATCGTTTTCCAATCCGCAGGACGCGGGACATCCGACAATTCGCCCTCTATCTCGGATGTCCGCTCAAGTGAACCAGAATTCGAAGATAATGAGATATCTTCCGGTGCGTGCACAACCAGCAGTTTAGGTTGATGCCAAAATAGGGTAAAGTTACGCTCGTATATTCTTTCGTGTTACCAAATGCGGAATTTATTTTCCTCAGAAGAAAGGGTCTTCATGAAACGCGCTCTAGGAAAGTACTCATTTATTGTAGTGTTGATCTTGACAGTTTTCGCAGCGGCAGCCGGCCCCGGATACCATGTGACAAATAGTTTTAAGCTCGGCGGCGAAGGCGGATGGGACTATCTAACCCTCGACAGCGCTTCCCGGCTTCTATACATATCAAGAGGCACCCATGTGATCGTCCTGAATGTGGATTCAGGAACAGTCGAGGGCGACATTCCGGACACGCCCGGAGTTCACGGAATTGCGCTGGCTCCGGAACTCGCGCGCGGGTTTGTGAGTAATGGGCGCGAAGGCACGGTCACTATCTTCGATCTCAAATCGCTGAAATTGATCAGTAAGGTCAAGGTTGGCGAGAATCCTGATGCCATCCTTTACGATTCATCTACGAAGCGCGTCTTCACTTTCAACGGCAGAAGCCATGATTCGTCTGCCCTAGACGCGACGACGGGCACAGTGCTCGCCACGATTAAACTGGACGGAAAGCCTGAATTCGCAGCCAGTGACGGCAATGGAAAGATATTCGATAATATCGAAGATAAGAGCGAGATCACGGAAATTGACGCCAGGACGATGCAAGTAAAGGCAACATGGCCGCTCGCCCCCTGTGAGGGTCCAAGCGGGCTTGCGATTGATCGCAAGACTCACCGCCTGTTCTCGGGTTGTGGCAACGAAATGATGGCTGTGGTAGATGCCGACAACGGAAAAGTAATCACCACACTGCCGATCGGTAAGGGTGTTGATGCCACTACATTCGATCCCGAGACCGGATTCGCGTTCGCATCCTGCGGCGACGGTCACCTTACAGTCATCAAAGAGGACTCCAAAGATAAATTCAGCGTGGCGGAGAACGTGTCAACCCAGGAAGGCGCTCGCACACTGGCTCTGGATCACAAAACGCATAACGTTTACCTGGTCACTGCGAAATTCGGGCCACCTCCCGCTCCAACACCACAGCAACCGCATCCATGGCATTCCATTGTGCCCGATACATTCACTGTTCTGGTGGTCGGGAAATAATGCGTAAACCGACGGCGAATTCGTTTAAACCCCTGGCCGCGCAGATCGTACCGCGAAGTCTCGGCCGCATCGTTTCCATCGTTCTGTTCGTCTGTTTCGCTTCATCCCTTGGAACAAGCTACTCTGTGCTGACCCACGAAGAGATCGTTGATCTTTTGTGGAAAGATCAAATCCAACCTCTACTGCTGAAGCGTTTTCCCCATTCCACCCCGGATGACCTGACCAAGGCACATGCCTACGCGTACGGTGGAAGCCTGGTCCAGGACATGGGTTATTACCCGTTCGGCAACGCGTATTTCAGCGACCTTGTCCACTATGTTCGCAGCGGAGGGTTTGTGGTCGCACTCGTGCAGCAATCAACCGATCTCAACGAATATGCCTTCGCTCTAGGCGCGCTTGCTCACTATGCCTCAGACAACATGGGGCACCCTACCATCAATAAAGTAGTTGCCATAAGCTTCCCAAAGCTGCGCAGGAAATTTGGCGACGAAGTTACTTACAACGATGATCACAAAGCCCATATCCGAACTGAATTTGGATTTGATATGGTCCAGGTCGCGAAAAATCGCTACACCTCCGATCGCTATCATGACTTTATTGGCTTTGAAGTTTCGAAGCCGGTACTAGAGCGCGCATTTCTACAAACTTACGATCTCCAGGTTACCGATGTCTTCGGCGATGAAGACCTTGCAATCGGCACCTTCCGCCGCAGCGTAAGCACGATCATTCCTGAAATGACTCGAGTGGCCTTGCTGAATCGCAAGAAGGAAGTGATTCGCGATTCGTGGAATTCAAACGAGAAAACATTCCTCTATCACGTTTCGCGAACCAGTTACCAAAAGGAATGGGGCAGGGGATATCGCAAGCCAGGCTTTGGAGCGCGGGTGCTGGCGTTTTTCCTGCGCGTTGTTCCTAAGATCGGTCCTTTCAAGGCTCTCGGTTTCAAAATTCCGACGACAAAAACCGAAGACATGTATATCAAAAGCATCAATCAGTCCCTGGACGATTATGGCACCGCCCTGAAGCAAACGAAGAATGGCCAACTGGATCTCCCAGACATGGATTTTGATACCGGCCGCCCCACAGCCGCGGGAGAGTACACATTGGCGGACAAAACCTATGCCCACCTACTCGATGACCTTTCTAAAAAGCATTTCGATCAGTTGGCGCCGGACCTGCGGCAAAACATCCTGGACTTTTATGCCAGCGGGAAGCCCCTCATTTCCGCGAAAAGAGACAAGAAGAGCATGAGCGCATGGCAGAAAACGCAGGACGAATTGAATCAACTGAAAGCCACAAGCCCGGAGCCTCCTGCCACCAAAGCGGCGGTTGCCATACCGGCTGCGTAATCGTCAAAATATTCGACATAGCTGAGATAGAGGAGCGAACGTTTGCGGTAAACTGGGCGGTCGCCCACTAACCGCTGACAGACGGCGGAACTAAACCGAGGTGAATGAGTGTCTGACGCTGTCACGGAAAAGCCCGCAGATAAGAATCTCGATAAATTCTACCGGGCGCGAATCACGAAACGCACTGATCTTGCGGAAGACCTCTGGACCGTCAGGATTCAAGCTGGCGGCGAGTTCAAGTTTGCGCCCGGCCAATATGCGACCCTGGGAGTAGATGGCCCGGACAAGCGTTCGGAGCGTGCCTATTCAATTGTTTCGTCCCCGTATGAAAACGAACTTGAGTTCTTTTTCGAGCTGGTTCCACAGGGCGAACTGACTCCCAAACTTTACAAATTGCAGGTCGGCGATGAACTGCTCATGCGCAAAATTCCCAAGGGCCGTTTCACCCTCGATACCAAAAGCGGCCGCACCAACCATCTTCTAGTCGCAACCGTGACCGGAGTTGCGCCGTTCGTTAGCTACGTCCGTTCCCTTTACAAAGATTGGAAGGAAAGCAAGTTCGCCGGCGACCATAAGCTCTTCCTGCTGGAAGGAGCCAGCCGGTCTTGGGAGTTGGGGTACTGCGAAGAATTACAGAAATTCGCCCTCGAAGTTCCCTGGCTGAAGTACGTCCCCACCATCAGCCGACCGTGGGATGATCTGAAATGGGTAGGCGAAACCGGACGCGTTGACGACGTGCTTCGCAAATATGCCGACATGTGGGGGATCACTGCCGCTGATTCTGTGGCCTACTTGTGCGGTCATCCTGACATGATCGAGGGTGGAAAGGGCATCTTGAAGCGCATTGGATTTACCAAAGAAGTCGTGAAGGAAGAAATCTACTGGATTCCGGCAAAAGAAGTAGCCGCGACATAGCCATCGTCTTGGCGGCTCCAGGTCAAGGCGCCGCTTAAATAACAACTGGAATTAAAAACAGGGGAAGTATGGTGTGACCACCCCAACCACCAGTTGATTGAAAACACTTTTCTGCATCTGCGCATACCTTCCATTAGCGAAGACGTAGTGAATCCACTGCACCAGGCCATAGCGCTGGTTTACGTAATATTCTTCTTTATCAGTGCAGTTCTGATTTGCGTCGCAGTTGTACCGGTAACTGATTACGAGCGTCTTCAGATTGTTCGGGAGGTTCCCTCCGGGCGACATGGTGTATGGCCCCCACACCTCGTTGATCGCATTTTGCAGTCCCAGCGTGACTGAGCAACTTTGCGAGCAATTCGTATGCAAGTCGTAATTCGTATTCGCGACCTTGATGGTCGTACCGGGGGAACCGGCGCTCGCGCACCTCGGCACTAAAGGCATATTGGTGTTGTTCGTAAATTTCTTATAGCTCTCGGGCACGGTCCACGACAGCTCAGTAATCCACAAATAAACATTACTGCCGTCGTAGAGCTGAATGTCCCACGGATAACCCAGCGCTCCCTTGATCCAATAAAACTTATCGCCTTGCATGACCGTGTAGAGCGGGTTGGAAGTTCCCTCTAAATGGTAAGTAGACCGAAGGTCGGCATCCATGGTCATCCAATCCAACATGTCATACATTCCTGCTGGACACGCAATGGTCGGCTCCGCGATAGCTTGGGTTGCGTATCCAACCGCGGCGATTAGTAGCGCAGCTTTCAACAGGCAAAGCATCGTCCAGGAAAGAATCTTGATTGCGGCAGATGCACGCTTAGGACTTGGCTTAACGGGAGTGGCAGAAATTCCTTGCAAAATGGAAGGCACAAATCACCTCTGGGGGAAATGCCGAACAATTTACTGTTCATCGCAGGCAAGAATCAAGAGGAAAATGATTGTCCGATCAACGGAAAGCGCCGGCAAAAAAGATTTCCGTATATTGCCGCGCTAGTTGGTCTTCTTGCAACGCACCATGCGGCTTATACCACTGATAGATCCAATTCATCATTCCCAACAACGCAAATGCGGCTGCACGGGGATCTACCATGGATTGCGAGCCCCGTTTCCGCTGGACTTCAGCAACTAAATTCTCTACGAAATGTATGTAGTCTTTTTTTCTCCCATTAATGCGCTTGCGCAAGGGAGGAGCCAGCGGATGATTCTCATGCAGCATCACGGTGATTTCCCAATCGCTCTGGCTCAACACCACTCCAATATGCAACCGGATCACCGACCGTAAGCGATCCTCCGGATCGCTGATCCCTCGCGCGACCTTAATCACCCGCTCCTCTGTGATATCCATCGCCTGATTCATTAGGTCAAATAAAATTTCGTCTTTGCTTTGAAAGTGGTGATAGAGGCCGCCTTTGCTGAGTTTCAGCGCGGCGGCGATATCATTCATGGACGTGCCGTCATAGCCTTGCTGCTGAAACAGTCGCGCAGCAGTCCGCAATATTTCCTGCCGGGGATCAGTCGAGGGCGCACGAGTCATTGCCGGAAGAATATACAGATGGAAGAGAGAATGCCAATGTAGAAAGATTAATTCGATGGGGCGCCATGCATTCTAGTCCGGCAGAACTGGCGGGGAAGCCCGTTTCTCATCAATACTTTCGCAGCACTCCGATGACCCGTCCCTGCACTTGCACGGACGCGGCCGGTACCATAATCGGCTGCATATTCTTATTGGACGGTTGCAGGCGTACATTGTCGCCCTCGCGATAAAAGCGTTTTAAGGTCGCATCCGTTGCGTCAATCAATGCCACTACAATTTCTCCGTTGAGAGCGGTTTTAGATTTCTCGACTAATACGTAATCTCCGTTCAAAATGTGCTCGTCCTGCATGGAATCGCCTCGAACTTCAAGCACGAATACTTCTTTCGACCGCACGAAATCCGCCAGCGAAATCGTCTCGGGATTTTCCACCGCTTCAATCGGCTGACCGGCGGCGATCCTGCCCAATAACGGCAGCACCATCGTCGTATTCACCGCCATCGCTTGTTTGAGTCGGCCTTTGGGAGCGATCAGGTCAATGGACCTGCTGCGGTTGTAATCGCGAGTTAGCAGCCCTTTTTTCTCCAGGTTCGAAATGTGCTTGTGAACCGTGGCCAGCGAACTCAACCCAAGGCCCTGCCCGATTTCGTCGAAAGAGGGAGAGTATCCCTGCTTCTGCACAAAATCAGAGATAAAATCGTAAACTTGACGCTGACGCTTAGTGATTGCCATGCGAAGATTGTAAGCGAACGAAAGGCGAAGTCAAGAGGCCCTGGTAATTATCCCTTGACATCACGTTGTGCACGAGAACACGATATCAAGTGGCCTGCGGAAACATCCCTTGAACGAACAAAACGAGTTTCGAGGAAGTCTCAGAACAGACAGCTAACTCTTTTTTGACATCTTAATAGCCTTGAACGCCAAAGTGCCAAACAGGCCGCAATCGGCGAATCGAGGACAAGTACCTCGCGTCGGCTGCGCGGGATGGACGATTCCGCGAGAATTCTCTGCTCTGTTCGCTTCTCCTGGCACTCATCTCGAAAGGTACTCACAGGTTCTCAATTGTACGGAAATTAATTCTTCTTTCTACCGTCCCCACAAGCCGCAGACTTGGGCACGCTGGAAGGATTCCGTTCCCGACAATTTTTTATTTTCAGTGAAGGCACCCAAAGCAATAACCCACGAGGCCAGACTGGATTGCGCTCACCAGGATTTGAGCATCTTCCTGGATCAATTGGCCCCTCTAGAACAGAAAATTAGGCCCGCTGTTGTTTCAACTTCCACCCATCTTGCAATTCGACGAATCCCCGGCAAAAAAGTTTCTCTCCATGCTTCGCGATTTGTACTCAGGAAATATAGTATGGGAACCACGCCACGAAACCTGGTTCCATGCCGAACCGGATGCCCTGCTGCATACTTTTCGCATAGCGCGCGTAGCCGCCGATCCAGCATGTGTGCCGGCTGCAAGCAGTCCCGGTGGCTGGAAGAAATTTTGTTATTACCGATTGCACGGCTCTCCCACGCGCTACTACTCTGCCTACACGAATGAGTTCTTAACAAATATTGCCAGCGAAATCTCCGTGAATAATGTCGCGGAGGCCTGGTGTATTTTCGACAACACCGCGTCGGGTGCCGCTATGGGTAACGCCCTCGAACTCGCGAAATTAAAGCCGCTAAAGCCAAATCCTACTTAACCACAGCCTTCTCAAGCATAGCCGCGGGGCATCGAATCGCAGCACCGCTTCATCTAATGATGTATGAGGATGGAGGAGACAAAATATGCGGACACCAGGGTTGAAAGCGGCTGCAAGCTTCTTCCTGGCCGCGATTCTATCTGCGCCCGTATTTGCCGATGCACCGAGCGCAAATTCAGCGGTACCAGGAACTCTTAATTACATAGAAGGCAAAGCCTCAATGGGCTCCCAACCCTAAGCTCCAAAGCGGTTGGATCGTCCGAATTACCACCGGGACAAACCCTTACTACAGGAAACGGAAAGGCCGAACTTCTTGACGCCGGGAGTGTTTTTGCGCGTTGGCGCTAACAGTTCGGTAAAGATGATTTCACCAAGCCTGACGAACACGGAATTAGCCGTGAACAAAGGGCACGCGATGATCGAAGTGGCGGAAATACATCCGCAGAACGATATTCGCATCACCGATGATGGAGCTACTACAAAACTCCTGAAAACAGGTCTCTATGATTTCGATTCCGATCGGAATCATATGCGCGTTTTTGACGGCAAGGCGGTCGTAGAGGATGACGGGCATCGCGTTACCGTTAAAGGCGGACACCAATTAAATCTCGCTTCCGGGAGCACATTCAAAACCGCAAGTTTAATAAGAAATCGTTTGAAGAAGGAGATCTATACCGTTGGAGCAGCTTGCGTTCAGCCTACCTCGCTGAAGCCAATGTGGACGAAGCCGGAATGTACGCGTCCACCATGGGCCCGTGGGCGGGGGATGGGCGGCGAACTGGTATTGGGATCCCTGGTTTGACGCTTACACGTTCATTCCGGGCGACGGTATATTTTACAGCCCGTTTGGTTGGGGATTCTATTCACCGTGGCTTGTATCCGAAGCGCCTTTCTATGGCTACGGATATGGTTATGGGTATAGACCTTATTACCATCACTTCACGCCGAACGGCACTACCGCATTTCGTTCCCCCTATTTGGCGCGCGGAAACTATTCTCACGGACTCTATCGTGGGCCAGGTGCGGTTAGCGCGTTCCATTCGGGACCCAGAATGATGGGCGGCGCTCGCAGCTTTGGAATGTCCAATGGCGGATTCCACGGCGGAGTAGGAAGCTTTCACTCAAGTGGAGGATTTCAAGGTGGTGGCGGATTCCACGGCGGCGGTGGTTTCCACGGTGGTGGGGGTGGTTTCAGACGGTAATTGCGCAGTTCCACTCGAAAGGCCGAGCGCCTTGGCGACTCGGCCTTTTTCATAGAGTCTGTGAAGTGTAGAATAAATAAGCGCCGAGGGCTGCGCCAAAAAGCGCGGTGATAACTCCCAACACGGTAATGATGCGGCCTGCCGGTTGAAACTCGCCACCATCCAAAAGCCGTCGGGTGCGGTGATACCTCGTGAGGGCCGCGATAGCCATAAATATTCCAACAAGCATGAAAGCCATGCCCATGGCTAAAGACATTCCACTTTGCTCGGCAGCCTTATTCTGTAACCGCAAGAATTCACGCAGGGTAATCCCGAATTTCGCCACGACAAATCCGAAAACAATTACACTGATGCTGGTACGGATCCATGCCAGGAACGTGCGTTCGTTTGCCAGATGATCGCTGCTATTGGAAGACATGCCGAATTCTGGATATTATCTCAACGGGCCAAAAACATCTCCTTCATTTTCAAAGGATTTGTGCATCCAACGCAACATTTCCCAGCATCCTAGTGTTTGATATCCTTGCAACTGATCAGTGGAACGTAGAAGCTCATCTTTTCGGCTTGGCCGAAACATGGAGAATCCTGTGAGAAAGCTAATCTTAATCGCGATTCTATGCGTTTTTATCGTCATGCAACGCCCTGCACACGCCCAGCAGTTCGATGCAGCTATAGGCTTCAGCGCACTGACCGCCCCGCAAGGCACAACCGACAGTACAGGCACATTCTTCCCTTCTATCAAAGGCGGTTTGTATCCCAGTTTCAATGCGGATGCTCTGATCAAGCACAACATTGGTATTGAGGGTGAATTTGTCTGGCGCGCGCGCCAAAATCTCTACGGCGGATTCGCACCTTATAGGCCCCTCTTTTTCGATTTCAACGGGATTTGGTCTCCTTCCATCGGAAAGAAACTTGCGCCCGAAGTCATTGCGGGAATCGGCGCCGAAGACCTCAGGTTTTACGGCCAGATTAATTGCTCACAATTTACCGGAAGCTGCACAAATTACGTCAGCAGTAAGCATTTCATGGAGGATGTGGGAGTGGGGCTTCGCTACTACGTCTGGCGTAGTGTATTCGTTCGTCCGGAAGCCCGGCTGTACTTCGTGAACAATAACGTCGAGTTCAGTTCTGGAAGAATCGCGCGGTTCGGAATCTCAATCGGTTATAGCTTCCGCTCAGGATTCTGATCGCGTCTGAAGAGCACTCAGCAATTCAGAACGCCTGACGCTGAATTGCTGAGTGCGATGAAGCCCTATTGCTGTATCGCCTGTTTCAAACTTGGCTTCACGCCCACCGCGGCGATGCTTGCACTGTCCCATCCACCTCCGAGGGCCTTTACCAAATAGACAGAGGTCACCAATCTTTGGCCCAATAATTGGGTAGCAAGCCGCTCATTCGTGAGTGCCTGTTGCTCGGCGGTGATCACGTCGAGATAAGTTACGAGGCCGCCCGTGTAACGTGTGTTGGCCAGGCTTAAGGAACGTTCGGCATCCACGACTGCGCGCTGCTGAGATTCGGACGCCGACGAGAGTGCGTTCAATCCTGCGAGTGCGTCTTCGACCTGCTGAAACGCTACCAATGCGGATTCACGATAGTTTGAAACATTTTCCTGATAAGCGGCCTGGGAATATTCCAGTTGAGCGTGCAGTCTTCCTCCTGCGATCAATGGCTCGAGGGCGCTGATCCCAAGAGACCACAGCGCACTCGATGCATTGGCGAGGCTGGAAATACTCACGCTTTCAAGCCCAGCGCCTCCCTGCAAGGCAATACTGGGATAAAACGCCGACCTGGCTACTCCGACACGAGCGTTCGCTGCTGCGACTTGCCGTTCCGCCGTCGCTATATCGGGACGACGCTGCAACAATTCAGAGGGCAGAGATAAAGGAATAGCCGGTGGGAGCGTATCCATGGCTCGCACCGGGGCCTTGAAGCCGGAGGCTGGCAAACCTTGAAGCGTCGCCAGCGCATGCTCGTATTGAGAGCGCTGCTGTTGAAGCAAATAAACCTGAGTCTCGGAAGAATCGAGGACCGTCTGCTGTTGTGCGACATCAAGGCCTGAAACAGCGCCGCCTTCATGCCGTTCATTTACCAGTTTCAGTCCTTGTTGTTGAAACCCAATTGCCCTCTCTAAGACCGCGATTTCGGCATCCAGTTCGCGAAGTTGAAAATAATCCGCCGCCAAGTCTGAGCTGATCATTAAGCGGACGTTCTCCAAATCCGCGGCCGAAGCCTGAGCGTCGGCATTGGCCGCTTCAAGGCTTCTGCGCACATGTCCAAAGAGGTCCAGCTCGTAATTCAGGGTGAAGGGTATCGTGAACAAGTTGTAGGTAACGGGTGTGGTCGGCGCGACCAAAGTGCCGAGAGCGGGGCGGTTCGCGGAAAGCCTTTGCCGGGAAACCGATGGTCCCAGGTCTAACTCTGGGTACAAACCCGACGCGCTGACTCGCGCCGTGGCACGAGCCTCGGCAAGGCGCGATATCGCGGCCTTCAGCGTCTGATTGTTCGCGATGGCTCGCTCTTCGTATTGATTTAATTCAGCATCGCCAAATAAAGTCCACCAGGAACCTTTCGGGATTGAATCGGCAGGATTCGCAGCATGCCAGGGCACCGGAGTCTGCCAATTTTGCGGAGTTGCGACGTCAGGTTTCTTATAGGCAGGTCCTGCGGCATAACAGATCGTGGCTGCTAACAGGATGAGGGCAGCGAAACTCCCTTTCATGAGTTCCCGTCGCCGGCATTTGAAACCTGAACCTGCTGTCCCTCTTCGAGGGAATCACTCGGATTCAGGATGAGCGAATCGGTCTTATCGAGTCCGCCGAGAATTTCCAGAGTGGTGCCGTAATCCTGCCCGATCACTACAGGTTTCAGATGCACTTTACCATCGGAACCCACAACGGCCGCACGCATGCCTTCGGCGCGAAACAACAATGCGTTTACAGGAACCGAAAGCCGGACGGCCTTCACATTCAAATCGAAGTGAACCTGCGCATATGACCCCGGCAGAAGAACGCCTTTCGGATTCGGTACATCAATCTCGGTGCGCAGGGTTCGAGTGGTAAGGTCAATCGCGTCAGCGGTGCGCGCGACGTTGCCGGTAAAGCGTTGTCCCGAGAGCGACGCCAATTCGATGGTCGCGTGAACGCCTGGGTGAACCGAGGATGCGTAAATTTCCGGCACATCAATATATACGCGAATAGGGTCAATCTTGGCCATGTCGAACAGTTCCTGATTCGGTCCGCTGTTCCCGGCATTGATCAATGCCCCAATATCAATATTGCGTTTGGTAATCACTCCGGAAAATGGCGCATACACGTGCTTGAAAGACTCAAGCTGGCTGAGACGGTTTACGTTCGCCGTAGCGGCTGCCAGGTTTGCCTTCCCTTGCACATATGCGCTGGTCCGGTCGTCAGTTTCCTGCTGGGCCACGGCATCCATCTTCTGAAGATTCTCATAACGCTTTGCCGAAATTCCCGCCAACCTCATTTGAGCATCAGCCTGGTCTCGTGCCGCGCGAGCCTGCATTAATTCCTGGTCAATTTCTGGGGTCTCGATATCGGCGAGCAATTGGCCCTTCTGCACGCGGCTTCCTATGTCTTTGTACCAGTGCGCCAGGTATCCATTGGTGCGAGCGTAGATTGGCGATTCGGTAAACGCCTGCAAAGTGGAGGGAAGCACCAGTTCCTGCTGAGGCGCCTCAACTTTGGGATGGACAATTACAACGCTAGGAACAGCGAGGGCCTCGGTTTCTTTCGCCAGAGCACGCTGCTCGCCGGCGCGCAAAATAAATCCGATTGCTGCAACCAGGACGAACAATACCAGCAGGGCGATAATCAAAAAATAGCTGGAGCCCTTGCGCCTCGTCTCGGGGGCGATCTCCCCGCGCTTCCGCTCTTCGCCCTGTGAGTCTATTACGGTTTGATCCAAGTCAGCGTCCTCAATTCTCCGAAGATCCGAAGTAATTATGATGTTCCTTCCTGCAATTACGACGCACGATCCACTCGCCTTCCATGAAAAATACTGAATACTACGGGAACGAAAAACAGCGTTGCGACCGTCGCAAATAAGAGCCCGCCAATAACCGCTCGTCCCAAGGGCGCATTCTGCTCGCCGCCTTCGCCCCACGCGAGGGCCATCGGCAACATACCGATAATCATGGCAAGGGCGGTCATGATCACAGGCCTCATGCGCGTGTACCCGGCCTCCACCGCTGCTTGGATGGGGTGTATTCCTTCATCCATTCGCTCTCTCGCAAATGAGATCATCAAAATACTGTTCGCGGTGGCCACTCCCATGCACATCACAGATCCAATCAGCGCTGGGACGCTCAAGGTTGTATGGGTGACGAACAGCATCCAGAGAATTCCGGCAAGGGCTCCCGGCAACGCAGTAATGATGATGAATGGATCCAGCCACGATTGAAAATTAACAACGATCAGCAAATAGACCAATACGATTGACATTACCAGCCCGAATGCCAGCCCTCGAAACGATGAAGACATGGTCTCAACCTGGCCCCGCACTTCCATTTGCGTGCCACGTGGCAGTTGCTTGTTGAAACTCTGGAGCATTTTCTGAGTGTCTTTTGCCACGCCCGCCAGATCGCGCCCGTCCACACTGGCATATACGTCCACGGCAGGAGTCACGTTAAAGTGGCTCACCTCCGCGGGAGCAGTTTGAGGGCTGACCGTTGCCAGGTTTGCCAAGACCTCCGGCGGTGAAGTGCCATTGTTAATTGGGATGTTCATTAGCGACTGAAGATTCTTCACTCTATATTGGGGCATCTGCACCGCAAGGCTATAGCTCACGCCATTCTTGGGATTCAGCCAGAACGTCGGAGAGGTTTGGAAACTGGAGCTGAGCGATATAAGCAGATTCTGCGCAACATCCCGCTCGCTGATTCCCACCTGCTGTGCCCGAACACGGTCAACATCGAAATAAAGTGTCGGATCATTCATCAATTGCTGCACGTGCACATCCACGGCTCCGGGAACGTGGCGCAGGCGATTCGCGATATTCTGCGCGATCAAATAATTCTGTGGGTAGTTCGGGCCAACGAGTTGCACATCAATCGGCGCAGGCATGCCAAAATTCAGAATCTGACTGACGATATCGGCAGGCTGAAAGAAGAATTCCACGCCCGGAAACTGCCGTGGCAACTGCTCCCTCAACTTGTGAATGTAGCCTTCGGTGGGGTGATGATTTTGATTAAGATCCACCAGTATTTCAGCATCTGACGTGCCGATAGTGCCGTTGTTGCTGTAGGTGAGGTTGATGCCGCTGTAAGGCAGACCAATGTTATCCAGGATGGTGTTGACTTCTTTTCGAGGAACATCACGCCGAATTTCGTTTTCCACCTGGTCAACCAGCCGTGCCGTTTCCTCGATTCTCAAACCGGCACGGCCCCGCACGTGAAGCCTGAACTGGCCAGCATCCACGGTTGGGAAAAAATCAGAACCCAATCCAAAGTACAGTCCTCCCGAAAGTACGCAAAAGCCAAGAAAGCACGCTACAAACAGGCCTCTATGACCCATCAGGCCTTCGATGGTACTGCGATAAGAGTCCCGCATTTTCTCAAACCGGGTTTCAAAGCCGCCCTGGAATCTTCCGAAAAAGCTGGTCTTGCGCTGGTGCGAGTCCTCTTCGTGGCCTCGCAAAAGGTACATCACCATGGTTGGAATGATTGTTCGCGATAAAAGATATGAGGCTAGCATGGCGAACACTACCGCTTCCGCAAGCGGCACGAAAAGATAGCGCGCCACCCCCGCAAGAAAGAACATTGGTACGAACACTATACATATCGAAAGCGTGGAAACGAACGCGGGAACTGCAATCTGCTGCGCGCCGTCGAGGATTGCCTGTTTGAGCTCTTTCTTCATTCCCAGATTCCGCTCGATGTTTTCAATTTCCACAGTTGCGTCATCCACCAAAATCCCGACGGCCAGCGCCAGACCTCCGAGGGTCATGATGTTGAACGTTTCCCCGAGGACACTGAGCATGATCACCGAGACCAAAATTGAAAGCGGAATCGAAACCGCAATAATCAATGTGCTGCGCCAATTACCCAAGAACAAAAGAATCATAGCCGCCGTGAGGCAGGCCGCGACCAGAGCTTCGCGCACCACCGCCTTAATTGCAGCACGAACAAATAACGACTGATCGAACAATAGACTGACCTTGAGGTCCTGCGGCAAAGTCGTCATCACGCGAGGCAGCATATTGCGAACGTCTTTAACAACGTTGATGGTCGAAGCTCCACCATTCTTCATGACGCTCAATAGCGTCCCGCGAATGCCATCTTGCCTTACGATGTTGGTCTGAGGCGTAAATCCGTCGCGCACATGCGCGACATCGCGGATATAGATGGTCGTGCCGTTGATTGTACGAATTGGCAAATCATTGAGTTCGGCTACAGTCTGCGGGCTGGCATTGAGCTCGACCTGATATTCCAGCGGTCCCAGTTTCGCGGTGCCGGAAGGCAGAATTAAATTCTGCTCGGCGATCGCGTTCACCACGTCAACCGCGCTGAGGCGTTTGGCCTGCAACGCGGGTGTATCCAGATCCACCGAAACCACCCGCTGCTTGCCTCCGTAGGGATATGGAATGGCCGCGCCCGGCACAGTGATAAGCTGCGTGCGCATAAAATTTAATGCCAGGTCGTTCAGTTCCTGTTCCGGAAGCGTCTTACTGCTCAACCCAATTTGTAGGATGGGTACACTCGATGCCGAATATTGAATGATTAGGGGTGCGGTGGTTCCGGGAGGCAACGAGCGAATGGCCGTCTGAGAAATAGCCGTGACTTGGGCAAGGGCGGTCGGAATGTTGGCCGTGGGACGAAAAAATATCTTAACTACCGCAACACCATTCAGCGATGCGGACTCAATATGCTCGATATTGTCCACCAGAGTAGTCAGACCGCGCTCGGTGTTCGTGGTGATCCGGTTCGCCATGTCTTCTGGCGACAATCCTGAATAGTTCCATATGACGCTGATGACCGGAATATTAATGTCGGGGAAAATGTCGGTCGGCGTACGAAAAATAACAATCGGGCTCAAAATGATGATGAGCAGGGCCATTACCACAAACGTGTAGGGCCGGCGCAGCGCTAGTGCAACAATCCACATAGAGTACTTTGGCCTAACCCGGACCGGTGCAGGCCGAGTGCAGATTAGCTTAGATGAAATGCAAAGGCTTTTAGATTTACAAATCGCAGGCTATTGCTCCGGTGGAACCCCAAAGCGCAGCACGGTCCTCCCTTGATGTGGCGCGACTCCCCCCGTGCATCTACAATGAAAGCGCACCTATTTTAATTGAGGAGATTCGGAATGCAGCGCAATGCAAGTGCGGTTTGGAAGGGCGGCCTTAAAGACGGCAAAGGAGAAGTTTCGGCGCCAAGCGGCGTATTGTCACACACCCCATACTCTTTCATGACACGCTTCGAGAATGCGCCCGGAACCAATCCGGAAGAATTGATTGCGGCAGCCCATGCGGCGTGCTTCTCGATGGCGCTCTCCGCGCAACTTGGCGCGGCTAATCTGAAAGCCGAAAGCATCAATACCAAAGCCACGCTCACCCTCGATAAGCAGGATTCCGGCTGGTCCATCACCGCCATCCATCTGGATGTTACGGCAAAGCTTCCCGGTGGCGATGCAGCTGCATTTCAGAAGGCGGCACAGGAAGCCAAAGCCGGATGCCCGGTCTCGAAGGTCCTCAAAGCCGAAATCACCATGAGCGCCAAGCTGGAAAGTTAAATAATGAGCGCTTTGCCCGAACCCATTGCGGAAATGTTGTCTGCGGCCATGCTCGACAATCCGATCTGGCATGCGCTTTCCACTTCGCACCGACGATTTGCTCAGGGAAATGCGCTCGCCAAACGGTACGTGCCGGAGATCGGACCGCTCGCTGGAATCGAAAGACAATCGTCGGCTGCATACGACGCTTTGCGGCAGGTGGTCCCTCCAGGGGACAGCGTCGCATTGTTTCTGACCGAAGCCCCGCAAGTTCCCAAGAATTGGGAGCTGTCGCGAACATTCGCGGTTCATCAGATGGATTGCGAGTCATTCCAAGACGTTGATGAAGCCGGCGAAGAAAGTGTCGCGTTTGAAACCTTGAGCGTGGCGGATGTTCCGCAAATGTTGGCGCTCACGCAATTGACCGAACCGGGGCCGTTCCGTAAACGAACGATCGAACTGGGTAAGTATTTGGGTGTGTTCTCCCCCGACCGGCAGCTGATTGCCCTGTCTGGCGAGCGGCTGCGGATGCCGGGTTACACAGAGGTTAGCGCGGTATGTACGCATCCTGACTACCGCGGTAGAGGATATGCAAGATCGTTGATGTCAATACTTATTCGCGAGATCAGAAAGCGTGGCGAAACTGCTTTCCTCCATGTCAAAGGAGATAACGTCGGAGCAATTCGTCTATATGAATCGCTAGGCTTTCGTTTTCGAATTTCTTTTTATCTGGCGCTGGTGAAGAATACTGGCGCGTAACCGTCACGTCGCGCGTTGGTATTTCTCGAGATATCCGGTCCTGCGAAGTAGACGGCGTGCTGCGGAGAAACCCTCTGGTTTGACAGCCGATGACTCGCCTGTAGAATATGGTTCGTAGTCCTTCCTGATGTTGCCATCGTGGCGGAATTGGCAGACGCGCATGGTTCAGGTCCATGTACTCGCAAGGGTGTGGGGGTTCGAGTCCCTTCGATGGCACCAAGCTTCATTATTTCGGCAGATGAGAGTGCGTTAGAGATTCCGCAGATGCAAAGACATGTGATGATCCAGGATGAACCTCAAGACCCGATCGAAATCCGCTACTGAATCGTCTTCATGATCGCGATCACAGCCGCCACGCTATTCACTCCCCTTGAACGCATATTGCAACCGATACTGTTCTTGGACGACGGAAAGATTTCCGAGATCAGCTCGCGGGAACGTCGCGAGATTCCGGGCGGTTGCCGAACAGTTGATTACAAGAATGCAATTCTCGCGCCCGCCTTTATTGATATTCACGTTCATGGCGCCGCGGGTCGCGACGTAATGGAGGCTTCTCCGGAGGCCATGCCTTGCGTCGAAAAGTTGCTTGCAAAGCATGGCGTAGGAAACTACTTTCCCACTACAGTGACTTCATCCGTGGACATTACTGTTGCTGCATTGGCGCGGTTGGCAGACGCCATTGAAAAATCCCCCAAACAAGGTTCAGAAAATCTGCGGGCTCGCCCTGCGGGTATCCACCTTGAGGGTCCGTTTCTGAGCCATGCGCGGCGCGGGGTTCATCCCACCAAAGATCTGATCCTGCCATCGTTGAGTATTTTCGAACGGTTTTGGGAGGCCTCGCGGGGGCATATTCGCATTATGACGATCGCTCCGGAACTTGAAGGCGCACTCGAACTCATCACCGAGGCGAGCAAGCGCGGGGTCTGCGTGAGCCTTGGACATTCCGATGCTGACCTCGAAACGACTCGCGCAGCCGTGAGCGCCGGAGCCCGCCACGCCACCCATTTATTTAACGGCATGCGGCCGCTAAGCCATCGCGACCCTGGCATCGTGGGGGGATCGTTGACTAATCCTGGCGTTGCCGTGGAAATTATTGCGGACGGAATTCATCTCGCCCCGTCCATCGTGAAGTTAACTATCGAGGCGAAGGGACAGCGTGACGTCATATTGATTACGGACGGCAACGCAGCCACAGGTATGCCGGATGGCCGTTATCACCTGGGCACATTTGAGTTTGACGTGAAAGACGGAATCTGCCTGTCTGACGGAAAATTGGCGGGCAGCACTTTAACCATGGACCGGGCCGTCCGGAACGTTATGGAGTTCGCTGGGTATGATCTTCAGCAAGCGCTTATTCTGGCGACGGCCAACCCGGGACGGGCTGTTTCTCCCCGCACGGGGAAATTGCAGGCGGGCGGGGACGCAAACATCGTAGTATTAGGCCCTGACGGGGAACTGAGAAGCACCATCATCGGCGGCATTGGGATTTAACATCCGACAATTCTAGGAGCAGAGATGCCAGACAAAGGCACATTTCCACATTACATGCTCAAAGAGATTTTCGAGCAGCCGCAGGGGCTCCGAGACACGATCGGCCCGCGGGTGTCGTTGGAAGACGCTGCGATTGTGCTGGATGACGTCCGCATCAGCGCCGAAGAGCTTCGCGCCCTGCGTCGTGTGAACATCGTGGCCTCGGGCACCAGCCGCCACGCGGGAATGGCCGGACAATATATGTTTCAGGAACTCGCAGACGTGCCAGTGGACGTTGATTATGCGAGCGAGTTCGAGTACCGCAATCCCCTGATAGGTCCGGGTGAACTCACCATTGTCATTACCCAGTCGGGTGAAACGGCGGATACGACAGCGGCGCAGCGAGAAGCGAGAATCAAAGGCTCGCGCACGGTTGCAATTTCAAATGTGATTGACTCGACCATAGCCCGCGAAGCCGATGGCGTCCTCTACACTCACGCCGGGCCGGAAATCAGTATTGCCTCGACGAAAGCCTTTACGGCACAAATGGCTGTACTCTTTGTGTTCGCGCTTTATCTGGGACAAGTGCGGGGCAGACTAAAAAAAGAACAGCGGCGCAAGTGGATCGAAGAATTAATCGACTTCCTAACACCCTGGAAACCGTTCTTCGATGCTCGTCCGACTGTGAATCACTCGCGAGCCAGCTTCTCGCAGTCCAGGATTTTCTGTTCCTTGGACGTGCAATTCACTATCCCATTGCGATGGATGGAGCGCTCAAGTTGAAAGAAGTTTCCTACGTTCACGCCGAGGGTTATCCCACTGGCGAAACTAAGCACGGCCCAAACGCTTTAATTGATGAGAATCTTCCAGTTGTGATTATCGCGACGCGGGATGCCAACGATCCTGGATCTCTTCTGCGGCACCAGAAGAGCGTTGCCAACATTAAGGGATTTAAGCAGCAGCGCGCTTTGGTTATCGCGATCATTTCCGAAGGCGACGAAGAAGTCAGGAAACTGGCCGACCACACCATCACCATCCCGCAGGCCCCCGAACTGTTGCTGCCGATATTGGAAATTGTGCCGCTCCAGTTATTTGCGTATTACATGGCCGTCCGCAAGGGCTTGGATGTAGATCGTCCGAGAAACCTGGTGAAATCCGTGATGGTCGAATAATTTCCGTTCCTGTTGCTCTTCCGCAGTCCTCGGCGACTCTCTAGCGGGATCCAGTTGCCCTTCGTTTTTTTATTATCTTCTTGATGGGTTGTATTTTGACTGGGATCCCCAATGTGTGGTGGCGTGCTGCGTCCGTTACGTCAAAAAAAACACCCAGCATTAGGCTACGGCCCTGGTTGAAAAAAAGCCGGCCTCGCGCGGCGATCAGGCGCACCTCATTGTTGGGCCACACCAGCCGAAATTCCGTTTCGTATTCCTTCTTTCTAGTGCCTGCTGACTTCAGCGCGTTAATTGCGTTCTCCCGGTCTGTTGCATAGTTCATTAAAGATAAAAAACTAGATTGGCTCGTTCCCAGATTTGGGCGCTTAAACATTTCGAGAACTTCATCTGACCAAACGTACTCTTCGGTGTCCAAGTCTAATTCCCAGGATGCTAGTTTTGCCGCTCTTTGCACTAATAGCAGGCGTTCCCGGCTGAGCCGCCAGCGTGCTTCGCTCTCCCGTAACGCCTCCTGCGTACGCCGCAGCTCATCAACGTCGGTGTTGGTGCCAAACCAACGAAGGACTATCCCCTCGGCGTTTTTTATCGGCACTATTCGGGTCAGGAATGAGCGAAATACTCCGTCGGCACCGCGCAAGGGAAAAACCATTTCGAATGGTTTTCCCTCCTTGATCGAAGTCAGCCATCGTTCCATCACACTGGGCAAAGCTGAAGGATCGTGCACAGATTGCCAACCCCAGCCTTCCATTTGTTTTGGGGTCGTTCCTGTGTATTCGTACCAGCGCTGGTTATACCAAAAGATATACCCACTGGCGTCCGCGATCCACGCTAGATTTGGGATTGCATTCGCGAGACTGCGAAATTGTTCTTCGTTGTCAAATTCCAGCGGACGATTCTTGCGTAACGACATCTTGGTTAACCGGGATTATACATTTGGCCGTTCGGCTCGTGTCTCGTTCCGAAGTTTGGCCATTACCTTTATCCAGTAGATTTATAATGGTCGCTCAAAAATGATTCCTCAAGAATTTTTGTTCCCAACCTCGTCGGAGCGTAATAGATGCCGTGTAAAGGGATCTTGGATTAAACAGTTAACCTTCAAAAACGCGAAAGGCTAACCCACCCGTTGCTCGACATTGACTCGCCCCGACAGCCTCCCTATGATGATCGCGCACAGATTATCCGTTACTGATTGACTTAATCATGATCGGCAAAACCATTTCGCACTACCGCATCGTCGAAAAGCTAGGCGGCGGTGGAATGGGTGTAGTCTACAAGGCCGAGGACACGGAACTAGGCAGATTTGTCGCGCTGAAATTCCTGCCTCCAAGCGTGGTCAGAGATCCCCAGGCTCTTGAGCGCTTCCGCCGTGAAGCCCGCGCTGCCTCGGCTCTGAATCACCCCAACATCTGCATCATCCACGAAATTGGGAAAGATGAGGGGCAATCATTCATCGTCATGGAGTTTCTGGACGGGATGACCTTGAAGCATCGTGTATCAGGCCGTCCCATGGAAATCGAGACGATCCTGCCGATCGCCATCGAGATTGCGGACGCACTGGACGCGGCCCACGCCGAAGGCATCGTTCATCGTGACATAAAACCAGCGAACATCTTTATCACCAAACGCGGCCATGCCAAGATTCTAGATTTTGGCCTGGCGAAGGTGACACCCTCTGGAAAGGCGGCGCTCGAAGCGGGGGTGACGGCCCAGGAGACGGCAATCGCGGAACACCTTACCAGTCCGGGATCTACCGTGGGGACGGTCGCTTACATGTCTCCCGAGCAAGCGCGGGCAAGAGATCTGGACGCGCGCACCGATTTGTTCTCGTTTGGTGTGGTGCTCTACGAAATGGCGACGGGCGAATTGCCTTTCCGCGGCGAGAGTTCAGCGGTAATTTTCAACGCGATTCTGGAACGCGATCCGGTTCCTGCGATCCGGCTGAATCCTGACTTGCCGCCCAAGCTGGAAGACATCATTAACAAGGCATTGGAGAAAGATCGCGAAATGCGGTATCAAGGCGCGGCTGAGATGCGAACCGATTTAAAACGTCTGAAACGGGAGACCGAATCGCGCCACGGAATGCCAGCCGAGGTCGGCTCTGGACCGGTCGCGGTCGCACTGGAAATCGGTTCAGAAGCGAGATCCGTAAGTCCTCCTCCAGCGTCTGCTTCGAGTCCGGCCGCTGCCGTTACGTCGGCATCCTCATCTACTAGCGCGGAAAGCGGTGCTCCGGCAGCGAAAGCGACAAAATACTGGCTGGTGGCGGCCCTCGTTCTCTTGGTCATAGCAGCAGCAATTGCGGGGTGGTACATACACCGCTCCCAAATGAAACCAAAGCTCACTGAAAAGGACAGTGTCGTCGTGAGCGAGTTCACCAATATGACTGGCGATCCTGTCTTCGACGGTACGCTGCGCCAGGGCTTGTCATCGCAATTGGAGCAGTCGCCGTTTCTTAATTTTGTGTCTGACAACCGCATCGCTCAAACGCTTGCCCTCATGGCACAACCCAAAGATGCGCGTCTCACCCGCGAACTGGCCGCCGAGGTTTGCCAGCGCACTGGGAGCGCCGCAACTATAGAAGGCTCGATCTCCAATCTCGGCAGTCAGTACGTACTCGGAGTGAAAGCGGTGAACTGCCACAGCGGTGATCTCCTGGCGGACGAGCAGGCTACGGCCAGCGGCAAGGAGCAAGTGCTGAAAGCAGTAGGCGAAGCCGCCACTAAGATACGGGAGAAGCTGGGTGAATCGCTGGCTTCGGTGCAGAAATTCGACGCGCCAGCGGAGAACGTGACCACGTCTTCCCTCGAGGCGCTGCAAGCCTACGGTTTGGGTTATCAGGCAATGCTGGTGAAAAACGATTCCCCCGCAGCTATTACATTGTTTCAGCGTGCGGTCAGTCTGGATCCCAATTTCGCCATGGCTTACGCGCGACTGGGGACGTGCTATATCAATATCGGAGAAAGTGGGCGCTCGGCAGAAAATATGCGCAAGGCCTACGATCTGCGCGACCGTGTAAGCGAACTCGAGAAGCTATACATTGCTTCGCATTACGGCCAATTTGTTTCTGGAGATTTGGACGCCGCCCGTAAGGCCTATGAGTTGTGGCGTCAGACTTATCCCCGCGACTCTACGCCCGCGGCAAATCTGAGCGTCGTATATGGCATTGTGGGTGATTATGAGAAAAGTCTCGCCGCGGCCCAGGACGCAATCAAGCTTGATCCCGGGAGCGGACTCGATTACACGAATCTCGTCTTTGCGTACTTCCAGGTGAATCGTCTGGACGAAGCCAGAACCAGCGCTCAGGAGGCGCAGGCCCATAATCTGGATAGTCCTGCCCTCCATTCCATTCTTTACCTCATTGATTTCCTGCAACACGACGCGGCAGGAATGGAGCGTGAGGCCGCTTCGCTGATGGGCAAGCCGGGATTTGAAGATAACATGCTCTACAGCGAATCCGAGACTGCCGGGTTCGGCGGCCAGTTTTCGAAAGCGCGAGATCTCACGCGCCGCGCATCCGAGTCTGCCCAGCGCGCAGACGAAAAAGAGACCGCCGCCACCTACGATGCGGAGGCAGCCGTGCGTGAGGGGCTTGTGGGCAACACGAGCCAGGTCAAACAGCCAACCCAAGATGCACTCTCCCTTTCGACCGGCAAAGACGTTGAAGCTATGTCAGCTATGGCTCTTGGCGCGGCGGGCGGGGCTCCCCAAGCCACGCGGCTGGCTGGCGACCTGGCCAGCCGCTTTCCAGAAGATACCATCGTGAATTTCGTGTACTTGCCGATGGTCCACGCGGCGATTGACCTCAAGGCGGGCAACCCGACCAAGGCGATCGAATCCCTTGCCCCATCTGGTCCTTACGAGTTGGGTTTCCCGAGCCCATCATTGGGTTTTGGCTTGTATCCGGTTTTCTTGCGTGGGGAAGCTTATGTAGCAGCGCGGCAAGGAGCGGCGGCAATGGCCGAATTCCAGAAAATTCTCGACCACCCCACCATCGCCGGGAACGAGGTCATCGCCGCTCTCGCGCATCTTGGCATGGCCCGCGCTTCTGTTCTTTCCGGCGACACAGCGAAAGCGAAAACTGAATACCAGGATTTCTTCGCGCTGTGGAAAGATGCCGATCCCGATGTTCCGATTCTGAAACAAGCTAAAGCAGAGTACGCGAAGCTGTTATGAGATCGGCATAGATTGTGTTTGTATGCAATTCGAGAGAGTTCATTTGGGACAATCCGCTGGGCCTCTTGTTTCGTATTTGGAATAGGAGTCTAATTTGGGTTGCCAACTCAGCAAATCCAGGTTTTCCAATTTAACTCCAAGGAGATTTTGATTATGAAAAAGCTGTTCGTTTTAGCGCTTGGTTTTTCAATCTTGGTCAGCATTTGCGCTTTTGCCCAGGACACAACGGGAAGTTCGCCTTCAACACCCGCCTCGACGGACAAAATGGCTCCGATGGACAAACCGATGGCAAAGGCGCCATTAAAGAGCATTAAAGGAACGGTTAAGCAGGACGGAGACAAAATCACTTTCGTCGCCGACAAAGACAGCAAGTCATGGGATGTGATGAATCCCGAAACATTGAAAGATCACGTTGGCCATCACGTTCAAGTTAGCGCTCACGTGCACTCTGATACCGGCGCAATCCATGTGATGAGCGTAAAAATGCTCAAACAGACAGCGATGTAGTCTCAGGCAAACTTTGCCTTGCGGGCGGCATAAAAGCCGCCCTTTGTTTATATGGCGACAAATCCATGAATCATTTTTTTGTAGCGCTGGCCCATCACGGATATCTCCTACTATTCCTGGTTGTGCTGTCCGAGGCGCTTGGGTTTCCGGTACCAGCGGCGCTGGCATTGGTCGCCGCAGGAGCCGCGTGTGCGGCAAAAGTTTTGAATATTCCAGCTGTTTTAGGCGTGGCTTTGGGAGCAATGCTCCTCGGAGATTCTCTGCTCTATGTATTAGGACGTTATACCGGCTGGGCGTTACTGGGATTCTTGTGCCGGGTTTCCGCGAACCCCGAAACATGCATACTTCGTTCTGCTGAATCATTTTATAAACGCGGCAAGTTAACTCTGCTGTTCGCAAAATTCGTTCCAGGCTTAAATACCATGGCCCCTCCCTTGGCGGGAAGCATGAAGATGCGGACATGGCAATTTCTACGATTGGACTTTTCTGGCGCGTCGCTTTATGTGCTGGCTTACGGAGGGTTGGGATTTCTATTTCGCGATTTCCTCAAATCCATTACTCATGGATTTCAGACCGCTGGACACGTCATGGCTATTGCCCTCGTTATCGCGATGATTGCCTACATCGGCTACCGCATACATATTTTCCAGAGAAATAAAATTTATTTGATTGTTCCGCGGGTCCAGGTTGGGGAGTTGTCGCTGAAGCTGAAGTCAGAAGAGAAAGACAAAATCCTTCTCGCCGACGTTCGCAGCCATGGCTATTACGATGCTGACGCTGCGCGCATCAAGGGTTCCATTCGCATTGAGCCCAATAATCTTGCGGTGGAAATTGAGAATCTTCCCAAAGATAAAGATATTTATGTTTATTGCACTTGAATACGCGAAGGCACCAGCGCCCGGGTGGCGCTGCTACTTCGGCAGAAGGGATTCAACGCGTTTGTGATTGTGGGAGGCCTGGCGGCGTGGCGTAAAGCCGGAAATGAAGTGGAGACTGTACCTCAAAATGACCTCGTGAAGTTGCCGACATTCTCGTAATACCCTTCGACTGCGGGAAAGATCTGAAACAATTAAGGAGAAAGAATGAAGCTTACTGAAGATCTCGAAATCGTGACGTGGCCGGAAATGCACTACGCCTTCATAGAAAAAACTGGACCGTTTCAAAATACCGCTCCTCAAGCTTGGCAGGCTCTGCATCAGCTTGTTCCGAAAATATCCGAACATAACAAAATTAAGGGATACACGAGCCTTTATAAAGTGGGTCCAAAGATCTATCGGGCCGGCGTTTCGCTCACGGCGAAACCGAAGGAACTGCCTGCGGGCGTCGAATATTCCAAATTCGCCGGGGGCAAATATCGCCGTTTTGTTTTGACGGGACCCTATTCAAACCTTGCGGAAGCTAGCCGCCGCGTTTTTGAAATCGTGGGGGAAAGAAAAGTCCAGCTTCGCGATGACTACTGTATCGAAAATTACGTCAACGATCCGCGAACAACTCCGGAGGAACACTTGATCACGGAAATACTCATTCCTACAGTCTAAATACGTCTGATGGACAGAGTAGAGGCCTAATCCGGCAGTCGCGCTGCGGCAAAGAAATCCATTCCATTCACACATACCTTGCTAGGCAAGCGTATTGCCTGCAATGACTTACCGAATTCCACATAACCATCCCATAAAACATATCTTCTCTTTCAACCTCCTTTTATAATCGGGGAAGGCTTTTATTCATAATCGTTTACGGTATTGTTTACGTCTTGCAGCGTGGCAGGGAACGTGCAACGTAACGAGCCGAGGATATTTGTGTTCCACCGTTTACAGTACCCATGAGCAGAGATTTCCAAATTCGTCCTGCGATACTGTTTTTTGTGTTGACCGCTGCGGCCATAGTTCTGGCCACAATCAACTTCCAGAAAGAGCGCAGCTTTCAAGTCCCCTATGACGGAATCTGGTGGGTTGAGCACGGTGGCAATCTCGTGGCAGACCGCGTCGAGAATAGTGGACCAGGGGTCAGGGCGGGCATTAAAGAAGGCGATTTCCTGGTTGCCGTAAACGACGATCCAGTTCACAATGCCGCCGCTCAAGTGCGGGAAATGTACCGCGTCGGAATCTGGTCGAAGGCGACTTATTCGCTCGTTCGCAAGTCCGTTCCGGTTGATGCAACCGTAATCCTTATCCCGGCGGAGAGGTCTTTAAATTACTGGCTGCGGCTTATTGCCCTCATTTACCTTGGGATCGGGATTTATGTATTGCTGCGGCGATGGACTGCCCCCGGGTCCATGCACTTCTACATTTTCTGCCTGGTCTCATTCATCTTTTATGCTTTTAAATACACCGGCAAATTCAATCAGTTCGATTGGGTAATTCTTTGGTGCAACGTCGTAGCGGGTCTGCTTCAGCCTGCATTGTTTCTTCATTTCGTCCTGACATTCCCTGAAAAACGGCATTGGCTGCAAAAACGTGGCTGGGCACTTCCTCTGGTTTACATTCCGGGACTGGTTCTGCTGGTCCGCCATATCCTGGCGCTTAGATTTTTGCAAGCCAGCGAAAGCCTGCGCTGGAATCTTGACCGTTTGCAGATGGGATATCTCGCGCTCTACTTCGTGATTTCTGCGGGAGTCTTGTGGTATAGCTACCGGCGCGCCAGCGCTCCAATCTTGCGGCAGCAATTGAAGTGGGTAACGCGAGGTACGATTCTTGCCATCACCCCGTTTACTCTGTTTTACGTCATACCGTACATCCTGGGGAACGGTCAGAGCTCGGTCATGAAAGTTTCCGTGCTCTCTTTGGGCATTCTGCCCTTGACCTTTGGATACGCAATCTTCCGCTATCGCTTAATGGATGTGGATCTCATCTTTAAACGAGGGATGGTTTACACGCTTGCCGCGGGAACGATCGCAGGAAGCTACTTCGCGGTGGTGGCAGCGGTTGCGGAATTGGTGCATGCACGAATACCGAGTTCGGGACCCATTGGGCTTACGTTGGCGATTGTGGTCACTGCGCTCTTGTTCGATCCCGTCCGCAAATGGATACAGGTGCGCATTGATCAATTTTTCTATCGCGCCCGCTATGACTATCGAAAAACTTTAATTGAATTCGCCCGCGAACTGAACGCGGAGACCGATCTTGACAAGATGTTGAGTTCGGTGGTGGACCGCTTGTCGCGCACGCTGGTGGTGGACCGGATGGCCATTTTCCTGTCAACCGGCGAAAAGGAATCCCGGTTCGTACTGGGCAAATCCTTCGGAATTACACAGACGACCGGCCTTGACTTGAGCTTTCTAGCAGCATCCCGGCCCGAGACTGACTCCGGACATTTGTTTTTTGACAACACGCATCAAGTCCCGCGCGAAACCGCGACTGCTCAGGGAACAATCGCGAAGCTGGATCTGAACTATTACATCAGTTGCCGCGCCCGGAAGCACACGATCGCCGTCATCGGCCTGGGCAAGACGATTGAAGGTGACTTCCTTTCCAGCGAAGACGTTGAACTGCTGGAGACTTTGGCGGGATATCTGGGAATCGCCATTCAGAACGCCCGGCTATACGCATCGCTGGAACAAAAGGTCTCCGAGTACGAACGCCTGAAAGACTTCAACGAAAACATCGTTGAATCAATCAACGTCGGCGTCATGGCTGTGGATTTGGCCGATCGCATCGAATCCTGGAACTCGCAGATGGAAGTAATGTACGCGTTGCCACGATGGCAGGCAATGACGCGTCCGCTGAGCGAGGTCTTCCCTGCCGCGTTCGTTGAGGAGTTCTATCGCGTCCGTCAGAGCCCCGGCATTCATAATCTTTATAAGTTCCGCCTGGGCACGCCGACCGGCGAAAACCGAGTGGTCAATGTTGCCATCGCACCGCTGGTAACGAAGAAATTTAATGTGATTGGCCGCCTCATTATCATGGACGACATTACCGAACGGGTGGAGTTGGAATCTCAACTCTCCCAAGCGGACAAGCTTTCTTCCATCGGCCTGCTTGCGGCCGGTGTCGCGCATGAGGTGAATACTCCCCTGGCGGTGATCTCCTCTTATGCGCAGATGCTTTCGAAACAGCTTCAGGGCGATCCGCAAAAGAGTGGCCTGATGGAGAAAATCACCCGTCAGACTTTCCGCGCTTCAGAGATAGTGAACAATCTACTGAATTTTTCACGTACGAGTGGCGCGGAATTCACCAGCGTAGACGTAACCACCATAATTCTCGACACCCTCGCGCTGCTTGAGCATCAATTTAAAACCGCCAAGATTCGGGTTCGGGACGAATTTGCAGACCACTTACCCCCCATCCACGGAAATGTCGGCAGGTTGCAACAAGTGTTTTTGAATTTATTTTTGAATGCCCGCGATGCGATGCCGAACGGGGGCACGCTGCGAGTCGCGACTTCAAATGGTTCCAACGTCTCGGTGGTTATATCTGACACGGGCAGCGGCATTGCACAAGAACACATCCGCCGCATTTACGATCCATTCTTTACGACCAAAACCGCCCCTGCTGAAGGGCAGAGCCGGGGAACCGGATTGGGACTCTCCGTCACTTACGGGATCATTCAAGAGCACGCCGGACAAATTCGCGTGGAAAGTAATCCCGGTCAGGGCACCACATTCACCCTCGATTTTCCAATGATGAAGAAGGTCGTGAATGTCTGAAGTTGCGGTTGTTGCTAATCCCACTATAACTGAAGCTTCGTCGCTCTCGACGGGCGCAATCTTGATCATTGATGACGAGGCAGCGATTCGGGAGTCGCTGCAAACCCTTCTCGAAATGGAGGGGTACCATGTAGAAACCGCCGCCACTGCTCAACAGGGGCTTACCTGCATTGGAGAGCACGCATTCGACCTGGTGCTCCTGGACCTTGCTTTGCCAGATCGCAACGGGCTCGATCTGCTCAATGAACTTCGAGATCATGACCCGCAACTCTGCGTCATTATGATTACAGCGTATGGAACGGTGGAGAATGCAGTCCGCGCGATGCAGTCTGGCGCGGTCAACTTCGTCCAAAAACCCTGGGACAATGAAAAACTTCTCGCCGATGTCCGCGGGGTAGTGATTAGGCGCCGCGCAGAAGAAGAAAATATTCAACTCAAGCGCGCACTCAAGCAGCGCTATAACTTCGAAAATATTGTGGGCAAGAGCGAGCCCATGCTCAGCATTTTTGACTTGGTCGCCCAAGTGGCGCCGAGCCGCTCCACCATCCTGCTGCAAGGGGAGAGTGGTACGGGTAAAGAATTAATCGCGAAGGCGATTCACCTCAATTCTCCGCGGAAAGACCGGGCGTTCGTGCCTGTCAACACTGGCGCGATGCCGCCCGACCTTTTGGAATCCACATTGTTCGGCCATGTCAAGGGCGCGTTCACCAGCGCCATTGCGTCAAAGAAGGGTCTGTTCGAGATCGCCGATCACGGAACGCTTTTCCTCGACGAAATCGGCACCATGGGCATGGACACGCAGAGCAAGATTTTACGTGTCCTGCAAGACCGGAAGTTTATGCATCTGGGCGGAGTTCACGAGTTGCAGGTTGACGTCCGCATTATTGCGGCCACGAATGTGGATCTGAAACAACAAGTCCGTGAAGGTAAGTTTCGCGAAGATCTCTTTTACCGCCTGAACGTGATCACAATTGACCTGCCTCCGCTGCGGCAGCGCAAAGAGGATATTCCCCTCCTGGCCGAATTCTTTTTGCAGCGCTACGCGAAGGAAAATGACCGGCCAGCGAGGCACATCACTCCGGAAGCTCTGCGAGCTTTGCTGACCTATTCATGGCCCGGCAACGTGCGCGAGGTGGAGAACGTTATCGAACGCGCAGTCGTTCTCTCCTCAGGACCGGAGATTGGCACCGAATTGCTGCCTGACAACATTGCCGGCCGGGGTACGGCATTTCCGAGAATGGAGCATCGGGCTGACGCGTCCTTGTTCGACATCGTGGAAGATTACGAGCGCCATATCATTCTGGACATGCTCGATAAGTGCAATTGGAATCAGACCGAAGCAGCTGAGCGTTTCCGTGTGCCTTTGTCCACCTTGAATCAAAAAATCAAGCGTCTATCCATCGAAATTAAAAAGAAAACCCGAGACTAGCGGCGATTATCCGCCTGACTTTGTGCTGGCTGCCGATGGCTTTCTGTTATATTTCCCTCTGGCTACGATCGAAATGGAATTAAAATCTCCCTCCGAATTCGCCAAAGAGCAGGTTACAGCAGTCCAGGATTATTCCGTACTCGCGGGACGATCCATAGCCAACCTGTTCAGCCAGCCTGTTTATTCCGGCGACATTGTCCAGCAAGCCGACCTGATTGGCGTTGGATCGCTGCCCATTGTGGCTCTATCGGGATTGTTTACCGGAGTTGTGCTGGCACTAAACAGTGCGAATACGCTGCAAAGATTCGGATCGCTCTCGCTGATAGCCCAGTTGGTTTCAGTGGGAATGGTGACGGAGTTGGGTCCGGTACTAACTGGCCTGATGGTCGCCGGCCGAAATGCATCTGGGATGGCAAGTGAACTTGGCTCGATGGTCGTAACCGAGCAAATTGATGCGATGCGCGCCTTGGGCACTGATCCGCTGAAAAAGCTGGTAACGCCTCGTGTTGTTTCGACCGTGTTCATGCTTTTTTTCTTGACCATCATTTCCGACCTTCTCGGTCTTTTCGGGGGATCCGTCGTTTCCACTCTCATGCTCGGGCTTGATGCGCACCAGTATTGGAGTTCGGCTTGGCAGGTTCTCGCTTTTAGAGATGTCTTCACCGGACTCATCAAACCCCTTATCTTCGGATTCATCATCGCGACGGTGGGCTGCTATTACGGCATGTCCGCACGTGGAGGCACACAAGGCGTTGGACGGGCCACGACGCAAGCTGTTGTCGCGGCCTCAGTTTCGATTGTTATGGTGGATGCCTTCGTCACCAAGCTGCTCATGGCAGTCTTCGGGAACCGCTGACATGGGCGCGCCTCCTATTGTGGCCGAAGAACCGTCTGGTTCGGCTCAGGATTCCGCAGCGCCGGTCATCGTGTTTGAAGATGTTTCGCTGGCGTTCGACGATAAGGTTGTTCTCGACGGAATATCCTTTCAGTTGGAGCGCGGAGAAACGAAAGCGATATTCGGTGTGGCGGGCTCAGGAAAGAGCACCATTCTCAAACTGGCAATGGGATTGATTAAGCCTGATCGCGGTCACGTACACGTCTTGGGAAGTGACATCACAGATATGAGTCAGAAGGATCTCTTTGCGCTACGGCGCAAGATTGGAATGGTGTTCCAGGAAAGCGCGCTGTTTGATTCTCTCACGGTCCGGGAAAATGTCGCGTTCCGGCTTCTCGAAGAGGGAAATATTTCTGAAGCCGACATCGACAAACGTGTGCGGGAAGTGCTCAGCTTCGTTGAACTTGAGAGAACCATTGACATGTTTCCAGCGGAACTCTCTGGCGGTATGCGCAGGCGGGTCGCGATTGCTCGCGCGATCATAAACGAGCCGGAACTTCTGCTGTATGATTCGCCCACTGGAGGGCTGGACCCGGTAACCTCCACCACAATCATTGAACTGATCGTTAAGCAGCGGGACGTCGCCAAGACAAGCTCGCTATTCGTGACCCACCGTTTGCAGGACGCTTTTACGATGGCGACCTACGGCTTTGACTCCAAGACAAACCACATGCAGCCTTTGTCGCGGAATGCCCGCGAAAGTGTTCCGATGTGCTTTTTATTGTTGCGGGACGGAAAAATTATTTTCAACGGCGATGCGCACGAATTGGCGCAATCGAAAGATGAATACATCCGTGAGTACATCTCGTAACATTCCTAGCTGGCCTTCGCTGCTTCCGCCATCGCTTTCTTGCGATTTGCGACGTTTGTCTCCATCCTCTGTAGCAGTGCACGGCCTTTTTCCGTACTATTTATCAAGCTCTCAATCGTGACGAAACTAGTGGGACTTACTTTCTCGCGCAGTTCTTTCAAGAAGGGTTTCAGTTTGGCGAATATCAGGACCATCTCGCCACAGAAACTGGGTTCGAGAAAAAGGTCTCTGTCGAGTGCTCCGTGTTCGACTAACGACGCCGCCATGCTCCAGTATCCCGAAACCTGGCGAAACCAATTATTTTCCTGGCTTCCCATGTTGGACGAAACCTTCAAAACATCATCAACGGTCTGTGGCCAGAAGATAGTCGTCCACCAGTGGCGCGCTTTGCGCATTTCGGCTTCACGGCGAAGATCGTATAGCTTGAGGATTAGTTCAGCATCAGCGGCGGTAGCTTTACCAGACATTTCAAACCTCCAAGAAGTAACTTCCGTGGACGGGCGAGGACGCCCTTCTCTCCATTAAACAAAATTAAACATTTGCCTGTGGTTCATTTTCATCGGTGGGGCGAGAACCAGTTCCGCTGCCAGGGGGCGCGGGACGTTCGTAGTCGCACTCTTTATTCGGACACGCTATCACGGGTTCAGACTTCACAAATTTTTCCACCAAGTACTCGTTACCACACGACGGGCACTTCTCCGGTATCGGCTTGTTGGCCGAGGTGAACTTGCATTTTGGATAGTTGCTGCAACCGTAGAAAGTATTGCCTTTGCGCGCTTTCTTCTCGACCAGCTCGCCGTCGGCACAGAGCGGGCATTTCACGCCGATGAACGTTTGCTTGACATACTTGCACTCGGGGTAGCCGCTGCAAGTTGTAAATTCGCCAAAGCGTCCGTGGCGGATCATCATATTGCGTCCGCACTTGGGGCAAAGTTCATCCAGCGGAATATCGGGTACTTTCTTGCCTTGATCGAGACGCCGCGTCGTTTTGCAATCGGGATATCCGGTGCAAGCCATGAATTGCCCGAAGCGGCCGCGCTTCAGCACCATTACCCGGCCGCAGTTCTCGCAATACTCTTCCTGCGTGGTTTCCTGAACGTCGGCGCTGTCGAGGTCCGGCAGATTAATGGGATTCTCTTTGGTGAAAGTGCAGCTTTCGGGGTTTTCTTTATCGTACGAGCTGCACGCGTAAAAAGATCCGTGCTTGCCCCACTTGATCACCAGCGGCGATCCGCAACGCTCGCACTTTTCGTCAGTCGGCTTCTCCATCCGCTTGACGTTTTCCATGTGCTTCTCGGCGTAGCGGAGATCTTTCTGAAATTTTTTATAGAAATCGGCGAGGGTGTCAGTCCACTTCTCCGTGCCATCTTCGATCTGATCCAAATCTCCTTCGAGTTTGGCCGTATACTGCACATCGAAAATCTCGGAGAAGTTGGCGACCAGCAAATCCGTGACTACTAATCCAATCTCGGTGGGCGTGAACTTACCGCCGAGTTTCTGCACGTACTGACGCTCTTGAATCGTGCTGATGATTGCCGAATAAGTGGACGGACGCCCAATGCCCCGCTCCTCAAGTTCTTTCACGAGAGAGGCTTCGTTGTAGCGCGGCGGAGGCTCGGTGAAATGCTGCTCTGGCTTCAGTTCCCTTAGAGTCAGTTTCTGCCCAGGCTCCAGTATCGGCAGTTTGTGCTTGAGTTCTTCTTCCTCTTCGTCCTTCGTGTCTTTCGACTCCTCGTAAACTTTCAGGAAGCCTTCGAACTTAAGAACTGATCCGGTAACTCGGAACCAGAATGTTTCAGTTTTCGCTTTCGCGTCTATATCTACAGTTGTCTGGTCGAAGACCGCAGGCGTGATCTGCGAAGCCACAAAACGCTGCCAGATCAATTTGTAAACTTTGAATTCATCCTCTTTTAGATATTGCTTGATCTGATCGGGATGGCGAAGAACGC
This sequence comes from uncultured Acidobacteriaceae bacterium, assembly GCA_963702325.1. GTDB lineage: Bacteria > Acidobacteriota > Terriglobia > Terriglobales > Acidobacteriaceae > PALSA-188. Next base: position 37,045 of record CAVPCG010000026.1, on the reverse strand, counting down.
TGGTGGGACGAATCGCCTCATGAGCATCCTGTGTGTTTTTCTTGGATTTAAATGTATTCGGCGCTTCGGGCATGTAATCCGCGCCATACTGGGCTTTAATGTAGTCGCGTACTTCGGTCAAGGCGTCGTTGGAAACGCGGGTGGAATCGGTACGCATGTAAGTAATCAAACCCACTACGCCCTCTTCGCCCAACTCAACGCCTTCATACAAACGCTGCGCGATCATCATGGTGCGCTTAACGCTGAAGCGCAACTTGCGTGAAGAATCCTGCTGCAATTTGCTGGTGGTGAATGGCGGAGCGGCGTTCCGGCGGCGCTCTTTGCGATCAACGGTTCGAACCAGCCAATCGGCGCCTTCGAGAGCGACGCGAATTTTCTCAGCGTCTTCCCCGTTCGTGACTTCGACCTTCTCTTCATTTTTTCCAATGAACCGCGCGTCGAATGCGGGTGGTTTCGGACCGGCGAGGTTCGCATCAATCGTCCAATATTCCTGCTTTTGAAAAGCCTTGATCTCGCGCTCGCGGTCAACGATCAAACGGAGCGCAACGGTTTGAACTCGCCCAGCGGAGAGGCCGCGGCGGACCTTATCCCATAAAAGAGGAGAAACCTGATATCCGACTAGACGGTCCAACACTCGCCGCGCCTGCTGTGCATCTACCAGGGCGCGATTTATATGGCGCGGATGTTCGAATGCTTCGCGCACCGCACGCTGCGTAATTTCATTAAAAGTAACGCGCTGAATGCGGTCGCCATTTTCTTCGCCCGCTTTTTTCTTCTTGCCCTTTTTTCCGACTTTCGCACCATTGCCCAATTCTTCGGCAAGGTGGGCGGCCATGGCTTCGCCCTCACGGTCCGGGTCAGGGGCCAGGTAAATGTGGTCCATGGTCAAAGCCAGCTTTTTCAGCTTGGCAAGAACCTTTTCTTTTCCCGGGATGACGATGTATTCAGTATCGAAATTGTGGTCCACATCTACACCAAGCGTGCTCTTGGGTAGATCTTTTACGTGGCCGAACGAGGCTTCGACCGTATAGCCCTTACCCAGATATTTCTGGATGAGCTTGACCTTGCCTGGCGACTCGACGATGACTAAACCTTTTTCCAAAGTTTCCTCAGTAATGGACGTCTTTCACCGAAGCTAGCACGAAAGCACGGGTTTGTAAAAAAGCTGTCAGCTTTCAGCTATCAGCTCTCAGCTTAAAAAACAATGATGCGAGCATTCGTTTTACTTCTACTACTTCTTCTGCGAGCCGTTCATAATCGATCAGATTTAGTAATTGTAGATCTCTAGCCAGCAGCAAATGGTATTCAAGCTCGCTGGCGGAACCCATCGCGATCTGAACGAAGCGTCCGAATTCAACATCTCCCTTACGACAAGTACCCTCAGCTAGGTTCGCTCCGATAGATGCAGAGGACCTACGCATCTGACTAGTTAATCCATAAATCTCTTCGCGAGGAAAAGATTGACTCGACTGGTAAATGTCGAGCGTAAGGCAATGCGCCTTTTCCCAGACCTTTAAGTTTCTAAAACTCTGCAAGGTTCCCCGCTTCTGTTTTGACTGAGAGCTGATAGCTGACAGCTTCCTTAAAAGCTCTTCACAAAATTCTTCCCCGGCAACTGCTTCACCTTGCCTGCCAGCTCGAGTTCAAACAATGCGGCGAAAATTTCGGACGAGGAGACGGCCGGCTCCAACCTCTCCACAATCTCATCTATATGAGTGGATTCATCCGCCTTGAGCAGCGCGAATATCTTCTTTTCGTGGGGCGACAGTTCCGCTTCTTCAAATAAGGATGCGGATTCCGCGCCGGGCGATTCATTGACGCCTTCAGGGGCTAAAGCAATTCGCACATCTGCGGGGAGTTCTTCCCAGACATCCTCCCAGGTCGCGACGAGTTTTGCGCCCTGTTTAATCAACGTGTTAGGACCCCACGAGTTTTTGTTTGTGACATTGCCAGGAACCGCGAAAACGTCGCGATTCTGCTCCAACGCGCAACGCGCGGTGATGCGCGTGCCGCTATACTCTCCGGCTTCGACGACCAGAACGCCGATGGAGATTCCGCTGATAATCCGGTTGCGGATGGGAAAGTTTTGCGGCGCCGCAAACGTGCTGACGGGAAATTCGGAAATGATTGCCCCGCCCATGGCGACGATTTGTTCGACTAGCCGCGAGTTTTCTTTGGGATAAATCACGTCAATACCAGTACCTAAGACGGCGACGGTCTTGCCCTTGGCAGATAGCGCCCCACGATGTCCGGCGGTGTCCACACCACGTGCCAAGCCACTGAAGATTACTAGGCCTCGCACGGCCAAATCGCATGCCAAACGTTCGGCCATTCCTGAACCATACGGCGTGGGATGTCGCGTCCCCACCAGCGCAATGCCGGGCTGTGACAACGCGGCTACGTTGCCACGAACGTAAAGCACCAGTGGCGGGTCATATATCTGCTTCAACTGCGAAGGATAGGCAGGATCGTCCATCACGACCACCTCCGCTCCGACCGATTGCGCGCGCGCGAGTTCCTCCTGCGCCAGTTCGGCGGACTGCCCCGTCGCTAGTGATTGTGCCGAGACCGCTCGCAAACCGGCAGCTTCTAATTCGGTTAGAGTGGCTTTGAAGACAGCTTGGATGCTGCCGAAGAATTCCACCAGACGGCGGCTCTTGTTGGCTCCCAACCCCGGCGTCAGCGCTAAAGCCACCCATTGTCGAATAAGCGTTTCATCTTTGTTGACCGCGACAGCAACCGCCTGAGACATTGTTGCCTCCAAGCTGCGAACTCTATAGACGGCGCAAAAATGCTGTCAAGGTCAGATGACACAAGTTTGTTAGTATAGTTACAACTGTCCGCATGAGACGCCTTCGTATTTCCGCTATTTCCTACCTGAATACAGCGCCTCTCATGTGGGATTTCCGGCATGGGGACCCCGCTTTTGATATCTCCTACACGGTTCCGTCGCAGTGCGCCGCCCAGTTAGCGCAGGGGACTGCCGATATCGGAATCATCCCGGCGGCAGCCTACGCCAGCATTCCTGGGCTGGCGATTATTCCCGGCGTGGCGATTGCATCGAAGGCCGCGGTCCATTCCATCCTGCTTGTAAGCAAGGTTCCTCTAGAAAAGATCCGAACAATCGCGCTGGATAACTCTTCTTTGACGTCAGTGGCATTGGTTCAAATACTGTTTGCGAAATGGTGGGGGGGATGTCCTCACTTCGACTCCGCCGATCCTGATATTGCACAGATGCTCGAACTACATGATGCTGCGCTGGTAATTGGAGACGCGGCCTTGCAGGTTGACCGCTCCCGTCACATAACTTATGACCTGGCCGAAGAGTGGATTCGCCTCACCGGCAAACCGTTTGTATTCGCGTTTTGGGCGATCCGGAAGCAAGCGTTTGTTCTTTCTTCCGACCAAAACTTACCCTCGATATTTCGGCAGTCCCGCGACAACGGTTTAAAGCCCGAGAGCTTGAATGAAATTGCCAATGACTGGGCGCTGCGGCTTAATTTGACCGAGGCCGATGTGAAAAGCTATCTGACGAACAACATCTATTACGACCTCGACCGCGAATGTCTGGATGGATTGAAGCTTTTCTATCAGTATGCCGGGGAGTGCGGCATCCTTCCTGCCCCACCCCAACTGCGGTTTCTGGAAGCCGAGAAGCTTGCAGTTATTTAGGCGCTTTCGCTGCAATTACATTGCTGCGCCTGTAAACTGCCTCTAAGTCAATTCATGCTGAAATACTCCCCATTGCTGCTGGCGATTTCCATGAGATGGCTGGTGCGGCTGGGCGGACCCGGACTAATCCTGATTGGTCTCGCGGATAATTCGGTTGTCCCGTTGACCGGCAGCATGGATGTGCTCACCATATATCTCGCCGCGAGCCACAGGCAGACCTGGCCCTACTATGCATTTATGGCGACGCTGGGGGCGGTGGCTGGCGGATACATTACATACGCCCTCGCTCGAAAAGGCGGCAAAGAGACGCTGGAGCGAAAGTTCTCAAAGCGCCGGGCTGACAAGTTGTGCCAGCAGTTCAAAAAGTGGGGGTTTGGTGGCGTATTCATTCCAGCGCTCTTGCCCCCTCCGTTTCCTTTGGTACCTTTTCTGATCGCGGCGGGGGCGATGCAATATTCGCGCAAAAAATTCCTGTTCGCCCTGGTGCTTGGCCGGGCGATTCGTTACTCGATCGTCGCCGCGTTGGGAGTTCACTACGGGAGGCCAATCCTCGCGTTCTTCCGCCACTACAACAAAATGGCTGTGCTGGTATTAGTTGGACTTGCACTGGTCGGCGGGATCATCACTCTTGTGGGATACCTTCGCAGCAGAAAAACCAAGTCTCCGCGCAAACCGCGAGCCGTGGCGGAGAAGACTGCATAAAGTCAAAGGCGTTTTACCACGGAGGACACGAAGGTACACGAAGGAAGGCAGGGCAATTCGGAGTCGGTTTCTGAATCGCTTAGAATCGTTAGAAGTTTGGGAACATGACGCGCTTCCATTAAAATAAACTAGTTGGATTACGGAATTATGTCTCTTACAAAACAGCAGGCTTTGGATTTGTTCGAGTCCGACGATTTGATCGGCATCGGCATGGAAGCGGACGCGATGCGTCGAAAGCTGCACCCCGAGGGCGTGGTCACCTACATCATTGACCGGAATATCAATTACACAAATTTCTGCACCGAGTACTGCACGTTCTGCGCATTTTATCGTCCATTGAAGGGACCAAGAGCTAAAGAAGGATACATCCTGGACTTCGAGACCATCCACGAGAAGATTCGCGAAACCGTTGAGCTTGGAGGCACTGGCGTTTTGATGCAGGGCGGACTGCATCCCGATCTAAAGATTGACTGGCACGACGAAATGTTGCGCGGCATCAAGCAGCGGTTTCCGAAGATTCATCTGCATTGTTACTCGGCGTCGGAGATTATTGCCATCGCCGAATATAGCGGCATGACCATTCGTAACACGATTGCGCGGCTGCGAGACGCAGGCCTGGATTCCATCCCCGGAGGAGGCGCTGAGATTCTCGACGACGAGGTTCGCTACAAGATTGCGCGACTCAAATGCCTGACCGACGACTGGCTCAATGTCCATCGAACCGCGCATCAGTTGGGAATGCGAACCACCGCTACGATGATGTTCGGCGTTGGCGAGAATTACGAAAATCGCGTCAATCACTTCCAGCGGCTTTATGAATTACAAGAAGAAACCGGCGGCTTCACCGCTTTCATCCCGTGGAGTTTTCAGCCGGCAAATACGGCGCTCGGCGGACGGCATTGGAACGAAGCGACTTCCGTCGAGTATTTGAAAACGCTGGCCATTTCGCGCTTGTATCTTTCCAACTTCCTCAATGTGCAATCCAGTTGGGTCACGCAGGGACTGAAAGTCTGCCAGATGGGGCTGCGTTTCGGCGGCAATGATGTTGGCTCAGTGATGCTGGAAGAAAACGTAGTGCGCGCGGCTGGCGTGACTAATTGCACCACGGAAGAAGAGCTTCGCCACATCATTCGCGACGCCGGATTCAGGCCAGTGCAGAGGGATACGTTGTATCGAACGTATTTCTTAAACTAGGATTCAATAAAAATGGCCTCAAATCTCGAGGCCATTTCCAAAATCGGGTACCCCATCAAGGTCAATTTCAATTATCAGCTTGGGCTAGACCTAAATCAAGTCATTTCCGGGAGAGCCGCGCACCCCATCCAACGGGCTCTCCCGTTTTGGCACTTTGAAGCTAACCCTCAATGAATCGAGGGGAGTGGACTTGGCGGGACTCGAACCCGCACCTGTAACCTTGATGGGGTTCCGTGCTGCCGTTACACCACAGGCCCACGGATCGGAGGCTATACTGTGTTGAACACGAATGCATGGTCATCCGTCACATGTCGGCTACGCGCTGTCTCGATTTGGGACGAAGGTCCTTAAATTCGGACCCTCACAGGCCTTTTTAGGCTCAAGGCTTTCCTTGTTACAATAAGCCTTCGGAGTACCCTCCACCAGGACTGAGCGTTCTCCAGCCACAATGGAAGTTCCTTCCCAGTTTGCCGTCATTTTCGCTTCGCGCGGCATGGGTCCATATATTCGCCAGCATTTTCTGGACACGACTTTCAAAGGCTTGTATCAGCTCAACGGGTTCGACCTTGCACTTCTGATCCCATACTTCGTGATATTGACGCTCTTGGCTTCGTACGGCGCGCATCGTTACTTGCTGGTTTATCTTTATTACAAGAATAAGAAAAACCGCACGATCGAGCCTGCCAGCCGATTTACAGACCTGCCTCGGATAACGGTCCAACTTCCAGTCTTCAACGAACAATTCGTCATTGACAGGCTGCTCGAGGCCATTTGCGCGCTGGATTATCCGGCGGAAAAACTTGACATACAAGTGCTGGACGATTCAACCGACGAAACTGTGGCGGTGGCGCGAGGATTGGTAGCACATTATGCCGCGCAGGGGCTTCCCATTTCTTATCTCCACCGGACGAATCGGGAAGGCTTCAAGGCTGGGGCACTAGCTGACGGAATGAAGACAGCCAAAGGCGAATTTATCGCGATCTTCGACGCGGATTTCGTTCCGCCGAAAGACTTCTTGCTGCGTACTGTCCACTATATGACGAATCCGAAAGTCGGCATGGTGCAGACGCGTTGGACTCACATCAACCGGCACTATTCATTGTTGACAGAAGTGGAGGCCATCCTACTCGACGGACATTTCGTGCTGGAACATTCTGGCCGCGCCCGCAGCAGCGTTTTTTTCAATTTCAACGGCACCGCGGGCCTATGGCGGCGCACTGCTATTGAAGAAGCCGGCGGATGGCAACACGATACGCTCACCGAGGACACTGATCTTTCTTATCGCGCGCAACTAGAGGGATGGAAATTTATTTACCTTCAGGACGTGGAATGTCCCGCTGAACTTCCGGTTGAAATGACCGCATTCAAAACTCAACAAGCTCGCTGGGCGAAAGGCCTGATACAAACTGCCAAGAAAGTGCTGCCTCGCGTGCTAAAGAGTGATCAACCATTTCATGTGAAATTTGAGGCGTGGTATCACCTGACGGCGAATGTCAGTTATCCCCTGATGATTATGTTGTCGGTGCTTTTGTTGCCGGCAATGATAATCCGCTTCTATCAGGGCTGGTTTCAAATGATGTACATTGATGTTCCGCTTTTCCTGGTCTCGACATTTTCGATTTCGAGTTTTTATCTGGTCTCGCAACGCGAACTTTTTCCCAGGAAATGGCCCCGCGCATTGCTCTATATTCCCTTTCTGATGGCGTTGGGAATTGGGCTTACTGTAACCAATGCTCGCGCAGTCCTGGAGGCGCTGATCGGCAGAGAAACCGCATTCGCCCGCACACCCAAGTACAATGTGGCTTCCAATAAGGATAAGGTTCGCTCAAACGCGTATCGGCGGCGGCTGGGATGGGTTCCATGGGTCGAGTTGCTGATAGGCACGTACTTTGCGATGACCGTTTATTATGCGGTTGAAAATGAGAATTACATCACAGTACCGTTCTTGATTTTATTTGTCGTCGGATATTGGTACACCGGCCTGATGTCGTTGCTGCAAGGGCGTTTCGCAGGATTATCGCTTGCTGGCGAGAGAGAGACGAAGCCGTTCCCGGTCGGAGTTTAAGTTGCATAGGAAGAGCCGTCCTCGGTTGTCCCTACGCGAGCAAGAAGATTTTAAATATATTCGCCTATGAAAAAGCTTGCAGTTCTCAGTTCTCTGTTGATTACGCTTTCGATTGGAACTGTTGCATTCTCCCTTGAACGGCAGCCGAATTCCGATTACCGCGCGAGACGTCAAGCCCTGGCGGATAAAAACACGGGTGGATACGTGCTTCTCTTTGCTCCGCCGGAGGCGGAGGGCCCAAACGATCTCTACGGCTATCGCCCGGATGACAATTTTTTTTACCTGACGGGATGGACCGAACCGGGCGCTGCTCTACTGATCTCAGGCGCCGCTGAGGCGCAGGCTGGCACGCCGGCCCGCTCCTACGCCGAGATCCTCTTCCTTCCGAATCGCAATTCTTCTCAGGAACAATGGACTGGACCGAAACTTGGGCCTGAAAATCCGGACGCCCAACGAATCTCAGGAATAGATCATGTTGAGGCGCTCGACAATCTGCGAAGCGAATTGCTCCACCTGCTTGCGCAGAGGGCGACCGTCTACACCGATGTACCCGGGTATGGAGAAACGTCGAATTCGACAGGTCCGCTCGAATGGTTGAAGCAGGCAAATGCATTTCCGGTGGGCATCTCATTTCAGGATGTCCGGCCAATGCTTTGGTCGCTGCGAACGTTTAAAGACGCAGGCGAAATCGAACTCATCCGCAAAGCGACCAATGCGTCCATCGCTGCGCAACTGGCGGCGATGCACGCAATGAAACCTGGCATCAGCGAACGTGAAATTTCAGCGTTGGTGCAATATGAGTGGGGAAAACGCGGATGTGAGCGTCCCGCGTACGCTCCGATTGTTGGAGCGGGAGCGAATTCAACGGTGCTGCATTACTCTGACGATTCTGGGCCGATCAATGCCGGAGACCTTGTGGTGATTGACGCAGCTGGCGAGTATTCCATGTACGCTTCCGACATTACTCGAACGCTGCCAGCCTCAGGGACATTCACTCCGCGGCAACGCGAGATTTATAACATCGTGCTAGGCGCTCAACGGGCTGCGATCGCCGCGTTCCAGTCCGGCAAATCCACATTGCGGCGGGACACTCCGGACTCGCTTCATAAAATCGCTTTTGATTACATTAATTCGCACGGTAAAGACCTGCACGGCAACTCGCTCGGCAAGTATTTTGTCCATGGACTGAGCCACTATGTGGGGTTGAATGTACACGATCCTGGAGACTACGCGGCGAAACTTGGTCCTGGGGCGGTCTTCACTATTGAGCCAGGAATTTATATCCCGGAGGAAAAGCTGGGCGTCCGCATCGAGGACATCTTCTATGTTGATCCCAGCGGCAAACTTGTCAATCTCACCGAATCGCTGCCGCACACGGCGGAAGACGTTGAACGAACCATGGCAGGAAAATAATTTACGGACTACAAGTCCGACCCATGTCGTTTTGATATGCTAGGACATCGTGCGGATGATGTGGTGGTTTTTGATCCTGGCCTTCGGTATTGCGGCAATTACTTGGGCTGGCGTATCTCTCTACTTCCGCGTGCGCCGCCACATGAGGGATCCAAAACGGACTTTGCAAACTGCTTCCGGAGAAGTTGAAATCGAACCCGAAGACTGATTAACGGCACGGAACTGATTATTGCATGGACAACATATGACAAGAACAGCGACGCATACTCTTGAACGCGGCAGTCGAACTCTCGATCTGGCGCAACAAGGCGCGATTATCATTGGAGCAAGCTTGTTCGTGGCCATCTGCGCGCGAGTTACTGTGCCGCTTCCTTTCACCCCTGTCCCGCTGACCTTGCAAAATTTTGGGGTGCTACTAGTCGGCCTTATGCTGGGTAGCCGTCGCGGCTTTGCGGCTCTTCTTCTCTATTTGGCTGAAGGCGCTGCGGGACTTCCGGTATTCAGCATCGGAGGCCTGGGAGGTGTAGCACAGTTGCTCGGCCCCACCGGAGGATATTTGTTTGCTTATCCGCTTGCCGCCGGCTTAGCGGGACTGATCACGGAGCGCGGGGCAAGAACCTTCGCTCGAGCAGCCGTAGGCAGCCTATTGGGAGACGTCGTGCTGTTCGCCGGAGGCATCACGTGGTTGACGGTGTACACACATTCTTTCGCGCAAGCGGTTCGGTTTGGCCTTTATTGGTTTATTTTTGCCGAAGTGATCAAAGTGATGTGCGCTTCCGCGATCGCGAGTGGCTGGCAGCGCTTCTTCAAACAACATTGATCTTTTTCACACACTCTAAATTCTTGTGGTTGCCCCGTTGAGGAAGTTAAAGGATTTGCAATGTCTAGCAGTACCGCATCTGAAATTCGAGAAATTACCGTTGCGCACAGTCCCGACTCCGATGATGCATTCATGTTTTACGGGCTCGCGACCAACAAAGTTCGTGTGCCCGGACTCCGATTCACCCACACTCTCTGTGACATCGAAACCCTGAATCAAAACGCGCGGCAGGGAGAAGGTGTCTATGATGTGACCGCCATTTCATTTCACGCTTATCCCTACATTCAGGACAATTATGCATTGCTTCCCAGCGGGGGCAGTGTCGGGGATGGTTATGGGCCCATGATCGTAGCTAGCAAGACCTACACTCAGAGCGAGATTAAGCGAAAAAAAATCGCTGTGCCGGGTAATTTGACCACTGCTTACCTCGTGCTCAGGTTGTTTGCCCCGGGAATTGAGACTGATGTGGTTCCCTTCGATCAGATTATTCCTGACGTGCTGGAGGGAAAGCAGGAGGCTGGGCTGATTATTCACGAAGGTCAATTGACATACGGCAAGGCAGGGTTGCACCGCATCGTGGATCTCGGCAAGTGGTGGCAGACGGTAACTGGATTGCCTCTGCCGCTTGGCGGAAACGCCATCCGCCGCAGCCTGGGACCCGAACTGATGGCGAGTGTCTCGAATGCACTGCGGGAGAGCATCCAATACGCTCTGGATCATCGCGAAGAGGCGCTGTCATACGCCATGCAATTCGCCCGTGATCTCGACACTCAACTTGCGGATAAATTTATAGGGATGTATGTCAACGAACGGACACTGGATTACGGCGCCGACGGACGGGAAGCAGTCCGGCGTCTGCTGGACATGGGACACACCGCAGGAATCATTCCCACCCCGGCAAGGGTTGACTTTGTCGGTTAGGAACGCTTCGGTTTCTAGTTACCAGCAATTAACGGCGAGTCTATTGCGGCGCAGAAGCGGTATTGGCTGCAACCTTCTGCTTGAGCTTGTCTAAAGCTTTTTGGGCTTCCGCCGCGTAGGGTCCGTGCGGCAGGATCTTCAAGTAGTTCTGATAGTGCGTCACTGCCTGCGCTGCATCGTTTGTTTTCTCAAACGCCTGTCCCAAACGAAAATTGGCTTCGGCATCATTGTCCTTCCAAAGAAGCGCATCCTGATACCGGGCGATGGCCGCGCGATAATTCTTGCGCTTGAAGTAGAAGTCGCCCACCTCGACGTCCTTGGCAGCTTTGTGGGGATCCCAGGGGTGAAATGAGGGCGAGTCCGTTGTTGCGTCGCCCACATCGGAATCCGTATCGCTGAAAGGATGGTCTTTCGCATCACCCTTCGGTGGGCTCAAATCAATCTTCGTATCTCGACTGGAACTTTCTCCTGCCTCTTTATCCCGGTCGTAACGAGGCGGAGCCTGGTTTTGTCCTGGGGCTTTGTCTGGATGGGGAACTTCCTCAATCTGGGCCGCAGACCGCATGGGAAGACAGGTCACCGCGAACAGCAGCGCCAGAACAACTGGAAACGCTCTTCGAAACATGCCCATATTTTACAGCGAGTTGTTGTCAGCTTGCTATTCGGACATGAAAGGAAAGCAGGTCCCTCCATTTCCGCTTATTTCATTCCGTCCAAGATTGATCCGACAATCCCCCCAACGACCCCTCCTTGGACAGACTCCCGTGACGGGGATGGCATATATTCCATCAACTGGTGAGCCAGCTTTGAGATCGGCAGCGTTTGCAGCCAAACTTTTCCCGGCCCGGTTAACGCTGCCAGGAAGATTCCATCGCCGCCAAAAATCATATTCTTGATACCTGGGATTCTGGTGATTTGAAAAGAGACATTCGCTTCAAACGCCCCGACGTGCCCCGGATGAACTCTTAGCGTTTCGCCAGGTCGAAGCTCTTTCAATATCACCTCACCTGAAAGCTCCAACCACGCCGTGCCCTGTCCGCTTATCTTCTGAAGCAGGAATCCATCACCGCCGAAGACCCCTGCACCGAGCGATTGCTGGAAACCCACACCAATCTGGACCTGGGGCGTCGCACAAAGAAAACCATGCCGGTGCACCATGTGTTCGTGCCCGGGGCCGATCTCGACCGGCAAGATGTGTCCCGGAACCTTGGTGGCGAAGGCGATCTCGCCGCTTGCGCCAGTGGCGCGGTATTCAGTCATAAAGAGCGTCCCGCCTCCGGCGACTCTTCGCAGCACCCCGAAGATTCCCCCGCCCCCGCCGAGTTGCGTGTGGGTCAGGAGTTGAATGGAACTGCTCATCCATGAGAGTTCTCCCGCTTCAGAGATGACGGACTCGTTGGGATCGAGGACGAACTCGAGAACTGGCATGGTCGTGCCGATGATACGACTCTGCATGACGAACTCCTTTGCGTTTTGGGTCGGAAGCCAGACGGAGTGAGTATACAAGACAATAAAAAATGGCCGCTCCAAGGGGGAGTGGAGCGGCCAGTGTTGGCGAAATCCTCCGGAGAGGAGGAAAAATGTCTTACATGGACGGCGGCGCTGTCTGATTGGTCGCGGACGGCTGCGGGGCCGGAGTTCCGCCCTCGGCTGTGTTACTCATGAGATGAACATCAACGCGGCGATTGGCTGCACGTCCTGCGCGCGTCTTGTTACTGTCCACCGGTTTATCTTTGCCGAGTCCAATCAAGTAAATCTTGTGCGCGGGTATTCCATGCTCCGACGCCAGGTACTGAATAACGGCATCTGCCCTGCGCTGGCTCAGTCCGTAGTTATAGTCTGCGCTTCCGATCGAGTCGGTGGCGCCTTCCACCGTCAGAATGTAGCCCTTGGTGTTAGGGACGGCTTCAGCCATCTTGTCCAAATCTTCCTTGGCCTCTTTCGTCAAGTTGTCCCTGTTGAATCCGAAATGAACGGACGCGGTGCTAACCTCCCGATAGTTGTCGAGGTTCGCTACGGTATTTTGCAGCAGGTTCACGCGGTTGACAGCGTTGTCCGCCTGAGTTTGAGCTTCAGTCGCTTGTTGCCCGGCAGCTTGAGCCTTCTGGTCAACCTCGGCCGCCTTGGCCTGTACCTGTTGAATTCCGGCCTGTGCTCGCGCGTCCATGTCTTTAATATCTTTGGTATTTTTGGCAGTCATGTCGTCCAGTTCGTTGGTCTTGTTGATCAACGGAGTCGTCTGGTTGCGAACATAATTCTTGCTCGAACAACCTACCGTCGCTGCCATGGTAGCCGCCAACAAAATTGATAACGAAGTGCGATTCATCTTTGAGGGCTCCTTCCTCTGCGTTCTTACAGGACCTTTTGTACAGAATCTTCGATGCGTGCAACAGGCACTGGGTTCTACTCCCTACGTGCGCTATTGTACTGTGCACGACCGATGCCAACTGTCAAAATAGCCGAGGAGGCACCTAATTAACAGATATTGAACTAGTTACTGGCGCGCAACCTTTGGGAAGCAGTGTGGCGGATTAAAATTAAAGGGAAAATTTTATACGATTTCGCTCGCGTTTGAATCACGATCAACTCTGCCCGTCTCTAATAAAATAGCTCGGTCAAATGGATTTCCCTGCCAAAATTCGCTCCCTGCCGACGTCCGCAGGAGTGTACTTATACAAAAATGCGGAAGGAGATGTCATTTACGTTGGGAAGGCCGGGAACCTGCGCAATCGAGTCAGTTCTTACTTTCACCAAAGCCGCGTGCAGGACGCCAAAACCGACACCTTGGTGCGCGAAGCGGTTGACGTTGACTACATCGTCGTCGCCAATGTCAAAGAGGCGCTCGCTCTCGAAAATCACCTCATCAAACAGAAGAAACCGCGTTTCAACATCTTGCTGCGGGATGACAAGACCTACCCCTACGTCAAACTGACGTTGGCGGAGCGCTTTCCGCGCGTTTATGTAACCCGTCGTCTTCTGAAGGATGGAGCGGCTTACTACGGCCCCTACTTTCCAACCAGCCTTGCGTACCGCCTGGTGGATTTGATTCATCGGCATTTTCTGATTCCATCCTGCAAAGTAGATCTGGGGCACTTCCATCCGCGCGCTTGCCTTCAGTATTACATTGGTCGCTGCCTCGGTCCGTGTGTCGAGGGACTCGGCACCCCGGAGGCTTATCAGGAGGCAGTAAGAGATGTGAAGCTGTTTCTGGAAGGCCGTCCTACAGATTTATCGCGCTCGCTGCGCGAGAGGATGGAGAAGGCGGCTCAAGCCCAGGAATTCGAACGTGCGGCAAAATATCGCGATTTGATTTCGACGGTCGAGCAGTTTCAAGAGAAGCAGCGGATCGCAACCGTCGAAGGCGATGACGCCGATGTTTTCGGTTATCACTACGAAAATGGAATGCTGGCTGTGAATCTGTTTCACATGCGCGGAGGGCGCGTGCTTGATCGCAGGGAGTTTTTCTGGGAAGACTTGCCGGAATTGAATAACGCCGATGGAGAGACGGGCGTCCCCGCCCATCAGGCCGAGCAAAGTTCGGCTAGTACAGATTCATTCAATCCTGGCGAATTCTTCTCCGCCCTGCTCAAGCAGCTCTACATCGGACAGCCTTACGTCCCGCGAAATATTTATCTTCCCGTGGATTTTGAAGATCGAGTCGCGCTCGAAGAAGTTTTATCGGAGCAAATAACGAGGGACAGCTCCCGCCCGGCGCGGGTGCATCTGCTGGTCCCACAGCGTGGGGACAAGCGATCCCTTCTCGACTTGTCCGCGACCAATGCCAAGCAGTCTTACGATCAGCGCTTCCGGATCATGAAGCCAAACACCAGGGCCATTCAGGAGGCTTTGCAGGATGCGCTAGGAGTTCCCGAACTTCCCGAGAGGATTGAATGTTTCGATATTTCGCACATACAGGGAGCGGAAACGGTAGCGTCCATGGTGGTCTGGGAAGACGGGCGGATGAAAAAATCGGACTATCGCAAATTCATCATTCGGAGTGTGGAAGGCGTAGATGACTTTGCGTCCATGCGCGAAGTCGTGACGCGCCGCTATAAGCGCATTCATGACGAAAAGAAAAAGATGCCGAGCCTGATCTTGATAGACGGCGGACTGGGTCAATTACACGCCGCCGCGGAAGCTTTAGGATCGCTCGAGATTATCAATCAGCCACTTGCAGCAATCGCGAAACGCGAAGAGATCATTTATGTTTACGGGCAGGAAGACGAGCCGGTAGTTCTCGATCATCATTCGCCCATGCTTCACCTGATTCAGCTGATCCGGGATGAAGCACATCGCTTTGCGGTAAGCTTTCATCGCAAGCGCCGGCAGATGCGCGACCGCGCAACCGAATTGCGCGAAATTCCTGGCGTTGGCATGAGGACCACCCGTCGCTTGCTTGAACATTTCGGGAGCGTGCAGGCCGTAAAACAGGCCGACGTTTCAGCGCTATCGGCAGTAGTGACACGCAGCCAGGCAGAGGCGATTCTCGTGCACTTTCAGAAGTAGGATCATTCACGGAGTCGCAGAATCGGTTTGAATGGGCAGTTGGGAGCGTTCCGATTTTTGTTTTTTGTTTCTGCAACGTGAGATCCACCCACTTGTCAGCGGTATTGAGATCCGCATCGTATGCGTCCTCTAAGTTCCAGCGCCAGCAGCAACCAGAGTATCTTGAAGCTTCCTCTTCAATTCCTCAGACAAATGGGGCCCTGCGAGGATTTGCTGAACAACGAATTTGGGTAACGAGGCCGCGAGTTTTCCAACAATCTCAATCGGTGTGCTCTCGTTGTTCAACAAGGCAATCGCGATTTCCGGGCGCAAACTCCACTTCGGATCGCTGCAAAGCTCCCGTACCAGGTCTGAACTTGAGCTTCTGCGGGAGATTTCTCTCAGGACCCCAGCTTCTGTCAAGCGACCATTTCGTAAAGCTAGACTGATCACTCGTGTCTCCGAATCATTCAGCAAGGCTGCGACGACACGCCCCGAAGCCCGGCGAGCCAGCGAAAGCTTCTCCCCAAGTGCAAGTTTTTCCAGCCGATTGATGAGGCTTTCTTCAGCTGCTACTTTTACGTCGGCGGCAATGGTTGGCATAAGCGCCACGCGCATCAGATCAAATGTGAATAGATGGCGGAGCAGAGGCAGCAATACGTAGCGGGGCGTTTTCGGATGCGAAATCAGAGCCAATTTCACTTTCCGACTCTTCATCAAACCAATGTTCTTGCTGATACTTTCCAGAACTTTCGGCTCAAGGCCGGGGCGCTTCAATAACGAAAGCGCGAGATCCTCGGTTAATTCCTGTTCGGAAATGACCGCTTTGAGAGGCTCGCCAGCGTCAATTTCTTCGGTGGGTCTCGCAGGTTCAAGATCGCCATTTCCGGTCAGTTTTCGCTTCACATTAAAGCTCCATACATTGTCATTCTGAACAGCTTTAGCTGTGAGGAATCTGCTGTTACGGAGATGTACGGCGCCCTGAGTTTCGGGCTAAATCTAACGCGCCTCGCACCGGATTGACTATCTTGTCCTCCATTCGCAGGCGGGAACAATCGTGCCGCAATTCATTGCAGAAAACTTCTTGAACCAATGCCGAGTTACCGAACACACCGCCGGACATCGCAACCGGAATCTCCTCAGCACTTAAAAAGAGCCTGCCTATGATGATTTTAGCGAGGGCAGCCAACTCTATTCCCGCAAGTCGCAAGATGCCTGCGGCTAGTTCGTCGCCGGATTCAGCGGCCGTCAATACCGCCGGAAACAACGCCGCAAAATCCGGGGTTGCGTTCGCCGCCAACACGAGTTCATCCCGGTTTTCAAGATCCCAGGCCTTCATAATCGTTCTCAGCAATAGGGTTTCTGAGGCGGAATTCTTGTCGGCTTCGCGCAATACGGCCGCGATGGCCCTGCGCCCAATCCAATTGCCGGACCCCTCGTCCGAAACGGCAGACCCCCATCCCCCGGCCCTAGCCGTCTCTCCTTTCGCGTCGCGCCCATAGGCGACGGACCCGGTCCCTGCAACCACTACTATCCCTAGCCCTGCGCCGAAGGCTGCGTGCAGCGCAGTGACTATATCCCCAACAATTTCAATGTCCCCCGAAACTGTCTTGGCCAATATTTTGCGGATGATGTCCGCCACTTCCGGCCGAGCGGAGCCGGCAGCTCCCACACAGGTCCGCGATATGTGGGCGGGATCAATTTTTGCGACGTGACATGCCTGCCGGATCGCAGTGACTAGAGAGGTCTGCGTCTGCGCTTCGCCGACACGCAGAACATTACTGGCCCCGCCCGTTCCCGCGCCTAACACCGATTCCTCGTCTCCGATCAGGCACGACGTCTTGGTTCCCCCTCCGTCAATTCCGAGAAAGAATGCCATTAGCTTAGTTTTACCATTGATTGAGCGTGACTTTCAGCCGGACTTGGTCTTGATTTTCAACGCTTCTGGTCCGCCTGAGGTTGCGGGGAAAAATGCGATGGTGGTGCTGTTGTCGTGAAAGGGCGGGGACATTCGGACCCGCCGATAATCAAATCCATTGCACTGATGGCGCGGCTGAAACAGGCTACGGAAAACTCATTCTAACCGGGAAGGGCCCGACTTTCAGTCGGGCCGATTACTAATTTTGCAGCATTTACGGCCCGACTGAAAGTCGGGCCCTTCCCTTTTCTTCGCATTCTCTTCATTGTTCCGCAACGTCTGAAAGCCGCGTCCCTTCAAAGCTGCGGACTAATTCTTAAGCCTGAACCCACCTACATTCAGAACTACTTACTATAGTGCACCTTTTTTGTTGCAATTTAACATTTCTGTAACATTTCGCCCGCTATCATGTGTATGGGAGGCAAACTCAATTGGCGTCGCCGCGACCATCCCAATTCGCCCTGCCGCTACAGGTTGCAGCGATTTGCTACCGCGTGCGTGAAAATGGCGTGGAGTTCTTACTCGTCAAGACTCGCGGCGGCAGCAAGTGGACTTTTCCTAAAAGCGATCCCGATCGCTCTCTAACGCATAGTCAGGCCGCCGAGCGAGAAGCGTGGGAGGAGGCCGGAGTTCACGGCACCATGGAACCGAAGCATTTCCATTTATATCTGCATTCAAAAGGTGTGTTTTGGAAGCCTGCCGGAGTCCGCGAATATGTGGTGAAGGCTTTTTTGCTCGAAGTGGATGAGGTTGGCGATTCGCACGAACACGATCGGAATCCAACCTGGTTCTCGGCAGACGACGCCAGGAATGTTCTCGCTAAGGGCCGCGAGGTAAAATACGCAAGAGAGATTCAGGCTGTTGTAGATCGAGCGCTTGATCAAATAGCATCGGTTGCAGCGCCGCCGGAAGGCAACGCCCAGAGAACCTTCCTCTCCCGCAGCTGAGAGCATGCCCACAATTCATCTTCTGTTCTGATCTGCATACCCCCAGAATCCCTTCTCATGAGACGATTGAATCAGCCTCATGATTCAATTCACCAATGCCGGAAAGCGCTTCGGTCACAAGCTCCTTTTTGAGGGAGCGGACTGGATGATTACGCCCCGCGATCGCGTAGGGCTGGTGGGCGCGAACGGCACCGGTAAATCCACGCTGATGAAGGTTCTCGCCGGCCTCGAAACTCTCGATTACGGCTCGGTCAGCTTCGCCAAGGGGATCAGCGCGGGATACCTTCCCCAGGACGGCCTCACATTATCTGGCCAAACTGTCTTCGCCGAATGTATGTCGGTCTTCTCCGATCTCCGGGCAATGGAACAGGAAATGGAAACCCTAACCGGACGCATGCCGGAACTGGATCACACTTCGCCGGAATACGCGCAGGTTGCGGATCGGTATCACAAAATCGAGCATGAATTTCAAACTCGCGACGGGTATGCGATTGACGCAAAAGTAGGAACGGTCCTCACCGGTTTGGGTTTCCGTAAGGAAGACTGGGACCGCCAAACCGATGAATTCTCCGGCGGATGGCAGATGCGTCTTGCACTCGCCAAACTTTTGCTGCAACAGCCGAATCTATTGCTGCTCGATGAACCCACCAACCATCTTGACCTTGAAGCGCGGAATTGGCTGGAAGAATATTTGACGCATTATCCCAACGCTTTCATCCTGATTTCGCACGACCGTTATTTCTTGGATGTTACGGTGAATAAGATTGCTGAAATCTGGAACAAGCGCATTCATCTTTACAGCGGCAACTACGAGAAATACCTAAATCAGAAATCGCAGAGGTTGGAACAACTCCAGGCCGGCTATCGCAATCAGCGGGAGAGAATCGAACAACTGGAAGTCTTTATCAACCGCTTTCGCTACACGGCCACCAAGGCAAAACAGGTACAAAGCCGAATTAAGGAACTGGAGAGAATGGAGCGAATCGAGCTTCCGGAAGAAGAAAAGACGATTCATTTCTCGTTCCCGCAGCCAAAGCCCAGTGGCAGGATTGTGGTCGAGTTTGAAAACGTCGCAAAGTCCTATGGCCAGAAGGAAGTTTTTCGCGATGTTAGCTTCATGATCGAGCGCGGAGATCGAATCGCGCTGGTTGGCGTCAATGGCGCAGGAAAGTCAACTCTGATCAAACTCCTGGCCAACGTGGAACCGTTGACCCGCGGCGAGTATCGGCAAGGGCATAACGTCCAAGCGGATTATTTTGCACAAGATCAGTACAAGGAATTGGATCAGGACGCCCGCGTTCTCGACGATCTGGGCGGAATCTCTTCCCGCTCCACCGAAACCGAACTTCGCAGTCTTTTAGGTTGCTTCTTGTTTTCCGCCGATGACGTCTTCAAGCGCATAGGCGTGCTGTCCGGTGGCGAACGCAACCGCTATGCATTACTGCGCATGCTGCTCCATCCAGCTAATTTTCTTTTGCTGGACGAACCCACCAATCACCTCGACATGCGCGCTAAAGATGTTTTGCTCGAATCACTTTCGAAATACACGGGCACCGTTCTTTTTGTCTCCCACGATCGTTATTTCATTGACAAGCTGGCGACCAGAATCTTCGAAGTCGGCGATGGGCGAGTGGAGGTGTATCCCGGAAATTACGAAGACTACCTGTGGCGAAAGCAAGGCGGGGCTGCTGTCTTGGAACAATCCGTCGCCACGTCAGCGAAGCCGGCAATAGCGAAATTCATTCCGCCCACAAATGGACATTACGGCGAGGCCGCGCAGGAACGCGGGAGTGACAATCAGAAACGCCTGAATCCCATAAAGCGCAAGCAGATCGAACAGAGGGTTCGCGAATTGGAGAGTGAAATTTCGCTTTTGGAACGCTCCATTGAAGCCTGCGAGACTGGCCTGCAAACCTTCGTGAACGCCAATGAAACCGAACGCCAAAGCCGCGAATTGACTGACAGCCGAGCCCGTTTGAAGGCTTGTCTCGCTGAGTGGGAAGAACTTAGTCAGACACTGCAAGCTTGAAAGCATGCGGCCCGCAAGAATGCTCGACCGTACAACCGCGGCGTCCCCCACGCATAGGTCCCAAGTCCGAGCACTTCCGTAACGCTGCATTTCCCACGGCCTCGTGCGATATTCAGTTTGGCCCTTTGGCCAGAATCCACAGAACCCTCGCCATACGGCGGAGTGAATATCCAGCCGTAATGTGAACAGGAAGGTCGTACTCCAATGCTGCAATCTTCGGACAACATACAAAGATTTTCGCCAAACACATACGTTCCGCCAAAGACGGTTACCACGACGGCCGAGCAAGCCACGATCGGGAGATCCCTGGTAATTAAGGGAGAGGTGAAAGGCGAGGAATCCATCTATATTGACGGCCAGATCGAGGGTACGATCAACTTCGGCGAACACCGCGTCACCATAGGACGAAATGGAAAAGTGATCGCGAACATCTCGGCTCGCGAAGTGGTCATCATGGGATCAGTAAAGGGAAACATTCAGTGCACCGACCGGGTGGATATTCGCGCGGAAGGCTGCTTAACCGGAGATGTTGTGACCCAACGGATCAGCGTTGAGGATGGCGCAATATTGAAGGGTAGCGTGCAGATTCGCACGACCGAAGCCAAACCGGAAAACAAGAAAGACAAATCACAACATCAGAGCCCCGCGACACCGGCGGCGAGCGAAACTTCGCAGACTTCAACGACCGAACCTTTGGCCGCAGCGGCGGGTAAGTAAGATTCCAAGAGTTGAGGACCATCGAGAGCCCGCCCAATATTGGACGGGCTCATTTTTTTAGCCTCTAGCAGCGGACTACCTACTTCGGCTTGTCGGCTTTTAAATCCAGGGAAGCGGAGTTCATGCAGTAGCGGAGGCCAGTTGGTGCTGGTCCGTCTTCAAATATGTGTCCGAGGTGCGCATCGCACTTCGAACAACGGGCTTCTGTCCGAACCATCCCGAACTTACGGTCGCTCTCTTCTTCGATAGCACCTGCCTCCAGCGGCTTCCAGAAGCTTGGCCATCCCGTACCGGAATCGAACTTCGTATCAGCGCTAAACAGGGGTTGCCCGCAACAAGCGCATTGATAAGTGCCCTTGTCTTTTGTGTTCCAGTATTTTCCGGTGAATGCCGGCTCAGTTCCGGCTTTTCTCGCGACCTGATATTGCTCCGGCGAGAGCTGCTTCTTCCATTCGTCGTCGGTCTTAACCACTTTGTCCGCCATTGCTTTTTCTGTCATTTGTGCTGCCTTTCGCTTTTCTAATTATTGCGTACTCCTCAGAGCGAGACACCGCGTTTCCATGGAATAAAGTCGGCTTGCGCTTTGATCTCGGCTTTCGTGTGAACTTCTCCGCTGGCGACTTTAATTGCCAACTCTAAAATCTCCTCGCCCATCTGTTCGATTGTAGTTTCACCGGAAACGATTCTTCCGGTATCAATGTCAATGATGTCGCTCATGCGCTGGGCAAGGATTGAATTCGTCGAGACCTTTATAACCGGAGCTATCGGGTTTCCGGTCGGAGTGCCTAATCCGGTTGTGAACAGCACGATGTTTGCCCCTGCTCCGACTTGCGCGGTGACACACTCTACGTCATTCCCCGGCGTGCACTGCAAGTTCAATCCCTGCTGAGTTGCGTACTCGGGATAGTCAAGCACAGCAGCAACGGGTGCAGTACCGCCCTTTTTCGCCGCGCCTGCGGATTTCATTGCATCCGTGATCAGGCCGTCGCGAATGTTTCCCGGCGAAGGATTCATATCGAAGCCCGATCCCACCGCCTGCGCTCGGGCATTGTAGCTTTCCATCAGATGAATAAAACGGTCGGAAATCTCCTTTCGTGCGCTGCGATTAATGAACTGCTGTTCCACACCGCACAATTCGGGGAACTCCGAAAGAATAGTTTTGCCGCCGAGCGCTACGATGAGGTCGGAAGTATGACCGATAGCGGGGTTCGCGGAAATTCCAGAAAACCCATCCGACCCTCCGCACTTCAGACCCACGGTCAAATGTGAAAGCGAAGAAGGCGCACGCCTGGCTTTATTTGCTTCCGCCAAGCCGGAAAAAGTCTGGCGAATCGCCTCGGAAAGCATCGCGAATTCAGTCCCGCTCTGCTGCTGTTCCATTATGAAGAGCGGCTTATCGAAGTTCGGGTTGCGCATTCTGATTTGCTGACGAAGGATTCCAGTCTGTGCGTGCTGGCATCCGAGGCTGAGGATGGTGCCTCCCGCAACATTAGGATGATTGATGTATCCCGCGATCAGTCCGCAAAGATTGTTTGAGTCTTCGCGGGTTCCTCCACAACCGCCTTCGTGAACCAGAAATTTGATGCCATCAATATTTTCGAACAGCCTTTGGCTTGGACGATCGGAACCGTTACCTTGCGCTTTGAAAGTGTCCCGGGCCCCAGTTATTCCTTCTCGGTATAGCCTTGCCAACTCGGCGACCTGCCGCCGGTAAACTTGCGGAGAAGCGAAACCGAGCTCCTCTTCAAACGCTTGCTTCAGCACGCCGATATTTCGGTTTTCGCAAAATACTAACGGCACAACCAGCCAGTAATTCCGGGATCCCACTTGCCCGTCAGAACGCGGATATCCCAGAAATGTCCGGTCTTTCCAGTGCGAAATGTCAGGAGCTATCCACTGAAAGTCGTCGGACTTTGGGTGAAACGCGGCCGCCTGATGATGAACGTTGTTCGTGGTTAGTAAAGATCCCAGGGGAATCGGCTTCGTAGCGCTTCCCACGATCACCCCGTACATAACTACGGGCGAGCCTACCTGAAGATCCTCGGTAACGAATTTATGCTTCGCGGGCACACTCGAAACCAACGAATAAGTTTCTCCCGAGAACTCCACCTGCTCGCCCTGTTTCAAATCAACGAGCGCGATGAGGACGTTGTCCCTTGAGTCGAGTTGTAGGACTTGTGCTTGCACCATAATTAGATGAAACTCGGACGAAGATGATCGCGAAATCGTAGCCTCTCGAACAATGATGTATGTTGGGGATCACTTGACTGGCTGCGGGGCCTCTGCGGCAAGCGTCGTTCCCGACAGGGTCGTCCATCCGCGCCGCGATAAATCCCAGAAAATCAAATAGCCTGCGATCGCTGCAATCAATAGAAGCAGAGCACCGGAGAGCCATTGCTGGAAGACGAGCTTACCGATTCCAAAAAGACACCCGTAAACGAGAATAACTCCCATGAGCCAATTGAAAGAATTGCCGGCCACGTCACGAACTTCCGGCAGTTCGGGAACTAATCTGGCGATTTTCTTCCATCCATAAACTGTGGGATGCACGCGTTTATAAAATCCAATCAATGTCGGCTCCGACTCCGGACGGGACAGGAATGTCGCAATCAGCCACGCGATCGTGGTGATCCCTCCGGTGATTAGAGCACTCTTCGCGTACACCACCGCACTGTTACCGTTGAACGTAACTTTACTGAGCCAAATCGTGACTGCGGCGGCCACGACCATGGCCGATATCTCGCTCCATGCGTTGATTCGCCACCAATACCAGCGGAGGATATAAACCGCGCCTGTCCCGAAACCGATGTTAAGCACGAGGTCCCAACCTTGCTTAATCGAGGTTAACTGCATCGCAGTGTATCCGCTCGCGAGGACGAGCAGGACCGTGAACAGCTTGCTGACGAGAACATAATGACGCTCAGTTGCGTCCCGCACCATGAAACGTTTGTAGAGATCATTAACCAGATACGAACAACCCCAGTTCAATTGCGTACCGACCGTGGACATGAAAGCGGCCAGAAATGCGGCCACCATCAATCCTCTTAACGCTGGCGGCAGGTAATCGCGCAACACCATTACGTATCCCTGTTCGGGGTTTGCGGCAAACGCGGCGCTAGGATGAATGCCGCCATTCGGCGAATAGACAACAATGGCGACCAACGCCGTAATGATCCACGGCCAGGGACGCAGCGCGTAGTGCGCGACGTTGAACCACAGAGTCGCCCCTAAAGAATTTTTTTCATCGCGGGCGCTGAACATACGCTGCGCCACATATCCGCCCCCGCCCGGTTCAGCTCCGGGATACCACGCGAGCCACCATTGCATGACCAGGTACACGAAGAAAGTCAGCAGAGGAAGTGTCCAAAGCGCATCGCTCGTTAACCCCAGATGAAAGTCTGGCAGGAACGCAACTGGATTCGCAGTCTGCACTCCGGTCTGGTGAACATTATTTTCGATCGCTACCAACCGCGTCTGAAGCGCTCGCATTCCGCCTATTTTTGCGACCGCGACCCAAGCCAGCACGATGATCATCGTCATCTTCAGAATGAATTGGAATAGATCTGTGACCAGTACTCCCCACAATCCGCCGATAAAGGTATAGATGCCGGTAAATGGGATAATTACAAAAATGCAGAGAAGAAGAGATGTCGTATGCGGCGCTCCCAAAGTGTATTGAAATGTATGACCTGCCAACGCAAACTGCACCGTCCGCCCTTCCGCAATCGCCGGACCGAGCAAAACGGTGATGATGTTAATCATGGCCTGCGTAACCCATCCCAGAATGAAGCAGTTCATGAACAGGCCGAGATAAATTGCTTTGAAGCCTCGCAGAAATGCGGCGGGCTTGCCTCCGTAGCGGATCTCTACGAATTGCACGTCGGTCAAAATTTCGGCACGGCGCCAGTAGCGCGCGAAGAAAAACACCGTCAACATTCCGCCGATGCAGAAGCCCCACCAGATCCAGTTTCCCGCGATTCCGGACTTCGCGACCAAACCGCAAACCAACAACGGAGTATCGGCAGCAAACGTGGTTGCCACCATTGACGTTCCAGCCAGCCACCAAGAGACATCTCGCCCTGAGATAAAAAATTCCTCGGTATTTCCACTCGCCCGCCGCCGGTAATAAATGCTGATCAGCAGATTGATTAGCAGATATCCGGCGATGACCATCCAATCCGTCGAAGTGAGAGGCATTCAATCTCCAATTCGTTACTGTTGGCGTCTTCCTAATGATCGCCAACCGCCGAGTTCAGATCCCGCTGCTACGCGCAAGATCCCTCGCAAGCTCGGGATTACCAAGATGATGAAATGCTTTGGCGTCATCACACTTCGGTCTGGTCAATGTAGCACCAACGCCAGTCCTCTCCGGGTTCGAACGACTGGATAATCGGGTGCTTCGTCTTATGAAAATGTTTGGTGGCGTGTTTATGTACGGAACTGTCACAGCACCCGACGTGTCCGCATTCAAGGCAAAGGCGCAGGTGAACCCACGTGGCCCCGATCTTCAGGCAGTCCTCGCAACCTTGGGCTGACGGGGTGACTTCGCGAATTGTGTTGAGATGCGTGCAACTCATGATTTTCTCCTTTCCGGAAACTAAGTCCTTCCCAGGACATATTAAAACGACATATTAGAACAAAGTTCCATAGGCTGGCGATAATCCCGCCTTAGCAAGACAAACGATTCCACTCGATGCACCAGCGTTGACGCCCCTCTGAGCACCCACTATTCTTAAATAGAAGAGATGGGTCCAGATGCGAACCGGCCGCCCGTGAACAGGCTGGCTATGTCAAGGCCGTGGAGAACTGATTTTCAATGCTTCAAGCATTCATTGTAACTCTGCGCGAGGGCGTCGAAGCCGCCCTGATCGTCGGCATCACTCTCGCTTATCTCACCAAGATTGGCCGTGCCGACCTCCGCAAATATGCCTACTGGGCTCTCGTTTCAGCGTTCATTGCCAGCATAGGCGTTGCGGTCCTCCTGTCGCAAACGCACCTGAATGAAGACGTTTTTGAAGGCTGCGTCATGCTGGCAGCGGCAGCGTTTGTCGTCACCATGATCATTTTCATGATGAGGACGGGGCGCAGGCTCAAGGGAGAAATTGAAGGCAAACTTGGATCGCTTGCTGGCAAAGGGTCGGGATTAGGAGTTTTCTTTTTCGTTTTCTTAATGGTGCTGCGCGAAGGCGCAGAAACGGTCCTGATCTTGTCAGCGGTTTCATTGAACTCCACCGAGCTCATGAGTTTTCTGGGGACTCTCTCGGGCGTCTTCGTCGCCGTGCTGTTTGGAGTGATGTTTGTTAAGGGGAGTGTTCGTATCAATCTGCAAAAGTTTTTTCGCGTCACGAGCGCGATTCTGTTTTTCGTTGCGGCGCAATTGCTCGTTTCCGGACTTCACGAATTATCCGAATACGGAGTGCTTCCCTCCTCCAAGCGCGAAATGGCGCTCATCGGCCCAATTGTGCGCAACGATTTCTTTTTTGCCGTCACCATCCTCGCATTGGCCGCGCTTATGGTTCTGTTCGAGGTCAAACGCCGGGAACCCACTTCCCTTCCCACATCTGGCGCGGAGCGCCGCAAAGCCTCTTGGACCGCCCGCCGCGAGCGATGGTGGATGAGGTCGGTTTACGCCAGTTCATTCGTTTTCATCCTTCTGATCACCGCAGAATTTGCCTATACGAAAAGCGTCAGCGCACTTTCTCCGGCAACCGAAGTTCATTTCGTGAATGGCCAGGCGAGCATCCCCTTGTCTCAAGTTTCCGACGGAGATCTCCATCGCTTTGCCGCTCTTGAAAACGGCACCACAATTCGTTTCTGGTTATACAAAAAGCCGGATGGGAAGATCGCGACGGTTTTCGACGCCTGCCAGATATGCGGTGGCGTCGGTTTCTACAAGACTGCGAACGGAGTCGTTTGCAAGAACTGCGCCTCACCCATCAATGCGCAATCCGTCGGTTCGAAGGGCGGGTGTAATCCAGTGCCCCTCGCGGCCGAGATGACATCCGATGCCGTCATCATCAAGGAGGCGGACATCGCGACCGGCATCAAGATGTTCCAAAAATAATGTTTGCTCGCCTAGTCTATGAATCGTTTCGGCGTCAGAAAAGAAGTAAGCTGCTCGCCGGCGCCGCTATTGCTCTAGGCGTGACGGTTGCGACGGCAATGATAGCTGTGGCCACCGATGTCGGCGACAAAATCAATCGGGAACTTCGCAGCTACGGCGCAAACCTTGTCGTTACTCCTCAAGACGATACATTGGATGTTCAAATCGCCGGAGTCAATCTCAAGCCACCCAGCGACGGCGCTTACCTGAACGAGGTTGATCTTCCAAAGATCAAAGGCATGTTTTGGCGCAACAACGTCGTGGGATTTGCGCCTATGTTGCCGGTGAACGTCGCGATCAATGAAGGCACCGTAAAGGACGTTACTCTTGTCGGCACTTATTTCTCCAAGCCTTTGCGCTTTGGCAACGATAGGTTTGTAACGGGCGTGCGCACCACTTATCCTCTCTGGAGAGTTCAAGGGTCGTGGCCAGACGACGATTCCCGTGACGTATTGATCGGCGAACGGCTGGCAACGGCTCTCGGATTGAAACCGGGAGACAAAATTAATATCGCTGACGAACGTTTTCAAGTGGCTGGCATTCTTTCCACCGGAGGCGCGGAAGATAGTGAGATCGTCGCACCGCTTGCCTTAGCGCAGCAGATCATTGGAAAGCCGGGCGCGGTGCGCCGTGTTTACGTGAGCGCCCTCACGAAACCTGAAGACGCTTTCGCCCGGCGCGATCCAAGAACACTCAGCCCGGATATGTATGACCGCTGGTATTGTTCTCCATACCCCCAGTCCATCGCTTTTCAATTGCAGGAAGCAATTCCACATTCTCACGCCGAACAGATTCGGCAAGTGGCTCAGACCGAGGGCACGATTCTGACCCGCATCAAAGGCTTGATGCTGCTGGTCACGCTGGCCGCGCTGTTCGCCTCTGCACTTGCCGTTTCGGCGGCGATGGCGACAACTGTTTTCGAGCGGCGCCACGAAGTAGGCTTGATGAAAGCTCTCGGCGCTGGGGGATTCTCGGTCGCTTCCCTCTTCTTCGCCGAAGCGGCTTTGTTGGCGCTGCTGGCGGGCGCGGCTGGATTCGCCGGGGGCTCGATTCTGGCATACCATGCGGGACGCTGGATATTTGATTCTCCGATTAACATTCAGCCTATGCTGCTTCCACTCATTCTGATCATCGCGGTGATCGTAAACTTCGCGGGTAGCGCGACTGCGATTCTTCGCGCCGTGAAGTTCGATCCCGTCTATGCTTTGCGGGGTGACGCATGACGAAAGCTTTCACCAGCGGTCGAACGAAGGCGCGTCACACATCAATGTTCTTCCGCATGTTGGTCCGGGCCGCCGTTCTTCGTCGTGGGCGAGCCGCAGCCGCGCTGCTTGCAATGATTGTCGCCGCAACCGTTGCCACGGCGATGCTGAATCTTTTTGTGGATGTTCAGTCCAAACTGAGAAAAGAGTTTCGAAACTACGGCGCGAACGTGGTTGTCGTTGCCAAACCCGGTCAGGCTCTTCCGCCGGGCGCTCTGGCTAAAACCGAAGCGGTACTAGCCGGGCATGGAATTGCGGTGCCGTTCGGCTATGTCATCGCGCGAACTTCCAACGATCAGCCGGTGGTGGTATCGGGGACAGATTTCAGCACCGTTCAAAAGCTCGATAATTGGTGGTCGGTAACGGGGTGGCCAAAATCGCCTTCCGACGCGCTCCTCGGCGCACGCGCTGCCTCCGCAATAAGTCCGGCTGGCAAGCCTTTCGATCTCACTTTCGGATGGCCGCATTATCCATTTAAATCCAGTTGGAATTCTGCATACTGGAGCTGACGAAGATAGCCGAGTCTATCTTTCTTTGACACGATTTCAAGGCTTGGACGGGCGGCATGCATCCACGATTGAGCTGGCTGTTTCAGGTCCGCCAGATGAAGTCAACGCAACGGTCGCAAGACTCAATCAGGCTTTGCCCGAGGCCGACGTCGCCCGTGCGGCAAATTATGGAAGGGGAGGCCCGCGTGCTGGGAAAAACCAGGGCGATGCTGCTCGCAGCGTGCCTCTTGATCATCGGCACCGCGGCCTTGTGCGTTCTTGCTACCCTTACAGGATGGGTATTGGACCGGCGGCGTGATTTTGCCATCATGAAGGCTCTAGGCGCTTCGCACCGATTTATCAGCGGATTCTTCGCGGCCGAGGCTGCGGCTCTTGGTGCTGTCGGGGGATTGATGGGTTTCGGGTTCGGAATCGGAATCGCAGCCTGGATTGGCCGGGCCAACTTTCATGCCCCCGTCATGCCAAGAATTGAGTTGTTGCCGATAGTTTTGACCGGATGCATTGTGGTTGCTCTGGCTTCCGCAATTGCACCGATTTCTGTGCTGCGTCGCGTGCAGCCAGCTATGATCTTAAAGGGTGAATGAAACCATAGAGCAGGATAAGGGTACGGGATAGCAGGAAAAGACTTGATTCAGCTCAAACATGTCGGCCGGTCATATCCAGCAAGGGCGGAATCGGGTGGCGCTGTCCGCGCGTTGGAGGACTTCTCCTTGACGGTAGCTCCGGGCGAGTGGATCGCAATCATGGGTCCGTCGGGCTCGGGCAAATCCACGCTTGTAAATCTGATCGGCTGCCTTGATCGTCCAACTTCGGGAGAAATTTGGCTCGACGATGAAAATGTCGCCAGCATTTCCGCGGGCAATTTGAACCGGGTTCGCGCCGAAAAGATCGGATTCATCTTTCAGCAGTTCCACCTGATTCCTTATCTCACCGCAATCGAAAATGTAATGCTGGCGCAATACCTGCACAGCATGACCGACGAGGAAGAGGCGCTCAAGGCCCTTGAACGCGTGGGCTTGAAAGATCGCGCCCATCACGTGCCCTCGCAGCTCTCCGGCGGAGAGCAACAGCGCGTCTGCATTGCTCGAGCTTTGATCAATGATCCCAAAATCGTGTTAGCCGATGAGCCTACAGGCAACCTCGATGCCGTCAACGAAGAGATCGTGCTGCGTCTGTTGCGTGAATTGCATCGGAGCGGACGCACTATTGTCATGGTCACCCACGATCCGGTAGTAGCCCGATTGGCCGATCGGCGAATCGAATTGCATCACGGAAAAATCGCCGCGCAGGAAGTTTTTGCCATGGCGGACGAAGAGCAATTCGACGAAGTCCTCGAAGAACTCTGGGCGCTGGAGGAACACGGTCAGATCGCCGAAACTGGCCGCATGGAAGTTCATGGCGCTTTACCGGTGAGCATTGCTATCGAGAAAATGACCGCCCTTGGGCTAGTCACTACGAGCCTGCACAACGCTCCCATCCCGGTTTTCAAGCCATTCGTGAACCCGTGCCACGATGCTTTGAAGCCGACTGGCGTTTCTATCGGCGAGGGGAGCCTGATTGTCGAACTCACCCTACGAGGACGCCAACGGGCAGCCGATGTCATTCGCCGCCATCGCCTCGCCGAACGCCTTTTCACAGACAGCCTGGCGCTCGACAGCGAATCCGAAATCGAGCAGCAAGCCTGCAAGTTCGAACACATTCTCTCGCCTGAGGCCACCGACAAAATTTGCACATTCCTAGGCCATCCGCGCACGTGCCCACACGGCGCTCCGATTCCTCCCGGTCCCTGTTGCGATAAAAGCTGCGACCTAAGCAGCGATCGAAGCACCTCAGAACTCGCCGGAACATTTCGAACCAAGTCGGATCGCGTTCGCTGATGACCACTCGCCGCTCGGCCATTGGCGTCTTCGACTCGGGTTTTGGCGGCCTGACTGTTCTTAAAGCTTTACTTGAGCTTATCCCTGATTCTGACTACTTTTATTTTGGCGATACGGCACGCCTGCCCTACGGCTCAAAATCCGCCGAAACGGTCGCCAAATACGCTGCGGATGCGACCCAATATCTGGAGCAACAGGGTGCCCAGTTATTGGTCATTGCCTGCAACACAGCGACAGCGCTGGCTCTGGATAAGATCGAAGCGCAGTCTGGAGTGGCGGTGGTTGGGGTTATAGAACCTGGCGCGGAGAGCGCTGCAAATGAGAGCAGTTTATTATGAAACACCAATGGTCCGGAGACAGGCTGCGAATAACCTAGCCAAATTCGTGAAGGAAATGCCGGCTACGATCGTCGTCGAGGAAATGATACCCCTTTTCCAACATCTCGCAGGCGATGACCAGGATAGCGTGCGGTTACTGACTGTGGAAATATTGATCGCCATCGCAGAAGTTGTGCCAAAAGAGCAGCAGTCGAGTCACGGTGTCCTTCTTACGGCGTTGAGGAGTTTGATTGAAGACAAGAGCTGGCGGGTCAGATACATGGTGGCCGACAGATTTGAAAAGGTTGGTAGGATATGCAAAGGCAAGGAATATTAGCTGACATTCTGCAGATCGCAAAAGCAGTAGATGATGAGGTCGTAACAAGAGATCTTGTACCGGCTTTCGTGAAGCTTCTGAAGGATACCGAGGCGGAGGTCCGGACTGCTATTGCCGGACAGATTCCGGGCTTTTGTAAGCTTGTGGATAGAACGACTCTACTCAACGACATCATGACTACTGTGGAGGACTTGGTTTCTGACACCTCTCAACATGTTCGGGCGGCTCTGGGTACCCAGATTAGTGGATTGGCCCCTATTCTTGGCAAGCAAGAGTATGTATATATGCATCGGTTGGTTTGGGTTTACTAAAAGTGTGCTAGGACCATCGACCATCTTCTTCCCATGTTCCTACAAATGCTCAAGGATGAATTCCCTGATGTTCGACTTCACATCATTTCAAAGCTGGAGCTTGTAAACCAAGGTAAGCAATTCCTGTTGTATACATCATGTACTCAGTTAACAGGTTAATAGTCATCGGTATTGAGCTTCTCTCCCAATCCCTGCTTCCCGCCATCGTTCAACTCGCAGAGGACAAGCAATGGCGTGTTCGATTGGCCATAATCGAATACATTCCCCTGTTGGCAAGCCAATTGGGTGTCAAGTTCTTCGACGAAAAGCTCTCTGCTCTCTGCATGGGGTGGTTGGGTGACACTGTTTTCTCCATACGTGAAGCGGCGACGCACAACCTTAAGAAGCTTACGGAAGTTTTCGGCGTTGAGTGGGCCAACGAAGCCATTATTCCAAAGGTAATGGCGATGGGAGCGCACCCAAACTACCTCTACAGAATGACAACTTGCTTTGCGATCACAGTAAGTATCCCTCCTTATTTATTACGGACTTTTATGCTTACTTTAAAAGACCCTTGCTCCAGTCGTCAGTTTGGATGTTGTCTCAAAGTCAATTCTTCCTATGATGGATAAGCTTGTGGCTGATGATATCCCGAACATCCGCTTCAACGTTGCCAAGTCATATTCGGAGCTCATCACAGTCCTGAAACGTCTTCCAGACGAAGGCACCATATACTCGCTTGAGAAGTCCGGAAGTTCGGCACCACCATCGGCGAGAGGTCAAATCCTCATTCAAGAGAGAATTCTGCCCAACTTGGAAAAGCTACAGAAGGATGATGATGTTGACGTTCGTTTCTTTGCTACTACAGCAGCGTCTTCGATCTCAGGCGAGCCAATGAATACATCACCATAGATGAGATAATAAAGAAAGCAATTCGTTGGGGAAAATGCATACAACTGGGTTGTGCCTGAAATGAGGCCTTGCTGTTTGTCGTTCTAGATCGGGAGCAGAATACCAGCAGAGCAGTCTATTTATTTGAGGATCGCCTCCTTCTGTACATCATGCGTGAAATGGAGATGGAAAAGCAAATTAAATCAAACCCGCGCAAGCTCACCTATTCGTGCATGTGGTTATTCTTCACCGCTCGCACTTTGGGCACGAGGGGCACTTTCTGCCACCTTGGCACAATTTTACACATTTTTAAGTGACGCTCATCCAAGCTTTGCACGAGCCCAAAGTGTGAGACACCTTCCCATCGCCCAGACCCAGAAGTTCTTTCGATTGACCTTCAACTTATTTTGCGCTAAAAGGAATGGCAACCGACGCGCCTGAGAAACCCAATCATCTCCAGCCTTCCCCACTGGGTACAAAAGAATAGTACGTTTGCTCTACCTCCCTCCCCAACTCCCACAAGAGACCCAAAGTAGGGCTAAATCCTCCAAAAAGCTGGGACAATCTTTATACAACCGAAATTACGAACCACTCCCTTGACCCCTCAGACGAAGGAACAATCTGGTTTGACGACTCGGCAGCCGAAGATAAAATCCTTGCGTTCCTCGAGAAGAAGATTGTGGGCGAGAAGATGCTAGGGGAAGCTGTGACGAGGGAGAACTGCTCGCTCCTGGACTTAGGGACGGGGAACGGCCATTTTCTGTTCAGGTTGAGGGAAGGTGATGATGATGGGGAGGATGAGGAGGGGGGAAGTTGGGGAGGAAGGATGCTAGGTGTGGACTATTCGGAAAGGAGTATTGAATTTGCGATGAGGATTGCGAGAGATAATGGCGTAGGGCCAGGGACGGGGGAGGAGGAGGTTGAGTTTAGGTGGTGGGATCTTATGAGCCAGGATCCAGTGGGGCTTGTGCTTGAGGGGGCAAATGAGAAGGGGTGGGACGTGGTGCTCGATAAAGGGACTTTTGACGCTATTAGTTTGTCTGAGGAGAGGGATGCGAGTGGAAGGAGGATTTGTGAGCGGTATAAAGAGAGGGTTGTGCCGCTTATTAGGGAGCAAGGTATCTTTCTGGTCACGAGCTGCAATTGGACGGAGGAAGAACTTGTTTCTTGGTTTCAGGGTGGACAACTGGAGTATGTGGATACGATCAAGTACAAGAGCTTCAGTTTTGGAGGGAGGAAGGGTCAGACGATAAGTAGTGTTTGTTTTAGAAAAAATGGTCTTCGATAGCCTTTACTATGCAGGTTGCGTGGACTGTTTCGGAGAAAAGGCTGTTCACACCTATAGCAGGAAATCCCGAGGGTTGATCTGCTTCGAATGGCAGTTGCAGTGACTTTTACAACCTCATTTTCCCCTCAACATGAGGTTCCCCTCCACCAAAAAGAACTATCAATGCCAGCCAAATGCTAGCAAACGGGCTGTTCCCAAGCCGGGAGTCTGTAAATCCTTCGAAGGTGGCTCTTATAGGCTCCTGCGTTCAGTTGCCACTCTCACTGATCCATATATTTCTTCAAACCGAATGTTATTAAGTGATGAAGGTCATTGAGGCTGAAGCAATTCGTACTCGACGTTCTACAACATTGGTGGATAATGAGCCCTATACAGATGCAGCAACGTATATGGCTGCGCTCACAGGGATCAGTGAAGTTGGTAAAGGCGAGTATGATTAATAGCGGTTATTTTTCTCGTACGTCTACATTTCAGCTATCTTAAATCCAAGCTTTTTTCCATGTGCAGTACTCATGAGATAGTTCTCAAACACCAAATATTGTTTTTCCTGGATCATTCAGCCAATGGAATCTTGACAAGAAGATATAGGCATCCAGAACCTACAGTCAGGATCATCTCGGCCAAGAGTTCGGGAAAGTCGAGACTGAATTGTTGCTCAAGAGATCAACATCAGAATCCACACGACCCGCAACCTCATTAAGATCTCGTTGCGGAGAGTTCATACATGGAAAATCTTCGTCCCCAGGTTTGCGAAGCTGGTCCATCTCTCGAGTAATGTCTTTAATTCTTCTCTCACATTCTTCCATCACTGCTCCGCTGTAGGGGCGCTGCGCCATTTAACTCGCCATTTAACTCAGAAGCCATTTTGGTTGCTTTCAAGGCCTCTTCCAGTCGTCCTTGAGCATGGCATGAGCGACTGAGAACCATAGCAGCGAGGCAGGGTATTCCCATTTTCGACTCAACCACGTCCTCGCACCTTCTTAATACTTGCATGGCAATATTCTCAGCCTCCACGTATTTTCCTTGCTTGCAGAGCAGATCGGCCAGGATGGCATACATGTGCAGGGTCTGAGTAAAGGGAAAAGTCAGCAATGTCTCGTGCGTATTTCTTAGGGAGGCAATGCGGCATAGTTTTTTGGGTGAATAGTAAGGCTGCAAGAGTGCAGAGACACTTCCTCTGCAGGTTCACTTACTCTCCAGTGCTTCTCTCCTAGTATCTTGGTAGATATTTTAGTTGCGTCGCGAAGCAGTCCTTCCCCTTCGATGAATCTTCCAAGGTCTCTCAACGTTTCCACTAGTGCCTTTGTTGTGCTCAAGGTATGTATCATGTTCTCGGCCCAAAGTTAGGGTTTGTGTTTCGCGGACCTCCCTCAAGACCTGCTCTGCCAGATGGTGCTTTCCCTGGAGACGGCAGATTTCCGCAAATCATCGCTCGATCGAGCAAAAGCTCAAGAACGGGAACATTCTCACATGACGCACATATTTCCATAACATCTGATAAGAGCTTTTCTGCTTCGCTCAATTGGCTTGAACACATAAGTGTTGTTGCAAGCTCCTCATGCAATCACGTATAAGAGCATCTTTCGCAGGAAGAAACTGCGAACCGATTGCCAATACTTCGCGAAACGCCTGCTCAGCTGCTGCATAGTCGCCCAAGACTAATTTGCAGTATCCAAAGCCCTTTTTTATCGCTAAGAACTTCCGGTCAGATGAAGGCCAAATCTGGGACGCCTTCAAATACACCATGTCAAACAGTTTTTCTGCTTTCGACAATTGACCTTGATTAATAAAGCAATGAGCGAGTTGACTGAATGCATGGACAGTTCTGGGATCGTTTTCTCCAAAGTTTTGGTGGAGGCAAATCGCACCTTGCTTGAAGAGAAGTTCAGCAGCCTGGTATCTACCCTGGAGGCTTAGTATCTCAGCAAGGCGAATAGCGGTGTCTATTGTTGCTGGATGAGATATGCCGTACCTAGATCGGAAATCATCCAATCTTTGGGTGAGCTCAAGCTCTTCCGTTTGTTTGTATCGTTTTTTCTGAAGGTTTGGGGTAGCTGAAACATTGCCTGAGCGACATCATCCCCGGCTGCGAGGCTCTCCCCTGCCAGAGGTTTTTGGGAGGTCCTGGGTAGATTGGAAGGGGCCGTGGCTATTTCCCTTAGAGTTGACGCGGGCGAAGGGGGAGCTGTAAAAGGAGATGGACTTCTCCCCTCAAACAGCTCTGCACCCCCCTGATTACTGAAGACATCTGCACCGAGAACATTCAGAGAGTCGATCTGTCCAACAACAGGTGACGGGGAGGTTAATGGCGGAAGTTGGCTTCCCGCGCCTTCATAGTCTTTGCCACCGGCTAAGATATTCCTTCCATATGGCGAAGGAGATCGTAAATCGTGGATTGTGTTGTAACTGATATCGGAGGGAGTTGATGAGCTAGCTGTGATAAGTCAGTTATATCGAGTGAAGGCTGATTGACTGAAACTTACATGAGGGCGATGGAGAATCGTTTAGATTCACCTCTCCACACCTGTTCTGCCATCGTTCGATTTTCGATGGGTCTACCGGCTGGCCTCTGACACGAAAAGCCGTGTTCTTGCCTATGGCGGCTCGCTGCTGTATCTTCCGCACAATAACCTTCATCTCATCCGACTTAACATTCTTCTCCAATTTCCAATCTTTGATCTTTCGTTTCAGCTGTCTCTCGCTAAAAATAATCAGTCTTTGCAGGAACTGTTGACCAACATGGATCGGATATCTGACTTCACTACAAAGCCTCGGTCTTCCTTCAAGCAAGCTATAATTGCTTTGAGGCCTATCCCTTTCAGTGGGTACATGCCCTCAATAAGGGGCCGATGCTGTTCCCATTCTCCCTTGCTGTATCGGATTGTTTCGTCGCGCTGTGGGGGCGGCAACATCGACGAGGCTGGAGCCTCGAGGTGGTCCATTTTATCCCACTACTTCAGCTGATCGAACGGGTGTTTGAAGCAGGTGGGAAAAGGACTAAAGTTATGTGGAGACGAATGGTCAGACGAAAGTAGGTGGGTTTTGCATGCTGGGGTTTTGATTTGAGGTTGTTGCGGGATGGGATGGGCACCAGGCTGGCCCACCCCCCACGTCGTAACACCTTTTCGTGGCGTTAATGTACTGACGGGATTCGATTGTAGGCCCTGTCGCGCAAGATACGGACCAAGAATCACGAGAATCTCGCTTGACAAAAGGACCCTTTTGAGACCAGGGGGGAGAAGGTGTGGCTGAGCCAACTGCCGGGCCGCCTCGACAAAAGTACCCAAA